>CAYPDK010000001.1:0-7847 GCA_964409505.1 uncultured Rickettsiaceae bacterium
TTTTTCAAAAAAGACATACGAAATTGCTCTTGAAAATCATTATCACTCAGGTTTTGCACGTAATTATAGGCTAAAAGAGAAGCTCTTGCCCAGGGGTGTGTTGGCATTATGCATTGGTGACTATGATCTGACATTGTTTGGGATTGATCATATATTTGTGCTCTTTTATTAACCCAAAATGCTGTATCTTGGTCAGATAACGAGACTTTAATATGTTGGGAGTTGTTCTTATCTGCTCCGTGTTGCTCTGTATTTGTTTGAGTGTTGTTGAGAATAGGTTTTAAATAGTGTCTTATTGTTGAGGCTAATTCAAAAGTTACGCTCTTATTCTTCGGGGGGTTGGATACATTTTCAATGGAGTAAGCCCTTTCAATGGAGTAAGCCCTATTTGTACTTAGAATAGAAGAACATAACAGTGTATAAAGACCTATATCTAAAAGATACTTTTTATTCTCTATAGGAATAGAGAATACTCCTGGTTGTATAGGGGCAGAAGAATTATTTTGTGCTTGAATAATAATGTCTTTAAAATCTTCGTTAAATTTACCCAAAATATATGAATCACTTAACAAGTGATTGGATATTAGACTTTCAAAATTACTTATGATTTTTTGGTATGTCTCAGTGGTGTTCCTTTTGTAATCTTTACAGGGGCCCAGGACAGAAAGAGCTATTTTAAGAATTATAGATTCAGCGTTTTTAGGGAACTCAATATGATGATTCTCTGATGGGGTATTATTTTTTATTGCCGCGTATTTCAATCGTAAGTTTGTTACAATTGGAATAAACGACTCTCTCTCAATATTGCAGGAATAATTGTTCTCTGGGCCATCTTTGAGCTTTTCGTGTATCAAGCTAAAAAGTATATTAATCTTATTAGTAAAATTATCGTTAAACATTAAAAAACATTTATTAAGTAAGTTATCCTGTTCTAAGGCTGTTTCAGAGAGTCTAATATTAAGGTCTGGATCTGAAATAGTCATTAGTCTATTTTCTAAAGGATTATTAGGGATTTGTAGTGGACTGGACTTGGATTGAGTAGTGTTTCTAGGCATAAAGTTAAATAATTATGTTAACAAAAATTAATATTAATTAAGGATTGTAGCATATTATTTTATTAAAAAAAAGATATATTTCATATAATACAAAATCTTATTTTTTATTAAGGACTTTATTTATTGATAAACATATAAAAACAATATAAACTTTCCCTTATAATCAGGGGCTATAGTTCAGTGGTAGAACGTTTGAATGGCATTCAAGATGTCGGCAGTTCGATTCTGCCTAGCTCCACAGATTCGTAAAAAGTGATTAAATAAAATATGGATGATCAAAAAATACAGACAGTTTCTTCAAAAGAAAATTTGCTTCAAGTTATAAAAGAAAATATACAAATTCTTTGTAAGCAAAAATCTCTAGATATAAAACTCATCTTACCAAATGGTATATTTTGTCTTGAAGTAAAGAAGAAAATTTTACAAAAAAATATTGTTTCTAAATTCAGTGTAGAAGTAGTATCTATTGACCAATTAAAAAGTCACTCAAATATATACGTACTTGATGATATGAAAGAAAAAATTCTCTTATCTAATATTATTCTCTCTTTTAAAGAGCTTAATTATACACTTCTACAGGCGATTTCTTTGAGTGCAGAACTTGCTAATCTTTTTTTTGTACTTGAGACAAACAAAATACAAATAGAAAAAATACAAAATATTGAACAATTAGAATTGGCTAAACATTGGGAATTAACTACTAAATTTTTGATTTTTGCTTACAAAAAAAGGGAGGAATACTTAAAACTTTATTCTCTTCTCTCAAAGGCTCAATATCAAGAACTTCTTCTAACTCAAGAAATTAATGACTTAAAAAATAGCAAAAAGAATTTCTCTATTCTTGTGTCTATAATAAATAATAGTGTTATTTTCTATGAATTTATTAAAAATTTTCTATCTATTGATAATACCAAGATAATATTACCGATTATTCCAGACTATATAACACAAGAATCTACAGAATTTGTTAATTCCCAAGAAAAAAGCCCTTTTTTTGTGATATATGAAATGTTGAAAAACACTTTAGATGATAAAATGTTATGTCTTTTTCCAGCTCAAAAAAAAACTACTAGCATAAATAACAGAATAAATACTGTTTTTAAGGGCATGACTGAAAAAAATCCCTATAGGATAAACATATCTTACAAAGAATTTGATAGTCCATTCCTAGAAGCAAATTATGTAACACTTAAAAGCAAACATCTCCTAGATCAAAACGTAGACTTAAATCTTGCAATTATCGTTAAAAATCCCAATATAAAAATCCTATATACTCGTCTATTACAAGAATTAAATATAAAATATTCAGATATGATAGGAAATGAATTAATTAACTATAACGCTGTATCTTTTATTTTGATTCTAGCAGAAGTAATATATGATGAATTTTCTCTCTCTGCTTTATTTAGCCTATTAAACCATCCATTTTTGATAAGTAAAAATTCATCAAAGTTGTTACATATTTTAACACAAGATGAATTTAGATTCTGTAGATCTTTATCAGAAATTACGAGCTCTATAAAGATTTTAGATGAATGTAGAGAAGAATTTTTAAGTTGGTTTAAAAATATTATCTCTATTATTGATAATACAGAATATCGGAAGCATAATTTGAAACAAAAATTGTTAAACCTAATACGTATAGCTCAAATACTGTCTCCTGGCATATGGGAGCACAATATTGGTGTTCTTAATTATTTGAAGGAGATTACTCTCTCTATTGAAGATTTTGTTATACATAATAATTATAAAACAGCTCAAGTATTTTACTTTATTCTAAAAAATAAAAGAGATTATAATTTTAATACGAGAGCCTCTGTAATGTTTTGTAAACCAGAAGAGGCTGCTTTGATCAATTTTGATGTGATATTTTTAGTCGATTTTAATGAAGCAACATATTCATCATCACAGGAAAAAAATCCTTGGATACATAACAAATTACAAAAAGCTTTGAATTTAAATTTTTGGCAAAATAAATTAGGTAAAGAAATATATTATACCTGCTTAAATCTTGACAATGAACAGGTAATTATTACAAGAGCTAAAAGAAATTTACTAGGTCAAGAGTCAAAAGAAGCTTTTCTTTTAAAAAAAATAAAATATTTTTTTCCTAATTCAGAAAATCAGGAAGCACAAGCTCCAATTATAGAAGATGTAAGACTAGCAAATGTAGCCACATCATTTAATACTAACATCAAAACTCTAAAGCAATTTCCAAATAAAATCTCAGCCACAGACATTTTTATCTTAATGAATGCTCCTTATAACTTTTATGCAAAGAAAATTCTAAATTTGAAGAAAAAAGATTTTCATTTCGAAAATGAAATAGCACCTAACATATTTGGAAATATAGTTCATAAAATCTTTTCTATCTACAGCTCTTCAACAATGGCTTGTGCAAAAAATGTTAGTAAAGATCAGGAGCAGTATATAAGCTCAATAGCTTGTAATTTATTGGCATCAGAATCTTTAAGTGATAACTTAAAGAGAGAAATATACATAAAGTTAACTCCCATAACAAAAGATTATATAACTTATCATAATTCAAGACAAAAAAATATAAATTATTTATTTTCAGAAAGAAAGGGTAGTTTTTTTCTAACAATAGAAGACAAACCTATAGAAATAGTTGCGATTGCGGATAGAATAGAAGTAGATATGCATGGAAGAGCCACTATAATGGATTATAAAACTGGAGCTATAGCTTCTAAAAAAAATGTTTATAGCGGACTTGTTCCACAGTTAGTAATAGAGGCAATGATTCTTTATGAGGGAGGTTTTAATATAGATTTTAAAGATATAAAGTCTCTAATTTATGTTAAGATCAACACTTCTAGTCCTCATATAGAGGAACAGGAGCTCAAGATCACAGAAGAAGAAATAAAAAAACACAGAGCGGCATTAAAGCGTGTTCTTACTTATTACGTTACGGAAGGAAAATTTTTTATCAAACCTAATCTCATGGAATATGATGATTACTTGTATTTATCAAGGCGAGAATCATTAAGGTAATACAGAATGAAGAAGATTAAAATAAATGCAAAATTTATAGCTAGAATAGCAGCAGTGCAATCCATGTATAAAGAGTTGTTTTATGAATCGATAGAGCAGGAAAACACCAAAGAGCACTATACAGAAGACACACAAGACGAAATCATTAATTTATTTGAAGAAGTTGACAGTAAAAAATATAAGATAAAAGTGAATCACAAATTTTTAAACAGGCTTTTATTGTTAAGATTTAATAATGCACGAGAGATAGATATGGTTATAAATTCTCTTTGTAGTAATAAGACAAAGCAGTTGGACATTATTGTTTTTTCAATACTTAGGATTGCTATAACAGAATTAAAATATTTAAAAGAGGAGACTCCATATAAAGTAGCAATTAGTCAGTACACAGATATAGCTGGAGAAATGCTTAATTTGCCTCAAGTAGGTTTTGTTAATTCCATCCTAGACTCTTTTTCAAAAACAGAATTATAGTTCTACATTGGGTCTTGAGTTATGAGAGAAAATGTTAAATTAATTATCATTCTCTCTTTTTCTCTTTTTTCCATTTTTGGAGATATATATATAATATATCTCACTTCCTTTCAAAAGAGCTTTTTTATGGTATTTTGTAGGGATATAATCTTTGAATCCTGAAAAGTTATCTCCTGCATCTTTTATAGAAAAATTTTCTATAGATTGGAATAAGTCGTAACCATATGTAAAGTATTCTTTGCAATCTGATAAAAATATTAAAAACGCTCCCTCTCTCAGCTTTGATTCTATTATTTTAACTCTTATTTTGTTGAAAAGTCTACGTTTTTTTTGAGAATTTTTAGGCCAAGGGTCAGGAAATAAAGTATATATTCCATCAAGAGAATCTTTAGGTAAAATTTCCATAAGTAAATCTACATCTTCTGTCCATAGAAGGAAATTTTTCAAAGAATGGAATTCAGATAATTTTAAAAATTTTATTATTCCATTGATATAAACATCAACAATTATAAAAAGGTCATTTTGGTTATGCTGCATTTGATTTATTGCGTGTTCTCCTGTGCCTATACCAATTTCAAGATAGGTTTTTCTATTTTTAGAGTATTGTAGAAAATTTTGTTTAGAAAATTTGTACTTACTGCTTAGGTTTTGAAGAATTTGTAAAGATTTTTCAGAAATAGATCTATATTTTCTTCTAGCAAAAGATTTATTTAAAATGATTTTATTTTTGTTCACGAGGTTTTAATTTACAATTTTTATTGTTCTATGTCTTCATCATAATTATTTACTATATGATTGAGGAAAAGTTCTCTCTCTTTACAAGAATAATTTTGTAATATGTGTTTTTTTATAAAATAACTTGTAAGTCTTAAAGATTCTTTAATTTGAGTATAGCTTGGTGAAATGGATGTATCTATAAGATTTGCTGGAAGAGGTAATAATTTGTTTTTATATGGATTACCAATACGACGACAGACAGCTTTTGCTGATTTAGGAGAAACATATACTAAATCAGTGCTTTGATCAGTGATTACGCATTTTGTAAAGTCTATTTTGTATCCTGCAAATTCTAGTAATAAAAGCTCTATTTCTATATATTTTGATACAGAAAAAGATTTACTTATTTCAAAGAGAAAGCTATTAAATTTGTCAAAAAAAATATTTTGAGTTTCTTTTTCCTTAAATGCTCTTTGTACTAGGGATATTATGGATCTTAGAGCATATAGCTTAGTTTTATTTAGTAATGCACTTGAAGTATAAGAATTAATCACTTCATATTTTATAATTCCTAAATGTTCTGCGAGCCTTCCTCTCCAAATCAGGTCAACAAGACATCCCTCCAATATAGGGGCCTTCTTTCTGCTTGTAACAACTCCAGAATATATTCCATGATTTTGGGTAAATATCCTCACTATGAAAGAATTTTCTTTGAAACGCTTGCCACTAAGAATTATACCTATATCGCTAAACTGCATAAACTAATACTTACTACAATTTACTCCGTAATTCAAAGTGAAAATTTCAATTTTGAAATATTATACTAGATATTTTTATACCGATATGTATGGTAGCTCATTATTCTTAGAGTGAGACTGATCTATTTATATAGAAAGACTCTTAGTGATACTTTTATTTTTTGTAACAGATTTTTGTTTTTTAGTAATTGTTTTCTTTACTTTTTTTTCATCAGAATTAATCATATTCACCTTAGCCTTTGATGCTTTTAGTTTTGTGTCATAGATTATCTTTACATTGGCTTTGGCTTTTGAAATTTTTTTCTCTTTAGAAGGATTGCTTATATTTTTTTCAGTTGTGGCTAAAGTTTTTGGTTCTGGTTCTTTTTCTGAAGAAAAGATTGCTGTAAATGTTTTCTTTAAAGTATTTACTAAACTTTGATAAATTTTATATGCATATCTATAACATTGGAGTAATTTACCTCTGAAGGTTCCCTTTTCGATATCATATTCATCTTTTAAGTTATGTAATTTATTTAAAGTACTTTTTAGACAAGTAGCAATTTTCTTTGTAAAATTGTTTCTGTACAGATCATATATTAGGGAATAGATCATATTTTTTAGTTTAACAAAGTTTTTTATTTCTTTTTTGTCGATAAGAGTATCTATTTTTGTTTTTATTTGAGCTATAATTTCATTTTCAAAGCTCTTCTTATACATTTCTTCTAAAGCATTATTAGTATTTTCTATAAAATTTTTAATTCTTTTATCAATAGGTTGTTCAAAAATGTTTTTAAGTTTTTCATATTTAGTGTCTTTTGAGTTACTATTCTTAATATTTTCTAATAATTCATTTACGTCCTTGAGGAATACGTCTACCGTGGCATGAAAAGATACACCAATGTTTTTTACTATGTCTTTGATTTGTGTAGTGGTAAAATTTTCTCTGATTTTATCAGATTGATTCAAGATTTTTTCTACTTTCGGATTAAAGGAGTTGATAATATTTTGAATATTGTTTAACTCAATATTGTCTGTAGCGGTATATTGTGGAGTTACTTGATTGGTTTCATTCATAATATTATCCTCTTATTTTGATAAAAATTAACTTATTAACTATATTTTATCATTTTTTTAAATATTAATCTATATCTTTTAAGCAATATTTTATATTATTATTATCTTTCCATTGAGTAAGAACTAGTTTTACCACCTTTTTTGTCTGGAATGTTATTATTTGGGCCACTATTTTGTGTTACACTTGGGTTTTGTATTTATTTCTGAGATATTGATGATGAAAGAAGATGTAAGTTAATTAGAGAGTTTTGTGAATTACTAGAACTAAGCTAACATAGCTTAATTCTAGTAATTTTATTAACTTACTCAGCTACGACCTTGTCCTCGTCCTGTTTCTTGTCCTGCTGATGTTGGTGTAACATTTGCTGTTCCTTGGCTTCGGCTTGTCTTTATGTTTTTGAATGCATTAAGAATCTTTTTTGGGAAGTTTTTAATTCGTTCTCCAAGAGTACGAGTTTTAGGAAGCTTATCACGTGCTTCTTTTGTGTCTTCGCGAGCTCTCTCGAGATTTTTAAGCTCGTCTTTTGTTAATATATCACTTATATTGAATTTTTTTGTGGCTACATTCTGAATTAGTTTTTCTTTCTCCTCTTGTAGTATATTATCAGTTTCAGTTGCTTCGATGGCCTCTTTTAGGGATTCCTTGAAAAGATGATCCATTATTTTGGTTACTTTTTGATCATTGAGTATATCCCTATTTGTCATTTCTATCTTTGGATCTATATTTGTAGAAGAATAAGCTAGTGTGTTATCCAACTCTTTTTTATTTTGACCT
>CAYPDK010000002.1:0-12487 GCA_964409505.1 uncultured Rickettsiaceae bacterium
TTAAAGACAATATTTTAGTTTGTAAAAAAGAGAAATAAAGGGAATGATACAAAATAGATTTTTATAATTAAAAAATTAACTATTTTAATTAATTATGTTATAATTAATTATGAAGCAAATTGTAAATATTATTAAAAAAAATACTTATATGACAAAACAATCCAATACGCAAAAGTCAAGCCTTACAACATATAAAGATATCATCGAATCCATCAGGAATCGAGAAAAAAAATTTGATGAAACTATACAATCAATAAATAAATTAGACAACTATATAAACAAAAAAAAACTAAACTTACCGGTACGGCTTGTGGATGGGTATAAATCAAAACTAGAGTATTCACAAAAACTTTTAGTCCAAAGAAGAGGATTGAGGAATAAGTTATTTCAGTTATCTACGCAACAACAAAAAAAAGAATTAACACCAGATAACATAAAAAATGAGCTTAATCAAGAATTAGAATTAACACCAGATAACATAAAAGATGAGCTTAATCAAGAATTAGAATTTATTAAAAAAATGACTATCGAGATACCTAAAAGAGCGGAAAATATTATTAAAAATTCTTTGCGAGAAGATTATAAGTATATAAGATCCATGCAGACAACTTTAGAAACTTTAGAAAAGAGAGGAAAAGAGATTATTAAACAAGAAGTGCAAACAGATCATCGGAATATAAACTCCAGGCAGAAAACTTTAGAAGAGAGAGGAAAAAAGATTATTGAACAAATTAAACAAGAAGTGGGAGAAGGAAATAGTATAAGTCAAAAAGAGAAGAACGATTTCATCAATGAAATAAGGGAGCTTAATCAAAAACAAGAACAGCTTAACAAAGAATTTAGCTTAGATACACAGCAACAACAAAATACAAAACAAGAGAAAAAGAAATCAGGATTTATAGTCACAATTAAAAGTTGGGTACAAAAATTAATAAATAAAAAGAAAGACGAAATTGAATCAGATACACAAGAGATACAAAAAAGTACAAAGTCTACAAATCTTTCCGATAAAAAACTTCTTTTACCGAAACGTATTCTGAATGTAATGAAAAAAGTTTCTCAATCTCTTAGAAGAGGTAAATCTACTGTAGTTAATTTTAAACCTAAAAGTAATGATCTTGAGAGGTAGTTAACAACAATTAAGTAATCTACAATAATAGGCAGAATAATGCGTCTTTAAAACAATTAGATTTTTCGTTTTAATCCTTTCCATCTAGTATTTATATCAAGCTTTATATTTATTAAATCTAAAACTCTAATTATGGTAAAATCTACCATTTCCTCTATAGTTTTAGGCTTGTTATAAAAAGTTGATACTGTAGGGCAGATACAACATCCAAGTCTGCTTAAAGTTAGCATATTTTTGATATGTATTGTATTGAGAGGGGTCTCTCTTATCATCAATATAAGCCTTTTTTTTTCTTTTAAGATTACTTGAGCAGACCGTGAAATTAAATTATCCTCTATGCCAACCGCTATAGAGGCTAAAGTTTTCATGCTGCAAGGAGCTATAATCATTGCATCAAGATTATAAGAACCACTAGATATTCTCGCTCCTATTTCCTCTGGAAGATAGTTGTAATTAGTAAGTTTTATTATCTCAGATATAGATGTAATCGTCTCAGCTTTGATTGTTATGCGTGCAGAATTTGAAATTATTAAGTGTATCTCTAATTTTTGAGACTTGTCTAAAATTAGTGAATTTAAAATCTTTAATAATCTTATTCCATATATAGCTCCTGATGCTCCTGTAATCGCTACAAGAATTTTCGTTGGAGCTGAGGACGAGACTATTTTCACTTTCGATAAATTTTGCTGTGCCGGATGTCGGATTTGAACTGACGACCTAACGCTTACAAGGCGTTTGCTCTACCACTGAGCTAATCCGGCAATTGTTAAATTATAACTTTATTTCATTGATGAAATCTATAATTTTATTGATAAATATCTTGTTTACAGTGACTCTATATAAGAAAAATGCAAACAAGGCCGCTATTACGTCATCTAGCATTATGCCAAGAGGTGATTTTATATTTCTATCAATAAAACTTATAGGAAAGGGCTTTAATATATCAAATATTCTAAAAAGTGCAAATGGAATCATTATTGTATATAAAAGCCCGTATATATTATCATCAAAGGTAAATTTCTTCGTTAGAGAAAAGATTTTAGCATTACAAAGGAATAATGTCAAAAATTGTGCTAAAATTTCGTCTATGACTATTTCTCTAGAGTCTGGATTTGTTAAAATAAATAATTTTTGATATAGGGAGATCAGATACATTGATATAAAAAATACTATTGATATAGTTATTAATGTAATTAATTCTAATTCTTTAGAATCTAGGTTAGACTTCATTTCTATATTTTGATATATATAAAATGCTAATACGCCCAATAAAGAACCTAAAGTACCTGGCATAATATTTATGTTTCCTACAAATCCTCCCGTAACAAAAAATTTTACAAGGAATTTCCTTATATTAATTAAAGTAGTCATTCAAAAAATGTAATTTATATCATTCATATCATTCAAGTATTAATAGATAAAAATTTATCAAATCTCCTTTTTATTTCCTCTATAGATAATAAACATAAGAACTTTTTTAATTCAGGTCCAGAAAAATTTCCAGTAATAGATAATCTTATGATATAAAAAACATTTTTCATAGATGTATTTGATAAAGTAGAAACTTTTTGAATCCAATCTTGCCAGCTTTGTTCACTTGAGATATTGGGTAAATTCTTTATTGCTGTTTTTAATATATTTTGTTCTTGCTTAGAAAGTTGCTTTTCTATTTTTATTACTGTAAAAGATTCCAGTATTCTAGACCATTTCGATATTTCTTCTATATTTTCTAGGTTATTTTTTATTAAGTTCCAAAATTCCTTGCTTATGTTTATTGAAATCTTTCTTTCAGATAATTTTTCCTGGATTTCTGTATATGTAAAACTAGAAAGTAGTTTTTGATTTAATTTAATTAAAAAATTTTCCTCGTAGATTAGAGGCTTTGTAGAGTAGTTTTTTAGACTAAATTCAGACAAAATACTTTCTAAATTTTTATAAAAATTGTGTGACTTGTTTGTACCAGCAAAAACTAAAAAATTAATGATGGATAAAGGATCTAAATCTAATTTATCTCTCAAACTGCCTAAATCAAAGCCGCCTTTTGATTTAGAAATTTTACTATTTTCTGATTTTACTAAGTTAAGATGTCCGAATTTAGGTAGTTCTCTTACACCTAAAGACTTCATCATTTGAATTTGAATGGCTGTGTTTGTAAGATGGTCCTCTCCTCTCAATATATGAGATATTTGGTAATCTATATCATCCAGTGTAGAGCATAATAAATAGGTTATCGTCCCATCAGGTTTTATAACTATAGGATCACTGACATTTTTTGTGTTGTAGGTTATATTTCCTTTTACCAAGTCTTGCCATTCAGAAGTGCTTTTGTCTAGTAGGAATCTGAAATATGGAACTCTTCCTTCAGAAAGAAGCTTTTTTTCTTGTATGTCACTCAAATATAGAGAGGATCTATCATAAATTGGAGGTTTTTTTTCTTTTAAAGCCTTATCTCTTTTTCTTTGTAGCTCCTCTGGTGTCTCATAACATTTATATAATTTTTTTTTTTTAATCAAATCTTGAATTATAGGAAGATATTTTTCTTTCCTCTCACTTTGGTAGAAAATAGTATCAAATCCAATCCCTAGCCATTTTAGATCTTGATGTATATTCTGAATATAGATTTCTTTAGATTTAATACGATTAGTATCATCTATTCTAAGAATAAATCTACCATTATGTTTTTTAGCAAATAACCAATTAATAAGAGCTATTCTTGCATTTCCAATATGCAAATTCCCACTTGGAGAGGGCGCAAATCTTGTAGTTATGATTTGTTTATTATTCATGCCTTAAATAGCAAAACTTTTAAGAAAAAATTTTATTAATTAATAATTGGTTCTTCATTATAAGTATTTGTCTGATTAGTGGATGTGGTTTTATTGTTTAGATTTAAAGCAAAAGTCTCCTTATAGAATTTTTGTACTATAATTAAACATATTATAGTTAAAAATATTATATAATATGCTATATACATAGGTTTTTGTAGTATTTTGGTAAAACTTGTTCCTATTACCGGGATAGTACTCCCAAAGGCTGCAACACTTAAATTGTAGGAAATTGCTACACTCGTGAATCTTATCTTTGTAGGAAAAACTTCTACAAGTGTTGTAGGAGTAGTTCCCATGTACATTCCAGCTGCAAAAGCAAAAAAGATTTGAGATATAATTGCAAGTTTTAGTTCCAAAGTATTTAGCATATAAAATGCAGGATATACTACAATAAGAAGCATAAAAGAAGAGACTATTAAGACTGGTTTTCTACCAATATGATCTGATATTAATGCAGAAATAGGGAATGTAATACTCATAGTAATGAGTATTACATATGAGACAGTAGAAGCATCATGAGAATTATATCCAATATCTGCTAGATAACTTTTCATAAAAATAGTCATTGCGTTAAAAGGTACACAAACATTGATAGTAATCATTATTCCAAGAACTAGCTTTTTCCAACTCTTAAGGCTCTCTTTTAAAGGTGCTCTTGATAAGAAACCCTCATTTTTGGCATTTTTATACACGGGAGATTCAGACAAATATCTTCTCATATAAAGACCAATGATTCCTACAAAAAGTCCTCCTATAAAAGGTACTCTCCACCCCCAAGATAAGAAATCCTCTTCAGGCATAAATTTTGAAGTAATGGAGGCTACAGTTACTCCTAAAAGCATACCAAGTGTCATACTAATAAAAGAAGTGCTTCCATAAAGGCCTCTGCTTTTTTTGGGAGAGCATTCTACAACATAAGAAATACAACCACTAAATTCTCCCCCTAGAGCCAACCCTTGAAAAAGTCTTAAAATAGTCAAAATAATAGGGGCCCATATGCCTATAGAAGAATATTCCGGTAGTAATCCAATTCCTGCAGTAGGTACAGACATAGCCAATATCCCAATCATAAGAGCTGGTTTTCTTCCAACTTTATCTCCTATTTGCCCAAAAACTATACCTCCAAGAGGTCTTGCAAATGCTCCAAGTGCAAATATTGCAAAAGAAAATATTTTTCCAAATTCATTCCCAGCAGGAAAAAATTTTACTGATATAATATTGAGTAATTGTGCATATATTGCATAATCATACCACTCAAGACCATTACCTATCATACTTGCCACTATTAATTTTTTCATATTTTCTACCTATATTACCTACTTATTATATAATTACTAATTAATTAATGTTACCTTAAATAAAATAATATTTGAACATTTTTTCTTTGTACCCTCTATCCATAAACCCTTCATAACCCCTTAACCTATTAACTTATGACCTTCCAAACAATTCTTACCAAATTGAAATGCTACACTAAAAACAAATAATTTCAATCAAAATAAATCAATTCATTAACTTAATTTTAAATTGAGTAATGAATTATATTGATTTGTGGATATTATATAACAAAAATTTATTAAAATTGATCAATTGATGTAATTTATTTTATATATGCTAAATAATATCATGGTTATATTTGTAACAAGTCGGTTCCTATAGAGAGTAGTAGACATATTTTTGTTTTTTTTATCTGCTCAACCATATATAATATGGGTAGTATTCTTTTTTTGAAGCAATTTATGGTTTAACGCTTATGTATGCGCCGAATGTTGAATAGTTTTAATTTTATACTCTTTTTTTTGAGTTGTTTTTTTGGAATCTCTCTTGCTTTTGGAAATGACTTAATCACTGTTAAGAGTGAAAAGATTTCTTACAAAAAGTTTTACAATACCTATTATACAGTTGGTAAGTGCAAATTTTTAAATAGTTATGATTATTATTCAAGATTTGAAGGGAATATAGATTATATCTTAAATACTCCAAAAGATGTCTTAGAAGGAGATATTTTATTTGCAATAGATTCAAAAGTTGTAGAATCTGAGAAAATGATGGCAGAAGTAGCTCTTTATGCCGCAGATAATAGTTTTAATAGAGATAAAGTTTTATTTGAAAAAAGACTCATTAGTAAAGAAATATTTGATAAGTCAAAGGAGGCTTTTTATAGAGCAAAATTTAATTTTGATAAATCAACTTTGGATTATAATAATAAAATTATTAAAGCTAAATTTAATGGCCATGTAGGTTCTATCAAATATAATTTGAATGATTTCGTGTCTAAAGGGAGCTATTTGTTCTCCCTAGTTCAGGATGGAGAAAAATTAATATTTGTTGATGTTAGTGATATGTTATACAAAAAAATTAAGGATAGTGCACAAATTTTTTTTTATGATATAGATCAAGTTGAACAAAAAGCAGTATCCTTTACTGTGTCAGACTATCTTTCTAATAAAGGTGTCATTTCTGTTAAAATTCTTACAAAAGATTCTTCTAATCTTATACATAACAGCTTTGTTAATGTGAAGATGATATATAATGTACATGACGCATTATCGGTTCCGGAAAGATCTGTGTTAAGAGATGAAGATGGTCATTTTATTTATAAAATCTCTAATGAGCAGACTATAGAGAAAGTATATATGAAAATTGGAACTGTTACAGAAGGACGATTTGAAGTGTTACAAAATGATCATTTGAAAGAGGGAGATTTAGTTGTTAGAGAAGGTATGTCTAAGGTTCTAGAGGGTAGTTTGGTACAGATTTTAGAATAGAATTATGAATAATACCATATTAATTTTAAATTTAATTTTATGATTCTATCAGAGATTTGCGTTAAAAGACCTGTTTTTACAATTGTCTTGAATTTAGCTATCGTTATTCTAGGAGGGCTTTTTTATACTCAAATACAAATACGAGACCTACCGGATATAAATATTCCTATTATTACTGTTACTTCAAGTTATATGGGGGCTGAAGGGGGATATATGGAACAACAAGTAACGAAAAGAATTGAGGATGAACTCAAAACAATAGAAAATTTAGACATAATGACCTCTTCTAGCTCTTCCGGCTTGAGCAAAATTATATTGGAATTTTATCTAGAAGCTGATATTGAAAAAGCGCTAAATGACGTAAGAAACAAGGTATCGGAAATCTTATACCTCCTTCCTCAAGATATGGATCAACCTATCGTGTCCAAAATGGATATAGGAAGTATTCCTAGTATCTGGATTACTGTTCAATCAGATAAGCATTCCCTAATAGATCTTACAACTATTGTTGATAAAGAAATAAAATCTTCCCTTGAGGCTTTGCCGTCAGTGGGAGAGGCAAAATTATATGGAAGCTATTATAGGACTATGAATATAGAACCTATAGCTGAATCTATGCGCAAGTATAATGTATCCCCCATAGAGATAGAACAAATTGTAAGATCTCAAAATAAAGATTTTCCTCTTGGGGTTTTAAAAACCTCCGATAAAGAGTACACATTAAGATTGAATAATTCTTTAAGTACCATTGAGTCTTTTAAAGAACTCTTAGTTAAAAGGGATGGTGGTGTTATTGTAAAATTGGGAGATGTAGCAAATGTTAGCTATTCATCTTTAGATGAGACTGCGGTGTTGAGATATAATGGGAACAAAACCATGGCTGTTGGAGTGATAATGCAATCAGACTCTAACATTTTAGATTTGTCAAAACAAGTTTATAATGAGATAAATGCAATTCAAAAAAGATTACCTAAAGGTATTAATATGGATGTAGCATATGATAGATCTATTCCTGTACAGGAGTCTATAAAAAGTATTGCTGTTACTATATTAGAGGCTGTATTATTAGTTTCTTGTGTGATATATCTCTTTTTAGGCTCACTTAGAATAACCTTTATCCCTTTAATTACAATACCAATATCCTTGATAGGGGCACTGATTAGTATGAGTGTGCTTAATTTCTCTTTAAATATATTTACGCTTCTATCTATGATACTTGCTATTGGTCTTGTGGTTGATGATTCTATAGTTGTTCTAGAAAATTCTTTTAGGCATTACGAGGATCTGAAAAAAAATAAAATACAAGCAGCTGTTGATGCCTCAAAAGAGGTTGGATTTGCTGTGGTTGCTATGACTTTAACTCTTGCTTCGGTATTTTTTCCTGTGGGCTTTATTTCAGGAAAGATAGGTATATTGCTTATTGAATTTTCTTGGACTTTAGCTTTTTGTGTTATCTTTTCGGGCATCGTCTCTCTTACGTTAAGTCCTATGCTCTCAAGTCAATTGATGAAGAGGAAAGAAAAACCTAATATTGTTAGTAAATACTTCAATAGTTTTTTTGAAACTCTCCAGTTTAAGTATATGAATTTATTGCAAAGGTCCCTTTTAAATAAGAAGATAGTTTTTTTTATTGCATTTTTATCTGTAGGTCTGCTTGTTTTTCTTTTTAAAAATTTAAATACAACATTCATTCCTCAAGAGGATGATGGTATGCTTGAAATTCACTACGAAGGAGTTGAGGGGATGACTCTTGCTGACACTGATGCAGTAGTTACTCAATCATATAACAGGATTAAGGATAATAAAAACATAGAAAAATTCTTACAAGTAAGCGGTATGCAGGGGAGTAATACTGCTTTTGGATTTGTTGATCTTATTTCTTGGAAAATTAGAAAAAAATCTCAAGAAGAGTTAAAAAATGAACTTTTTTATAAGTTAAAAGACATAACCGATATGTCTGTTTATGTTAGTAATCCTACCTCTTTAGGGGGAGGGTCTTCTGCTCGGGTATCTTTTTATATCACCTCAAATCAGGATTATGATTTTTTAGAGAAAAAATCTAAGGAAATTATTAAAAAAATGTCTAAAAATAAGGTATTTACTAATATTAAAAGGGACTTTGATTATGAAAGGCCCACAGTTGATATCATAGTAGATAAGAATAAATTATATCAATATGACGTAACAATAAGTCAATTAGCTCAAACACTAAGATATGTTTTTGAGCAAAATGAGATAGGGGATTTTATTCTAGGTAATGAGATATATGACGTGGTGTTGCGTTATAATATTAAGGATAGGAGCAGTTTTGACTCCATTGAATCTGTGCTAGTTAAGAATAATAAAGGACAGATGTTACCTGTTTCTTTGTTTATAACAATAAAAGAGCACGGAACATCTGCACAATATGCTCACTATAATAATTATAGAGCAGTTAATATTTCTTCTGATCTTGGTAGTGGTTATATGATAGACCAGGCATTTGAGGCTATAGAAAAAATTTTTAATGAACTTGAGGGTAAAATGGATTTAGGTATTAATTACAGGGGGGAAATAAAAGACATGCAAGATTCTTCTTCAGATACCTTAATTACTTTTGGATTGGCTTTAGTGTTTATTTATCTTATATTAGCTGCACAATTTGAGAGTTTTATAGATCCTTTTATTATATTATTTTCAGTTCCATTTTCAATTACTGGGGCTGTATTTGCTCTTTATATATTTGGGGATAATTTGAATATATATAGTAACATTGGATTAATTGCACTCATAGGTCTTGTGACTAAAAACGCGATTATGCTGATAGAATTTAGTAATCAGTTACAAGATGAGGGAGTTCTTTTACGAGATGCTATACTTAAATCTGCCAATTTAAGGTTAAGACCTATTTTAATGACTAGTATTGCAACAATAGTAGGAGCTGTCCCTTTAACTTTTGCTCAAGGTTCAGGAGCTGCTTCTAGAAATTCTATTGGTTTGGTAATAGTGGGTGGTATGTTATTGGGTACCATCTTTACCTTATTTGTTATTCCTATCTTATGCGATCTATTAAAAAAGAAAAAACGTAATATTGTCCGATAAGGATAAAATCCTTATCATATTATGTGTTTTATTTAAATATCTTAACACAAAATACCTTAACGCAATCGCTATCTTAAATTTAAATTTGTATTTTAGAACTAAAAATTAAATTCTAATAAAAAATCAAGTAATTTTATAAAAATTAATAATTAAGATTTTTTTTTTAATGCGCTTGATATTTAAGAAAAATATGATATTATTGCGTCTGTTAATTTGTTTAAAATTTAATAGTCATTTATTAACATCAATATAGGTAATATTTTATGGGAAAAAACAAAAATCTTCATAAAGATACGGCTGCTGCTGCTCAGGCTGAGGCTAATGCTACAGAGTTTATTGACCAGATTTTTCGGGTTAATGGTAATAGTAATGGTGTGACGGACGGTAATGCTGAGGGTACAGGGATTGAGCTTATTGCTGCTAGTAATCTTACGAATGCTGAACATAATCTAATTGAGGAGCATAGTAGGCTTGCTGAGTATGGTCGTGGGAGTAATGATTTTCAGTATGCTTTGAAAAAGCTTACTAATCTTCCTATTGCTAGTACTTTTAGTAAGGATAATGTTAATACTGTTATTGCTACTCTTACTACTTTTGGGGGTAATGTTGTTCTTACTCTTGAGCATCAGCTTAAGAAGTTTAAAAATGCTTTTCTTGAGAAGTTTAAAAATGCTTTTCTTGAGAAGTTTGGAAATTATGATGCTGCTAATGGTGATGATGTTCTTAAGAAGTATCTTGATAATTATTTTGAATCTCCTAAGGCTAAGGCTCTGCCTCAGGCGAGTTATACTGTTCTTAAGGAGATTAGGGATAGTGCTCTTGAGGAGATTAGTGATGATGAGGCTGAGGCTGCTAAGGCTGAGGCTGTTAAGGCTGCTCAGGCTGCTGCTACTCAGGCTGATAAGGCCGCTCAGGTTGCTCAGGCTGCTGCTGAGGCTAATGCAACGACTAATACTACAGGGATTCCTGCTAAGGCTGAGGCTACTCAGGCTGAGGCTGCTAAGGCTGAGGATGGTAATGCTACAGGGAATGATGGTAAGCAGACTCCTGCTACAGTGACTCCTGCTACAGGGAATGATGTTCCTAAAGGTTTAGTAGTGCTACAAATAACCCAGGGTCAACAACAGTCAAAAAAGTTTGGAATATCAGAAGACACTAAGCAATTCCTTACTAAAAAATTTGATGAACTTGTTAAATTTGATGAACTTGCTGGATCAAAAGAAGAAGGAGCTAAGAAAAAAATTATAGCAGAGATTGTATTACATACATTCGATAAGGAATTAAAACCAATTTTTAATCAGAGTAAGGTTGTTTTCGTGAAGAGTGCACAAGCAATTTTTCAGAAAATAATCAATACTCCTCTACAGCAAAAATTAAATGAGGCACTAAGAGGAATACCAAAAGGTGAGAATTTTAATGAAGCTATAAAGTTTTTGCTTGGCGAGAGAATTAAAAAGCTTGCTGAAGTAAAAGGAGCTAATGCTAAAGATTCTATAGAAAATATTAATAAGCTTGTTGAATCTTTTGCACAAAGTGCCTCTACTATGTCTAGTAACACGAACTCTGCACTTATGTCTAAAAAAGCTAAGGATGCAATACATACAAAAATAGCAAAAAACCAAGGAGATCAATTTTCTCTAGAAGAATTGGATACTGATTTTGATCCAAAAGATCCAAAGTTAAGTCTGGATGACTTAAAGACAAAATTAAGTAGTTTACAAAATAACTATTCAGGCTTAGTGCTTTACTATGATAAAGAATTAAAAGCATATATTACGTGTGAAGAATTGATCAGGCAGGTAGAAGATGAAGAAAACTATTTTATGGAAACAGAACTAGCGGACCAAGAATTATCTTATGGAGCAGACTATACAACTAAGACGAAAGGGAATAAGAAATTGCATACATATTCTCACTCACAAATAGTAGACAAGTCTAAAATGACAAAAGATAGTGAAGAAAATATCTCTAAAATTGTACAAGATTTTGCTGATACTTTTGGTAAAGCTGAGCTTGCTGCTAATACCGATACTCAGGGTAATAAGGAGAGTACTCCTGTGACTAATAAGGTTGAGCCGAAGGATACTGTGACTACTTCTACTGAGAAGCTTCCTGCTAATACCGATACGAAGGGTAATAGGGAGAGTACTCCTGTAACTAATAAGGTTGAGCCGAAGGGTACTGTGACTACTTCTACTGAGAAGCTTGCTGCTACTACCGATACTCAGGATAGTACTGATGAAACAACTCGTACTAGTACCGAGGAGTTTGTTGTTGCTAATACCGATACTCAGGGTAGTGGTGGTATTGTGAATGCTCCAGATGAGCAGCTAGAAGTAGTAGGTCAAGTAGTCAACTTAGAAAGTTAGAAAGTACTTCATAACCTCATGAGTAATAGATATTATGAGAGGCACTTAGCTTTTTGTTGAGAAGAGAGTTCTTGTTTAAGTCCTCTTTTGCTGACGTTGTTGAAAGGGCATTATGGACATATGGGAGAGATTATTATATCTTTCTCATATGTCCTGTTTGTTCATATCGTCGAGTATTAAAGTTGTACTAAAAATCTGTCCAAGACGAACTGTAATCTTATAATCTAATCTTAATCAGTAAAGATTTATACTTAACTCTTTGAGCCTAATTGATGATATACTATGAGGATGATATACTGTGAGGTGTATATC
>CAYPDK010000003.1:0-3036 GCA_964409505.1 uncultured Rickettsiaceae bacterium
CTAAATTTCTTGATAGCAAGCATCATTCTTGCGAGGTTTTCTTTTCTCTCCTTTTTGACCTGTTTTAAATACTCATTGTCTTTATTTCCTATCCATCCAGTTCCTTCCTGCTTTGGAGACATATAGTGCAAAATCATTAATACTGCAGTATTTACTAGCATTCCAATAACTATGTAACCTGCTCCCATAGAAAAAGAATTCTTGAACAACACAATTATAGAGAATAAAAAACTTACTCCCATTGAGAGTAATACATGTTTTTTAATAGATCTAAAACCTAATATACTCAATGCTAGGATAGGAACTAATATTGGCATATAAAAAGACATTAGAAATCAAAACAAAGAGATGTTTTTGACTACTAGGAATAGAAAACTTTTCTCTATGAGTGAAAACGCAGGAATATAGATATCGTTTGATAAATTGACAATTAATATATAACTAGCAATACCCAGAATAACTTTAAACTAATTTAAATTATTTTAAATTCAAATCTGTAAAAAGTATTTCAACAAAATTTCAGTTGATTTTAAAAACTAATAGATGTAATATGTAAACTATAATACACAAATGATTGTTTTAAAACACTGCGAAATTACTATACAATTGTAATTGTATCAGACAATTGTGGGTTGCACTATTGATTTTTTATGAATTTTTCATATCTTCTTTTTATTTGTATACTCAAGAGTATGAAGTAGACGATTGGGGAGATACTGAATATATTATACTAATGAATTTCTAGAAAAAGAATATCGGTATCGAACTGAGGTGTTAAAAAATTTCTATAAAAAACATAATAAAATAAGTGTACAAAACATTCTAAAAGGAATTCTGAAATGGTATATGAGCCATTTGAAGGGTTCCCTCAAATGAAACTTTTTGTCTTGAAAATGATAAATTTTGAAAATCCTAAGGATTGAATTTTGGTAGCTCTAGAAATGTAAATGAAAAATCCTGTAAATAATGCTCATAAGTTTCTCTGTCTAAAATTACATGAGTAGAAAGATATTCTTTTTTTTCTGGAAAAATCTCATAATTTGCAATAGTAATGAAGATTACCTCTTTTAGATTCAGATATAATCCATCTTCTTCTTGCCCTTGGTTTAAAGAACTAAGAAATAGAATAAAGGTCAAAAAAACTACGTTTTGCAACTGAAAGAAAAGAAAAAAGAGAACAAAGGGCCTTTCAAAAACAATATCTGTTCCTTCTTTTCTTTACACATTTCAAAAAAAGTCATTTTTTTGAAATACACAGCTTCTACTAGCTCTCCAAGTTTTCAGCTGTAAGCTGCTCTTTTGTGGATAAAAATCTCTTCATTATACCTTCATTATACCTTCATTATACAATTTATCATTGTAACAGGATTCGTTAACTGATAGTATATATATTGATGATAAGAATTTTGTTTATTAAATTCAGTGAAAATTTTTTGGTTCTTGTATTACATTTTTACTCTTATGTGCTCTCTTATCAACGTTAGAAGACTAACTGTACGTTTTCAAATCAACAATAAAGTACAAATACTTTTGTAAAAAAATACTAATTTCTTTGTGATCTATATTCATAGTGACCAATTCTTAAATATGTATAAATATGATTTTTATATCAACTAATAATGTATTTATGCTATTACTATTCAAGTAGCAAAAATACAGTCTGATATCTCTTTAGCATCTATTGCTTACAACAATGTATTATATCCAGCTTTTTATCCTATTTTAAATGAAAATAACAGAAAAGAATTAGATAATACGAGCTAATTGCACCTTACAAAGGGCATTTAGTTAAAAAACGAATGATTGATAGTAATACAGAATGTGTTTTTCACCTCATTATGTTATCAACTAAATATTTTAAAAATGGAATATGGAATTTATTTCCAGTATATTGCAATCTTTATTCTACTTCTAATTGAAATTATACAATTATATTGGGAAATGTTGATATAAATAAAGTACTTATAACTAAAAAGTTTGTAAATTACATGATGTTGTGTCCAGATACAAAATGTCTCAAAATTTTATAAGTAGGGTATCAAAATATTTAAATAGTCAATCACTAGAAATTGGATTATTCTCTATTCAAGGTAATAAGAGAATAGGGACTTTATCTATAGTATTGGTTAATAATGCTATAGAGAGTGTAGTAACAGGAACTGTAGAAAATGATGCATCCGTTACTTTTATAGATCAAGGGAGAGTTAAGAAAAGTGTTAAAAGTAGTGCTTTTTACTCTGATCGTTGGTCTGTTTATGGTGTTGTTAATGCTCTTACAGTACTAAGGGTTATAGTTGGTATAATAAGTATCGTTTTGGGAATAATGTATTTCTTCCAAATGTTTGATCTACGTTTTATAACTTCAATATATATGCAACTTTTACTCCAGGTAGACCAAGATTTACTATCAGTATTAGATCCAATACAGAAGAAGAGTCTTGAAGTTCAATCTTTATTTCAAAAATTCACGACTAAAGCAACTAATGCAAACATCCCAATAAGAAAAGATGTAAAGGATAGTACCTCAGAGGTGAGATCAAATATACAGCATACTTACACATAGGTACACAACCTTGTACATGGTTGAGGTGAAGAACAAATATCATCAGATCAATCTATACATGAATCACAAACTTTATTCTTGAGTACGGTTTTTAAACCTCTAAAGCTTAAGGAGTATTTCAACTAATCCTATAGAGATGATGAATCATACTATTACTATGTTATCTTTAAGGATGAATAACTTATCTATTAATATGATTAAGAATACTTCAGATATTTCTAGTAAAATAAAAACTATAATAAAAACACTACCTACTTGATATTTTGTCTTAAGTATATTAAAAGTAGATTAGAAGTAAAAAATGTAAGAATTTTGTTTTTTAAACCTAAAATATAAAATATGAATCACGAATGTAAAGATTTTTCTTATGTAGTACAAGAGGATATAGATAGAGATAGGGAGCAGAGTTCTGAGATTGACGAAGGAGTTAATAATTTGTTTAATTTTTACTTAAAAAAAAATGATGTACCAAA
>CAYPDK010000004.1:0-4418 GCA_964409505.1 uncultured Rickettsiaceae bacterium
CGAGATATATGCCTAAACCCTGCAATAAGGGTTCCAAGAAGAAATAATCCTATCAAAAAAATGTCAATATTGCTCATAAAGCCCTTAAATTGTTGAATAAAAGTCACTATTTAACTAAACTATTAGTTTATCATGATAAAATTCATTCTGTCAAATTTTTTTTAACTCTATACATAAATTTTTTCATAACGTGTTGTACAAAGAAAATTAACTTTGAGTATTTATTCTGATGCTAAAAAAAATTAACCTTTGCGAGATTTTCTTTTCTCTCCTTTTTGACCTGTTTTAAATGTTCGTTGTCCTTATTGCCTATCCATCCAGTCCCTTCCTGCTTTGGAGACATATAGTGCAATGCTCCCCTGTATTTGCATTCTTCTTATTAGTCCTAAATCCTAAAATGGAATCCTAAAATGGTCATTACCAGAAATACTATAATAAAAACCTATTTGGATCTTTGTAGTAAATTTATTACTATATTTGTTTCTTCTTCTAGATTTTTAGAAATACTTATATCCCCATTTTGAAATTTTAAAATTTCTTTTGTTAAAATGTATCCTAAAGAATCTAGAAACTTTTTTTCTGTTTCTAGACTCTCTTTGAACGTAAATTTTATACTTATTGACATTAGATCTACTTTTTGTATATCGATTTTTATGAATGATTTTGAACTAATGATTACATGCACCAAGATATTATCCAGTAAATAGCCAATTGCAACAGGATCACATGTTATTATCATATTTTTTTCCTCTTTTTTTAAATTAAGAAAAATTTGTTTATCTTCATTTTCTACGAAATGTGGACAATATACTACTGAACATATATCGATTCTCTTTTGTACAAGTTCTGAGAATATGATGTTTTTGTCATTAAACACATAATCACCAGACCCAATCTCTGAATGGATGATTAAATTTTCTATATTTAGTAGAGTATTTTTTGAATTTGTAATGATTTGCAAAATTTGCTTTTTAATCTCTTCATCTTTTTCCTCTCCATAGTAGAAAAGATCATCATATAATGCTTCTGCTACACTAGAAATTCCTATTATGCTTGATCTTGTGTGAGATTCTAAAGTGTCAAAAAATTCTTTTTTTATTTGCTTTAATTTTAATATTTCCTGCTCTTGAATAGACTTATTTTGCTCTTTATCTCTTATGGAGTTAAATTCAGAAATTAAATGTGTCAATCTTTTCTTTGTTTGAGATAACTGGTTTTTTGTGTAGAATAGTTTTCTTTCCATGATTTTATCTCTATTTTTTTTAGGAATTATAAAAAAAATAAGAATAAAAAAAATACTGCCTAAATATAGGAAAACACTTAAAGGAGACCCTATTTTTAGGGAACCAAAAGCAGTTTGAAAAAAAATATTATAAAACCCAATTGCACTTAATAATCCTATAAAAATCATAAAAGATGCTATTTTCCACTCAAGGAAAAAGAATAAAACAAGGATATTAATAGAAAATAATGCCAACCTGATATTGTCAAATCCTGAGGGTAAATTCAGTAAAATATTGAAAAAGCTCAAGACAAAAAAAATTAAAAAAATACTCAACATATTGAAAATGATATTTTTCCTTAGTGAATTTAAGAAAAAATAAGGTAATAATATTAACCCAATACTAAAAATAAAAGTAACTACGTATAAAGGCAGAATGATATTTTTGTGTGTATGAAAAAGATCTATTTGGTAATAAAGAGAACTCAGCGCAAAAATAAATGCATAAATCCCCAATACAAAATAATCTCCCTTATCACTTAAAGTATTTTGAAAAGATTTTTGTATTTTAGTAAAAAAATTTTTTTTTTCTGTATGTGGAGAAGTTTTTGTAATTTTCCAACCCAAACCTTTTGGTTTAATAAAATAATGTAAAAACAAGATTATTATGGTATTTACAACCATTCCGCTAACTAAATATTTACTCCCTATATTCAAAGATGTCTTTATCATAAAGAAAGTTATGAAACAAAACGTGAGTGACATTGAAGTCAGAATTATCTTTTTACTAGTCTGAAAGCCAAACAATACTAAAAATAGTACAGGAGTGACAACTGCCATGTAATAATTTGCTCCGGACAGTACAATGTTCAGAATATCCTTTTGAGAGATGGCTAATAATATTGCTCCTCCTCCTAGGATAAATGAGAACATCTTTGTATAAAATAATCTCTGAGAATCTGAAGATCTAAGAAGAAATAAAAGATCATTTCCAAACAACACAGAAGATGAATTTAAGTCAGAATCTGCAGAAGACATTGCCATGCTGCAAACACCTACAATTAATAGTCCTTTGATACCTAAATATTCATATTTTTCTGCAATAAAACCAATCAAATCCTGTGATTTTATTTCCGCACTTAAAGAAGAGAGTAATAGTGGAATAAGAGACATTAGTACAAGAAAAAATGTAATAATTATTCCTGCAAAAAAAAAATTCCTTTTTATATTGGATATATTTTTTCCTATTAAGATTCTCTGAAACGCTGTAGGATCCAGAGCTGGAATACCAAAATATAAAAATAAGAATATAACGCTCCATAGATCAGGATTTGAAAAATGCAAAATTTCCTTCAAATTCAACTTAGCTCCTATATTTATAGGAATTTTATTATAAAAAATATCTTCCCAGATAAATATTCCAATTAAAGGAATTATCAGAGCAAATGTTATAAATTGTACTATGTCAGTATATGTTACAGATCTAATACCTCCAGTAGAAGCATATATAGTTACTATAATCCCTGCTATAACTATGACAATTCTTGTATCTAAGTCAAAAAAATATCCAAAAATACTTCCAAAAATTTTAAATTGTGCCGCAATAAAACCAGTAGCCATCAATATACCCATTATAGAAGCAAAGACACGTACAGACTTATCATAAATACTCCCCAACATCTCAGCTACTGAATTATATTTCAGTGCCTTTTCTAATTTTGGTACAAAAATCCAAGCCGTCAAACATAAAGATAAAGGGCTCCCTAGAATAGCAAATAAGTACAATATTCCCTCGTTATATACTTTATAAAGTACAGTAAAAAAAGAGCTACCACTGATATAAGTAGCTACTAATGTAGATATTTGTGTAAAACTTGTAAAAGTTTTATCTCCTACTGCAAAATCCTTAAAAGATTTTGATTTATGGTATAATCCGGCAATTAAAGTTCCACATAGAAAAAGAACTATCAAAAATACATCTACAATATGCATGTTAGTAATATATTAATTATCAATTATTTAATAGTAAGTAATAATACTCTAATAAATTTAGATTGCAAATAAAAAACTTAAATCATGTATAGCAATTTGCTGATTTACATGTGAGGATTTACGAAACTAAGAAAAAACAAAATAACAAAAAGCTAAAAAATGTTCAAATACTGATTTGATCACCTATTACTTAAGCTTTAGCAAGTTTAGTGAGCTTTTGTATAATGAATGCACGTTTCATTGGAGAGATATAATCAATAATTAATTTGCCATTTAAGTGATCATATTCATGTTGAATGACTCGTGCAACTAAACCTGAACATTCAAGAAACTTTTGATTCCCTGCGAGATCCTGATACTGTACCTTAATATTTCTTGCCCTAGGAACTTTAATTAAAACTTCTGGTATAGATAAACATCCCTCTTCTGCAAATTTTTTTGCTTCAGAAAAGGAAATAATATTAGGATTAATAAGAAAAAAAGGATATTGGAAGTTCTGTTTTTGTTCTAACTCTTGCTTTGTAGAGCTGGTAAGGTCTACAAGCATTACTCTTTGTAATACTCCAATCTGGACTGCTGCAAGCCCTACACCCGAATACTTTAGCATAACATTATGCATAGTACTCGTTAATTCTCGCAACTCGTCACCAAATACTGTAACTTCTGAAGATCTTTGTTTTAGAATTGGGTCTGGTACTTTTTTTAACTCAGGTAACATACGCATTTAATTGTTAAATATAGCGAGGAAGGGGATTGAACCCCTGACACGCGGATTATGATTCCGCTGCTCTAACCAACTGAGCTAACCGGCCGGATAACAACTTGTAATTTTCCTCGAATTAGGCAATTGTAAACTGTTTTTTTAAATAAAGTAAATAAACATCTAATTTTTTATTTTCATAACTCAAATAGAATGTTCTCAGAAATTACTTCTTGCCTCGACCCGGGATCGAACCAGGGACCTTTAGATGTTCAGTCTAACGCTCTCCCAACTGAGCTATCGAGGCACAGATCCAAATTTTATATCAAAGAAAACATAGCCTGTTTTGCTTTGTCATGTTGACATCCTAAGTTTGTTAAATTAGTCTATGTAACGCAAAAGGACAGCTGGACAGTACGGGGATCGAACCCGCGACATTCGCGTTATTAGCACGACGCTCTAACCAACTGAGCTAACTTTTTACTTGAATACAGTAAATAAACA
>CAYPDK010000005.1:0-8879 GCA_964409505.1 uncultured Rickettsiaceae bacterium
CACAACCCAACCCACATGCAGACCAAAAAGCACACACACACACGAACGCACACACACACACAAACACACACGTACACACACACACACACACACAGGCACACACACACCCACAGACACACACACACATACACACACACACAGACACACACACAGGCAAACCCACACACAGGCACACACACACACACACGTACACACAGACACAAAGGTACACATGCAGGTACACATACAGGTACACACACAGGCACACACGCAGGTACACACACAGGTTCACACATATTTGTACACACAAACAGATACACACACATTTAGACACATACAGTTTACACACACATACAGATACATACACACATAATAGATACACACACACCCCTGGGCAAGAGCTTCTCTTTTAGCCTATAATTACGTGCAAAACCTGAGTGATAATGATTTTCAAGAGCAATTTCGTATGTCTTTTTTGAAAAAAGCACTAGATAATCTAAACAAAACAACCGTATTCGTCAATAAATATGATAATATAAAAACGTTAAAAGACATATTTAACCATATAATAGATCTGTCAAAAAAACCTATTTTTAGGGATTTCAAAAAAGCTTCTTTAGTAAATAAAAGTTGTGATTTTCTTATATTGTGTCAGATATTACTCCTACTAAAGCAGGAAAAAGCCAAAACTACAGATAATGAACCAGAAAATAAGTACCTGCAAGGATTTAAGAATTTGATTAAATTACTAGAAGATTTATACAACAACCTTACATGTGAACACACAAATCAAGACTCCAGACCAGAAAAATTGTCAAATAAATTATTTCATTGTCTTGGTATACAAAAAGAACATCTCGCTCAATCTCTTACAGATCAGTCCACGATCGATAATTTGTTGTTTCAAGCTATGATAAACGAAGTAAGCACAATATTTCGTTTACTTTTTGTAAATAACGACATATCAAAAATCACTCCAGATCAAATAGAATTCCAATGCAAAAATTTTTTTCCTCCTAATGCTAGTCGTGAGAACGATGAAGCATTTAAAACATTTGCGCAGGAATCTAAAAACAAATTACAAGCTGCCCTATCCTCTATTGCAGTTATCAACAACAGTACTCACTCAAACGTAAATCACCAAGGCTTATCAAAGGAGTTTAACATCTTATTATACGAAGCACTTTCTTACTTTATGATACCACTTGCTAAGGGGTTATTCGATTATCCAATAAAACCAACAACTTCAATAACTTTTAATATTCCAAATTCATACCTAAAGAACTTCAAAAATTATCAAGAAAATATATTAAAATCAATCTCTCAAATTAAACTATCTTCTATACATATTCTCCTATCTGAGATAGTATATCTACTAAATTTTATAACCTTTCAAAAAAAGCTAATAACCCTATGTACTTCACCTTACACCTTAGGTGTTGTACACATTTCACAATTATTAGAGAAGGGAGTAATTTTTCTCAAGGATAGCCCATATTCAGGCCTACTGAGCGATATAAAATCGTATGAAGAGGGCGGGCTAGAACGAAAAATTCTAGAAGAAAAGTTTACTGATTACCTAGAGCAGATTAAAAACGACGTAAACACCCAAATAAATAACTCCACTCCAGAGGAAACAATAGCATTTCTTACAGATACTGGTTTTAAAACTTATACTAATAATTTCTCAAACAATGCTACGAAATATATGCAATCTATTGCATCTGGACAATATATTATATACCTAAATAGTCATTTAATTGAGAAAAAGGAGACAAATCTTATATATGACGACTTAAAATCAGAGTGGGGAAAAGCAATCTCTAGAATATTAATACATCAACAAATCCAACAAAATGAACAACTCCAACAAAATACATCTGTTCCTGAAGGTTTTGGGGAAACTCTTCTTACAACGATCAATTTAGAGTCAGAAAAAGAGACTTTTATTCTTCCAATACAACACAAATTAAAAATTTCCTATGCTTATCTATTACTCTTTATAGAAACATGTACTGTCACTTCTGAAGAATCAGAGAATTTTATTTCGACATTCATTGACAAAAGTACAGCTGATAAATTTATATTGGATCAAATAAAATGTTTAACCACTGAAATGTATCTTCTTTCACAATCCTCCAAATATTTTAATGAAATAGATAAAAAAGTTTTAAATATTATTGAGAACAATACTTTTGATCAAAGTATATTTCTCTATCTTTTTAAAACTGCAGAAGTCACTGTAGACGACAAAAGCATTTCAATGACTAAACAACTCATCTGTAATGAAATTATACATAGCGCAAATGCTACTACTCAATATGTCTATAATTCCCCCAAACATGATCAACCCTCATATGAAAAGGCATATAATTATATAGAGGGATGTGCTAAAAACCTACATAACTTAAATCCCTCTACTATAAAATCCTACCTAGATTTTTTAAAGACATCAGGGAACATATACACAGGATATATAAACAAAATCTTAGTACAGCACATATCAGATATGATACGTGCTGCTCAAGACCCTTCTACTCAAGCTAGTAACTTAAAATATGCTATTCCTTACCCTCCAACAAAAACATTTACTCAATGTCTAAATCTCTGTATTTACAAGGATTGGCTAAAGTATTTGAAGATAAATCTACCTGATTTTTACAACAAGCTACCTGATGAATACGAAAATCCTCTAAACGAATTTGATTCTTCTCTAAATAATGAATTGACTGAAATGATAAAAAAAATGCATCATTCCTTATCATCTAACTCCTTGAGAAAATCCAAGATTGATAATAATCAGTTTTTAACAAGTGTTAACTCTCTAACTCAGAACTCTTTAAAACAATTTTGTACAAAACACACCACTCAGGATAACATAAAGGAATTAGCTCAAATATTAATCAATATGATTTATAAAGGTAATACCATATCAAAACAAAACTCTCCTCAAAATATTAATAACAACACAATAGAATTACTCACTACAGAAACTGTCACTACAGAAGCTGTAACTGCAAGATATGTCATAAGTTTCACTACAGAAGCTTGCACTAGTGCTAGTGCTTGCACTACAGAAATTGATCGTAGAAGCATTAAAGAACAAATAAAAATAATATTTAACTTTACCGATAATGGTGATAGTCAAGAAAATAATCAGAGTTTTATCTGTGATCTAGCAAAGGTTGTAAATAGTGAGCATGAACTATTATACAAGGCAGGTTCCGAAGCAATAAGAAATTCGACGCCTATTCGAAGTAATAATGATATGAGTATTACAAGTTTTATAAATTTTGAAGAAAATAATAGTAATACTTTAGTTATAAATACAACACAATCATACATCGGTATTATATATACATACCCAGATATGCATAGCTTTACTCATATAGTAAGAATTTTTCAAGAAATATTTGCAAGAAACAGTGCTGATGCATTTCCTTCTTTTGCACTACACAACGAAAGCTCCCAGGCATGTACTCATGCTGGGCAGATCCCAGCACTTTCCTATGCTGCTGATCACACTCAAGAAGCTGAAGTTGCTGGTAGTAATGAAACAGATGCTCTTAATACATCGCAGATCTATTAGAGATAATTTATGATTATATTTTGATGATTTGTTGGACAATAAATAGAAGAAAAAATAGGTTTATCACAATTATTGTTGTAATACTTATTATATAGTGAAATAAGCTGCCTTGTAATGTTTAGCTCTTAAAAAAATAGCTAAACATTACATTATTGATTATTGGCCCCTATAAACTCTTTACTGATTAACCAGTCTCTATTTTTATAAACTCATCAGTTATCCAGAACAAATCTACTTGTAAGTTATCTGTAGGCAGATCTTTACCCATAAAGTCACTCTCATGAGTGTCTTGTCCTACTATATTACTGTCAGGGCTTCCTTGATACAGCAATACTCAAAGCTTTCCATGAGACTTTCTTTCTTCTCCTGCCCATGCCTTGTTTAAGGCTACAAGATCTTGATATAAAATAGCTTTAAGTTTTACTTCTATCACAGCACTAAGAAATTCTAACAGATAAATTAGTGCGCCTTTATTCTCTTTAAAATATTTTGTAATCTTACATGTCTAGATTAAGATCTTCTTTAAAATTTGATCTATTAAAGCTTGAACTATTTTTTTGAGACTATTGCCATAGTAGAAATAGCTATTACATCTTTTTCTCTTGAATCATTTAAAATCAAAAATAAATTTCTACTAAAAAATCCTTTCCTTAAAAAAACAGATGCACTTAGGTGCTTAATACTACTCAAGGACCGTTTCTGTACACATTAAAGCTTAAACTGATATTGATATCTTACATAAGGTAGATCTCTAAATTTTTCCGTTCGTGGAATATTTTATTCTGTCTGAAATAATTTTCTTATTCTCTTCTTGAATCCTCACAAGAGGTAGTCTTACATCATAAGTAGAACATAAATCTTGAAGACAAGCTGCAAATTTTATTCCAACAGGATTAGATTCTACTGTTAAAGCATTACAAAAATGAAATATTTTTTTCTGGAGTAGCAAAGCAGATTTATAATCTCCTCTACTACAAGATTCATCCAGCGCTTTCATTAAACCAGGAAATACATTACTAGCAACAGAAACTATGCCATCTCCTCCATTTGCATAATAAGACAAAGCCTTAACATCATCTCCACTGAGTATAGTAAACTCTTTTTTTGTTTTTCTTATCCTGTCCAATAGCCTCAAGGGTTTTTCGCTGTCCAAACTTGCATCCTTTAAAGAAAGGATATTATCCAATTCCGCTATCTTCACTATAGTACTGTCTTCCAAATCAGATCCTGTTCTTTTAGGATGTAGGTAGAACATGATTGGGTGCTTACTATATTTCGATACTTCACAAAAATGTTTGTATATACCATGTTGTGATGGTTTATAATAGGCGGGAACAGTACACATAATGCCCCAAATTTTTAAGTTATTTAGCTCATGTACTTGAGCTACTACCTCTGAAGTAGAGTGACCTTTGATGTTAACTATGATAGATATATCATCAGATGCAATCTCTATAGCTCTTTCTATCAAAAGTTTATATTCATGTTGTGTCAAACTTAGATGTTCTCCTGTAGTGCCGGCAAGTAAAATTCCATCTACTTTTGCTTTAACTTGTGAGAAGATTAATTTTTCTAAACTCAAAATATCTAACTGCCCCATTCTAAACGGAGTAATTAAAGCTGTTATTACACCTTTAAACATTATGCAAAATTTTCAAATGATTTGTACCTATATAAAAGCACCCCCTAAAATACTCTAAACATAAATAATACTATAACAATTATTTTATAAATTCTAAGAATTTTTTTTCCGTGAGTATTTTTATACCCAATTCCTGTGCAATTTTTAACTTACTACCAGGATTTTGACCAAGCACTACAAAATCAGTTTTAGAGGAAATATTACTCTGAACTTTTGCTCCTATTTTATTAATTAATGCTTTTGCCTCCTGCCTAGACATAGAAGCTAATTCTCCTGTAAAGACAAGTTTCTTTCCTGATAAAATAGAGATAGAAGAATAAGTATTTGGAATATGATCTGCTATATTTAAAATGCTCATTAATTCTTCTACAGAATCCAAATTTTCCTTGATGGAAAAAAAGTTTCTTAGTTCTTCTGTAATTTTCTCTCCAAATCCTTCGATTGAAATAATATCTTTCTTATCTCTAAGAGAGCTCACAAAATTATTGATTGTTTTATATTCTTGCGCAAGCGACAATGCATTATATTCTCCAATATTTGGTATACCTAGTGCATATATAAATTTTTCTAGAGAAACATTTTTAGCGTACTCAATGCTTTGCAATAAGTTATTTACAGATTTTTCTCCCCAAAATTTATATGTTTTAAGAGATATATTCCTATCAGTTAAATATTTTTTAAGCAAAAAAATATCACATATATTGTGAACAATATTGTGTTTCAAAAAAAACATTATTTGCTTTTTTCCCATACCAGATATATTAAGAGCCTTTTTACTTACAAAATGTTTCAATGATTCCATAATTTGTGATGGACATTTCAAAAAATTCACACATCTAATTATTTTAGAATCAGATTCAATAATTAAGCTAGAACCACAGGAGGGACAAGATTTAGGGATATTAAATTTTGGATTAGCTTTATTTCTTTTACTCAAATTTACTCCTAAAATTTTAGGAATCACATCTCCAGCTCTTTTTATTTCAAGAAAATCTCCAATACGAATGTCTTTTCTTATAATTTCATAAAAATTATGTAGAGTAGCTTTTCGAATCAAGGCTCCCTTAGCCCTTACCGGCTCCAATATAGCAAGAGGAGTTACAGCTCCTGTACGACCTACATTAATCTCTATGCCAAGTAATTGAGTTTCCAGTAGCTTTTCTGGGAATTTATGAGCAACTGAAAATCTAGGACTCCGAGAAGTAGAACCTAATCTTTTTTGTAAATTAAGGTCATTAACTTTATAAACTACTCCATCAATATCATATTCCAAACTCTCTCTTCTTGAGAGTGTGTTAGAATAGAATAAAAACATATCCTCAAAAGAAGTAGCAAGCATAGAAATATGATTTACTATAAACCCTAATTCCTTGAGCCTAGCTAAGAGATCTTTCTGTGTAGTGCTAAATTCGAAGCTGCAATGGCCTATTCCATAGGCAAAATATCTCAAATTTCTCTCTTTAGTAACTAGTGCATCAATATGTCTGAGAGAGCCTGCTGCTGCATTTCTGGGGCTAGAAAATTTTTCTTTGTCTAAATTTTGAGAATTAAGACGTCTAAAATCATATTTACTCATATAAATTTCACCTCTTATTTCTAGAAAATCCTCTTCAAGTCCTATAATCAGAGGAAAATCTTTAACCATTTTTAAATTATTAGTAATATCTTCTCCAACATAGCCATCCCCTCTTGTTGCTCCTGAGACAAGACGCCCCTTCTTATAAATTGCAGAAAAGGAAAGACCATCAATTTTTAGTTCACAACAAATATTTATAAACTCCTTTCCCTGTAATAGAAATCTTTGGGTCTTAAAAATGAAATCTCTTGCATCCTTTTCACTAAATACATTATTGAGTGACAACATAGGAATTATATGTTTGTGATGTAGAAATTTTTTAGAAGCAGCTGCGCCAACTCGTTCTGTTGGAGAATCAATATTTTTATATTGAGGAAATTTTTGTTCTAGAGACTTAAGAGTGGTAAAAAGTTTATCGTATTCTGCATCCGAAATAATAGGATCGTTATCTTGATAATAGAGCTTATTATGCTTCTTAATCTCGCTCTCCAAGCTTCTGATTCTGCTTTTTATATCAATATCTTTCACCATGGAAATTATAAATCTACTTTTAGTTTTTATCAAATATTGTAATGGATATCTAAGTATATAGAAAATATGTTTGAATTCAAAAAAACAAACTTATCCAAATCTCTGGATTAGAAATTAATGAATAATTCCTAAAATATTGGTTGATTTATTTATTAATATAATATATATAATACATAATTAGATATAAATTAATTAATTTATTTATTAATATAATAATCAGTTTAACTTAATTAATAAAAAGAGAGACCAATATGAAATTATTAACTTTTCAAAACTTTGGGCGTATTAACATTTTCAAGCATTTTATAAAGAAACTAGAGCAAGATTACGATAATAATGTGAAGGTAAAAATCTTGCCGGAATATCTAATACAACATCGAACAGAACAAAAAGATTTTGTGTCATCTATAAAGAAATTAGTTGAAGGGGATGATAATGAAAACTCATCTATAAAACCAGGAGAAATTTATGCTCTACCAATAACTACGAATAACCATCTATTTGCATCTGTACTTGTTAAAGATTTTAATAGTAATTTATCCTTGATTTTAAATGATTCACATGGAATACACGGAATAAGCTATGAATCATTAGATCCAAATGAACAACTAAAAGAATTAAACTTAAACGTATTTGATTTAAAAGTTGAAACTCAATTCAATACTCCTCTGTGTCAAATAATAGCTATTTCTACTGTAAAAATAATATCAGAAAAAATAGCTCAAGCTTTATTAGTTCAAAATCCAGGAGAAGATCTTAATCTAGACATAGACGGATTAAAAAATACTTTAGGAGATACCTTTAAAGAAAGTAATAGAGAATCTGAATCTAAAGAGAATAAAGATACATTAATTAATCTATTAGAATTAAATAACAACTCTGAATTAAATAACAAACTTATAAATATTCTGAATCGAGATAACTTGGAAGCCTTTAGACATGAAGTATTAGATTTGTCTTACAGGAAGATAATTTACTTCCTTGAGGATAAGACAATAGATAAAGCATTTGAAACTCAAAAAGTGGAGCAGGCTAGAGCATTTGAAACTGACAAAGCGCAGCGGGATAAAGCATTTGAAACTGACCAAGCGCAGCGGGATAAAGCATTTGAAATTTACGTCACAGAGTGGAGTAGAGTATGGAAGATTATAGAGCAGGCCGCAAAACAAAGAGATGAGACTATAGAGCAGGCCGCAAAACAAAGAGATGAGACTATAGAGCAGGCCGCAAAACAAAGAGATGAGATTGATGGTGATTTTGGTTTTGGTACAGAATTATTAGCAAGTCAAATCGATATTCAAGCGTGATTTTTTGCTAATTATCATAAATTATTACCCCAAACAACCCTTTCCGATCATCAATTTGCGCTAAAAAACTTCTAGCTAACTTTTCAATATATAGCGATATTGGCAAAAAAGTTGCAATAATTTCCAACTCAAAGTAGAATGGTCGGGAAATTGGACAAAAGTTGCGATATTTCCTAACTCAAAATACATAGGTTGAAATTTTTAGCTTTAAATGCTATTTTACGTGTTTTAATGCATTTTGCGCTAAAAAACTTC
>CAYPDK010000006.1:0-9234 GCA_964409505.1 uncultured Rickettsiaceae bacterium
TTTTTTTTAATAATATTTACAATTTGCTTCATAATTAATTATAACATAATTAATTAAAATAGTTAATTTTTTAATTATAAAAATCTATTTTGTATCATTCCCTTTATTTCTCTTTTTTACAAACTAAAATATTGTCTTTAAAATTATTTATTTTATTGCAAATTTTGAAAATTTATAAACTAATCGTAAAAATTCAAGAACATTACTTATCTTAAATTTAATTTGAATAAATAATTTATGCATTGCACATAGCAGATAAATCATATATTAATAGAAGAAAAATATTAAATTTTATAAAAATATATGAGCCTATTTTTTGAACAACAAAAATTATTAGAAAAAAAAAAAACACTTGCTCGCCTAGGAGGAGGAGTAAAAAAAATTCATATCCAACATCAAAAATCTAAATTAACTGCTAGAGAAAGACTTGAGACCTTATTAGATCCAGATAGTTTTGAAGAAATTGGAATGTTTATAGAGCACAGATGTAACAATTTTAATATGCAAAAAGAGATATTTCCAGGCGATGGAGTGGTAGCTGGACATGGAACCATTAATGGAAGAATAGTTTTCGTCTACAGTCAAGATTTTACAGTGCTTGGAGGATCTTTAGGAGAATATCATGCTAAAAAAATAGTACAAATACTAAATCTAGCAATAGAGGCAAGAGCCCCAATAATTGGAATTAATGACTCAGGCGGAGCAAGAATTCAGGAAGGAGTCGATTCTTTGGCTGGTTATGGAGATATATTTTCTATGAATGTTAAAGCGTCTGGAGCAATACCTCAAATAAGCCTTATAATGGGCCCATGCGCAGGAGGAGCTGTATATTCTCCAGCACTAACTGATTTTGTTTTTATGGTTGAGAATTCCTCTTATATGTTTGTAACTGGACCTGATGTAGTAAAAGAAGTGACCTCAGAAAAAATTACCAAAGAAAATTTGGGAGGTGCAGAAGTACACACAAAACTCTCCGGAGTTGCTGATATGTCGTATAAAAATGAAATTGAGTTACTCCTTGAAACAAGGAGGTTTTTTAATTTCTTACCACTTTCAAATAAACATAATTTGCCATTAAGAAAAACACAAGATCCTGCAGATAGAGTAAATCTTTCACTAAACAAACTTATCCCCTCCTCTTCAAGTAAATCCTACAACATGAAAGAAATTATCACTGAAATAGTAGATGAACATGATTTTTTTGAATTACAGAGCGACTTTGCAAAGAATATTATAATAGGCTTTGGTTATATGGAAGGACGACCAATTGGCATAGTAGCAAATCAACCCATGCATCTTGCAGGATGTATAGATATTAATGCATCTAGAAAGGCTGCAAGATTTATAAGGTTCTGCGACGCTTTCAATATATCTATTATAAGCCTTGTTGACGTACCTGGATTTCTCCCTGGTTCAAATCAGGAATATAACGGGATCATAAAGCATGGAGCAAAATTACTATATGCATATGCAGAGGCCTCTGTACCCAAAATAACTATAATTACCCGCAAAGCATACGGAGGAGCCTATATTGTCATGGGATCAAAGCATCTTAAAGGAGACTTTAATTATGCTTGGATTAATGCAGAAATTGCTGTCATGGGAGCAGAAGCTGCTGCTAATATAATATTTAAATCAGAAAACACAGATAAAATCTTAATACAAAAAAAAATTGATGAATATAAACAAAAAACCAGCTCACCTTTTATCTCGGCATCAAGAGGGTATTTAGACGATATAATACATCCTCAAAATACAAGGTGGAAAATATGTAAATCCCTAAAATACTTACAAAATAAAAGACATAACAGTATTTGGAAAAAACACGATAACTTACCTCTTTAATTAAAGTTAGGCTCTATAAAATGAATTCAAACTCAGTCAAACCTAGACCTTTATTTGAAAAAATCTTGATTGCTAACAGAGGAGAAATTGCTCTTAGAATAATGCGTACCCTAAAAAAACTCGGTATAAAATCAGTAGCAATATACTCAGAAGCAGATACAAATTCTCAACATGTGCAATATGCAGATGAGGCTTATTATGTAGGAAGCTCTCCCGCAACCTCTAGTTACCTTTCTATAAAAAACATATTTGATGCAATCAGACAAAGTGGTGCTCAGGCAGTTCATCCTGGATATGGCTTTTTATCTGAGAATGCACATTTTGCAACTGCTCTAAGAAGAGAGGGTATAACTTTAATAGGTCCCAATGCGAGAACTATAAAGCAAATGGGAGATAAAATTGAAGCAAAAAAAATAGCAATAGAATCTGGAGTTAGTACTGTACCTGGTTACACTGGTATTATTACTAATGTCAGTAGCGCTATTAAAATTGCTCAAGAAATAGGCTTTCCTGTAATAATCAAAGCAGCTGCCGGAGGCGGAGGAAGAGGAATGAGAGTAGTTAATAATAAAGAAGAAGTAAGCAGAGCATATAGTTCAGCCAAAAGAGAAGCTGAAAACACCTTTAATGACTCTAGATTGTTTGTAGAAAAATTCATTACTTCTCCAAGACATATAGAAATACAATTAATCGCAGACCAATATGAAAATTATGTCTGTCTTGGAGAAAGAGAATGTTCTATACAAAGATACCATCAAAAAATTATAGAAGAAGCCCCAAGTAGCTTTATAGACCAAACAACAAGAGAAAAAATCTATGCAGAAGTTGTAAATTTAGCTAAAAAAGTAGGCTATTACTCTGCTGGAACAGTAGAATTTATGGTAGATAAAAATAAAAATTACTACTTTGTTGAAATGAATACAAGGCTTCAAGTAGAGCATCCAGTAACTGAGATGATAACCGGAATAGACATAGTGGAAGAAATGATTAAAATTGCTGCTGGAAAAAAATTATCTTTTACTCAAAAAGACATAAAATTTAACGGGTGGTCTATAGAATCAAGAATATACGCAGAAGATCCATCAAGGAATTTTTTACCCTCAAGTGGTAGAGTATTTAGTTATAAAGAGCCTCCTAGAAGTCAACATATAAGAATAGATCAAGCAATAGATGAGGGAGATACCATAAGCATGTTTTATGATTCGATGATAGCCAAATTATGCTCACATGGAAAGGACAGGAAAAGTGCGATAGAGCACATGAGTAAAGCTCTAAGCTTATTCATAATAGAAGGAATATCACATAACATAAGTTTTTTAGAAACTATAATTAATAACCCAAGATTTATAGCTGGAGATATAAACACAGGATTTATAGAAGAAGAATTTCCGGATGGATTTTCAAGAACAAAGTTAACACCAGAGACAATAGAAATTTTTCTTGCAGTTTCGGTTTTAGTACATATACTAGAACAGAAAAGATCTGCCTCGATAACAGACCAAATAGATGAGCAAGTAACCAAGATAGGGACAAGGTGGATTGTTACGATAGAGGACACACAATACCCAATAATCGTAAAACAAGTAGGAGAAAACGGGTACAATATACGCAGCGTTAATGTAAAAACTATAAACAGAATATACATGAGTAGTAACTGGAATTTAAATTCGTCTCTTATTACTACTATAATTAACGGAAAAAAGACTTATACTAAAATAAAATATATTTTAACAGGCTATATTTTAACTAACTCAGGCATCAGCGTGAAAACATATGTAAGATCTCCTAGGATTTCAGAACTTGAATCTTTAATGCCTCCTAAAGAAATTATAAGCTTACAATTAGAACTTACATCTCCTATTACAGGGAAAATTGTTTCAATTCACGTAAAAGAAGGAGATCAAGTAAAAGAGGGACAAATTTTAGTTACAATATCTGCTATGAAAATGGAGAACATGTTACTAGCAGAAAAGGAATCAACTATATCAAAAATCTTAGTATCAGAATCAGAAGAGGTAACAATAGGTACAAAACTTATAGAATTTTTATAATTGAGAATCTAAGAGTTTTAGCTTATTTTTTTTGCTGAAACATTTTAATCATCCTATAAGTTACAGCTATACCACCAAATATATTTACGGCAGATAAAAATATAGACACAAAACCTAAAATATCTGCTTGTACAGATCCAAATTTCCAACAAGTAACGACAATAGCCCCAACAAGAATAATTCCAGATATAGCATTAGTAATAGATACAAGAGGAGTATGTAAGGCAGGACTCACTTTTGTCACAACATAGTAACCAACAAAACAAGCAAGAACAAAAACAGTAAAAGAATTTATAAATTGTAGAGAAATAAAATCAAGAAAATTACTCATAGAAACAATGTTTTAACCAGCTTAAAAATGTGTTAAGTAAAACCTACCAATGATATTGTATAGCACAATGGTTTCAAATTAGTTAATTTACCCTAATTTTAAATAAAAATCTAGTTCTTTTTTGTAAAAAGAGTTAAATTTTATCATCTGCTTGATAAGGATTATAATCTTTAACAAATTTTAACTTTATTGGAGTAGAAAAAAGCTGAAATTTTTTTTTTAAATTGTTAATCAAATATTGTTTATAGGCTTTTGTAATAAGATTCGGAAAATTAGAAAATAATTTAAAGCTAGGAGGTCTTACATTATCTTGCGTAACATATTTTATTTTGACTCTTCTCTTCAAAACCTTATTTACAGGTAATTTATGTTCCTGAGTAGCACTTAAAATCCACTTATTGAGTTTACTTGTAGATATTTTTATGTTCCAATTATTATATGACTTAATGCAATGCTCTATTACTTGCTCTAAATTAGTTTTATCCTGACTAGAAAAATAAGATATAAATACTGGTCCCAAATAAAAAAATTTCTCATAGATAATCTTAGAAAATTCCTTAGAAAATGTTTTTACATTGTCTATTAAGTCAATCTTATTTACGCCTATAACAAGAGCCCTATTCTCCTTTAAGATATAATCTACAATTTTTAAGTCTTGTTTCTCTATACCCAAAGAAGCATCAAGAATTAATAAGCATACATTAGCAAAATTTATAGTTTTTTTACTATCCAAAACAGACAACCCTGTTAAAGAATCATTTTGGTAAAAAAAAGAAGATTTTCTATTAATACCTGCAGTATCAAAAATATTTAATTTATAACCATTGTATTCCCATTGAATATCTATAGAATCTCTAGTAGTACCAGCCACACCTCCTGTAACTAATCTATCTTGCCCTATTAATGAGTTAATAAAGCTAGATTTACCTACATTAGTCCTACCACAAATTGCTATATTAATAATATTTTGCTTAACAGATTGCTCTTTTTCTAAAGAAGATAATATATAACTTTTTGTTCTAAAATTGTCTGAAGACAAAATAGCATAATATAATTCCTCGAACCCAAGTCTATGCTTAGCAGAAATTTTAATAATTTCAGCTTTTCTTAAATGATAATGACTTTGATCAAAATATTTAAAATTCTCTGCCTTGTTAAAAACAACAATATATTCCTTGTTACATTCTAAAATGTATTTTAATAGGCTTATCTCTATATCTGAAACTGGCCTATAATCTATGAAAAACAACACTAGGGATGATTCTAGAATAGCTTGTTTTGTTTGATAAGCTAATTGATTGAACAATGGATTCTCTTTATAAGTTCCAATCCCTGGCGTATCAATTGCTGTAAATTTAAGATCAAAAATTGAGGATTCGGAATATTTTCTATCTACAGTTGTAGAAATATTTTCTTTTATAATAGCTTTTTTTTTAAGACTAACTCTTTGAAAAAAAGTAGATTTTCCAGTATCTACTTTACCAATAATGGCAATTTTTTTACTAAATTGATTCATGCTACTGATTACAAGCAAATAGATTTTTATTGTTACTCAAGAATAGACTCTATTGCATCTAAAGCAATTATTTTTTTAAAAATTTTTTGTGCAATAGGAGCTGCAGTAGAGGCACCTCCTAAAAATTTATTAGAAAAAGCATTTTTTTGAGGAGTGTCAAATCCTACCATAAGAACATATTTAGGTTTTTCAATAGGTAATACTCCTATAAAAGAAGAAATTCTTTCACTTTTATGGTACTTGCCTAAAGTATTCTTGTAGGCAGTTCCTGTTTTTCCTCCTATATTATACCCACCAATAATAGCATTTCTACCCGTACCTTGTTCTACTGCTAGACGTAACAACTTTTTCATTTTATTAGAAGTCATTTCTGAAAAAATTTTTTTAGGAAGAGCTGACTTTTGTTTTTTTATCAAGGTGATAGGATAGAGAAATCCTCCATTTATTATAGGTATAAATGCTTTTACAAAATGTGCAGGACTTTGAGCAATCCCGTATCCATAAGACATAGTCATAAGATTTAAGTCTTTGCAAGCATCATAAGGTAAAAATAAAGGATAAGCCTTTTCAGATATCTCTAATTCTTCAATTCTATCAAATAATCCTAATTCCTGCAGATAAGAATATACCTTATCCTTGCCTATCTCAAGGATAATTTTACTTGCTCCAACATTACTAGAATGTAAAAAAATCTCGTCAATCCCACTTAGTCTATTCATTTTATGAGTATCCTTAATAAGATAATTCCCTATTTTCATATCTTCTATCATATACACATCATCCAAGGAGATAGTATTAGTATCAAAGCCTATAGACAAAGTGATAGCCTTCATACAAGATCCTATTTCATAATTTGCCTGAGTTATAGTATTAAAAAAATTATCCTTAGTTTGAATATTTAAATTATTTGGATCAAAATCTGGTTTGCTTACCATTGCAAGAATGTCTCCATTATTAGGATTAACTACAATACCAAATGCAGCATTAGCCTGAAAAAGTTCAATAGCAGCTTCTAATTCTTGATAGAGAATATTTTGTATTCTAATGTCAATTGTCAACTCTAAAACTGTAGGTAGATTTTTTTTAGTAAGCTCACATTTGGAGCAGTTAAGAAAATCATTAAAATATCTCTCTATTCCTGCAAGACCTTCCATATCTCGGTTAACATATCCTATTACATGAGACAACAATTTTTCGTAAGGATAAACTCTTTTTTCATAATTTTCTATTTCTATCCCAGGCAAAAAAAACTCGTTTATTAATTTCTCTTTTTCTTGTAGAGAAATATCTCTTTTGACCCAAACAAAAGTTTTATTTTGATTTTCATAAAAAGAATTTAATAACTTTTGTTTCTTAAGGTCTGAAAAGACAGATAATAATCTCTCTACTGTAAAGTTAATATCAATAATCTTTTTAGGATTCATAAATACTGATGATACAGGAATATTGGTAGCAAGCACCATTCCATTTCTATCTAAAATATTGAGTCTTGAAAATTTACTTTCCTTAGATGAAAAGTTATAATTTGAAGACTTTTTCTGTCCAAAATTATGTGAAAGATAAAATATCCTAAAAAAGATAAAACAAAATACCAAAAAAAATAATGAAAATACTATTGATAATTTATTTTTTGTATTCCAAAAAGAGTCCAGCACAAAATTATTAACTAAGATTTTTTATGTGTTTTTTTATTTGTACGATATTTTTATCGAACTCTTCAGAGCAGATTTTTATATCAGATCTCTTAGGGTTAGAAGTAATTTGATAAAGCTTAGGAGCGTATAGATTCAAATATTTTGCAGAAAGATTTTGTAATCGTACAGGTTTTAATAGGTAATTAAACTCTGCTTCAAGTATTTTAATATTAGTCTCTTCATGCTCTATTGCATTATTGATCATTTTAATTTCTTTTTGTATCAAAGAAACCTTATTTTTAACATAAAACATAGAAGAAATAACAAGTACTACAGATAGTAAAATTACAATTTTAACTTTTTGTATTTCAAATATTTCAAAAATCCACATATCAATATATATTAATTTAACAAAGTTATTCTCTCTGCAGCTCTTAATCTTGCAGATCTAGACCTTTTATTATTTTGTACTTCTTTATATGAAGGCATAATAGGTTTTTTTGTTAAAATTTTTAACCATTTAGTATTGTCTTGGTGATCTTTGTCTTGCAATAAATGTTTTTTTGGTAAAATTTCATATTTTTTGAAAAAATGTTTGATTAATCTATCTTCAAGGGAATGAAATGATACAAAAACAACCCTAGCATGAGGATTCATTAACTCTTTTAAGCTTTTCAAAAAATCTTCTATAGATTTTAATTCTTGATTAATATAAATTCTAATAGCCTGAAAAGTTTTTGTTACTGGATCAATTTTAGATCTTGTATAATGCATAGATTTTCTAATAATAGTAGCTAATTCTATTGTAGTATTAATAATCTTCTTCTTCCTATTCATTACTATTGCTTTAGCTATTGCTTTTGATTGTACCTCTTCTCCGTAATGATAAATTATATCTGCAAGATCTTTTTCCTGCATGTAATTTACTACTTCAAACGCTGATTCGAGTTTGCTTTGAATTGGTTTACTTTCCATCCTCATATCAAGTTTTGATTCTTTTTGAAAGGAAAAACCTCTAGAGGCAGAATCTAATTGCATAGAGGAGACTCCGAGATCTAAAACGATTCCATCAAATTTTTTAGGAGACAATATTTCTATAGCCTTAGCAAAATTTGTATTAATAAAGCTAAAGTTATCAGGAAATTGATCTTGTACTTCTTTTGCGTAAGTAGTAACGGAACTGTCTCTATCAAGACCTACAACAGAACAATTCGCAGATTCTAATATAGCTTTACTATAACTACCCGCACCAAAAGTACAATCAAGATAAAATTTTCTATCCTTAGGATTCACAATATTCAACATATCATCAAGTAAAACAGGCTTATGCATAATATTTACCTATTAAAATCTTAACATTTTCTTTTTAACTTTTTCTTCCGCATCTGCTACATGTTTTTGTAACAAATTTGGATTCCAAATCTCAAATATTTCTCCTTTTCCTATAAATTCTACATTATTTTTTAAATTGAATCGTACAAGAAATTTGTTAGGAATAATCACTCGTCCGTCTTTATCTATCATCAAATGTAGAGCAGATCCAAAAATTACTGTTTCAAAGGCTATTTTTTCTTCAAAAGAATCATTCATTTTATTAGCCATATGCACCAAATTATCCAGATAATCTAAGCTACAACATTCAATACAATCATATTTTGTTGACGGATATATTATAAGATCAAATTTATTCTCAGTCTTAAACAAGATATTTCTATAAGACGCAGGTACAGATACCCTACCCTTTTGATCAATTTTATTTAAATATCTTGATAAAAAAAATCTCATTTTATAAAATGCAATTTATGGGAATCTATGGTATATTATGGAATATATTTTAATATATGTCTATATTTTTTT
>CAYPDK010000007.1:0-61450 GCA_964409505.1 uncultured Rickettsiaceae bacterium
GAGTATTAAAGTTGTACTAAAAATCTGTCCAAGACGAACTGTAATCTTATAATCTAATCTTAATCAGTAAAGATTTATACTTAACTCTTTGAGCCTAATTGATGATATACTATGAGGATGATATACTGTGAGGTGTATATCTTATAATGATTCGTTTAACAATGCTGGTTCAGATAGTGTATCGTGTGATATGTTAAGTAGAATGTCTTCTTGAAAATCATAAGTACCTATTAGGTTACAAGCGAAAGTGCTATCAGCACTTACACTCTTACTCATACAAATTATAAGGAATAATATCAAGATCCTCATAACAAGTATTGCTTTCTGAAGAGGTGTCCGCTTTTTTTATTCTTCGTTAAATTCATCAAACCAATTTTTTATATTTTTATTATGGTTATAGAAAAAATTGTTGTAGAGAAAGTTTCTAGTCGTTGCAGCTATTTTTGATAATGTCGAAAAACTTATAATATAAAAATTGGCAAAGATATTTGATTTGCATAAAATCTTTATAGGAGTTATAATGCATGTTAGTCTTACTATTTTGTTAATTTTTTGTTATGGAAAAGGTGTTGTTTAAAATCTTTAGAGGTGCAAATATTTTAGTTAAAAATTCTGCTATGAGAGTAAAAGATAATTGTAGTGAGTTTTTAGAAAATCATGTCCTAAAAGATCACTTTGTTTCAAAGGAAGAATTCTTGGATTTGAAAGGAACCTTGCTTAAGGTGCAGGAAGAAAATAAAAAGATAAAAAATATAATTTCAAAAATGCTGGATAATAAAAAATCTAAGATTAAGTGATGTTTTGATAAGAGAGTAGTACTCAGTTTATCCTTCAGAGTAAGTCAAAATTATAAGAAGTGATATTAAATAAATCTATTTGGAACTCAATTTAATAATCATTCATTAAATGAAATTAGTGAGAGATTGTTTCTTAGTTCAGTAAAAATTATCTGTAGAAAAAAGATTAATAGAATATTTATAACTTCTAAAAGTTGTAAAAAATTATACCTACACCAAACATATTAACCTATATCAGGTTGTTCATGAAAATTTATTAATAAAATAACCAAATTGACGGTGTGGATCTAAATTATTGTGTAAAAATCAAAAAAGTTTATCATGTGAAAAACTTTAGCTAAACAAAAATAGGTTTTTATTTAAAGAATGTTTTAGAATTTGTCTAACCTCTTTCTCCAAAAGATTAAGTTAAATAGTCTTCACTTACTTAACTTATATTTAACAAAAATCTCCTTTTTTATGCTCGCAATCGCCTTTGCAGGATTTAAATTCTTAGGACAGACTTTTGTACAATTCATGATTGTATGGCATCTATATAATTTAAAATTATCTTCTAGTTGTTCTATTCTTTTTTCCTTTTTCTCATCTCTTGAATCGCTAATCCACCTATATGCTTGGAGTAAAGTAGCAGGGCCTAAGTACTTTTCTTCATTCCACCAATAACTAGGGCATGCAGTAGAACAACAAGCACATAATATACACTCATAAAGACCGTCTAATTTTTCTCTATCCTGCTCGGATTGAATATTCTCAGAGGTGCTATCTTTGGTTTCCTTATCCTGATGAAGCCAAGGCTCTATGGAAGCATATTGTTTGTAAAAATTTGACATATCTGGTACTAAATCCTTTATCACATGCATGTGTGGAAGGGGAAAAATTTTGATAATCCCCGCTATCTCAGTTATGGGCTTTATACATGCAAGAGTGTTGACTCCGTCGATGTTCATAGAACAACTGCCACAAATTCCCTCTCTGCAAGACCTTCTGAAGGTTAGAGTAGAATCTATATCGTTCTTAATTTTGATTAAAGCATCAAGTACCATAGGTCCACATTTGTTCATGTCTATATGATATTCATCTATTTTCGGGTTCTCGTCCTTATCAGGATCATATCTATATATTTTGAAAATTTTGACTTTTGAAAGAGAATCAATCTTGTCTTTATATATTTTTCCTTCAATAACTCTTGAATCTTTAGGTAGTGTTAGTTGTAACATGTCTAGTTTACCAAATTGTTAATAAATCCTCTTTGAGAGAGGAATTGTCTCTACATCGTCTGTTAGAGTTTTAAGTGAGACATCTCTGTATTTTATTGATACTTTTCCACTTGGTGAGAAAAAGGCTAGGCTATGTTTTAACCATTTTTTATCGTCTCTTTCTTTGAAATCATCTCTTGCATGGGCTCCTCTACTTTCTTTTCTATTTTCTGCTGCGAACATAGTAATTATTGCTTGATTAAGTAAATTATCTAGTTCAAGCGTTTCTACTAAATCACTATTCCATATCATGGACTTATCTGTGACTTGTACTTGGGTATATAATTTTTTTATGTTTGTTATTAATGCTTTGCCTTCTTTTAGCGTTTTTTCAGTACGGAATACTGCTGCATATTTCTGCATTGTTTTTTGCATCTCATTTCTTAGAAATGATGTTTTTATTTCTCCCTTGTTATACCTGATTTTATCAAATCTATCTATGATTTTATCGATGTGTGATTTAGGAATTTCTTGGTGCTTTTTTGTAGTATCTTGAGTAATTATTTCTTTTGCTCTTAATGCTGATGCTCTCCCAAAGACTACAAGGTCTAGAAGTGAATTTGAACCAAGCCTGTTTGCTCCGTGTACAGATATGCAAGCAGCTTCTCCTATCGCCATTAAGCCTGGAACTATTCTTTGATTCCCTTCCTCATCTAGAGTTATTACTTCCGTTTTGTAGTTTGTTGGTATGCCACCCATGTTGTAATGCACTGTAGGTAATACTGGTATTGGCTCTTTCGCTATATCTATTCCTGCAAATATTTTTGCTGTTTCGGAAATGCCTGGAAGTCTTTTTTTTAAAACTTCTTCAGGTAAGTGGTCTAAATGTAATAATACGTGATCTTTGTTTGAACCTACTCCTCTTCCTTCCATAATCTCTATTGTCATAGAGCGAGATACAACATCCCTAGACGCTAAATCCTTAGCTGAAGGCGCATATCTCTCCATAAACCTTTCTCCCATAGCATTAACTAAATATCCTCCTTCGCCTCTTGCTCCCTCTGTAATCAAGCATCCAGATCCGTATATCCCAGTAGGGTGAAATTGTACAAACTCCATATCTTGTAATGGTATCGATGCTCTTGTACACATGCCCCCTCCATCTCCTGTGCAGCTATGAGCTGATGTGCAAGAAAAATAAGCTCTACCATACCCTCCAGTTGCAATTATTACTAATTTTGCACTAAATACATGTAACGATCCTTTCTCTAAATTCCAAGCCACAACTCCTAAACATATACCATTGTTCATAATTAAATCTATAACAAAATATTCTATAAAAAATTCAGATCTATATTTGAGACATTGTTGATATAAACTATGTAGCATCGCGTGTCCAGTTCTGTCAGCCGCAGCACAAGTCCTAAGAGCATATTTACCTTTTCCATATTCTGTCGTCATGCCTCCGAAAGCCCTTTGGTATATTTTTCCATCTTTAGTGCGGGAGAAGGGAAGACCATAACTTTCTAGCTCTAAGATGCTAGTAACAGCATTTTTACACATGTATTCTATAGCATCCTGATCCCCAAGCCAATCAGATCCTTTAACAGTGTCGTACATATGCCACCTCCAGTCGTCCTTAGACATATTTCCAAGTGCAGCACTAATTCCTCCTTGAGCAGCTACAGTATGGCTCCTAGTAGGAAATAATTTTGTTATACAGGCTGTCTTTAACCCTAAACTAGACATGCCAAGAGTAGATCTTAAACCAGCTCCTCCAGCTCCAACCACTATAACATCATGCTCGTGGTAGAGAATATTATATTTCTTAGTCATAAAATTATATTCTATAGAGTGTAGTTAGTGTAGTTTTTATTTATAAGCAATGTTACAGACGATACTACCGTAACAACAGAATATATGTTAATTATATATATTAATGTTTTTTTTAGGATTTTATTTTGAATATAATCATCTAAAACTGAATATATTCCTATAGTCCCGTGATAAAAAACTACTGCTATAAGAGAAGAAACTATAGCTTGGTTTATAGGATAACTTAATAGTTTTATATTATTTTCAAAATTATTTATGTCTATCCTCAGTAGTATTCTTATTACAAAAGCTAATAATAATATTATTATTACAATAGAGCTGAGTCTCTGGTGCCACCAATGATAAAAAGCCTTACTTCCTTCTAACTTAAAATCCTTAGACATTATATGCGTTTGATTAATGAAAATATATATAAATTGTACTAAATGTAGAGCATAACAAAGAACAAATAATTATAAAAAAACTATACGTACTAAGAGTGCTTTTATCAAACCCATATCCAACATCCCATATAAAATGTCTGATTCCAGTGAATAAATGGTAATATAGAGCATATATACTTACTATTAATACTAGATGCACTACGTTGTTGTTAACTAGCCATAAGTACTTTGGATGAAAATTTTTACTTGCTAAAAAAATAAAAATCCAAATAAATAGCGAAAATGTTGCAAATAAAATCATTCCTGTAATTCTGTGTAAAATAGACCCTATCGCGTTTATTGGTAACTTATATATGGATAGATGAGGGGATAAAATTCTTTTTTTGTTAGTCATAAAATATTTATTAATACCACCAATTTGTTTAGTAAGACTCTTTCCTAATTATATTAAATTACCTCCAAAGATCAAATTATATGAAGGATATTTCATTAATATTTTATTAGAACTATATGATTTTAATCTTAAATTCTTACTTAAATCAGTTTCTTAAAATTGAAAATAGAATAAAATGTATTCATTATTAGTAGTAATATTTTTTCTCTATTTTGAAAAAGGCTCTTGTTTGGAGTTTGTATCGTTACATGGTCTAAAAAATTTGAAATATCTCTTGAAATTGATCTTAATAATATAAGATTTGATCTATAATTTTTGTAAACTATTTTAGAACTTATTGCTTTTAAATTTTTATGCAAAATTATCTCATAATTTGATTCTAAAAGAGATTCATCTATACAAGATTCAAGATTCCTACTAAATGTTTCACAGTAATCTCCGTTGAGAAATTTTTTACTTAACTGTAGTTCGCTACTTATTCCTTTTTCTAGTAATGCAAGATTGGAGATTCTTTTATATAGTGATGTTGTTTTTTTTCCTGTTTCTGTATCTAAAAAAGATTCTAAAAAACTTAGTTTATAAGCTATGTTACAAATATTAAGATCTCTAAAATCTTCTAAAAACAAAAATTTTACTAATTTAGATCCATATTTATTCCTAAAAAAAGCTCTTACTCTTTCCGTAAAAAAAAATAAAATACTTCCCTTTACTTCCTCAAAAGAAAATTTAGTTGATTTGCTATACTCTAAGATAGAAATTTCAATTAATTTTTCTAAATTTAGTTGAAAATTGTGATGTAATATTGTTCTTATAATCCCTAAAGTAGATCTTCTTATTCCATATGGATCTTTTGAACTTGTAAGTTTTTCTCCCCCTATAAGTAAACCACAAATAGTGTCCATTTTGTCAGCAATAGAGATAAGAGAAGCCTCCTTTGGAGGAATTTTATCTTTTGGTCCTTCAGGTTTATAGTGATATTTTAATATTTGAGCAAAATTTTCGTGAATCTTATGATGGAGTAAAAAGTAATATCCCATTACTCCCTGTAAATTAGGAAATTCATTCACAGTCTCAGAAATTAGATCTATTTTACAAAATTTTGCAATTTCTGCTATTTGTGTATTACTTGGTAATAAAATATCAGTAAGCATCTTAACTATAGACACTATTCTGTTTGTTTTTTGTTCTAAATTACCTAATTTTTCATGAAATATTATTCTGTTTAAGTCCCTTAACAAAGATTCTAAACTCTTTCCCAGGTCCTTTTTATAAAAAAACATAGCGTCATTTAATCTAGCAGATAAGATATTCTCATTTTGCTCTATTATCTCTTGATAATTATCTGATTTTATGTTGATTATGAATAAAAAATATGAAGCAAATCTTCTATCCTTAGTCCTTAAAGAAAAATATTTTTGATGCTTTCTCATACAAGATATAATTAATTCTTTAGGTAAAGATAAAAATGTTTTCTCTATTTTTCCAGTTAAAACTACAGGAAATTCAACCCTCCCAAGTACTTCATCTAGCAATTTATCATCTATTTCTACTTCTAAATTTAATTTTTTAGCAGCATCTAATAAATCCTTTTCAACAATACGTTTTTTTTCAGCTTGATCTAGTATTACGTAATTATTCTCAAGGGCTACTTTATAATCATCAAAGCTCTCTATATAAAGAGTAGAACTACTAAGAGTTCTATGACCCCAAGTTATATTATTAGACTCTAAATGCTCATAATTGAATTTTAAAATCTTGCCATCAAATATACATAATATGTTTTTTAATGGCCTAATCCATTTTAAGTTGTAATTATTCCATTTCATGGATTTAGGCCAGATATATGATGATATTGACTCTTTTATTATGGATTTAAGTTCTTCTGTCCTTATTACAGGATTTTCTTCCTTGTTAATTGAGTAATTTGTACCTTGCTTAGTTAGTGTTGAATTTTTTTCTTGCAAATGATTTTTTTTTTGAGTAACAATTTTTACTAAATTTACAACATGTATTGTTAATCTTCTTGTTGAATAATAAATGTATAATTTTTTATACGCAAAATTATGTTTTGCAAATTTTGTTGTAAAAATTTCTTCATATTTTTGAGCTGCTTGCTTTTGAGCATAAGAAGGGACTTCTTCACTAAACAATTCTAGTAATAATTCTTTCATTTTTTTAAGAGTTCCATTTTATTCTAAGCATTATTTAATTCCAGCCATTTGTTACAAGATAATTTTACTAAATCTCGAATTTTTTTTATGTATACAGCACGCTGAGTCACCCCTAGAACGTTCCTGGATTCCAACAAATTGAATGTATGACTTGCTTTTGTGCATTGCTCATATGCTGGTAGGGGTAAATTTTTTTCTATTAAAAGCAGTATAGTCTTTTCTGTTTGCTTAAAAAAATCTTCGAGCATAGTAGTATCTGCTAGTTCTATGTTAAACTCAGAGAACTGCTCTTCGTACATTTTATGTATTTGACCATATGTTATAGCGTTTTTATCATTTTTATTCCAGATTATATCTGAAATAGATTTTTTTTTTTGTAAATACATTGCTATTCTTTCAAGTCCATATGTAATTTCTCCTATTACTGGTTTTATTGAAATTGCTCCTATTTGTTGCATGTAGGTGAATTGAGATATCTCAGCCCCATTGAGTAAAATTTCCCAGCCAAGCCCGCTAGCACCAAGAGTAGGAGATTCCCAATCATCTTCCGAAAATAATAGGTCATTTTTTGATATATCTATTTTGAGCTCTTTTAGGCTTTTGAGATAGAGCTCTTGCATATTATCTGGGGAAGGCTTTAGAATTACTTGAAATTGATAATATCTCTCAGCTCTATTTGGATGTTGTCCATATCTACTATCTGAAGGCCTTCTTGAGGGTTGTATATATGCTATATTCCATTTTTTTTCACTGAGTGCATAAAGTACTGTTGCTGGATGAAATGTTCCCGCTCCCATTTCAAGGTCATACGCAGGAATTATGCTACAGCCTTGTTTATGCCAGTATTGCTCTAATATGAAAATTATTTCTTGAAATGAAAAAAAATTATCTGATGAATAACTACTCATTATAAATCTTGAATTAATACAGTTTACTTTTGTTGAATAAGGATTTTATCAAAATTCTGAAATAGTACAAATATTAGATGAATTTTAATAGATATGCAATTTTGTTTGTAGAGTATTTCTTTTGTCTCTTTAGTACCATTGAATAAAATAATGAAATAGTGCTTTTGTAAGAATTCTTGAAAGAGCTCTTGTTTATATTTAGGATTATAATAAACAAATAATACTTAAGTATTTATTAATTGCTTAAATTTAATGATTAGCGGTAACATAAGTATATAATCCTAATGATTCGGGGGATTTTGATATTTTTAGTTTTGTGTAGATCTGCAGAGTTATATGCTAAACAAAAACAAACTCATCTAAAAAATGATAAAGAGGGAGTTTACAGATTTTTTGAAAATAATCCTACCTATTCTTCTAAGAGTAATTACTCTCCCCCAAAGAGCAACTTACTTATAGATCTTGATAATTACAAGATTTTATATGCTACAAACCCATATAAAAAAATTTATCCTGCTTCTCTCACTAAGCTTATGACTTTATACGTACTTTTTTCTGAAATGGATAAGAAAAATTTTTCCTTAGATACAAAATTATATGTTTCTAAAAATGCTCAAAATACTAAACCATCTAAGTTAAATCTAAGATATGGTGAAACAATCTCTGTAGAGAATGCAATTAAAGCAATGATTATAAAATCTGCTAATGATGTTGCTGTTGTCATTAGCGAAAATATTGCAGGTTCAGAAGAAAATTTTGTCCATATTATGAATCTATGTGCAAAATCTCTCAAAATGAAAAATAGTTTTTTTATGAATTCTACAGGTCTACACCACCCAAAGCAAAGAACTACTCCCATAGACATTGCAAAATTAGTTATTGCATTGAAAAAGAATTTTTTACATTATTATAAAGAGTATTTTTTTTTATATTGTTTTGAGTTTAGAGATGAAATTATTTTTTCTAGACTTAGTAAGTCATTCTTCTTATATGATGGCATAGATGGTTTAAAAAGTGGGTATACAGAGCGCGCAGGAAGAAATCTTATGGTGACTGCTAAAAAAAATGATACTAATTTGTTAGCTATAACAACTGGAAATCTATCTATAGATGAAAGAGATAAAAATATATTTTTTTTGTTAAAACAACTTGAAAAAGGGTAAAGAGTAAGGTATCCTCAGGTCCTGAGTGAAAATATTATTCAGTAAATTTTAAAAAGAACTTAATTTGGGTTTGGAGGTTTAATTTTAATTGACTTTTTTGTGTGCTATGTTTAAGATCACTTATTAGTGTTATTAAGGGCTCAGGAAGGTATAAAAGATTTTTTAAGTAAAAAATTTTAAGTTTTTTAGGATGAGTGTTGTTTTATATTTGTTTATGTTAGATTTGATTTCATTTTTACTATGAATTAGTGTCTAACCTATTAAAATTGGTCCCTTTTGTAATGATTGATGATATTTGGTATATCTAAAATTTGGTATATCTAAAACTTAATGGAAAAAAATAAAAGCATTATTAAAAATTATGACTAAGCAAAAATTTGAAAGGAATAAGCCTCATTGTAATGTTGGAACAATAGGGCATGTGGATCATGGCAAAACTTCTTTAACTGCCGCTATTACTAAAGTATTATCTCAGGATGGTAGGGCTACTGTTACTAAATATGATGAAATAGACAGTGCTCCAGAAGAGCGCTCAAGGGGAATTACAATATCAACAGCTCATGTTCAATATGAAACTGAAAAAAGACATTATGCTCATGTTGATTGCCCTGGGCATGCGGATTATGTAAAAAATATGATCACAGGAGCCGCACAAATGGATGGAGCTATATTAGTTGTATCTGCATCTGATGGTCCTATGCCTCAGACAAGAGAGCATATATTGCTTGCTAGACAAGTTGGGGTTCCGGCTATAGTAGTTTTTTTAAATAAAGTTGATCAAGTAGACGATCCTGAGCTTATAGAGATAGTGGAAATGGAAATTAGAGAATTACTTTCAAAATATGAATTTCCTGGAGATGATGTGCCAATCATCAAAGGATCTGCTCTGCAGGTGCTTGAAAGTGATGAAACAAAATGTATTGAAGAGTTAATGGAGGCAATAGATAGCTATATTCCTCAACCAAAAAGAGAGGAGGATAAGCCATTTGCTATGCCTGTTGAAGACGTTTTCTCTATATCTGGAAGAGGAACTGTGGTTACTGGTAGGATAGAAAGAGGAAAGATAAAATTGGGTGAAGAAATAGAAATTGTTGGTATTAAAGATACTTTGAAAAGTACTTGTACTGGCATAGAAATGTTTAGGAAGCTTCTTGATGAGGGAAGAGCTGGGGATAATGCCGGTCTGTTATTAAGAGGTGTAAAAAGAGAAGATGTCATTAGAGGACAGGTTATTTGTAAGCCTGGGAGTATAAAACCTCATATCGAATTTGAGGCTGAAATTTATGTTCTAAGTAAGGAAGAAGGGGGTAGACATACAGCCTTCCTTTCAAATTATAGACCTCAGTTCTATTTTAGGACTACAGATGTTACAGGAGAGGTCTTTCTTTTAGGAGATGCAAAAATGGCTCTTCCTGGAGAAAATACTAAAATCAGAGTAAAACTTATAGTGCCTATTGCCATGGAAGAAGGACTTAGATTTGCTATTAGAGAAGGGGGGCGTACTGTAGGTGCTGGAATAGTTTCTAAAATACTAAAATAAATTTTTGTTTAGTCTTCATTTTTAGTGTTGAGTTAAGGTATTATTATTTGTTTTATGAAGTTTTTTTTTAATTGAGATGGTAAGTAATCAAAAAATTAAGATAAAATTGGTATCTTTTGATCATAAGGTTCTTGATAGAGCTGCGAGAGATATAGTTTTAGCTGTCAAAAGAACTGGAGCAGATCTTAGGGGGCCTGTTCCTTTGCCGAGGTCAATAGAAAAATTTACAGTTAATCGTTCTCCTCATGTGAATAAAAAGTCTAGAGAGCAGTTTGAAATTAGAACTCAAAATCGACTAATTATAATAAATTATCCTACTTCGGAGACTGTAGAGGAATTAAAAAAAATTGATCTTGCTGCTGGAGTAGATATTGAAGTAAGATTGTTGGATTAAGAAAGAAGAATATATTTTATGAGAGTTGGATTAATTGCTAGAAAAGTTGGTATGGGAGCTTGTTTTTCGGATGCGAATAAATTAGAATGTGTTACGTATTTATACGTGGATGATTGTGTTGTTGTAGGAAGTAAAAATCTTAAGCGGGATGGGTACGATTCTGTTATTTTAGCTACAGAAAATGTTCAAAAGAGTAGTAAAGTTTCTAAACCTTTAAGAGGATTTTTTAAGACTCTTGAAATAGATTGTAAAAAAAAGATAAAAGAATTTAGGATTTCAGGGGAAGCAAATTTTTTGAAACCTAAAACTGTCCTAAATGTAGATCATTTTTCTAAGGGGCAGTTTGTGGATATTTTATCCAAATCTATTGGTAAGGGTTTTGCTGGAGCTATGAAAAGACATGGTTTTAAAGGTCTTGAAACTACTCATGGTGTATCTATTTCTCATAGGTCTCACGGATCTACAGGAGGTTGTCAAAATCCTGGGAAGGTATTTAAGAATAAGAAAATGGCTGGACATATGGGGTGTAAAAATGTCACTATACAAAATTTAAAAATTTTGGAAATAAACTCCGATAAAAAATGTATCCTTGTCAAGGGAAGTATTCCGGGTAAAGCTGGTGCATATGTTTATATTAAGGACGCTGTTAAAAAGCGTTTTGTTTGATTAATTGTGAAGATAGTTAAAATATTGTTTTGTTTATGAAGGCTGATTTAGTAGATTTTCAAAAAAACTCTGTAGGGGAAGTTGTTTTAGACCCTGGTATATTTGGATTAAAATATAGGCAAGATCTTATAAAGAGAGTCTTTGATTGGCAAAGGGCTAAGAAAATGACAGGTAATCACTCTGCGAAAGATTCTTCAGAGGTATCCTGTAGTACTAGGAAACCTTTTAGGCAAAAGGGTACTGGTAATGCAAGGCAGGGAAATATTGCTTCGCCAATTTTAAGAGGTGGAGGAGTTGCTCATGGACCTGTAGTTAGGTCTCATGCCGTGTCTCTGCCAAAAAAAATTAGATCTTTAGGTCTAAGACATGCATTGTCTATGAAATATTCTAGTGGAAGAGTATTTTTTATTAATTCATTAAAATTAGATCAAATTAAAACTAAAATAGTAGAAGGATATCTTGCTAAATTTGGTAAGGGGAATTTTTGTGCTGTTGATTCTTGGAATGATGTGGATAAAAATTTAAAATTATCTGCTAGATCTTTGAAAAATTTTTGTGTGTTGCCTACTTTGGGTATTAATGTATATGATTTACTTAAATATGATTTCATATTATTTTCTCAAGAATCTTTAGAATTTTTGAATAAAAGATTTAATTTTTCTGGTGTAAAGTAGATAAGAATTATGTATAAATATAGGCAATATGATTTAATTCAATATCCTCTTGTAACCGAAAAAAGTACCTTAATTGGAGAAGAGGGGAAATATGTTTTTGTAGTCCAAAAAAATGCAGGTAAAAATTCCATAAAAAAGGCTTTAGAGTCAATTTTTAATGTTAAAGTCAAATCGATAAATATTATGAATACAAAAGGAAAAACAAAAATATTTAAAGGAGTAAAAGGTAGAAGAAGTGGAGTAAAAAAATCTATAGTTACTTTAGAGAAGGATTATTCTATTGATTTATCAGCTTTTGGTGTAAAATAATGGCTTTAAAAAGATTTGCTCCTAAAACGTCTTCTCAGAGGGGAACTGTTCTTGTTAAAAAGGATGATCTGTGGAAAGGAAAGCCTTATAAGGCTTTATCTAAAGGGTTTACAAGGTCTAATGGTAGAAATAATTTTGGAAGAATTACTTCTTGGCATAAAAGTAGGGGCACAAAAAAATTGTATCGATTTGTAGATTTTAAGAGAAAAAAATTAGATTTAAAAGCTGAGGTATTGAGGATAGAACACGATCCAAACAGGAGCTGCTTTATAGCTCTTATCAAATATAGTGATGGTGTTGTTTCTTATATATTGTCTCCTGAGGAGCTAAAAGTTGGTGATTTTGTTATTTCAAGTGATGATGCTGAGATAAAAGTAGGAAATTCTTTGAAATTTTATCATATTCCAATTGGAACTGAAATTCATAATATTGAATTAAGGCCTGGTAAAGGAGGCCAATTAGTTAGATCTGCTGGAAATAGGGCTGTTTTAATAGGAAAAGATTCTGGTTATGCTCAGGTAAAATTACCTTCAGGAGAGATTAGGATGATATTACTTGAGTGTCGGGCTAGTATTGGTGTATTATCAAATCTGGACCAAAAAAATGTAAAATTTGGAAAGGCTGGTAGAAAAAGATGGCTTGGAATTAGGCCTACTGTGAGAGGGGTTGCTATGAATCCCGTAGATCATCCACATGGTGGTGGTGAAGGAAAAACTTCTGGAGGTAGGAATCCTGTGACTCCTTGGGGAAAAGGAACTAAAGGAAAAAAAACTAGAAATAATAAACTTACTTCTAAGTTTATTATTAGTGGTCGTAAAGTTAGAAGAAAAAAATAATATTAGTATTTTATAAATGGTTTGTTTTTAAGAAATTTATGTCTCGATCTATTTGGAAAGGTCCTTTTGTGGATGGTTATTTACTTAAAAAGGTCCAAAAGGTTATGAATTCAGGTAAAAAAACTTCTATTAAAACTTGGTCTAGAAGATCTACAATACTTCCAGATTTTGTTGGATTTACTTTTTTAGTTCATAATGGCAAGGCTTTTATACCTGTTCTTGTGAATGAGGATATGGTTGGACATAAATTTGGAGAATTTTCGTTGACTAGAACTTATAAGGGCCATACAGGAAGTAAAGTTGTAAAAAGAAAATAAAATACAATATGGCACAGAAATTAATTAAAGCTTCTATAAAATCTTTGAGAATTAGTCCTCAAAAGCTAAATCTTGTCGTCTCTATGGTTAGAGATATGAAATTGCCTAATGCTTTGATGCAGTTGAGTTTTTCTCATAAAAGAGTAGCTAAAGATGTAAAAAAATGTATACAATCTTGTATATCAAATGCAGAAAATAATTTTGGTATTGATATAGATAATTTGTTTATAAAATCAATTATGGTAGGTAAGTCTATTGTTATGAAAAGAGCAAGAACTAGAGCAAAAGGAAGAAGAACTGCTATTCATAAACCATTTAGTAGATTAAATGTCGTTTTAGCGGAAAGAGAGGTAGAATAATGGGTCAAAAAGTAAATCCTAATTCTTTTAGAATTGCTCCAACTTTATATCGAAAATGGAATTCTATAGTTTATGCTAAAAAGGATTATGCTAAAAGATTACTTGAGGATATAAATATTAGGAAAATAATTTTTAAGGATTGTGAAAATGCTGTTGTTGGTAATGTTTCGATCTTGAGAAGTAGTCAAGCTTTAACAATTGATATTTTTGCTAAAAAACCAGGTCTTATCATAGGAAAAAGTGGATCAGATATTGAAAAACTCAAGGTAAAATTACAAAAATTGAGTGATAAGGAGATTTATATCAATATTCATGAGATAAAAAAAATATTTCTAGATGCTAGTTTACTTGCGCAATCCATATGTAGACAAATTGAGGGTAGGGTGTCTTTTAGAAAAGCTATGAAAAATGCTATTCAAAATTGTTTAAAACAAGGAGCTAAAGGAATAAAAGTTCAGTGCTCTGGAAGATTGGGAGGAGCAGAAATTGCAAGATCTGAATGGTATAAAGAGGGAAGTATTCCTTTACATAGCTTAAGATCTAATATATCTTACTCTAGTCATCAAGCATTTACTACTTATGGTATAATAGGAGTAAAGGTTTGGGTAAATAAAGGGTTTTTTTATGTTTAAATGAAAGTTTTGATAAAATATTTGACTCCATATGATCTTTGATATGAAAAGAAATTTAAAAAAATTATCTCTTGCAAATAAATGAATTGATGTTGAATATTGCGGCTAAGGCCTTAGCTTGAAAAATTTTACTCATTGTTAAATTAAAAATTTCTTGAAAATATAAGATGTATGTGTTTTAGTTAGATTTGTTTAAAGTTTTTAGGTTGTTTTTGATTATTTTTAAATGTAGATTATAAATAAATTATATGGATTTGTTACCTAGTAAGCAAAAATTTAAAAAATATCACAAAGGGCGGGTTCCTTTGAGGACTAAGGCTGGTTATTTGTTGAACTTGGGAGATTTTGGTTTGAAGGCCATTTCTCAGGCCAGGGTATCAGGAAAACAGATAGAATCTGCAAGAAAGGCCGCTGTAAGAAAAATGAAAAGACAAGGAAAGTTTTGGATCAGAATTTTTCCAGATTTGCCCGTTTCCAAAAAGCCTAATGAAGTCCGTATGGGTAAAGGTAAGGGTAGTGTTGAATATTATGCCTCACGAGTAGCTCCAGGGCGGATTATGTTTGAAATTTCTGGAGTTGAAGAATCTGTGGCTATTCAGGCTTTGATGCTGGCTAAATCTAAACTTGGATTAAAGACTAAAATAATAAAAAGGCAATCTGCATGAGTAAAAATTTTAAAGCTTTGAAAAAAAGTGATTTTAAGGATAAGACACTAGCCGATTTAGTTCAAGATATTTTAGATCTTAAGAAAAATTTGTTTGATTTACGATTTAAAAAGAAAATAGGGGGAGAAATCAAAAATCTCAGTGTGTTTTCTAAAATTAAGAAAAATGTCGCAAGAGTTAAAACAGAAATTTCTGCTATTCAAAAAAAAAATAAAAAGATAAGATAAATTAATATGGCTAAAAAAAAAATGTCTGGTATAGTTGTTAAAGTGTTAGATAGAACTGTTTCTGTTAAGGTACAAAGGTTATTTACTCACCCTTTGTATAAGAAAATTATTAAGAGAACTTCTAAGTACTTAGTGCATGATTTTGATAATAAATCCTCTTTGGGTGAACGAGTGAGTTTTGTTGAGTCCAAACCTATATCAAAAAGAAAAAAATGGATTTTATTAAATAATTGATTTTATTTTGGGTGATTAAAATATAGATTTAGTAGAGGTAAAGATTTTATGATTCAAATGCAGAGCCTTTTATCTGTTTGCGATAACTCTGGTGCTAAAAGGGTTATATGTATTAAAGTACTTGGAGGGAGTCGTCGTATGATTGCTGGTATTGGAGATGTTATTATGATTTCTACTAGAAATGTATTGTCTAATTCTAACATTAAAAAGGGCGAAATGCACAGAGCTTTAATAGTGCGGACTAAGGCTCCCCTTAAGAGGTTGGATGGATCGAGTTTAAGATTTGATTCTAATGCCGTTGTGTTACTAAATAATCAATTAGAGCCTCTTGGCACCAGAGTTTTTGGTCCTGTCCCAAGAGATCTTAGAGAGCATGGATTTAGTAAAATTGTATCACTTGCAGAAGAGGTTGTGTAGTCTTATGTCAAAATTGAAAGTACGAGATAAAGTATTTGTTATTGCGGGTAAAGATAGAGGAAAAACTGGAGAAATTGTAAAAATATTTCCTCTTTTAGAAAAAGCTATAGTATCTGGAATTAATATTTTTGTAAAACATGTAAAACCTACTAAAGATTCTCCAGGCAAAATAGTTAAAAAAGAAATTCCAATACATATATCAAATTTAGCTTATTTGTTTGAGGATAATAAGATTTCTAAAATAGGATATAAAATCGAACACTCTAAAAAAGTTCGGTTTGTAAAAAAAACAGGAAAAATAATTTAATTTGAAAAATAAATGTTGTTAAATTTTAAAACTTTATACAATACTGTTATTAAGTCTGACCTTATGAAAGAGGGAAATTATGCTAATGTTCACCAATTACCCTATCTTAAGAAGATTTCTGTTAACGTTGGTGTTGGTGGAGAAGTTATCTCCAATAATAAGGCTGTGGATAATGCTATTAATGATTTGGCGTTGATTACAGGTCAAAAACCTGCTTATACTCTTGCTAAAAGATCTATATCTAGTTTTAAACTTAGGCAGGGTATGAAAATTGGATGTAAGGTTACTTTACGAGGAGCTAAAATGTTCCATTTTTTAGAACGATTAATTATGGTTGCACTTCCCAGAATAAGAGATTTTAGGGGATTTTCAAAAAAAAATTTTGATGGTATGGGCAATATTAGTTTTGGAATAAAAGAAAACATTGTTTTTCCAGAAATAGATTATGATAAAGTAGACAAAATTCGAGGTATGGACATTACTATTGTTACTTCTACTTCTTCTTTAAAAGAATCAAGGATTTTGTTATCGAAGTTTAATTTACCATTTTACGATTAATTATTTATGGCAAGGGCTAGTCTAATTGAAAGAAATAAAAAAAAAATATATCTTGTAGATGTTTTTTCTAAGAAGAGAAAAACTCTTAAGGATAAAATTTATCTTAAAACTTTAGATTTAAATGAAAGGTTTCAACTTAATATGAAGCTTTCAAAATTACCTAGAAATTCTTCTAAGGTGCGGGTGAGGAATATATGTGCTGTTACCGGGAGATCTAGAGGTGTCTATCGTAAAATGGGACTCTCTCGGAGTGTTATTAGAGAACTTGCATCTGAGGGAATGTTGCCAGGAGTTATAAAATCAAGTTGGTAGTATATATGTCTATGAGTGATAATATTGCGGATATGTTAACACGTATTCGTAATGGACAAAAAAGTAAATTATTGAAAATATCTGTTTATAGATCAAATTATAAATGTAGAATACTTGATATTTTACAAAATGAAGGTTATATACTTGGATATTCTGATAGTAAAGATAATATTTATGTTATTGATGTGTGGTTAAAATATTCTAAAGAAGGAATAGCAGCTATTTCAGAAATTATTAAAGTTTCTAAACCTAGTAAAAGAGTATATTCTGGATTTAATAAATTAAAAAGTTACTATAATAATATGGGAATCCAAATTCTTTCTACTTCGAAGGGAATTAAATCTGATAAAGAAATTAGAAGTCTTGGGATTGGTGGAGAAATTATATGTAAAATTTTTTAGAAATTATGAAATATTGATAATAATATGTCAAGAGTTGGTAAAAAAGAAATTGTTTGTCCTCAAAAAGTTAGTGTCTCTAAAATTAATTCTTTTAGTCTAGAGGTTAAAGGGCCTCTTGGGGTTCTGAAAAAACAATTTAATAATAAAGTTAGTATTCAAATTTTAGATAATGTGATAAAAGTCTTGCCAAACGATAATTCTATTTTTGCAAAATCTATGTGGGGAACTGCAAGAAGTATAATAAATTCTATGGTTATTGGTGTAACTAAAGGATTTTCTCAAAAAATAGAAATTGTAGGAGTAGGTTACAGGGCCGCTATTGATGGTCAGTATTTGGATTTGGTTTTAGGTAAAAGTCATGTAACTAAAATAGAAATTCCTTCTTATATTAAGGTGTCTATAATTAAGCCTGCTTTGATCGAAATTTTTTCTATTGATAAAGAAAAATTAGGAATGTTTTGCGCTTCAATACGAAGTCAAAGAATACCAGAACCTTATAAAGGTAAGGGAATTATTTTAGAAGGGGAATTTGTAAATCGTAAAAAAGCAAAAAAAACCAAGTAACAATTAATGATGTTTTATGAAAAGTAAATTAAAATTTTTAAGAAGGAAAAACAGAATAAGATTTGTTTTAAAAACATCTGATAGGCCTAGACTGGTAGTGTTTAAGTCTCGAAGGCATTTATATGTTCAAATTATTGATAATGTTACTTCAAATGTTCTTACAGCTGCTTCAAGTTTAGAAACTACAATAAAAGATAAAGGTAATAAGTCTAATTATTGTAATAAGGATACGGCTGTGAAAATCGGAAAGCTTATCGCTCAGAGAGCTCAGGTTAAATCTGTGACAAAAGTCGTTTTCGATAGGGCTGGGTATAAATATCATGGCGTTGTCAAGTCACTCGCAGACGAAGCAAGAAAAATATTAAATTTTTAATTAAAACTTATATTAATGACCAAGGATAAAATTTTTGAAAAATCTTTGATAGAATTTTTAGTAGATATTAGGCGTGTTACAAAAGTTGTAAAAGGAGGAAGAAATTTTTCCTTTTCTGCTATTGTAATTGTTGGAGATAAATTAGGAAGAGTAGGTTATGGTCACGGAAAAGCAAAAGAAATCGCTCAAGCTAGAACTAAAGCTTCGAGACTTGCAAAAAAAACTATGATTAAGGTTAATTTACACGAGGGTAGAACTGTCTATCACGATGTTATCGGAAAAAAGGGAGCTGCTAAAGTTCTACTTAGAAAAGCAAAACCGGGTACCGGAATTATTGCTGGAGGAGCTATGAGATCCATCTTTACCTCTCTTGGAGTTGGAGATATTGTTGCTAAATCTTTAGGCTCCTCTAATAAAAGTACTATGATAGCAGCCACTTTTGATGCTCTCTCTAAACTTCACACACCTAGAATGATTTCTAGAAGAAAAAAATATATAAATTTTCAATCTAAAAGTTAGAGGACTAGTTATATGAACATTAATTCACTTTTTAATTTACCAGGCTCTAAGCATAGGCATAAAAGATTGGGTCGGGGTATAGGTAGTGGACATGGAAAAACTTGTGGTAGAGGAGCAAAAGGACAAAAATCTAGATCAGGTGTAAGTATCAGAACAGAAGGAGGCCAAACTCCTTTAATTAAAAGATTACCGAAAGTAGGATTTACTTCTTCTAGAAAAAAAATTAACATTATTACTTATGATAAAATAGCAAAATTTCTGGAACAAAATTCTATTAAAGATGATATTTGTATAAATAGTGAATTTTTGAAGAAAAATAATCTTGTAAGAAATAACTCTTTCCCTGTGAAGTTATTACTTGGAAAAATTACAAAAATTACTGTTCCTAGAGAGTTCTCTTTTGAGCATTATTCAAAATCTGCAAGACAAGCAATACAGGACTCTGAAGGAAAAATTATTTAACTTTAGGTTTGATCAATGGTAGGTAAAAACTTTAAAGACTTAGTTAACAGAATTTTATTTACTTTAGCTATGCTCTTTATTTGCAGAATTGGGGCTTTTATTCCTGTTCCTGGAATTGATGGAACTGTTCTTGAAGAAATATATTCAAATAGTGAAGGAAATATTCTTGGTATGCTTAATATGCTCTCGGGAGGCTCTCTTGGTAGAATGTCTATTTTTTCACTTGCTATTATGCCTTATATTACTGCTTCTATAATTGTACAGTTAGCTAGCTCTATTTACAAACCTTTATCTGACTTAAAAAAAGAAGGCGGAGATAGTAGAAAAAAAATAAGTCAAATTTCCAGATATCTTACAGTTGTTTTTGCAGCTTTTCAAGCTTATGGACTTACGGTGGGAACTGAGCTTTTTGCTCAATCTTATGGTAGATCTATTATTATTATTCCTAGTTCTTTATTTAGGATTTCATCTGTTTTGACTTTAGTTGTTGGTACTGTTGTGCTTATGTGGATAGGAGAACAAATTTCTAATAGAGGTATAGGTAATGGAACTTCTATGATAATATTTATAGGTATTATTGTTGGTCTCCCTAAGGGAATTTTTAGTATATTCGAATTATCTCGTAAAGGAGCTATATCACCAGTTGTATTAATATTAATATTTTTAGGAGTGTTTGTTATAATATCTGTTATAATCTTTTTTGAAAAGGCTCAAAGGAGAGTTCTTATTGTCTATCCAAAACGTCAAGTAGGTAACAAGTTATATGGAGGAGATTCTAGTTATATGCCTCTAAAACTCAATACTTCAGGAGTTATTCCTCCCATTTTTGCAAATTCTTTATTGTTAGTATTCCCGACAACTATAGCTGCCTTTTATTCTTCTGAATCTGGAAGTAAATTTTTATCTTTCTTTACTACTTATCTATCTCAGGGAAAAATTTTGTATGTTATTTTATATGCTTTGTTGATTATCTTTTTTTGTTTCTTTTACAGTTCTATAGTCTTTAATTCAGACGATGTTGCAGCTAATTTGAAAAAACAAGATGCTTATATTCCAGGAATTAGACCTGGTAAAAATACTTCTGAATATTTTAGTTCTTTGCTTAATAAGATTAATGTTATTGGTAGTGTCTATTTGTCTTTTGTTTGTATTTTGCCAGAAATTTTATTTAAAAAATATTCTGTTTCTTTTGCTCTTGGAGGTACTAGTTTTCTGATTGTTGTAAATGTTGTACTGGACACTTTTATACAAATTCAGACTAATTTGTTTAGTTCGAAGTATGAGAGTTTGATAAAAAAAATGAAATTGAAAAAATAAATGCAAAATAAAAAGAAAATTATACTGTTTATAGGGGGACCAGGTTCCGGTAAAAGTACTCAGGGAGAAATATTGTCTAAAAAATTTTCTATACCTCATCTGTCTACAGGTAATATACTTAGGAATATGATGGATAATAAAAAAAAATATCAAAAAAATATCTTGGATAGTGTAAATCATAGCTTAAATGGAGGAAATTTACTTCAAGATGATTTGGTAAACCAAGTTATGAGTGATGCTTGTATGGACAAAAATTGTAAATATGGATTTATTTTGGATGGATATCCTAGAACTGTAAAACAAGCTATGTATTTTCTTGAAAAATATTCAGGAAGTGATATATTTATTTTTGTTTTTGATGTATTATATGACGTAGTCAAAAAACGTATTTTAGGTCGATATTATTGTAGTACATGCAACCAGATGTATAATACTGTTTATAATAACCCTTCCGTGAAAGGGACCTGTGATCGTTGTGGTTTTAAGAAATTTTTTAAAAGAAAAGATGATGTGGAATTAGTGGTTCATAAAAGATTTCAAGACCATGTAAAGAATGCAGAGGCTTTGATTAATTATTGTAAAAATAATACAAGATGCTATGTTATTGATGCAAATCAAGAAAAAGAAGTCCTGAGCAAATCTATGTGTGATTTGATGGATTAATGTTGTATTTTTTATAAAATAAGGGATTTTATTGTGGTAAGAATTGCAGGAGTTAATATTCCGTCTGAAAAGCGTTTAGTTATAAGTCTTACTTATGTACATGGTATAGGTAATACCTTGGCTAAGAAAATATGTTCGGATTCTCAAATTTCTGAAAATATTAAAGTAAAGAACTTAACAGATGATAATTTGATTTCGTTGCGTAGAGTGATAGAAAATAATTTTTTAGTCGAAGGAGATTTAAGAAGAGAAGTACAGTTAAATATTAAAAAGAAAAAAGATATTAAATCTTATCAAGGGGTAGCTCATATTAGAGGTATGCCTGTTAGGGGACAAAATACCAAATCTAATGCTAAAACCAGAAAGAGGAAAATGGCCTCTAGGAAATAAATATAATTTACTTTATGGAATCTCTAAAAAATAAAACTACTGGAAAAAAAAAAAGAACTAATATATCTCTGGGTATTGTTCATATTAAGGCAACTTTTAATAATACTATTGTCGCTTTTTCAGACGCTCAAGGTAATGTTTTAAATATTTCTACAGCCGGATCTCATGGTTTTAAAGGAGCTAAAAAAGCTACACCTTATGCGGCTCAAATTACTGTAGAAAAAGCTTCTCAGGAAGCAAAATTATATGGTGTAAAAACTGTCTCTATCAGAGTCAAAGGAGCTGGCTCTCAAAGAGAATCTGCCATGAGAGCAGTTTTTAACCAAAATTTTATTGTAACTTCTATTACAGATGTTACAGGTATAGCACATAATGGGGTAAGACCTCCTAAAAAAAGAAGAGTGTAGGTAGATATTTTATGTTAATGATCAATAAAAATTGGAATTCTCTGATTAAACCTAAAAATATTATATATAATAAAAATAAAAATAATCCTAATAGTACAGATTTAGTAATAGAACCATTGGATAGAGGTTTTGGTTTAACATTGGGTAATGCTTTGCGCAGAGTTTTATTGTCTTCCCTACAAGGGGCTGCTATTACTGCTATTAAAATTCCTGGAGTTATTCATGAATTTTCTACTAAGCCTGGAGTAAAAGAAGATATTGTAGATATTATCCTTAATCTTAAGTCTGTTATTATTAAGATGAGACAAAATGATTCAGAGCATATTAAGTTAAAAGTTAAAGGACCAAAAGTTGTTACAGCGTCTATGATCGAAACTAATGAAAATGTTGAAATCTTAAATCTAGATGCTTATATTTGTACTATCTCAGATAATTCAGTGCTTGAAATGGATTTAATCTGTAATGTAGGAAAAAATTACCAAATGGCTCCTAAACAAAAAGAAAACGATCTCTCTGAGGGTATTATACGAATTGATTCTTTGTTCAGTCCTGTAAAAAAAGTTTCTTATCGTGTCGAAAATACGAGAGTTGCTCAAATTACAGATTACGATAAGCTGATCTTACAAGTGCAAACAAATGGTAGCGTTACTCCTGAAAGTGCTGTAGCCTATGCTGCTAAAATAATGCAAGATCAATTGCAATGCTTTATTAATTTTGAAGAAATTGAAGAAATTTCTGAAAAAAAGAAAGAACTTGCCTTTAATCCTGTGTTGCTTAAAAAATTAAGTCATTTAGAACTTTCTGTTAGATCACAAAATTGTCTTCAAAATGATAACATTATCTATGTTGGAGACCTTGTTAAACAAACAGAGACCCAAATGTTGAAAGCTCCTAATTTTGGGAGAAAATCTCTGAATGAAATTAAAAATGTTTTGTCTAGATTCAATTTGACTCTAGGAATGACCGTTCCTGAATGGCCCCCTGAAAATATAGAAGATCTAACAAAACAATATGAAGATAAGATTTAGTTAATTTATTTATATAGATTGAGAAAGCATTATGAGGCATAAAGTTAAACGAGGAAAATTAAATAGAACCTCTTCTCATAGGGGTGCTATGCTAAGTAATATTTTATCCTCCTTAGTCAAACATGAGCAAATTAGGACTACGCTGGTTAAGGCCAAATTCTTAAGACCTTATATGGAAAAATTGGTAACACGAGCAAAAAAAAATACATTATCCAATGTTAGGTATCTTCTTTCTAAGCTAAAAGATAGAGAAGTAGTCTCCAAACTTATCAATGTTCTTGGTGTTAGATATCTGCACAGGCCAGGTGGCTATTTACGTATTGTAAAACATTATTATAGATACGGTGATAATGCTCCTATGGCCTATGTTGAATTTGTTGATAGAAAGGATACTGCTCATTCTAAAAAATCTAAGAGTGTTAAGAATAACAAAAAAATTGTAAAAAAAGATGACTAGTACTAAATCTGTTGTGTTGAGAAATAAAAAGAAATATGAAATAAATAAGAGTAGGAAAAGCTTTATTAAAACTTGTATCAAGAAATTTATTTTTGCTGTAGAGAAAAAAAATTGTTCTGAGGCACAAAAATTGTTTGTTGTAGCTCAATCTAATATTGCTAGGGCTGTAACAAAAAAGTTGTTGAAAAAGAATAACGCTAGCAGAAAAATATCTTCTCTTGCAGCTAAGTTGAAAACACTTCTTAAAAATTTTGATCTGAAAAAAGATGTGTCAGATTATAAAAAATTAGATTCAAAAAATAATCTTATTTAGTGTTTTTTTCCTTTTATTTCTGCTTTTGTGTGGTGTTGTAATGTCCCTCGAATGATTGATTATTCGGAGTTTTATGTTGTGTCTTTATGAAAAATTATGATCTGATAATTGTTGGAGCGGGGCCTGTTGGCTTGTTTGGGGCGTTTCAAGCTGGTCTACTTGGAATGAGTGTATGTGTTATAGATGCACTAGAACAAATTGGTGGTCAATGTGCTGTTTTATATCCTGAAAAACCAATATATGATATTCCTGCTCATCCTAAAATTACAGCTATAAATCTCGTTAAAAATCTTTTTAAACAGAATTCAATTTTTCCTATATCATATGAATTATCACAAGAAGTAGTGAATATAGATTCTGTTAATGATGTTTTTCAAGTAACAACTTCAAAAAAATCAGTTTTCCTCTCAAAAGCAGTTGTAATCGCAGCAGGTTCTGGAAAATTTATCCCTAATAAGCCTCCTATACCTAATTTATCACAGTTTGAGGATAAATCTTTTTTTTATTACGTTAAACACAAAGAGACATTCGCTAAAAAAAAACTTATGATTCTAGGAGGCGGGGATTCTGCTGTTGACTGGGCTATAGAATTATCTAGCATTACTGATATTATTTATTTAGTACATAGGCGTGATAAATTTAAGGCCTCACCTAATAGTTTGGAATCTTTAAAAAATTTAGTAAATGAACAAAAAGTAAATATCTTAACTCCTTTTCAAATATTTGATATTGTCGGAACAGAAGGAAAAATTTCTTCTGTTTTATTGAAGGATTTAGATAATAATATAAAACATATTACTGTAGATTCTATTCTATCTTTTTTTGGATTAGTCCAAAATATAGGACATTTATCTCATATAGGTCTCCAAACAGATAAAAATTATATAAAATCTAAACCTCCTTTTTTTGAAACTAATATAGCCGGAATTTATGCGGTAGGCGATGTTGCACTATATGAAGGCAAAATTAAACTTATATTAATTGGGTTTTCAGAAATTAGTTCTGCAATACATCATATGTACCCTAGAATATTTAATAAATCTTTACATTTTCAACATTCAACTGAAAAACTTAAAAATAAAAATATATAATATATAATATGACTTGTTAAATATTAAAAATTGTGTTACTTTGGCGTAAATATTATGCATTAGAATTGGTTTAACTGATTTGTAAAATTCTTAAAAATAATGATATTTTGGTTAAAATGATTAAAAGTAATTAATTATAAGTTTTATATGTTTAGAAAATTTAATAATTTAAAGTTGATAAGTGTCTTCTTTATATGTTTATTTTTTAGTAATGTTCTAAGAGCAAGTGAAAATAATGCTCCAGGAGCTAATAGATCAACAGGAGCTAATAGATCAAATTCTGATCATCCGCTAGTGCTTTTTTTTACTAAATTTTCTTCTCCTCAAAATTTGGCAATAGATAAGAAAAATGCTGATTTGATAATAAAAATAATGGGAGGAAAAATAGTTCAAAATATTCAAACAATTGTTGGACAAAATGACAAAGAATCAGCTACATCTTTGTTGAGAATATTCAATCAAATGTATAGGTATAAAATTCAAGAAACTCCAGAATTATTTAACCACTTATCCTTTATAAGAGATGAAATTTTTAGTAAGAATGCTTTGCGTAACAGAGAAAGAAGGCATAGTTTCTGGGTGTCTCCTATGTATAATTCTGTAAAAAAAGATTTTGATGTAGAGGTAGAATCTCTAAAATTTGGATATGAATCAACCTCTGGTGGTGATGTGTTAGGGGCTCTAGGATGGGATATTAACCTAGATAACTTATTTTTAGGTATTGCTTTCGGATCTATATCAAAAGTGCTTGAATATAAGGGTGATTATGTTGGACAAAAAGACGCACTTAAAACTTATGCTATCACTCTTTATTCTGGGTATTATGATTTTGAGGAAGATAATAAAGGATTTTTTTTTGATGGTCTTGTATCATGGGGATGGAATCGTCTTACAAGGTACTTTGACAAAAATATTGCTGAGAGTAGTTATAAAAGTGATATTGAGAAGGAAGCCTTATCCCAACTAATAATGATTAGGGGGTTCATCCCAGATGAAAAAATTGGTTATAAGAACTTCTTTAGAAGTAGTGTTAACTTATCAACTAGGGTAGGTTATAGCTTCCCTATGATAACAAGAAACTTATTTTTACAACCCAATTTAGGACTTTCTTGGAGAAATATAGGACCTGCTGAGTATGATGAGTATGATGAGGCAGAAAAGTCATTTTTAGGTTCTTTTAAAGCTCAAGACAAACCTTTTGCAAAAGTTGAATCTTCCTACAATTTAGAACTAAAGCCGACTATAGCTCTTATGTTTAGAAAAAATTTCTCTAAATCTCATTCTATCATAAAATGTGATCTCGAATATGCAGTAAAGCCTATTAATAAGGTTGGGGAGTATTTTTTTTCCATTATTGATGATGTTAGTTTAGTAAGTCATAATTTTGGATATCTCTCAAATAAATGGGGAAATATAAAAATAGCTCCTGCTGTATCTTTTGTTACAGATAGATTTAATGTAACATTGAGGGGGAATTACAAGAAGGAAATAAATTATAAATTATCTTCTTGGGGTATCTCTGCTAATATTGGTGTTTTCCTTTAATTAGTTTACTAGAGTTCTCTTAAGATGTTGTTGTTAAGCAATCAAAATTAAGGTTTTAGTAGTAGGGGTAGGGGGTCTCTTAAATTATTTTACAAGATTAGTCGAATAATATTTATAGGATTTCTCTAACCTATGAAAATTAATATATCTGTGTCTTATATTTAGGGGCTATAAGTGGATTAGTTGTTGGTTTGCAAATAAGTGTTTTTATATGGTAGGACTACTACTTACTGGTCCTTGTTCCGAATTATCTCTTACGATTTATTTCTGTTCAAGTAAGCTATTGTTAATTGGATACCAAAAATTCTGTGTCTATGAGCCTTCTTAAGGCTCCACTATTAAAGAGTTCCGTTACTATATCACATCCACCTATGAATTTACCTTTAATATATAATTGAGGAATTGTATTCCAATTAGAAAATTTCTTTATATCCGCTCTTAATTTAGAATCCTTTAATACGTCATAATCTTTAAATTCTAAATTAAAATTCTGTAAGATATTTACTACTCTAGAAGAAAATCCACACTGGGGAAAATCTTTAGATCCCTTCATAAACAAAACAATTTTGTCATTTGAAACTGCCTCTTCTATATAACCAAACATATATTCTCTTATTTTTAAAATTTTTAATATTATCTGTAAAAAATAACGAATTATCTGTATAATATCACAGTGACTAAATTAGTTAAATTAAAAAATGTTTCTTTCTTTTGTATTTACCTAGAAAAGATATAAATGCTATTTTTGAAAATTTTTACTGTTATAATAAAAATCCTAAATCAGAACTAAATTATTCAAATGATTTTACGTTTTTAATAGCTGTAATCTTATCTGCAAGAGCAACTGATGTATCTGTTAATAAAGCTACAAATAAATTGTTTAACTTATACAAAACTCCTCTGGAGTTTCTTCAACTAGGAGAAGAAAATCTAAAAACTTATATAAATAATATAGGTCTTTATAATTCAAAATCTAAAAATATTATTAGTACCTCAAAAATATTATATGAATCTTATAATTCTACCGTCCCAGGAGATTTTGATAAATTAATCCAACTCCCAGGAGTTGGTCGAAAAACAGCTAACGTAATTTTAAATGGTCTATTTAATAAGAAAACTATCGCTGTTGATACACATGTCTACAGAGTAGGTAAACGTCTTGGTCTTGCTACTGCAAACTCTGCTGAACTTGTAGAAAAAGAATTAATGAAAAATATACCTGATAAATGGATTAAAAAAGCTCATCACTGGTTGGTCTTACATGGTAGATATATTTGTAAATCTAGACATCCCTTATGCACAAAATGTATCATTGTAAAATATTGTCGCTATTATAAGATTAATTTTTGTAAATAATTCACTTAACAGATATATCTTTAGCTCTTTTATTTAAGAAAAAATTTTTATCTTCTCCCAAACAATTTTTCTATATCTTTTTTAGTTAATTTTATATATGTGGGTCTTCCATGGTTGCATTGAGCAGAAAAATTATTATTCTCAATCTCTCTTAAAAGAGCATTCATCTCTAAATAAGAAAGTTTCTTTTTCGCTCTTATTGCATAATGGCATGCATATGTCTCTGTAATATTTTCTATTAATTTACTCAATACAAATTCATCTCCTATTTCTAGTAAGTGTTCTGCTATATCTATTACTAGCTCTTTTATATTGGTTTGTTCTAATATAGCTGGAACCGCGCTAATTTCTACTGTTTTGTTTCCTATGTGCTTTGCATATAAAGACAATGTCTCTAAATTTTCTCTGTTTTCTTCTATTAACTCAGCCATTCTCTCATCTTGTAGCTCTACTTTTTGAGGAATTAAAAGATTCTGAGTTATTAAGCCATTATTTTTTATTTTCTCTTTGATTCTTTCATATCCTATACGTTCATCTGATGCATGTTGATCCACTATGATTAAAGCATCCTCTGTCTCGGATATTATGTAGGTATCGTATATTTGAGCCTTCGCTGCTCCTAATCTATATTTTTTATATTTTTCCCTCGAAGAAGTATCTCCTTCTTCTGAAGATTCTCTTGAAATTGGCATCAAGTCCTTATAAAAATTACTTGTCAATTCAATGTTATCCAGATTTTTAGGTTCCAAATCTAGTGTTTTCTTATTACCTGATTGATATTTAGAAGAAAATTTTATTTCTTCTATGTTAAGGGTTTCAGGAGTGCTTGTATCTTTTTCTTTAACAAAAGATATTTTTTTTGAACTATTTGTTTCTAAAATTAAATTTTCTTCTCCCTCTATATTTGATTTTATATATTCTTGAGCTTTGTTTGATAGTGTAGACGAAACTCTATTATTTCTACTTAAAGTAGTTTTTATTGCTTGTATTAAATTTGACTTTACCTGATTTGGATTGAAAAACTTTACTTCTGCTTTATGAGGATGTACGTTTACATCTACTAGTTTTGGATCTATATCTATAAAAATAATTGATATTGGAAATTTATTATTCATAATAACGTCCTGATAGGATAGTTTTAAAGCTATTGATAGTAACTTGTCCCTTATTGGCCTTTTGTTTACGAATAAAAATTGATCTTCACTTGAAGATTTGTTAAGAGTAGGAAGGCTTGTATAACCGTAAATTCTTAAATCTTGATACTCATACGATACAAAACAACTATTTTCTAAAAAACTCTCTCCAAAAACATCTCTTACCCTATTTTTAAATATCTTATCTAGATCTTTAGTATAATCTTTTTTCTCTCTTATAGCTTTCGAACTTAATCTTAAAATCTCTTTTGAATTATGAATTAATATAAAAGAAATCATAGGATTACTTAAAGCTAGTTTTTTGATTACAGATAAAATAGAATGTAACTCTGTCTTATCTGTCCTAAGAAATTTTAATCTTGCAGGAACAGAAAAAAATATATCTCTCACTTCGATTTTCGTACCTATATTACAAGGCATTATATCTATTGGATACACTTCCCCTGCAAGAACTCTTAACCTATAACCATGCTCGTCTTTTTGAGTTCTTGTTGTTATAGAAAATTTGCTTATAGCAGCAATCGATGGAATTGCCTCTCCTCTAAAGCCAAAATTTTCTATATTTTCTAGATTGTCTTCATCTAACTTAGAAGTGCTATGTCTTTGAATACAAAGTAATAATTCTTCCTTATTCATTCCAAATCCATTATCTGATACTGTAATTAAGTTCTTGCCAGACCTCTCAAGAGTTACAGTAATTTCTGTCGCGCATGCATCTATAGAATTTTCAACTAACTCTTTTACAACAGAAGAGGGCCTCTCTATTACCTCTCCTGCGGCTATCTTGTTTATTGTGCTATTAGATAAAAGCTTTATCCTACTCATAATTTATTGTTGTAGGTAAAATTATAATTCTATACAATTCATAAAAGAAAATCTATTATTAGTTGTGCTATTCTTGTGTTTTTTTGTAAAATTCTTTATATATGTTAGATTTCTTTAAAAGCTCATTATGATTACCAACAGATTCTATTTTTCCTTTATCTAAAATAAAAATCTTGTCAAAATTTTTTATAGAAGAAACTCTATGGGTAATATTTAAAATTGTAGATTTTTTTAAATAATTTTTTATGTTCTGCAATATTTTCTTTTCTCCTTCTAGGTCTATTGCATTTGTTGCCTCATCTAATATTAGTATTTTTGGAGCTACTGCTAGCGCTCTTGCTATGAGAATTTTTTGCTTTTGACCTGAAGAAAGAGTGTTATTTTTTTGCTGAATCTCTGTATCTAGTTTTAAATTAAATCTATCTACAAAATCTTTTATGTCACATATTTCAATAATTTTTGATAACTTATCTTGTTCTAAATCTGGATTAGCATAAAGGATATTATTTTTTATAGAATCTGTAAAAATATTCTGGTCTTGTGATACATATATAATTTTTTTATTAAAAGTTATTTTATCTATATTTCTTATATCTTTATCTCCTAATAACAACCTACCAGAATTGTAATCGTAAATCTTTAATAATATTTTTGCTAAACTACTCTTACCAGAACCGCTAACTCCTATGATGCCTACCATCTGTCCCTCTTTGATATGCATAGAAATATCTTGTAATACCTTGATATCAGGTCTTGTGCTATAAAAAAATGATATGTTTTGTAGAGTGATATCAAAAATGTTCCTCTCATTATCATTTTTTATTATACTCTCGCTCTCATTAGAAAATAACTCTTCCTCTGAAGGAGAAGATAGAGATAAAATTTTTGATACTCGATCAAGAGACGCAATAGGTTCCGTTATATGACTAAATATCTCAGCAATGCCGATAGAACTCATAATAGCAATTAATGAATAATACATAAAAGATACCATCGAACCAGAAGAAATTTTTCCTTCTATAATATCCCTTACTCCAAGCCAAATTACAAATATTAAAGATAAAAATGTTACTGTTATTGCAGTCGCAAAAAAAAATGACCTAAACATTAATCTATATTTAGAATGATATAAGTATTTTTTGTAAATTTTTAAAAATTTTTTAATAGTGCTCTCTTGTTGGTTATATATATATATAACCTCTATAGAAGCTAATTTTTCCTCTATCTCTAAAAATATATCACTTTCCTTTTTTAAAGAAATTGAAGAAATGTTCTTTAGGTACTTTCCCAGTTTGATCAAAATTAATATTAATAAAGGAAAAATTACCAATATTATTAAGGATAATTTTGTGTTTTCCTTTATCATAAGAATTATACCTCCTAAAAACATAAAAAAATTCCTTATGAAAAAAGATAAAAAATTACTTATTGAACTACCAATTGATTGAATATCTGAAATAAAAATTGATAAATAATCACTTATCTTTGTCTTCTCAAAATCTTTGATTTTTAGACTTAAAAGAGTCTTATATACATCTTTTCTTAAATCATACATAATCTCAATGCTAATCTTATTTATGTAATAAGATCTCAAAAAGCTAAATATAGAAAAAATACATATTATTATTACTATATCCCATAAAGTACTATCTAATAGTTTCTTATTTTCTATTCCTAAATCAACAAATTTCGAAAAAATATGTCCTATCCTTAAAATGCTCAGAGCTACTACCGTTAAACTAAAAAACACAATAAAAAGTTGTAGTTTGTGATTTTTTAAATACTTTATTAAATTCCCTATGTTTACCATTTGATTGTCTTATCTTTCTTTTAAAAATTAAATTGCTCTTTTGTTACTTTGTCTTCTAAAGTGTAATCCTGATTAAATAGAACTTTAGCAAATTTCTCTCTTGAAATCGAAATTGATACTTTAACTATATTTTGATACTCTTGAAAATCTGCTACAGCATTAACAGGTCTTGTCTTAATATGCAAGATGCCAAAATCTATTCTTGATGATATAGGTAATAGGGCTCCTTTCCACCTTCTTGGCAAATAAGGACAAATAGGAGTCAAACATAAAACATTAGCATTTAATGGAACTATCTGACCTCCCGCTGAAGAATTATATGCCGTACTTCCTGCAGGAGTAGAAACTATAGCTCCGTCCGCTACAATCTTACCTATCTTTTTTATACCATTGACACTGATTTGAAAATGAGATGCTTGGTTACTTTGTCTAAAAATACTCACGTCATTAAAAGCAATAGATTCGTATTTCCTACTCTTGTCATCAATTGCTTTCATCTCTAATGGATAGAGAATAATTTGTTTTGCTTTTTCTATGTTGTTAAATAAATTCTTTGTGCTAAAATTATTCATTAAAAAACCTATGTTACCAGTGTTTATACCATAAAATAACTTGTTTAAATACGAATATTGATGTAGTCTCTTAAGTAATTCTCCATCACCACCTACTACTATAATTACGTCTGATTCCTCAGGAGAAAATATCTTGTAAAATTTCTGTATATGATTGATGATTTTTTTGACCTTCGCAGTTCTTGTATTAAATACAATAGAAAATTTTTTCACAACTTGTCTTTATCGTTTATTTTTAGTACATATAAAATTTCTTTAACCTACATACTATTAAATTCTTATTTTTAGTATATGATTGTCTAAGAGTTTAGTCCTTATGAGTAAGTATTTAATAACAATAGATATTAAAATGAATTTTAGTCTAAAAAATTTTAAAAATAAACTCCTCTTTGTTCCACTCGGAGGAGCTGGTGAGATTGGAGCTAATTTGAATCTTTACCACCTTGAAGAAAAATGGATTATCGTTGATTGTGGAATTGGTTTCTCAGATCAGTCTCTGCCAGGAGTTGATATAATAGTCCCAGACGTTTCCTTCATCAAAGAAATAAAAAATAATCTGCTTGCGTTGTTTATAACACATGCTCATGAAGATCATATAGGCGCAATACCCTATTTATGGGAAGAGTTAAATTGTCCAATTTATGCTACTACCTTTGCAAAAAATGTTTTAAAAAAAAAAAATTTACCTTTCAAAGACCAAATGCAAATTCATGATCTTGCCGCTTTAAAAAAAGTTGACCTTGGCCCCTTTTCTGTAGAAGCTCTAAATATGAATCACTCAATACCAGAAATGCAAGCTCTCTTTATTAGAACAAAATTAGGCAATATTCTTCATACAGGAGATTGGAAATTTGAATCTAAACCTATAATTGGTACTGAACTTGATAAAAAAAAATTGTCTCAATTTCAAAGTGAAGGAGTTCTTGCATTAGTCTCAGATTCTACTAATGTCTTTGAAGAAAATCAGGATAAGTCTGAGCTTATGCTCAAAAAAAATTTGTCTAATATTATAAAAAAAGCTTCTGGATTAATTTTGATTACTACTTTCGCATCCAATATTGCAAGGCTGGAATCTATCATAAGTATAGCTTCTCAATGTAAGAAAAAAGTTGCTCTTGCAGGACTCAGTATGAAAAATATGTTTGAATCCGCTCAGCAAAGTGGTTATCTAAGTAATGCTGATTCCGTGATGATTTCAGAACGCGATATTGGACTATTTCCTCGAAATCAAATCATAGTAATTGCAACAGGCTGTCAAGGAGAACCTAATGCTGCTTTAAATAGAATTATTAAAAATAATTTTCCATATCTTAAGCTTACAAAAAGCGATAAGGTTATATTCTCTTCTAAAATTATTCCTGGAAATGATAAAAAAATTTTTAAATTGCTTAATCTTCTTGCAAAAAATGATATAGAATTTATCACAGAAAAAATGGATCTAGTTCATGTCTCAGGACATCCATCCTCAAAAGAGTTAAAGGATTTATATAATCTTGTTAAGCCTCAGATTGCTATTCCCGTTCATGGAGAACCTGTACATCTAAAACAACACGCTAAATTAGCAAAATCATTTGGTGCGCAAGAAATTGTTACTGCTTATAATGGAAAAGTTGTCTTAATTGAAAAAAATTGTTCTCAAGTTCTAGGTGAAGTAAAAGTAGGGTACTTGGCTGTTGATGGAAATTATTTAATTCCATCAACCTCAAATTTATTTAAAGATAGAACTCTTATCTCTAAAGAAGGAATAATTATTTTATCTGTCTTAATGAATCAATTATATGATTCACACATTATTCTTAATACTCCTGGAATATTAGATGAAATACATGATATTGACTTAATTCAATATATTAAGTCTAAAATTTTAGAACAATTAACTCAACTACAAAATCTTGATACCAAATCAATGAAATTACATTTGCGAAAAATTATAGCTAAAATTATAAAAAAAGAAGTTAACAAATTCCCGCTCATTATAGTTAATATAACTTAATATTAAAGAGTAACCTCATATCAAACATAGCTCGTATATAGTACTACTTCAAAAAAGCGATACCTCTATATAGAGTTTATTGTCTTTAGAAGACTTTTTAAAGATTTTGTATCATATTCTTTCTCTTGATATTTTAGTTTTGAAAAAATTACTTCTAATGCTTTCTTTTCAAGAAGGTTCTTTTTGATCTCTTCTGAAAAATAAGCATTATTCTGAAATAGCTTTATCATTTCTTTTTCATAATTGCCGAAAGCCTTGGCTTTTATTTGTATTTCATTGAAAATTTCCTCCTCCCTGACAACAATATTATTTACTTTTATGTATTCTAAAAAAAATAAAGCTATTTTTATCCTTCTTTTCGCCAGTTTATTATAATATCTTTCCTTTTCTTTAGAAGATTTATTTGCAATGCCCAAAAGTTCAAACTCCCCAAAATCAAGCCCGCTGTTCTTATAGATTAACTTATTCTGAGAAGATTTTTGCTGAGACTCATATTTTTGTTCCTCATTTTTGATATTTTTCATTTCAGTATCAAAAATAGATTTAGGAATTAAAAAATTTAATTCATTTTCTAACTTGTTAAAAAAATTGATTTTCATTACAGCTTCTACAATGGAGGAATTGTTATCAGCTATCTCTTCTTCTAATTTTTGTTTTAAATCTTGTACTGTTGCGAATTTAAATTTTTTTGCAAACTCCTCATCTACTACAAAACCTTTTCTTAACTTTAGAACTTTCTTAATATTTATTCTATATTCTAGTGTCTTCTCTATAAAAGCTTTTAATTTGTAGTTCTTTGGAAGTGTTATGATAATATTCTCATTGTCACCTTTTCTTAAATCTATTAATTTCTTCTCAATCTCTGAATGTAAATCACTTTCCCCAACAATAACCATCTCGTTTTTTATACTATCTTCCAATAGCTGATTATTCTCATAAATAGAACAATCCATATAAATTTTATCTCCCTTTACAATTTTTTCTTCAGAAATCTCAAAAAAATCGTCGCTCCCATTGTATAATTGGCTTATTCTTAGTTTAATGTCACTCTCCTTAACCTTAATAAAAGGCTTCTCTATTTCCATGTGAGTTAAATCTGGTAATAACACTTGAGGAAAAATTTCAAACTTTACATCAAAATTGAAATCTTTATCTTGTTCTGCTCTTATGTTCTCTATTTCAGGCTTTTTTACTAAATTAAGTTTCTTATCTGCTAATATTTTTTTTAGCGCTCCTTCCATAGCCTGGTTCTTTACATCCTCTCTTATATGTATACCATATCTTTGCTCTAATATCTTACGAGGAACTCTACCCTTACGAAACCCATTTAAAACAATCTTCTCTTTGATTTTTGCTATCTCTTTATCCTCATCTTGCTTGATAATCTCACAAGGAATACATATTCTTAAATGTAATTCCAAATCTTGATTTTTTATTTCTGTTATCTTCATTGTTGTCTAAATCTATATAGTTAGAGTACACTCTCTTAGTTAAAGTAAATACGGATGGAGGGACTCGAACCCTCATGCCTCTCGGCACTAGAACCTAAATCTAGCATGTATACCAATTTCAATCACATCCGCATAATCCAAGACTTATAAGTAAAACTAAAATACTCTCTTGTGTCAATAAAAATAACAAAATTTTTACTGATTAATAGTTTAACAGAATTACACATATACTTACCACTATAAATAGTGTCCTCCACTATATTTTATATATAAACATTTTTAATGATTTAAAAATAAATAAAGTCAAAAATACTCCTTGTATTAGCAATACTACAAACACATTACATAAACTACCATTGTAAAAATAACCCATTATAAATACAAATAAACTTGAAATAATTGATCTGCTCATCGAAAGAGATGAAGAAATAGTACCCTTAAGATCTGGTATTATCTCTAAAGATTTTGTAAAAAATGCTGGATATATAATAGCTTCTCCTATAACAAAAAGAATTACGCTAAATGTAACCATGTACTCTATATGCTCTATTTTCTCAATATCCTTAATAAATAACATAAAAAACATCATTAACATTCCTATAAAACTAACCGAAAAAAAAATTATTATACCTCTCCTTTCTCCTAAATTCTTAAAAACTAATTCTACAAACATACTCGTAATAGAAAATATCAATATGATGGATGCTTGATGTAGGCTATAACCCTTAGGAGATAATTTAAAAGTCTCAATATATAAAAACGATGCGCCAGACATAAAACTCGCATAACATGCATTATAAGTACTCAATGATAAGGATAAAGGTAAAAAATTCCTGTTGCAAAATATGTTTTGATAATGCTTGATCATTGCAATTAGAGAAAAATTATTACGTAGATTTTTTGTCTCAGGCAACATCAAAATTAATGATATACAAGTAATACTTGAAATTATTGCAACTATCCAGTAATTTCCTCTCCATCCAAATAAATCATTTATTACACTTCCTATAATAGGAGCACTTGCAACTAATGTATATAAAAAAGACGAAATCCTTCCTATGATTTTTGAAGCTTGTCTTCCAGAATATACGTCAGATAATATCACAAAAACTACTATTACAGATGTACTAGACCCTATACCTTGTATAAATCTTGCCCCTAACAATAAAAAAATATCATTCGCAAATACACATAAAAATGATCCTATGCACATAATAAAATTTCCTATTATCATGATTTTCTTCCTACCATAGCACTCAGATAAAGGACCATAAATAATACTAGATATACCATATCCAAGGTAATTTATTGCTATTATCATCTGTGTTAAATTATCCGAAATATTAAAATAATCCGAAATGTTTGGAAGGCTAGGTATAACTACCTCTATCTCTACAGCAGAAGAAATAAGAGAAACCATTAGTAAAATTGGTAAATATTTCCCTAGATGAAACTTTGCCATATTCTTGTCATATTCAAAATTTAAAGTAAAATTAATATATAATAAAATTAATGATTTTAAAATTCATAAATACATATCTCCTTTTACCTAATAAAACTAGTTTTTAAAGATTTTAACATAAATATTATTATAAATAACATATTTAGTAATAATATAAGAAAAACACTTAATAAACTTCCATCGTAAAAATAACTCATGATTGTTATAAATATACCGTTGATAATTGATTTTATAATAGCAAGCGAAGAGGATATAGTACCTTGTAAATTGGGAATCATCTCTAATGACTTTGTATAGAATATTGGGTAGATTATAGCTTCCCCTACTGCAAATATTAACATACTTATCGTTATAACATAAACTATATTATTTAAGTGAGAGAAAAAAAAAGTTATAAAACATAAAATTATTATTCCTAATAAACTTATGATAAATGCAACACAAATTAATCTCTTTTCTCCTAAAAGGTGAATAAAAAAATTGACAAAAAGACTTGTTATAGAAAAAGTTAATATCATAGCTGCTTGATGAAGACTATATTCCTGTATGCTTAGCTTATACGTCTCCATATATAAAAACGGAGCACACACAATAAAGCTTTCATATAAAGCACTATAAACACTCAAAGCAATTGCTAAATAAATGAATTTTTTATTCGAAAAACTATCTATATAATTCTTTATTATAAATAAAATATTGAATTTTTCACGCTTGTTTCGAGTTTCTGGTAAAAAAATTAATAAAAATAATACACTAATTAAGGTAATTATACAGATGATCCAATAATTTCCTCTCCAACCAAATTTAGTGTTGATAATACCACCTAATATAGGTGCAAATGCTACTAAAGTAAATAAAAATGAAGTTATTTTACTTATAGCATTTGAAGCTCTTTTACCAGAAAATACATCTATCACTATAACAGACGATATAATTGAAGATGTACTGGATCCAAATCCTTGTATGAATCTGAATAGTAGTAATACATATATAGACTCAGACATAGCACATCCCAAAGATCCCAAAAGCATAACCAAATTACCAAATATCATTACTTTCTTTCTACCGTAAAATTCAGATAAAGGACCATATATGACGCTGGAAAACCCATATCCAAAATAATTTGTAGCTAAAATCATTTGGGTTAAATTATCTGAAATATTAAAATAATCTGATACATTCGGAAAACTAGGTATCACTATTTCAACACAAATAGTTGAGCCTATTAGTGAACTTATTAAAAGTAAAATAATATTTTTATTATTCTTGATCTCTCGAGTAATCATTTCTTCTTGTTGCTTAAAATAAATTGATAAAAATAAATCTTCTAAATTCTAATTTTTTTCATTAATTTTCATTAAAATACTTAGTACCACGAATATTTATACTATAACTATCTAATATGTAAATAACATAAGGATTTATACTAAAGCAAATATAAAAGAGGCAAATTTGATAAAACAAAACATCTTAGATCAAAAAATAAAGTCTTTTGATCCTAAATCTACCATTATTACAGGATATGCTAGTGTTTTTGATGTAATAGATCAAGAAAATGAAATAATCTCCAAAAATGCTTTTCAGTTTCATAAAAATGATGTGAAATTATTGTGGCAACATGATTCTTCTAAACCTATAGGAAAAATACAAACTTTAGAACAAAATGAATTTGGCTTAAAAATTGAAGCTAAAATTTTTGATACTGTTCAACTAGGAAAAGAAGCTATTACTCTTATAAAAGAAGGAGTCTTAAATAATCTTAGTGTAGGTTTTAAAATGCTTGATTATTACTATAATCAAGAAGGAGTCAAAATTATCTCAAAAGCTGAGCTTTTAGAGGTTAGTGTTGTTACTTTCCCTGCTAATAAAAAAGCACATATTATCTCTATTGATAAAATAGGAAAACATCATAAAAAATACTACCCTCTAAAATCCTTAGAACGAGTAAATTACCTAATCAAATTACTATTCGATTTTAATTAATTAATGGGCAAATTATATGGAAAAAGAAATGTTAGAAATTAATAATATTAAAAATAAGTTAGATCTAGCTTTAAACAAAAAAGAACAATATTTCAATAAAATCAATAATATAGAACAAAAACTTTATAAAATAGAAAATCATTTATCACAAGAAAACCCTTCTTCAGTCGTAAATTCTAATACCAGTTCTCAAATTGAAGTTGTAAAATCTTTTGAAAATTTCTTGAAAAAAGGAGAACTTCTATCAAATCAAATTAGGTCTAAAGCTCTATCATCATCAGGTGAAGAGGGCGGGGTACTTATAAAAGATAAATTATATCACTCTATTATGAAGGAAGTACATCACTCCTCAGTTTTACGACACTTGGCTAGTGTAGAAAAAATATCCAACTCCTCTCTTGAAATAGTAAAAGAATTAGGAAATTTTGTCTCTGGTTGGGTCGAAGAAAAAGATCCAAGACACGATACAGATACCCCTAAACTTGTAAGCCAAAAAATCCTCCTTCATGAATTATATGCTCAACCAAGAATTACTAGAAAATTGCTCCAAGATAGTTCTATTAATCTTGATAAATGGATTAAAGAAAGTATTGCTGGAAGCTTTATTAAACTTGAAAATGATGCTTTTATAAATGGAAATGGAACTAAAAAACCTTTCGGAATTCTTCACTATAAAAATAATACTTCTATTCCAAAGGTTGAAATAACTAATGAAATAACAGCCTCATCTTTACTTCGAATGATTAATTCGCTTGAAGAAAATTTTCTTTCTAAAGCTGCATTCTTAATGAATAGAACTACTTTATCTAAGATACAGAATATAAAAGATGATTCTGGTCGCTTTATCTGGCAAAAATCTTTTTCTGAATCTTTGTCTCAGAGTATTTTCGGTATTCCTGTTGTCTGTTGTTCAAATATGCCTAATGTCGAAACTGGCAAAATACCTATAATTCTAGCGGATTTTAAAGCTACTTATAAAATAATAGACCACGAAGCTATTTCTATGGTAAGAGACCCCTATACAGAAAAACCTTTCATCAAATTCTATACCGTTAAAAGGGTAGGGGGGGACTTAATTAATACTAATTCTGTAGTTTTTGCTCTTTGTAAATAATTATCCTAAGTATATAATGCAACAAAATATTTCTTATAAAATTTTAAGTAAAAAACAATATTCTACTATCCTGAACTTAGAGGAAATTAAAAATTATTTAAAAATTTCCTCTTCCTCAGATGATGCATTACTTATGAATATTTTAGAATCTGTAGTCGATATAGCAGAAAATTTGATAGGGGGAGCTCAGAACTCTTTACGATTAAAAGAAATTTTGTTGCAAGTATCTAATCTAAAATACATTAACAGGATTAAATTAAAGTACTTGCCAATTTGCAATTTAGAAAAGATTCTGCTTTGTAAGGAAACTCAAGTAACTGAACTGCATCAATTAGCTCTAAGTAGAGAAGATTTACTAAATATATATAACAACCTTTCCGAGAAAAAAGATATTACAGAATGCTTTAAATATCTTGATAATAAAGATCAAGAGCTCTTTATTCAAAGAGAAAGTTTTTATGATGTAATTATAGTTCATTATACTGCAGGTTATAATAGGGAATCTATTCCAAAATCCTTAAAACAGGCACTGTTGATGCATATTTACTTGATATATGATAGTCAATATCATGATTCAGCTCTCTTGGCAGAAATCAATACTCTCTACAAACAACATAAAATATTAAAAATTTAACCCAGAGTCTTCTTACAATGTTTAGCTTGTTCTTAGAAAATAATTATTCTAAATTTAGAGTATTACATAATTTAACTCAAAAAATTTCTTTTACTGAATTTATCAAAATTCCCTCGCAAGGCTCCAATCTTTGGAAAGAAACATTAAAATGCTTTGCCTACGCAAGAATGCTCAGGAGTTATGAACATAAAATTTCCCCTTCAGAATATATTCTTAAAGAAGAGTGTTTCTTTCGAATAAGATATAACAAAAATATTCGGGAAGACATGAGAATTATTCATAATTCTAAAATTTTTTCTATAAAAACAATGTCTGAATTTGGTCCGAGAAAAAAATTTATAGATATTTGGACAATTAAAATTAATTAATAATAATTTTAAAACAATGTTGTTTTACATAATTTCAGATATAACTAATAGAATTGTTAGTTTGTTAGAAAATAATAAACAAACTCTTGCTATTAAGCATGTGTATAGGATTTCCTTAGAAAAAAATACTGCATATCCTTCTGTGTTAGTTAATGTAACTAATTGCAAAAATATATTACAACATAGTGCTTATCCTATATATGAGGTATTTTTTACGTTATCTCTTTTCTCAGATTCAGAAATCTTGCCATTATTTATAGCGCAAAATATAGTAAAAATACTTACTTCCAAAAATTTAAACAAAATTCATATCTCTGAGAATAATCCTATTTCTAATTTTTATACTAAAAATATTTCCGCTTATGATATTTCGATGGAAAATATAAAAAATTCAATTTTAAATCAAATTATTATAAAATATTCTCTGTTAATACAAAAAAAATATGACCAATAAAATTAGGTATTCTGACAATTTTCATGATATTAAAATTCCTAATTTTATCATGCCGTTTGTCTCTGTTTATCCGATATTTTCTACATTATATGCAGAATCTTTTTCTGGAAAAGAAGTACGAAAATCTGATACTTATCAAAATAAACTGAAATTTTTAATAGACCATTGTAGATTATCTGAAGAAGAATTCATTAATTTTCAAAATTTTTTTATCAATAGAAATGGAAAAAGATTCTCTTTTAGAATTCGTAACCCGATCAATTACAAAGCATCTTCAGAAAAATTACTCCAAATAGAAAATGGTAAATTTCAGTTATGCAAAAAATCTTTTTATAGCGAACAAATTGTAAATATTACAAAACCACTCCCAAGTACTATTAAACTCTATTCAGATCATGAATCAAAAATAGATTTTAATATCGATCCACTTACAGGAATACTAACAATCAAAGATACTAACGTAAATTTTGCTAGTATAAAAGCTAACTTTGAGTTCGATACAGAAGTGCGATTTAATACGGACATATTAAATCATAAAATCTTAAGAGATGGTTCTATAGAATTATCTAATGTTGAATTAATAGAGATCATTTAATATGCAAAATATTGCTCTTTCTAATCATAGAGAAGAAATCTGTTTTTTTAAAATTATTTTACAAAATGATAATACAATTTATCTCAATTCATCTAATAAGATTATTAATTTCCAATCTATAAATTACTATCCATATTCAGGCATTACAATTTTAGGACTTGATTTAAACGACTCTGCACAAAATATAGTATATTTACACGGCATTTTTGAGAATTTTGGTATTGATAATACAAAAAATTTAACTAATTCCCAGTGGCATTTAACATGGACTAAAGATGATTTTACAGTAATTCAAGAACTACTTTTTTATATTAAAGATATTACTATTAAAGATTTAGAGTTTTTTATCACTTTAAAATCGGAAACTTTTAAATACAAAACACCTTTGTTAAAGGTCTTTAGTAAATCTTGTAGAGCACAATTAGGAGACGCGCAATGTGGAGTCAATTTGCTGAATTACTCTATATATACAAATATAATCGAAGTCAAAGACCCAAATATAATAATTCTAGAAGCAGATATTGATCCAAAAAAAGCTGCTTATTTTAAATATGGTAAAGTTATTTTAAAAAAAAATACTCATGATTCTGAAAATCAATATTCAATTCTCGATTGTTATAATAATTTACTCAAAATAAATAAGCATATAGATTTTTTACCTGAAGCCTTATCTTTACTACCAAATAATCACTCAAAGAATTCAAATGCTATTTTGCTACCAGGTTGTGATAAGTCCTTTCAAGCCTGTACCTATATATATAAGAATTCATTAAATTTTAGAGGCGAACCCTTCATGCCAAAAGAAAAAATCTTTAAAACATTTGAATAAATTTTTCTAGAAATATCTAATATATTATGCTAAATTCTTGTTAGTTTTTATTCTAACATCCGAGACTGATTAATAATTAATCCATTTTAGATTTGTATGTTTCAAGTTTTTCTCAATAATTATATCAAAAGCTTCCTTTCAGGTTTTTTTTATGTGTTTTTAAAACAAATCCCTTCAAAAGAACATAAACTTGTATTCATACATGTGAGAAAAAATTTGTATAAAGTCTATAATACTATAAAAACTGTGAGGATAGATAATATTCAAAATTAAATTATATATGAAAGAAGTTAAAAAATTTTTTTATAAAGATAGCTTAAATAAGGGCTATGCTCATGTAAATACTCCAAGAAAAAATAGTCAATTTATTAAAAATAAATATAAATATACGCTCCCTCCTGCGGATATAATAAGTCAATATGAGGATATGTTCCCAGGGTTTACCCAAAAATTTGTCTCTATTATAGAAAAAGAACAAGAACACAGACAAAAAATGGAGCTTATTCATTCTAAAAAACTTTCCTTTGTTTTTAATATTGGTAGAATCACTTCCTTTCTATTCTTTATTATCTTAACAAATTCATGCTTATTTCTATGTTTTAAAAATATGTTTAGTACTGCATTAACTGTTTTTGGTACCGCTATATTTATATACTCTGCTCTCTTATGCTTCTACCTAGTAAAATTTGCCAGCAAATCCCAAAAATACTCAAAATAGAGGTCTAGTCTAGATGTACCACAGATGTCTACAAGACTTTATAGATTTTTTAGATAGTAGACAACATATAAAGAGAATTAATCTTGAAGTCTCTGCAAATCTGGAAATAACTGAAATTAGTAAAAGATTCTTAGCAAAAAATGGACCTGCACTTATTTTTGAAAATGTCTTAACTGTACAAGGTACTAAAAGTGAATATACTCTTTTGAGTAATCTTTTTGCAAATAAAGATAGAGTAGCTTGGGGATTAGGTCTTGAAAAATTTTCAGATCTAAAGGACTTAGGTAAGTTACTAGCGTTCTTTCAAAGTCCTTCACCCCCTAAATCATTTAAAGAGATCATTTCCTTATTTCCTCTTGCAAAAAGAGTACTTTCTATGTCTAATAAAATTGTAAAATATGCCCCTTCTCAAGAGGTAGTGGTTAACACTAACTTAGATATTAATGCTTTTCCTATACAAAAATGTTGGCCAAAAGATGTCTCTTCTCTTATTACATGGCCATTAGTTATTACTAAAAATCCAAAAACAGAAAATACTTCAAAAGAAGATGAAAATTTTAATGTAGGAATTTATAGATTACAAGTTGTAGATAGAAAAACATTAATAGTAAGATGGCTTAAGTTAAGGGGTGGAGCAGGGCATTACCAAATTTGGAAAAATAAGAATATCTCCAAAATGCCCGTAGCAGTTGTTATAGGAGGACCTCCAGCATTGATTTTAAGTGCTACTATGCCTTTACCCCAAAATATGTCTGAATATAGTTTTGCCTCTCTCATTCAAAATAAGGCAATAGAACTTGTACAGTGTAGAACCATAGATTTAAAAGTTCCTGCTAATGCAGAGATAATTATTGAAGGAGAAATTGATTTGGATAAAAATTCTTACCTAGAAGAAGGTCCCTTTGGAGATCATACAGGCTATTATAACGATAAAGACCTCTTTCCTATCTTAAATATTAAAGCCATTACGATGAAAAAAAAACCTATTTATCTGAGTACCTACACAGGTAGGCCTCTAGATGAGCCCTCAATTCTAGCTCAAGCCCTAAATGAAATATTTATTCCTATAGTTCAAAAACAGTTTCCAGAAATTACAGATTTATTTTTGCCTCCTGAAGGTTGTTCCTATAGGGTAGTTATTGTTTCAATCAATAAAACTTTCCAGGGACAGGGGGTAAAAATTATGATGGGTATCATGTCTTTCTTAAATCAATTTTTGTATTCGAAAATTTTGATAGTAGTAGATTCAGATATAAATATCAGAGATTGGAAAGATGTTATATGGGCTATATCAACAAGAGCAGATCCTGTAAGGGATACTAAATTAATAGATAACTCTCCTATAGATTATCTAGATTTTGCTTCTCCTGTGGAAGGGCTCGGAGGAAAAATGTTTATTGATGCAACAAATAAAATAGGAAATGAAACCTCTAGAAAATGGGGAAAGAAAATACACATGTCTAAAGAGGTTATATCAAAAATTGATAAAATTTGGAATATCATTGGGATTTAGAAACAACATCATATTTTTTAATGTTTATTCTTTATCTAGTTAGTTTTTTAGAGCATTGATTTTATTCCTATCTCTGTACCTACTACTAAAATTTCCTGTGTTTCCTATAGCTAATACTTATGGCTACGGGCTAAACTTTAGAAGGCATATTATCAGAAGACATATTATTTTTTATTATAAATTTCTCTCTAATGCTGTATGAGGATAAATAGTCATATTCTAAGAAATCCTTTAGATGATGCTATGTTCATAGATTTAATGATTTTGGTCTAAAGGAAAATATAACTTATTCCATCCAGTCAAAAAACAAGATACGAGAAACCTAGTTTTTTTTCAGCTTGAGAGGAGTAACCTGAACAGCAGTAATATACAGAATAATTGTATTCCTAAAGGAATAATTATTTAACAATTATTTTTTGAAAACAAACAAAAAGTAAAAATATGATTGGCATTTTTTAAATATAGATTGGCATTGATTGGCCTTCCTTCTAAAATTTTATTTCCATAATATACATTATGTATCTAATTTGATTTGCTGTAAAACTTATCCTTATTAGTCTGCTAATGTTTAAATTTGAAATTTGATTTAATATGGTTTTCAATATAGGAAATTTTTACTCCTCTACCTATCATTACTCTTTATACAATTTTTATGATAAGTTTGAGTATTGGTTCTAAATTTGAACAAGCTTGTATTTAAATAGCCAATTTCATAGTTCTTAATTTTTATCCTACTCCTCTACTAGACAACTCAACTATGTACTCAATTGCAAACTCTACAAAAAAAAATAATATAAATATATACAAGTAAATCTGAGACTTAAGAAAAAATTATGAATATTAGATTTAGAATTTTTCCATTAATTTTAAAGATATTTTTTTGTTGATTCATAACAAAAAAAAGGAAATTTCTGTGGTAAGGTTTTGGTACTAAAATATGGAGTGAATGTCGTTATATATTTTTATATAGCGACAAAATTAGCGACAAAATTCTGATTTTTATGAAATATTTACAAAAAATAATTTTGATAGTCATCCAACAAAACAAAAAACAATTTTCTGCTTAAAACAATGATTCACTGTCTAACAAATGAATCCCTATTTTTGTTTATTATGAGATATATTTTCAATAAGCTGCTGAAAATGCTCAGGGTTATTTATAGCCATCTCAGAACAAGACTTTCTATTAATTGTAACACTTGATTTTTTCAATAAATCAATAAATTTAGAATAAGTAAGTCCATTTTCTCTAACGGAAGCGTTTATTCTCTGTATCCATAGACTTCTAAAAGAGGATTTTTTTTTTCTTCTGTCTCGATAAGCATATTGAAGAGCTTTCTCTACTTTCTGAATAGCAATTCTGAAGCAATTTTTAGATCTCCCCCTATAGCCCTTAGCTAATTTTAAAATTTTGCTATGTCTTTTTTTAGAAACAATTCCAGATTTTGCCCTTGTCATGTATTTACAACTATTAATTAAATATATTTTACCATAATTAAAACGTAGGTATATACCATCTTATTACCCTCTTAGAATCAGCAGAGCACAAAACACCAAGTCTTCTCTTTTCTCTTATTTGATCTTTACTTCTTCTTCTTAAGAAATGATTTTTTCCCGAATGAAAAAAGCGTACTTTTCCTTTTGCTGAGAGCTTAAATCTTTTTTTTGCTCCAGAGTGATTTTTAATTTTATACATTCTATCAACAAACTCTTTTAAGAGATAATCAAATTTTATAACCAAACTCTACCAATCTAAATGCATTTAATCTCATATGTGCATTTAGATAATGATAAAAAACCGAATATAATTCGCATTAATTGAATGAGTGAATTAGAACCCTTGAACCCGAATGAACTAAATTCATCTTATTCAAAATAAATATACACAAGCAGATGCTACATATATTTTTGCTCTGTGTCAACCAAAGAATTATGTTTATTAAAAAAAAGCCCCCTACCCTAGCTTTTTACTCCAGTATGGTATATGCTCACAATGTGAGCGATATTTTTCATATTGATTTGTTAAATTTGACTTTATTTCTTAATTTTTATCCTATTTTAGCCTTACTCAGAAATGTTTTGTTGAGAACTTCATGTTAAATAGCAAAAATTTTTGGAAAAAAAAGAAGTTTTTTTTTTTATCTGAGGATATAAAAAAGGCTATTTTAATATCTAGTGTAGGATTTACGATATTAATAAATTACTCTATACTGAGATCTGTTAAGGATGGGTTCATAGTCAAAGCTATAGGAGCAGAGGCTTTAGGATTTCTCAAGCTATATTTTGTACTTCCAATAACATTTTGCGTGATACTACTCTACACAAAATTATCCAATCATCTAATACAAAAATATGTTTTTTATATTTTTTGTCTAATATTTGTAACCATCTTTATAATCACATTTTTTGTAATTTTCCCAAATATCAATTGTGTTATACCATCCAGGGAATTAATAGAAGATTTAATACTATCTTTTCCACGCCTGAAATGGTTTATAAAAATATTCTCCCATTGGCATTATGCAATAGTATATATTCTCGCCGAATTGTGGGGAAGCGTTATGTATTCCTTATTTTTTTGGCAATTAGTTAACAGTATATATTCCACAGAAGCCGCCAAATCTTCCTACTCTATTATAGCAGCATTATGTAACCTTGCTCTTCCGTTTGCAGGATTTTTAATAAATTTATTCCACGCAAGCAAAGAAGCTATCTTCACTATAATTATAATTGTAAACATACTCTCCTTTGTATTATATAGTAGGATAAGCAATAAGTTACTCTCTAACAAAAATGAAGACATAAAAAAACCTTTTCTTAAAAAAAGATCTTTGAAAGAAAGTTTAAAAATCGTAATTTCTTCGAAATATTTGTGGTTAATGGTTATTTTGATAACTGCTATGGGCACATCTATAAATTTAGTAGAAGTATTTTGGAAATCTAATCTTAATAAGTTAGTTTTATCTGAAAAAGAATATATTTTAAAAATGAGTAATATACAGTCCTACCAGGGAGTTCTAGCTTGTATTTTGGCGTTAATTAGTAGAAGATTTTTTATGAAGCACTCCTGGAAGACGATATCGTTGTTTACTCCAATATTTATACTAATTACTGGGGGATTGTTTTTTTTCATTTTGACCTTTGGGATAAAATTAGAAACATTACTCGCTAAATATTTTGTATTCTCTACACTCGCACTATCCTTATTTTTAGGAATCGTACAAACTATTTTGAGTAAATCAATAAAATATACATTATTTGACCCTGCAAAAGAAATGGCTTATATAGTCCTCCCAGAAGAGCTAAAAACTAAAGGGAAAGCTGCTGTAGACCTCATAGGAGGAAGATTCGCTAAATCCGGAGCTGGTGTAATAGAGAGTTTTATTTTTATCTCGATTCCAAGTGCTAATTTTGGTAATACTCAACCACTGTTTTTTGCTATATTTATGGTAATAATTTTCTTATGGACCAAATCTATAAATAAACTAAATATAGAATATGAAAGTTTAAAACAAAAAATAGAAGAGAAATCTTAAATAACACTATGTTTCCTGAAATATTCTATGTGTCAGAAAATTTAGAATATTCGGGATTGTAATTTAAATCAACTCTTCCTATAGATCCGTTTCTATGCTTTGCTACAATAATTTCTGCTGTATCGTACTTTTGTTCTATCGTATTTTGCCATTCTTGTACCTCTACACCTTCTTTAGGTTCCAAATTATTCATATAATACCTTTCTCTATAAATAAATATTACAATATCTGCGTCTTGTTCTATGGCTCCAGAATCCCTTAAATCGTATAACATAGGTCTTTTATCTTGTCTTTGTTCTACAGACCTTGATAATTGAGAAAGCACAATAACAGGAATATCTAATTCCTTGGCAATTCCTTTTAATCCTTGAGTAATTTCAGAAATCTCTAGTACCCTATTTTGATAAGTACTAGAACTTTGCATTAATTGTAAGTAATCTACCACCAACACTTTAAGATTATTTTGACGCTTTAATTTTCGAGCCTTTAATCTAAGAGTACTAATTGACAAAGTAGCATTGTCATCTATAAAAAGTGGTATATCTTTAATCTTGATTGAATGTTTCAGTAGATCATTATAACTGCTCTCGTTAATATTACCATTACGTAGATTATCTGAGTTAATACTCGTACACATAGACAATATTTTCATAGAGATCTGCTCAGAGGACATTTCAAGAGAAAAAAAAGCAACCATTATATTTTGATTAACATTTGCGTCATTAATCTCTGCCTCTGCTTGCTCCTTAAGAAGAGAATTACATAAGTTATACGCTAAATTAATAGCAAAAGAGGTTTTTCCCATACCAGGTCTTCCTGCAATTACTATAAGATCTGATTTATGTATGCCAAATAAAATCCTATCAAGTGACATATATCCCGTAGATATACCGGATATGTGTTTGGCATTAGATCGAGCCTTATTGATAGTTTTAAGTGCCTGGTCAACTGAGAGTCCAATATGCTTTGTAGCTCTTACGTTAGTACCTAAAGTAGACAAATTATAGAGTTTTTTTTCTGCAGATTCTAATTGTTCCATGGGAGATGAGGCGACTGAATTATCATATGCTTGATTTACTATTTCCTCTCCTATATCAATCAAATTTCTTTTAATAGCTAGGTGATATATGATTTTGCCGTAGTGATTAGGATTAATAACTAGCATAGCAAGAGTTGTTAACTTTAACAAATATTCTTGAATATTAATTTTTTGAAAAATTTCCTCCTTATTTAAGACAGAGCTGATAGTAATATCGTTTACCATCATATCGCTATTTACAAAGCTTTCTATGACTCTATATATATTTTGGTGTATTTTTTCATAAAAATGTTCTGCCAACAAAAAATCATTTACTTTATAGATTTGTTCAGATCTTATAATAAGAGCTCCAAGTAAAATACGTTCAGCCTCAATATTTGAGGGTAGGATACGTCTTAATTCTTTTACATTATCTTCTTTACTCAAAGTTTCGTTTGTATTTTGTTTTTGTAGTGATATATTTTCTTTATTCATATCATAACCTATTTTAGAAACTTTAGAATAAATATGTCATTTAGTGGCGCAAAAATTTTTCAGCATCTAATGCAGCCATACATCCAGAACCTGCTGCTGTAACGGCTTGTCTATATATTTTATCTTGAACATCTCCTGCTGCAAATACTCCCTCTACGCTAGTTTTAGTTGAGGAATTTTTAGTAATTATATACCCTTCTGTATCTAATTCAATTTTATCTTTAAAAATTTTAGTACTAGGGCTATGTCCAATAGCGATAAACACTCCCTGACATTGAAGTATTTGCTCCTCATTAGTTATGATATTTGCTATTCGTATTTTTTCTACAGACTTAGGAGAAGACGTACCTAAAATTTCCTTTAAAACCGAGTTCCATATAACGAAGATTTTAGGATTAGAAAATAATCTATCTTGTAAAATTTTCTCAGCTCGCAATGAGTCTCTTCTGTGCAGGAGATATACTTTTTTAGCATGATTAGTTAAAAATAATGCTTCTTCCACGGCCGAATTTCCACCTCCAATAACTACAACATCCTGATCTTTGAAAAAAGGTGCATCACAGGTAGCACAACTAGAAACTCCAAAACCTTGAAAATAGGATTCAGATTCTAGTCCAAGCCATTTAGCCTGAGCTCCTGTTGCAATAATTAGGCTATCACAAGTAATTTCTGTTCCGTAGGCACTAATGCATTTAAAAGGCTTTGTACTAAAATCAACAGAAGTAATTTCATCTTCAATAATTTTTGTGCCAACATTTTGTGATTGCTTTATCATCTGTTCCATCAACCATGGACCATTTATCGGTTTTTCAAATCCCGGATAATTTTCTACTTCAGTTGTTGTAGTTAATTGTCCTCCAGATTGAAATCCCGCTACTAGAATAGGATTCAGCGCGGCTCTTGCCGTGTATATTGCAGCGCTCAACCCAGCAGCTCCAGATCCTAGAATCAAAACCTTAGTATTATATTTTTTTTCAATCATAAGCTTAATTTTTAATTACTTAAAGTTTCAATAATAACTTTTATAATCCCTTAATAAGTATAGTACACATCAAAGGCATATATAGCAGAACAAAAATTATAGACATCAATACAGTAGAGGCAACTTTAGCAGTTTCCGCTCTGTACAAAGAAGACATAACCACAACATTAGATGCTAATGGTGCTAAGCTAAGTAAATTTAAAGCATTATAGTAGCTAACGTTTCCGGCATATATCTTGAATAAGAAATAGTCTAATAAGATAAAAAAATTTGTCAATAACGGTAGAAATAAAAATTTATTAGCAAAGGATGCTAAAATAAATTTTAGCTCAACTTTGAACTCTTTTATTTGAGAAAGCGCTATTCCAACCAATAATACTCCCAAAAAGGAGAAGGTACCTTGAATATTTTTATTAAATTCAATTAAAAATACAGGCACAGTAAAACCTAAAAAATTTAATATACATCCTAAAATAAACGCTATGAAAATAGGTAGCTTCAAAATTTTTTTTACTAAATACCACCTATTTACTAATTTATCAAAAGAGCATATGTAATAACCAATAGATATTTCGTAGAATGCTACTCCTATCAGGGCAAGAGTATATATACCCAAAGTATAAGAGTCAAATAATTCTGCAGCTATAGGTAGTACAATATATCCTGTATTTCCTGTCCCCGCAGAAAAAGACAAAATATTTCTATTAAAATCTTGCCAGATTTTTTTATATCCAATAAAACTAGCAATAGACATAATTGCAGACATACTGAAAGAAATAACAATTATGATAAAATCATGAGCCTTGAAACTAGTACTTGTCATAATAGAGAAGAACACGATAGGAGCAATAAAATAAAAAAGAAGAGTAGAAATCGTCTCTCCATCTATTTTGTATTTTTTACCAGCAATAAACCCTATTAATACAACAATTAAAGAAGATAGAATTTTAAAAAAAACTATCTTGAAGATAACCATATCAAATAACAAAAGACAATATTATATATAACTTGAATTATAAGTATTAAATAAATATAATATCACGAATATATACCTGAATGAATTTATACAGTAATAATTTAAGAATCATTTAGAAATACATGTTTTAGAATATATATATCATGACCGCCAATATTACACAGACAAACATTTATAGATCATTCATAAAGAGTTTTGAGTAATAATATTAGGCTATAATTAACATTATATATTTTTGAAATAAGAATTGCTAATTTTAATTTACTTTTTATATCCATTTGACAAATATTTTATTTGAATTTGTACTAAAACTTACGTAAATTTGAATAATTTTGGTTAAATTTTATATAATTTAATGTAGATTAAAAGAATTAAATTTTTAATTAAGAAGTTAATTTTATGAACAAAATTTCAATTAATGTAGAAAAAAGAAATAAAATTGGTACATCTAGTTCAAGATTAATAAGAAGTAAGAACCTTGTACCCGCAGTATTATATGGAAAAAACAGGCCTAATATTAGTTTTTCTGTAGATTATGCTTTCTTAGAAAAAAGATATAGTCAAATTAGCACTTATTCAGTTCCAATTGAACTCAATATTGATAATGATAAGCATCATGTATTATTGAAAAATATACAAACACATCCAATAACAGACAAAATTATCCACGCAGATTTTATCTTTTTAGGAAATAAAACACAAAGAGTAGAAATTCCTCTAATATACAAAAACATTAATTCTTTACCTGGAGTAAAAAAAGGAGGATATTTTAATCTTATAAAAAGAAGTATCTTGATTGAGTGTCCTGTCAGTGCTATTGTTTCCTCTATAGACATAGATCTATTAAAATTTACTGGCCTACGAGTAATAAAATTAAAAGATATAGAGTGCCCTCCTAATGCTAATTTTATAACTCCTCTTGAGACTGTAATAGCTTCAATCTTGACAAAAAAAGATAATTTAGAGGAAGAAACTCCATCTGATCCGGTATCAGATGAGCAGGTCTCAGTCGATGAAAATCAAAAACCTGCTCCTAAAAAGTAAGTTATATAAATAGCTTTGTGAAATTAATTTTAGGATTAGGTAATCCTGGGTTGGCATATTATAATACAAAACACAATGTTGGTTTTCGGTTTGTAGATTACATTGCACAAAAAAATGATGTCTCTTGGAGTAGTAAAAAAAATCTTTGGGCTTCTATAGCAAAAGTGAGTAAAAAAAATTTTTTATTATGCAAACCCAATCTGTACATGAATTTAAGTGGTAGATCTGTATTTTGTGTAATGAATTACTACAAAATCAGCATAGAGAATTTATTTATCATTCATGATGATATTGATTTGCCATTTCTTCATTGTAGGTGTAAATTGGGAGGCTCTAGTGGAGGCCATAATGGTTTAAAATCTGTAGATGGGTCCCTAAACTCAAATCTTTATTTTCGTTTGAGGATTGGTGTTGGAAGAGTAGATAAAAATCTTTCTCCTGATTTGAGTGTAGCAAAATACGTCTTGTCTGATTTTACTCACCAAGAATCAGAGGCTTTAAGTACTAGAATAAGTTTAATATATACCAAATTTGATTTTTTTTTAGAAAAAAAAATAGAATCATTTAAAAGAGAATTATCTAAAATAAACTCTTTAGACAAAGTAAGTTAAAAAGATTATAGCTAGGTTAAGATGCCTTTAAAATGTGGAATAATAGGTATGCCAAATGTAGGTAAGTCTACATTATTTAATGCACTTACAGCAAGTACTGCTGCCGAAGTTGCAAATTATCCATTTTGTACTATAGAGCCAAATTTTGGTTCAGTAAACGTACCAGATCAGAGATTAAACATATTAGCAGGATTCGTTAATTCAGAAAAAATATCACCAACAACAATAGAATTTATTGATATTGCAGGACTCGTTAAAGGAGCCAGTCAAGGAGAGGGTTTAGGTAATAAATTCTTATCACATATAAAATCTGTCGATGCAATACTTCATGTCATAAGATGCTTTGAAAATGAAAAAATTACTTCTGTAAATAGTATCTTTGATCCTATAAAAGATCTAGAAATTATAAATACAGAATTAATGTTAGCAGATATAAATACAGCAGAACAAAGACTAACCAAAATAAATAAAGATAAAACACTATCTAAAGAAGAAATAGCAAAATATAAATTACTGTTAGAACAATATTTACAACATCTAAATGAAGGAAAATTTTTAGGGGAAATAAAAAATTTAGAGAAAATTCCTAATACTGAATTTTTAACTTCAAAACCTGTAATATATGTGTGTAATGTTTCAGAAGAAGAGGTTTTTCTAAATACTGAAAATAAATATTATAATCAAATCCTAGATATAGGAAAAAAATCTAATATTAAGAATTTAAAAATCTCTTCCAAATTAGAATATGAGCTTTCTGAAATAAAAGATAAATTGGAAAGAGAAAATTTTCTGAAAAGTCTAGGAATACATAACAGTAGTTTAGATAAAATAATAAAACTAGTTTATAATGTACTAAATCTAAAGTCTTTTTACACAATTGGTAAAAAGGAATCGAAATCTTGGAGCTTTGTAGAAGGCATTATTGCAGAACACGCAGCAGGATTAATACATAGTGATATTAAAGATGGCTTTATCAAAGCTGAAGTGGTAAAGTACCAAGATTACATAGAATACAAAGATATAAACCTTATAAGAGAAAAAGGTAAAGTCAGAATCGAAGGTAAAAATTATAAGGTACAGGATTCTGATACAATAGTTTTTAAGTTTAGAAAAAATACATAAATTATGCTAAAAATGAATCTAAAAAAAATTGTTAATATATGAAAAAAATAGGTAAAATTTCTCCTTTTTTTGTATATTTAATATCCCCCCTTTCCTCCTTTGGAGAAACATTCTTTACCATCTCTTTGCCCTATATTGCAAAGGATTTTGATAATCATGTTGGGCTCATTCAATTTTCAAACGTGTTATTTTATTGTGGATTTAGCCTAGGAATACTGACTCTTGGGATGATTTCTGACATAGTAGGACGAAAACCAGTTTTTGTATCAGGAATTTTATTATATTCAGTATTCTCGTTAACTATAAGTTATAGTAAAACTATGCTATATTTTTCAATTTTTAGATTTTTTCAAGCATATTCTATAAGTGTTTGTTCTGTAGTGGGACAAGCAATGATTAGAGACTCTTATCAAAAAAGGTCTCTATCTTATATGTATATTACTATGTCTATATCTATCGCATTACTGCCAGCATTAGGAAATGTTTTAGGAGGTTACCTACTTGAGTATTTTACATGGCAAGTTACATTTAAATTTGTCTCTTGTGTTGTTCTTTTTTTATTTTTAGTCTTTCTTTTGTTTTTACCAGAAACAAATGCTTTTCCAAGTACTTTAAAACAACAAAAAATATACCTAATATTTCAAGTGATAATAAAGGACAAAATATTTTTATTAAATGCTCTTATTGTAGGAGCCTTTAATGGAGTGCTTTATGGTTTTTTTATTCAGGCCCCTTTTCTTTTCATAGAAGATATAAAACTATCTTCATCTTCTTATTCAAAGTTACTATTACTTATGAATATATCTACCCTATTAGGAAATATGATCAGCATCTATCTGATATATAAGAAAATTAGGAGATCTGATATAAAACAATTAGGTCTAAATATTAGTATTATTGGATGTACACTTCTGTATATAGCTTCAATTTTTTTAAATGCACATCTTCACAATTCTTTCTTAGTGGTAATAGCTGTATTTATTCCTATGATGATACATGTAATAGGACATAGTTTGTTAATTCCTATGATATTGAGCGCAGCACTTAAAAAATATAACAAATCTCTTGGAATAGCAGGCTCAATATTCGGAGCAAGTTATTATTTAGTTACTGCAATAATCATATTGATCATCGCAGTCATTCATGAGACTTCTATAGAAAAATATTCTATATTATGTATAATATGCATGTTGCTCTCTTCTATCGCTATAGCATATATTAATAGAAATAAGAAAAGTTCTACTTAATATTTCTGAATAAAGACCTGCTTCTCGGATATAGAACAGGTATAGGCTATAGCCAGCGCATCCGCATGATCTGAAGAAAAAATCTCAGTGCGTTCCAAATTTTTTACCAAATGAGGCATCATATACAAAATCTGATTTTTAGTAGCATGGCCAGAACCTACTATAGATTTTTTTATATAGTTAGGCGCGTACTCATAAAAATTTACAGTATCTCCTTTTTCACCAATAACACTCATAATCGCTCCTCGAACATATGCAAGTTTTAAAGAAGATGCAGGATTCATATTTACAAAACTCTTTTCCATAGCCACTCTTTCTATTTCATAAAGAGAGAGAATATTTTTTATATAACTAGAAATAAAGAATAATCTCTTGTGAAGGCAATCCTTTTTAGAAGTATTCAATATCACTCCACCTTTAATATACCTCACCACATCTCTATGTTCTGCATACTCAGTATGAATAACAGCCCACCCAGAGTGATTAATAGAAGGATCTATTCCTAAAATGCGCATCAGCTAAATTAGTTCACATTAACAATAAACAAGTAGCAGCCCTTAACTCTAATGAAACAAGAAAATCTATCTAAAAATATCTCTTCTCAAAGTTAAAATCACTTATCTGTCTTTCATTTTAATAAATTTTTGACCCTGCGAGCCTTTGTATAATTGTCTTGGCCTACTCAATCTTAGATCCCCTTCTTCAAAAAATTCATTCCACTGAGCTACCCACCCAGCACATCTTGCAATAGCAAACATAACAGTAAACATACGACTAGGAATCCCAAGAGTCTCATATATAATGCCAGAGTAAAAATCTACATTAGGGTACAATTTTCTCGTGATAAAATACTCTTCATTAAGAGCTATTTTTTCTAATTCTTGAGCAATCATTAACTTATTATAAGAGTTTTTATCAACTGACATTTCTTGAGAAATATTTTTTAATATTTCAGTACAATTATCTTTTAGCACTCGAGCTCTTGGATCAAAATTTTTATACACTCTGTGTCCAAAACCCATAAGTCTAAAATCATCTTCCGGAGACTTGGCTTTTTTAATGTAAAAAGGGATATTTTCCACTGTTTGGATTTGCTCAAGCATTTTAACAACAGCCTCATTAGCTCCACCATGTAGGTGTCCCCAAAGAGAAGACACACCAGAACTAAGACAAGCAAACAGATTAGTCCCAGAGGATGCTACTGTTCGCACTGTTGATGTGGAAGCATTTTGTTCATGATCTGCATGAAGTATCAATACCTTATTAAGAGCCTTGCTTAAGATTTTAAAGATTTTTGCATCTACAGAGGCTTGATTCATGGGAGAGGATTTAATCATGTATAAAAAATTTTCTGCATATCCAAGTTTTGCAGAAGGATAAATAAATTTTTGACAGGTCAGATATTTATATATCATTACGGCAATAATAGGTATTTGTGCTATTGCTATAATACTAATAGCCTCCCTTTCCTCTTTATTAGCCGAATCAAATTTATTCCAATAAAAACTAGACATAGCCCCCATAGCTGAGATCAGTATAGACATAGGATGGGATTCAATAGAAAAACAATCAAATATATTAAATAAATTTTCATTAACTAAAGAATTTTCTAAAATTTTCTGACTAAAAGAGTTATATTCTGTACGATTAGGTAATTTTTTATAAAGTAGTAGAAATACAATTTCTAAAAAATCACAATTTTCTGCTAAATCTTCTATATTGTAACCTCTATGCTTTAATATGCTTTTATTCCCGTCAATGAAGGTAATTTCTGATGAGCAAGAAGCAGTAGACATAAAGCCCGGATCATAGGTAAAATATCCACTTATCTTATATAAAGAGCTAATATCTATTACATCCGGTCCACAAGTAGATTTTTTTATTGGTAATTGGAATTCTTGACCATTTATATTTAAACTTGCAAATTCATCTTCAATCATAAACTATTTATTACTCATCGTTACAAATTTCATTACCAATAATACTAAATATAATCTACTTTTATTGCAACCCAATAAATCAAATTTTCTAGCCTTTTATATAAATAGCAACAAAAAAAGACCTATTATTGAAAAAATAAGAGAAAAAATACTAAATCTTTCTACTATTTTTTCTTCATTAATTTTGAGCATTTGAAAGTGATGATGCACTGGACTCATTAAAAATACTCTTTTTCCTTTTGAGATTTTAAAATAGGAAACTTGTATGATAACAGATAAAGTTTCCACTACAAGTATAATACCTACTATAGCAAGAAAAAATTCTTTTTTGGTAATAACACTAATAGTTCCTATTACGCCTCCTAAAGCAAGACTACCAGTATCACCCAAAAACACCTCTGCAGGCTTGGCGTTATACCATAAAAAACAAAGACTTCCACCAAGAAGGGCAAAAATTATAATTAAAATCTCGTTTACAGACCCTGTATAAGTAGTACTAAAATATTCAGACAAATAAGCATCTGCAGAAACGTAAATTGCTATTCCAAAGCAAATCAATACGTGAATTACTACCTTGATAGCAAGCCCATCTAACCCATCTGTTAAATTAACAGCATTTGAACAACCAACAATAACTAAAATAGCAAAAACTACATAATATCCCTCTAAAGAAAAAAGTTGCTTATTTAAAAAGAATACTACTTCTTCTAGTCCGTCACTTGAAAAATATTTATATAAATAATATGAAATAATACTTATTAAAACTTGAAAAAATATTTTCTTTCGAACACTTAATCCGTGATAATGAGTATTTTTTATTTTTAAATAATCATCTATAAAACCTAGTCCTGAAAAGCTTAAGAAAGAGAACATTACAACCCAAAAAAATGAATCGAGTAAATTTATAAAAACAAAAGACGATATAACAGATGATATTATAATGATAACTCCACCCAAGATCGGAGTTGTAGATTTTGTCAAATCCTTTATGTAATATTTCCTTATTTTTTTTGCTCCATTTTGGAACTTCTTTATAAAAAGAATATATTTTTTTGCCAGCAAAAAAGACAATATAAGACTAAGTGAAAACGCTCCTATCATTCTCACTATCAAAGAATTTTCAAAAAATTTCTGAATAACATTATAAAACATCTCTTACACCAAAATATCTAACTATATTCTCAAAATGAAGCGAGCGTGAGGCCTTTAACAAGATAATAGAATCTTTCGTTATAATTTTATCAAAATCATTTATAAAATTACCTACATGATCATATGTATAAGATTGAATTTCTGTATTACAGTTAAATTTAAGATAGACTTGCCTAAATAAATTACCTATTAAGATCACAATTTTCACTCCAGAACTTTTTATATAGGGTATCATTTCAAGATGATATTTTACAGAGTGCTTACCAAGTTCATTCATATCTCCTAAAATTGCAACTTTAAAGCCTGTCATATATGACAAAGATTTAAGCGATTGTTTTAAAGCATAAGGATTAGAATTATAATAATCACAAATTAAAAGATGTTTTTTATTTTCTGTATGTACTGTAAGTATTTTACCTCTTCCAATGTTAGGAATAAATTCTTTAAGATAGAGTATTACTTTTTCAATATCTAATTTCATAATATATGCAAATAAAAGTATAATTGCAAAATTATCTCCAAAATATTCTGCAATATAGCTCCTTGAGAAGCAATATTTAGTACCCCCAATAAAATATACAAATCTTACGAAAGATTCACTAAAATAATAGGAATCAAATACAACCTCAGCACTAGTTTTACTTCTACCAAAGAAAAAAACGTTTTTAATAGCAAGAGACCTTATATAGTCTTGAATTATATTAGTATACTTAATGTTTTTATTCAAAAGTGCAATTCCTGAAAGAGGATTAATTGATCTTAAAAGCTCGCATTTTGCGTGCGTAAGATCCTTAAGTGAGCCAAAATTTTCTAGGTGAGCAGGCTTAATTCCTGTAAGAACTACAATATCTGGACGTACAATCTCTGAATAGGATAAAATTTCGTTTTTTTTACTAATACCCATTTCAATTACAGAATATTTTACGTCTAAATCTATAGAAGCTAGGTTAATAAGAATACCTAAATAGTTGTTAAAATTTTTTCTACTAGCAAAAACTCTCCCAAATTTAGAAAGTACAAATTTAAAAATATTTTTTGTGGTAGTTTTACCATAACTGCCGCTAATACCTATAAATAAGGCTTTAGAATTTTTTCTTTTATATAATGCAAGTTTTTTTAATGCTAAAAAACTATCCTCTACCCTAATTAAGAAATTAGGATTTACATCTTTTATAGATTTCGAAACAATCGCACAAGAGGCTCCATGATTTAGTGCATCCTGAACAAAAATATGACCATCTCGTGATCCAATATCCAAAGCAATAAAAATATCTCCCTCCTCAACGTCCTTAGAATTGATCTCTATTTTAGAACTTTCTAAAGATTTTTGTGATAAAAGTAATTGGACCGATAACGCTTCCTCTAGTTCTTTAGCTCGCCAAATAACTCTACCACTACCCATATAAGATCCTTAAATTTTGTTCCACAATACTAGTATCGCTATAAGAGTATTTTTTACCTCTTATTTCTTGATAATGCTCATGTCCCTTTCCAGCAATAAGAAATATATCTCCTTTTCTTAAAAGTGATATAGCATATTTAATGCCCTCCTCTCTACTATCAAATTCTGTAAAAGAAGTATAATTTTCACTAATACCACAAATAATCTCACGTCTTATAGAAGCTGGGTCTTCAAATCTTGGATTATCATCCGTGATAATTATAAAGTCA
>CAYPDK010000008.1:0-105887 GCA_964409505.1 uncultured Rickettsiaceae bacterium
CTTTAGGGCAGAGAGCAGTTTACCCGAATATCTTTTCTGTAATATCATCAGAACATTCATTGAGCATAGATAAGTATCTATAATCTATGTTAAGGGATTTAAATACTTCAGAAAGAGAGCTTACTAGATGCGTTATCATCTTAGTGGAATGCTTTTGTGTTGGAGTTATTCTTAGTCTCTCTCTACCTTTGGAGACTGTTGGAAAATTAATATGTTGTAAGAAGATATTGTGTTTCTTGAGTAGAATTTCTGATACCTTCCTTGTTAGATTTGGATCACCTAGAATAATCGGTATTATATGTGTATCATTTTGGAAAAACGGAATTCCTTCTGCTTGGAGATAAGTCTTTGTTTCTAAAACTTTTTTCCTATGTATTAGGCGAGTAGCATCTTGCATTTTTAAAAATTTTACGCTCTCAGTAGCAGAATCAGTTATTACTGTTGGAAGTGCTGTTGTAAATATAAAACCTCTTGCGGCAAGTCTTATAGCGTCTACAACTCTTGTATTAGCAGTGATATATCCCCCAATTACTCCATATGCTTTTCCAAAAGTGCCTTGAACTATGTCTATTTGATCTTCAAAACCAAGCATATTTGCAATCCCTGCGCCTCTGTTTCCGTATAGACCTACACTATGTACTTCGTCTATTAGGGTTAGTGCGTTATATTTTTGTGCTAAGGTACAAATTTCTTTGATTGGAGATATTGTTCCACTCATGGAGTAAATGGACTCGAATATAATCATTTTTGGTTTTGCTATATCTACAGATTTTAATAGATACTCAAGATGATTCGGATCTAGGTGATTATATATGTATTTTTCTGCTCGAGAATTAGAAATTCCAGAAATTATTGATGCATGGTTGTATTGATCCGAAAAAAATGCTATATTCGGTAATATTTTTGCTAGGGAAGAAATAGAGGCGTCATTTGCAACGTAGCCTGATGTAAAGACTAAGGCACTTTCTTTGTTATGTAAATCTGCTACTTCTTTTTCTAATTCCATAATGGAATAAGAATTTCCTGATAAATTTCTAGTACCTCCTGTACCAAGTCCGTTTACAGAAAGGGATTTATGAGCTTGATTAATGATATTCATGTTCTGTCCCATACACATGTAATCATTATTACACCAGATAATTATCTGCTCCTCAGATTCTCCGTAATAGCCATAAGGAGGGTTATTTATATCTCTTTTTATTGGAATGAGGTCTCTGTATCTACCTTCTTTTTTTATGGTTTTGATATATGATTCAAAATTTTGCTTGTAATTTATCATCTTTATTTATAAATAAGTTGTTGATTTTATTTTATTGAAATAGAGCCTAATAATGTTTTAAGTAATATATGTTGGCTCTTGTATTCTTATATAGAGGATCATCGCTTAATGTTTGAGAGAATTTATAGTTCTCTTCGTTAAACAGGATCAGTGAATCTAAAGAATCTATTTTTTGATTTGCAATAAATCTCAACATCAGGCCTCTTGCTTTTTTTGCAAGTATTCCTATATTTTTTAAAGGAATATTTTGTTTTTTTTGTCTGAAGTGAATATTTACTATTGGGTAGCGAAATTTTGTTTGATCTATAACAGAAAAATACTCTTCTGAAGCAAGGTTTATTAGTATTTTTTGTTTATGATATGATAATTCATCCTCAATTTTTTTCGTAACCAATTCTTTCCAGTACTCAGATAGGCCTGTATTAGCAGTGTTTATTGTGAGATTTGTTTTTATCTCTGCTCTGTATGGTTTTATTAAATCTAAAGGTTTTAGTATGCCGTAAAGGCCCGAAATTATTCGTAGATGTTCTTGAAGGAAGTATATGTTCTCTTCTTTTAGGGATATTGGATCTAAATTTTTGAACACGTCTCCATGGTAGAGAAAAATTGCGGATTTACTTTTTAAATTATCAAAAGATTTATATCTTTGATAATTGAGCTCAGCTAGACTATCGCTTAGTTTGAGAACATTTTTGATTTCTTTAAGAGAGTACCTTTTTAAAGAGCTTAGTACTTGCTCTGAATGTTTGGGAAAAAAATTATATTTTGTTTTCTTAATGTTTGTGCTTACTGGTTCTAAATTTAAAGATTTAGCTGAAGAGATGATACTAAGCATTATAGGTCGTGAGTTAGTAAATAATTGAATTCTGCTCCATATATTAAAATAATATTTATGACGTAAAAAAACATCAGTATCAAAATCACTCCTCCAATAGATCCGTAAATAAAATTTAGCTGGTTAAAATACACAATATAATTTGTAAAAATCTGTCCGCCTATGATCCAAAGCGATACTGTTAAAATAGCTCCTGGAATTACGTTTGCAAATCTTATCTTTACGTTAGGAATTATATAATATAGGCCGCAGACATTACAAAACAGAAATATGAATAAAAAACAATATTTTGCATAATATATTATAGAAGAATATTTTGTAAAGAATAATATATCAATTAATGATAGAGCAACAAATTTTTTAAGTATAATTGGTATAAATACAAAAAGAATCATTACGCATATGAAAAATGTACTTACAATCAAAAACTGTGCTATGCTCAGTAATCTTCTCAAAAAATATGAAGGTACATTTTTTATGTTGTAGATTTTGTTTAAGATAGTTCTTATAGCTTCAAAGAAAGAGGAAGATGTCCAAATAACACCTATCCAGGCTAAATTCAACAAGTCTCTTATTGGCTCATTTAATATCTCACGTACTCTAGATCTTATTAAAGGAATATCTGCTTTGGACAGATCTATTAAAAAAATAATAAAATCCTTACCTGAGTCAGAGGCTCCAAATAGCTTAGCAAGAGCTAATATGAACACTATAAACGGAAACATGGATAGCAACATCATAAAAGACATATATCCAGCATGTTCTATGCCTCCGTGCTCTACTGTCAAAAAGGAGGCATAAACTAGGTTTCGAAAAATTTTTTTTATTTTACGAATATTAAAAACCAAAATTTATTTAAATAATGCAGATTTTAGATTAACTAAAGTATTTCTTATCAGAAGAAATTTTCTCATCTGAAGAACTCCTAGTTACTGGTTTCCTATATTGAGGATTATCGTAAGAAGAATTTCTTCTATTACCGTTAACAAATCTTTTTTTATTTGTAGGGAAAGGTTTTTTTGTAAAATTACTAGAAGATCTTTTTTTTTCTCTAAAAAAGCTAGATTTCTCATTTCTTTCATTTGGTAGATCGCTTAGATCGCTATCTAGGTTTTTTATGCTAAATCTTATTTTTCCTTTGTTGTCTAAATCAATTACTTTTACTTTAACTTTTTTTCCTTCAGATAACACTTCATCTACGCTCTCGATTCTCCTATGAGATATTTCACTAATGTGAATAAATCCATCCGAGGAAGCAGAGTAATCTATAAATGCTCCAGAATCTATTATTTTTACAACTACTCCTTCTAATATTTGTCCTATTTTGGGCTCTAAAATAATAGAGTTAATTTGAGCTATAGCATCCTCTACTTTTTGCTTAGTAGGACCTGATATGGATACTAAATTATCTTCAGATATATCTATATTCGTTTCTGTTTTTAGTGAAATTTCTTTGATTGTTTTACCTCTAGGACCTATAATTTTGCTGATTTTTTCTTGAGGAATATTTAGTATTTGTATAAATGGTACAGTAGATTTTAATTTTCCTACCTCAGATATAACTTCACCTGTATGTTTTGAGATGAATTTTAATCCCTTCTGAGCTTGAATTATTATTTTTTCTATTAAATCAATATTTATTCCTTCTGTTTTTAAATCCATTTGTAATGCGGTTATCTCACCATCATCAGTGCCAGATATCTTAAAGTCCATATCTCCAATATGATCCTCATCTGCAATAATATCAGAGAGAATTATGTACTCGCTATCGCTTTTTTTAATTAAACCCATAGCAATACCAGAGATAGGTTTTTTTATAGGGACTCCTGCATTCATCAATGCCATAGACGCTCCGCAAACAGTAGCCATAGAAGAAGAGCCATTAGATTCTGTAATTTCGGACACTACTCTTATGGTGTAGGAAAATTCTTCTTTGCTTGGAAGAGTGTACTTTAAAGACTTCCAAGCCAATTTTCCATGTCCTATTTCCCTCCTTGAGGGGGCTCTTAAGCCTGCTATGTCGGATGTAGAGTACGGAGGAAATATGTATTCCATTAAAAAATGCTCCTTATATTCTGGGTCTAGACTTGATACAAATTGAGAATCAGTTCCAGTTCCAAGAGTAACACTTGCAAGTACTTGCGTCTCCCCTCTTGTAAAAAGAGCAGAACCATGAGCTGTAGGTAATATATTCACCTCAGAGTATAATTGTCTTATCTCATCTCCTTTTCTTTGATCAATGCGCATTTCTTTTTGTAGAATCAGTTCTCTTATTCTTTCTTTGCGTATTTGTAGAACGAGTAACTCAATCTCTTTTTCATCATATTCTATGTTTTCTTTTTTTAGTTCATCTTTTGCAAATTCAAAGTACTTTTTTAGAAAAACATATTTATCATTTTTATTTTTTGTAATGAAATTTTTTTCAATTTTTTCTGCTAAAAGATTGTCTAATTTTTCTTTTAAAGCTTGTTTTTCAGGAGACTGTAAATCAATAGTCTTTGTGTATTCAAAATTCACTTTCTCTTGAGAAATGCATTCTTGTGAAAACTCCTTTATAGCATTTCTAATCTTTTTAGAATAATCTTGTCCAAATTTTATAGCATCTAAGATATTCTCACTCATTAAGAATTGAGATTCAGATTCGAGCATAACCACTGTATCATCACAACATGCCATGACTATATCAAGAGTACTTTTTGTAATTTCTGTAGTAGATGGGTTAATTACAAATTTTTTGTCTATCATGCCGACTCTTAATGCAGAAAATGGATTAAATTTGATCCCTGTAAGTGCAAGTGCAGTTGAGGCTCCGATCATAGATAATATGTCGGGATTATATCTAGAGTCATAAGAATGTACAGTACAAATGACTTGAATTTCATGGCAAAAATTTTTTAATAAAGGTCTAATCGCTCTATCAATTAAGCGTGATGTTAAGACTTCTCTTTCAGTACTTTTTCCTTCTTTTTTAAAGTATCCTCCAGGAATTTTTCCTGCTGCATAGGTTTTTTCTTGATAATTTACCGTAAGTGGTAAAAAATCTATGTTTTCAAGAGGCTCTTCAGAGATAACTACTGTGCATAAAATAAGCGAATTTCCCATTTTTACTACAACAGAAGCATTTGTGTTACGCGCAAGCTTTCCTGTGCTAAGTTCCAATATTTTTCCATCTATATCTATTTTTTTTATTTTTTCATTAAACATCTAACCAATACCTTTATTTTTTTATTTTAAAATTTAAATCGTGACTTTTTCATGATCATTTAGAGACAAACACCTAATACGTTCTTCACTTAAAAATTTCTTTTAGAAGAAATTTTTTTATTTTCTACGATTAATAGAGGAGCGATTTTCACTTATAGAGCCATTATTTCAAATTAAGAACATCTAAGCTATAAATAACAATAACAAAACTCGTGTCAATTCTCATATAACATCAGATAGTCATAAATAAAACATTCCCCATAGCTAAACATTTTTAGCTTTTTTGTGTAGTTCTTTTTCTGCTTCTTCACTTATCGCTTACCATCTATCCTACTATTATTTTCTAATGGAGAGTCTCTTTATGAGATTATTATATCTTTCAACATTGACTTTTTTTAAATAATTTAACAAACTTCTTCTTTGTGAGACCAACATTAATAATCCCTTCCTAGAAGAAAAATCTTTCGGATTTTCTTTTAAATGCAGAGTTAGTGATTTAACACGTTCGGTTAACAGAGCACATTGCACCTCAACAGATCCTGTATCATGCTCATTTAGGGCAAATTTATTAATAACCTCTCTTTTATAAGAAATAGCATTCATAGTATTTATATCATTCAAATTAGAACCTTTTTAGGTATAAAGGTCTTATTTCTAAGTTGGCCTATGGAAATTACTCTACCAGAATACATAACAGCAATAGAACCATAATAACTTTCTGTGTTAAAAATACAACTCCTACCAGAAGCAATTCTAGACATTTGATCTGAATTAGCAGAAAATATCTGAATTTTATCAAGTACGTAGTCACTTGGATACATATTATTCACAAGAAGATTCTTATTAATAGTACTAGCCACTTTTAAGCAATCGAATATTCTAACAGAATCCCTTAAATGAAACTTTCCAACAGATAATCTTTGTAACTCTGTTATAAAAGCAAAGCTTGCGAATTTATCTGCTATGTCCTCTGCTATGTTCCTAACATAAGTACCCTTAGAACATTGTACATAAAAACTCGCAGATTTCAATAAGTAATTATATTTTATACAATTTAATTTGAAAATATTTATTTCTCTAGGCGGGATATGAAAATCAATATTTTGCCTGGCTAAAGAATAAGCTCTTACTCCTTTAATCTTGATTGCCGAGTATTTATTAGGAATTTGTATGTTTTTACCTATGAACTCAGAGCAAATATTGTAGCATTCTTTATAGGAAGGAATTATTTTAGAGGATTTGATAATTTTTCCTGTTAAATCTGCTGTATCAGTTTTCATTCCGAATTTTGTCGTAAAAATATATTCTTTTTTTTGATTAACTAAGAATTCTATCAATTTAGTTGCCTTGCCTACTGCTATAGGTAATACTCCCTCTGCTGCAACATCTAGTGTGCCTGCATGTCCTATTTTTCTTTTTATGTTAAGTCTTTTCTTGAGAATGGCCACTATTGATGCAGAGCTATAATTTTTTGGCTTATATATGTTCAGCCATCCGTTTACATGCTCTTTTGTAGAATGCATTACTGTACTTTTTATTAAAACGTAATTTTGAGCTCTATGCCTAGATTATAGCTTAAAACAGATCTTGGATCCTCCACATCTATCATAGCAGATCCATTATCTTTTAGTGATAAGATACCGTTTGTAGCCTGGATTGATTTTACCTTTGGAGAAAATTTTCCCAAATTTTGTAATTCTGTAAAGAATTTCACTTGTACTCCGGGAGTAACATTTACCTCTAATTCTAAATTACATCCGTAAATAGGAGTCATTTTCATTTGAAGTTCTTGCCTTGAAGCTATATTTTCTACTTCTTCAGTAGAGATAAGAATTTTTTCAATTTCTTTTTCAAAAGTACTATATGTTTTATTATTAGGATTTTTTATAAAGTAAGAACTTTTATACCCGTATTTTTTTAGAGTTTTTTTGAGACTTTTGATATCGTAATTTGTATTTATATTTCCCATGTAAATAGCCACTCCTGCGTTAAAACCTGTGTTTAGATGAATCATCTTATAATCTAATAATTTTATGTTTAACCCTAAACTTAAAGGAACATATCTTATATCTAACTCATTTGTTGCTATTTTTTCATTAGCAAGTACTTCATATGCATCTTTAGAGATCAATTGCTTAGCTTCAGAAGAGGTGATATTTGAAGTTAACGATTTGGGATAGATAAATTCATCTTTTAATGTATCTATAAGACTACTTGAATTATTATATAGTAATTCAAAGGTTTGTGCCCTCAAATTTGCATCTAAACTGTCATTGAGCTTTATTCCAAGGCCAAATCCTAAATTTAGGTGAAAAAAGTTTTTCTCTTCATATCCTGAATTTCTTAATTTATCTAAAGATGAATTTTGTAATCCTTGTACATGTCTTCCACCTGCAAGAAAGCTTATATAATAACTTCTTAAATTTGAAATTTTTGAAAGAGCATAAATCTCTGATTGTTGAAAATTTGTCAAAATTATTAAAAAATTTAATATAATAAAAAACTTTCTTAAGAAACTACTTAAAAATATCTTAAAATCAATTTTTGACATAAATGCTTGACATATTGAAAATTACTATATTGATAAATCATAAAGATTTAGTGCAACATAAACAAAAAAGCTAAACATAATTTTTATGAAAGTCAAATTATAAAGAAAATAATTTTGCTTGTTACATTATTTGTTATAGTATAATACTACTAGCTTAATAGAAGTACTTGTAGGGGTATTTAAATATAGGTTTTTACAAAGTTTGTTTAATGTGATCTTATTTTTAAATATATGTTTTTATGGAAAAAATTTCTTACAAAGACAAGATCAAGGCTCTAAGAGATAAAATTGAAAATTCAAACGCTATAAGTATTTACGGAACGATTCATTCTATCAAAGGTTCGAGAATAGAAGCTATAGGAATAAAAGATTTTGTTTCTATAGGCGATATTTGTGAAATTTTAGACGAACAAAATATGTTAACGGTTCCTTTAGAGGTAATTGGTTTTGAAGACCATTTTGTTATTTTGATGTCTTTTCGTGCAGTGGATGGTATTAGTCTGAAATCTAAAATTAGAGTAAAAAATAGTCAAGAAAATTTTCTTTATCCAGATCTCTCGTGGAGGGGCAGAGTCATAGACGCTTTTGCAAACCCTATTGATAAGAGAGGGTTTTTAACTAAGGGAACTAAAGCTTTTAGTATAAAAAATTTTGCTCCTAGCTCTTTGAGTAGACAAAAAATAGGCAAAAAAATAGAGCTAGGAGTAAAATCCTTAGATATGTTTGTTAATTGTTGCCTGGGTCAAAAAATGGGTATTTTTGCTAATAGTGGAGTGGGAAAATCTGTTCTGATATCCATGATATCTAAATATGCTAAAACTGATATTAAGGTTATTGCACTCATTGGAGAGCGGAGTAAAGAGGTAAGGGAATTTATTGAGGAGTATCTTGGAGAAGAGGGATTAAATAATTCTGTCATTATTGTTGCAACTTCAGACGAGTCTGCTCTTACTAAAAGACGAGCGCTTTATACAGCGGTAGCTGTTGCAGAGTATTTCCAAGAACGGAAAAATGAGGTATTATGTGTTGTAGATTCTATGACGAGATTTGCTATGGCTCAGCGAGAAATAGGGTTGAATTTAGGAGAAAATCCTACAACTAAGGGATATACCGTTTCTACTTTTAGTGAAATATCAAAAATTATTGAACGTATGGGGACAGGAGCTCATAGCTCTATTACGTCTCTTATCTCTGTGTTATTAGAAGAGGAGGATAATGTCGATCCTGTAGGAGAATCTGTTAAAAGCTTTTTAGATGGGCATATTTTTCTTGATAGAAAAATTGCTGAAAGAAATAGATTTCCTGCGGTTAATGTCTTAAAGAGTATTTCAAGAACTATGCCTAAATGTAATTCTGAATATGAGATTAGCTTAATTAATAAGGCAAAAGATATTATTTCTAAATATGAAAATATGCAAGATCTAATACAGCTAGGAGCTTATAAAAAGGGTACAAATCCTGAACTGGATCGAGCTATTGTATATTACAACAAAATAGAACAATTTCTAAAACAGGCTCCTACAGAATTTGTGAGTGCGGATAATGCATTCAGTCAACTAGAACAGTTACTAAAATAAGATTGCTATGTCTTTAAATAAAAAGTCTTTGCAAATATTAATCAATATACAGAGGAAAAATATTCAAGATACCAATTCGCATGTTAGCAAATTATATTTAGAACAAGAGCAAATCATGCGGGAGCGCAAAAATTTGCAAGAAGAATTTGAATATGAGAAAAAACATAATGCTTCCTATGAATTTACAAAAATTTCTAACCAAGAGGGATATTTTGAAAATAATATTGAAATGCAAAAATTGCTTTTAAATAAGAAGAGTAAAATAGATATTTCTATAAATCAACTAGAGGATAGAATTTATAATCAATTTTTAGAGCTAAAAAGATTTGAGATTGCTCAGCAAAAGCTTGTAAAAGAATTTACCTTGCAAAAGGATAGGAAAGAACAATTTGCTACTAATGATTTATATAACAAAATCAAAAACTACTAATTAAAGTAAGTCATGAATTTATTTTATTCCAAGTAATTTTTCTACTATCTGAAGTGAGTTCAAAGATGCGCCTTTTCTGAGATTGTTACAGCAAATCCATAAATTTAGGGCATTTTTATTAGATCTATCTTCTCGTACTCTTGAGACGAATACGGAATCTTCTTTAGCTGCGTGTAGGGGGGTTGAAAACTTTATCTGATCGGAGTCATTAAGTAGAGTTATTTTTTCGGACTTTCGCATTGCATTTTTTGCAATGCTTTTTGGGATTTGAGTTTGGAATTCTACATTTACGGAAATACAATGAGATATGAATGTTGGGACTCTTACACTTGTTACTGACGTATATATTTTCTGAGAAAAAATTTTGCAAATTTCTTTTTCTATTTTATCTTCTTCTTGAGTATAGCCGTCTTCTGTGAAGTTTCCTATTTGAGGAATTAGGTTAAACGCCATTTCGCAGGGAAATTTTTTGTTTTCTATATCTGTAAAAGAGTATTTTGCTTTTGTTTGAGAAAATAATTCATCCATGGCTTTTTCTCCAGCTCCTGAGACAGATTGGTATGTGGAAATAATGAGTCTTTTTATTGGAGAAATCTTATTTAGAGGATTAAGTGTTAATGCAAGAGGTACAACGCAGCAATTAGGAACTGAAATTATTAGTCCCTTATCAGGATTTTTCTTGATAGAATGAAAATTTATTTCAGGTATTATTAAGGGTACTTTAGGATTTTCTCTGTGAAGAGAGGATTTATCTATAACAATACAAGAATTTTCTAGAGCAATATTTACGAATTTTTTGACTATAGACTCATGGGTACAGAAAAAAACTATGTCTGTAGACTGAAAATCTATATCTTCAGCTAAACACAAATTATAATATTTTTTCTTAAAATAAATCTTCTTTCCGATAGATTGTTCAGATGAGGCTAAATATAAATTTTTAAGAGGAAAGTTTCTTTCTTCCAAAAGCTTTATTAATTCTTTTCCAACAATTCCACTAGCTCCTATTATGGCTGCGGAATAATTTTTATTTTTCATAAATTTTTTACTTTTACAATGTCAATAATGTCAATAAAATGTAAAGGGAGCTGTAAAAGATTCTGAGCATGATATCAAAAGATCTCTAACAAAGATTTTTTAAAATTTTTCCTCCTATTACATGTGTGTGAAAATGGAAAATACTCTGACCAGAAGATGAGCCTATGTTGCTTAATACTCTGTACTCTTTTAACCCTTCTTTTTGGGCTAGAATGCGAATAGTTCTGTAATAGCTTATAATGAAATCCTTTTCAGAATTTTGAATAAAATCGTCAAAATCTATAAAACATTTCTTAGGTATAACTAAAAAATGTACAGGAGCTACAGGATTTATGTCTCTTATTGAGATAAGTTGATCATCTTCATATATTATATCAGCTTCTAGTTCTTTATTGATGATTTTATAAAATATGTTATCTCTATTATAGGACTTGTTTGCAACCATATCTTGTAGTATATTTTGTATTTTTGTAAATATTATAAGAAAAAATTATATGTTCTATACTTGAATTTTGGCTCGATTCTGACTAAGTATAAAGTAGAAAGCACAGTTTTACAATTATGTGTATTTGTAATAATTACTTTTTCTTATCTGGCTTGATAAGAGTTGTTTATGTGTGTATAGTTGTTGGTGTGTGTGTGTTTGAGGTTTTTTTTACCTTTATAAAGATTGGATTTATTGTATATCTATTTCTATTTTTGTCTAGCTGGTTAAATTATGTATAATCAATTTTATGATATATCTACTACAAATTATTCTCATGCGTCTGGGGATATTTTGGGTACTACTATACTTTGTGTTAAAAAAGGTTCTGAGGTTGTGATAGCAGCTGATGGACAGGTCTCTCTTGGTAATAGTATAATGAAATCGACAGCAAAAAAACTCAGAAATATAAATAAAAATAAAATAGTAGCAGGGTTTGCTGGCTCTACAGCAGATGCTTTTACTTTATTTGAAAGACTTGAGAGTAAGTTAGAAAAATACTCTAATCAACTTCTTAGAAGTTGTGTAGAATTAGCAAAAGATTGGCGTACGGATAAATATCTTCGAAGACTTGAGGCAATGCTTATAGTAGCAGATAAAGATAATTTACTTATAGTTACTGGAAGAGGGGATGTAATTCAACCAGAGCATGATGTTGCTGCAATTGGATCTGGAGGGTTATATGCATTGTCCGCGGCAAGAGCATTTCTCTCAATAAAAAATACAAAACTCTCAGCAGAAGCTATTGCTGTAAAAGCAATGAACATTGCTGCAGATATTTGTATATATTCGAACCATAACATTATTACAGAAAAGGTATTATGAGTAAGCACAGTGTAAAAAATACTTCTGAAAATATGGGCTTGACTCCTCAGGAGATAGTGCACGAGTTAGATCGTTTTATTGTAGGTCAGAATCAGGCTAAAAAGGTAGTGGCTATTGCACTTCGTAATAGATATAGAAGGATGATGGTAGAAGAGCCCTTAAGAAGTGAAATTATGCCTAAAAATATACTAATGATAGGGTCTACAGGAGTAGGTAAGACGGAAATTGCAAGGCGTCTTGCAAAGATTGCTAATGCTCCATTTATCAAAATTGAAGCTACTAAATTCACAGAAGTTGGTTATGTTGGTAGAGATGTTGAATCTATAATAAGAGATTTGATAGAAATTGCTATAACTCATCATAAATCTCTTGCGAAAAAAGATATCTTTGCTAAAGCAGAAGAACGGGCAATTCATCGTATTTTAGAAGCCTTAGTGGGTAAGTCAGCTACTGCAGAGACAAAAGACAAATTTAGAAAAAAAATTTTAGACAAAGAATTAGATGATACAGAAATAGAAATAGGAGTTTCAGATACTAATATAGGACGCAATACTATAGATATACCAGGGGTTCCGGGAGCATCTATGGGAATCCTCAATATAGGAGATATGCTTGGAAAAGCATTTGGAGCAAATAAATTAAAACAGAAAAAGCTTACGGTTCTAGAAGCTAAAAGAGTGATTGCATCAGAAGAATCAGAAAAATTGATAGATCAAGATAAAATAATACAAAATGCTATTGTAGCAGTTGAAAATGATGGGATTATATTTATAGACGAAATCGATAAAATTACTTCGAGATCTGATACAAGAGGAGGGGAGGTTAGCAGGGAAGGTGTACAAAGAGACTTACTTCCTCTAATAGAAGGTACTAGTGTAGTTACAAAATATGGAACTGTGAAATCCGATCATATATTATTTATTGCATCCGGAGCTTTTCATTTGTCAAAACCTTCAGATTTATTACCAGAATTACAAGGAAGACTTCCTATTAGGGTGGAGATGAAGTCTCTTACAAAAGATGATTTGATGAAAATTTTGTTTGAGCCCGAATCTAGTTTGATAAAACAATATGTATCTCTTATTGAGACTGAGGGGACAGTGTTAAAATTTAAAGATGAGGCGATTGCAAGAATTGCTGAGTTTGCTACAAGGTTTAATCTTGAAATAGAAGATATAGGTGCTAGAAGGCTTCACACTATTTTAGAGAAACTGTTAGAAGATATTAATTTTAACACTGTTAGAAATAAGAAGAAAAATACAATTGTTATAGATCAGAATTTTGTTGATGAGTCTTTGTCTGGATTTGTTAAAAATATTGATTTAGCAAAATTTGTGTTGTAATTTTAGTATATGATAGTTATGAGAGAGAATGTATTTTATTCTTTGAAGGTAGGAGGATGAAGAGAGGGATTTGTTTTTTGTTTTTAGGAGTATTTAGTCTTTAATATATGCCGAAAGAGGATTTATTTCAATTAGATGGGCAAGTATTAGAATTACTTCCTAATGCCACTTTTAGGGTAAGATTAGAGAACGATCATGAATTAATAGCTCATACCTCTGGGAAAATACGTAAAAATAGAATACGTATTCTTACGGGAGACAAAGTGAAGATAGAGCTTACAAAATATGATATTACCAAAGGGAGAGTTATTCATAGATATTAAGTTTATTTTGGACTCTTTTTCGTAAAAGAGGTAAATTTTTTTTAAAGACAAAGAAATAATGTTAAAAAAGTAAAATTTGGGGGGAGAAAATTATCAAAATTGTAGTTCTTTTATAGAATATATATAAAGTGACACAGCATCATGCATAGTCTGAATAAAAACTAAATTTTTGGTTTAAATAACGAGAAGAATTTAACTAAAATTTTTAGGTATTTTTAGGTAGATATTCTCTATCTTCCAAGTATGTATATGAACAGAAATAAAAATAGCCATACAACATCGACAAAATGCCAGTACCATGCAGCGAATTCCATTCCAAGATGGTTTCCTTTAATAAAATCTCCTCTTTTTGACCTAAAATAGCACACAAGCAAAAATATGCTTCCTATAAAGACATGTACTCCATGAAAACCGGTAGCTATATAAAAATTAGACGCGTATATTCCATCAACTAAGCTAAATTTAGCATGATAATATTCATATAGTTGAAAAAAACTAAATACAAAACCCAATATAACAGTTATTAATAGTGCTTTAGATGTGCTTTTTTGGTCTTTTACCTCTATTGCATAATTGGCCCATGTAACAGAAGTTCCAGATAGTAATAATATTAATGTATTCATGAACGGTATATCCCAAGGATTGAATGTCTTGATGTGTTTGGGAGGCCATGTTCCTAAATTTTGGATCCATTCTCCATAAATATCAAAATTTTCTACAGGATTAATGCTTGCAAAAAAATATGATGCAAAAAAAGATCCAAATAATGCTATTTCAGAGAGTAAAAAAATAAGCATTCCTATTTTTAGACCATTTTGTACTGCAGATGAATGATTTCCTGTAATCCCCTCTGTAATTATGTCTTTCCACCAAAAAAATAGTGTAGAAAGTAGTGCCAGAAGAGATAAGGACAATATATATGTTCCAGACTTGTATTGATGAACAAAAAGCACTAAACCTACTGCTAAGAAAAGTAGTGATACAGATGTCAATATAGGCCAAGGACTTGGATCTACTAGATGAAATTTATGACGAGAATTTACAACCTTATTATGAGTATTCATAAAATTATTTAGTATAATTATTATTAGTTTAGATTTTATCTGTTTTCAGATTACAAAGAATAATTACATAATATCATACTGGACTTTATTTGAGTATATTTCATTTACAATAAATCTTTTATAACTCAACAAGTACTATTTTAGTAAATATATTTTTAACAGAATCAAGGATTTATTTAGAAAATTTTGCTAGTAATTGACAAATCTAAATCATTGTAAATCCAATTCATCTAAAATTATTCTTCATTACAAGGAAAACTTTGCTTGATTATTTTGCATCAAAATGTATAAGTAAAGTATCTATGTCTTATATAAAAATGGTACTTTATGACAACATTTAAAACAATAGAAGAGACTTTCTCTGAGAGAACTATATATTCTTTTTCTGATAAAGAAATAGATCCTGAAATTATCAAGTCTATCTATAAAATAGCTGCTCTAGGACCCACCTCTTCAAATTGTTCTCCTTTGAGGATTTTGTTCGTAAAATCACAAGAACAAAAAAAACATCTTATCCAATGTGTTGACAAGGGAAATGTAGAGAAAATTTTATCTGCTCCAATAACAGCTATTTTTGCATATGATACAGAATTTTATAACAAATTAGACTATTTGGTTCCATTTTCCAATAGATCTGTGAAGAGTTATTTCCAATCAATGGGTAAGGAAGAGTTTCAAGACACCATTATTAGAAATTCGACCCTACAAGCTGCATATTTCATTGTGGTTGCAAAATATTTCGGTTTAGGTTGTGGACCTTTATCTGGATTTGATCATTCTAAATTGGATGAGAGTTTCTTTAAAAATTCTAAATATAGAGTAAATTTTTTATGTAATTTAGGATATCAAAAAACTTTTGATACAAGTCGAGATAGATTACCTCGTCTTAGTTTTGAGGATAGTTGTAAGTTTATATAGCTGTATTTGAAAAAATTAGAAAAAATTTTGTTGATTAATACAAATTAATTATACAAAATAATAATAATCATCTCATATTGGAGATGGGGAGGATTTTGTTTTTTTTATGTCATAGGTTATTGTTATAGTTACTTTAAAAGATAAAAGATTGAGAATTAATCAAGAAATTAGGGTTTCTGAAGTAAGGTTAATTGACCAGCACGGAAAAATGCAAGGAATTGTACCTATTGTTGAAGCTCTAAGACTTGCCGATGAGGCTGGGTTGGACTTGGTTGAAATCTCTCCTAATAATGAACCCCCTGTATGTAAAATTTTGGACTTTAGTCGATATACCTACAAAATAAAAAGACATAAAACTGAAATACAAAAGCTCCAAAGAAAGAAAAATAATGTTCTAAAAGAAATAAAATTTAGGATAAATATCGCAGATGGAGATTTCTTGATTAAAATCAAAAAAATAAAGTCCTTTTTACTAGAAGGAAATAAAGTAAAAATTTCTCTTTGGTTCAAGGGAAGAGAGATGATGTATAAAACTAGAGGATTTGATCTTTTTATGAGAATTACAGAAGAAGTTAAAACTGTTGCTCAGATAGAGTCTGATACCAAAATGGAAGGAAAGCAAATTACTATGATTCTTGCTCCTGTCACACAGTCAAAATCTATCTCTAAGAAAAAAAACACCTCTAATGATCTAGAGACTGTTGAATTTAACCGAGATGAACTTTAATATTTTTGGGTCTGTACCAGCAATAGATGTTGATAAAAATTTGACTTTAAGGGAACTCTCGCTCGAAGACGCACAACACTATTACCAGTACATGAGTAATGAGCATTTAAGGCCATTTCTTGTAGAAAGTGCTATACCATTCAATGTTGAGGATGCAAAAAAAGAAGTAATTTATTTGAAGAATCTTTTTTTTCATAAAACTGGCATGTACTGGGGAATAGTCTTAAAGGATACAAATAAAATTATTGGTTCTATAGGATTTAATTACATCTCTAAAGAGCATAGAAAAGGAGAGATAAGTTATGATTTAGACTTTAATCACTGGAATAGGGGAATTATGAGTATTGTTTTAAGGAGTGTGTTAAATTTTGTAGATCAAAATTTAAAATTAATTCGCATTCAGGCAACAACAATGACTTATAATTCAGCATCCATTAAGATGTTACAAAATTTTCATTTCAAGAAAGAAGGAGTACTAAAAAACTATTTAATAGTAAACCAAAAATCTATAGATTGTTATATGTTCTCAAGAACTATGTAATATGAAAAAGAGCCGATATAGCTCAGCAAGGCAGAGCAATGTATTCGTAATACAAAGGTCAGGGGTTCGATTCCCTTTATCGGCACGTTCCGGCACAGTTTTAGTATAAGAGAATTGCTCATATATGGTTGCCTTATGTACTTCGCCTCTGCATACAACTCTGCTATAAGAGGTTATAATAGTCATATAATTTTACGTCTTATAAGAGAGAAAATATATGAAATTCAATTTTAACATTGATTTTAAAGATTTTAATTCAGTACAAGGTATCCTTAAAATAGATAAATTATTTTGTAAATATTTACTTAAAAAATATCCATATTTATATGAGAGACTTAATTTATACAGAAATTTGATTTCTAAGAATCAATCTTTTTTAGAACAAATTGCTAATTATTCTGGTTTTATTATTGATTTAGGTAAAATTCTAGAGGAATTTTTATCTCAATTATTTTACATAGAAAAATTTTTAGAAAAAAATCAACAAGAGGCTACAGAATCAAAAATAATATCCGAATGTAAAAAATTTTTTATCCAAAGATATGTGCTTACCAATTACTCTAGTGATATCTTAAAAACAGAAAATATTTTTGCTTTAACAGCTAAGTTAGAAAAAATATTAAAACAAAAATTTGTAGAAAGAGATTTTGCACAATTTGTAGTTCAATGGATAAAATCTCCTGAGGAATATACGCAAGAATTAGATATAGCTGCAAGATTTTCTGCTTACATGATATATAGTGGAAGCGAGTTTTTTCTTTTTCAAATACCACAAAAAATATCTGATAAAAACTACATAAGTACCGTAAGAATAGAGGAATTGTCAAAGCAAATCCGGCTAGGATTCACATATAGAGGAGATAATCTTAAAATAAAGCAAAATTTATATTTACATGCAAATTATTGCATTTTTTGTCACAAAGCGAAAAAAGATTCTTGTTCAAAAGGTCTTTCAGTTATCAGCGCTAAATATTTTGATTCTGATAAGACGGGATGCCCATTAGAGCAAAAAATTTCTGAAATGAATTATCTTGCATCTTGGGGGATCTACATAGGCGCATTAGCTGTTATTATGATTGATAATCCTTTAGTTGTCCTCACAGGAGATAGAATATGTAACGATTGTCAGACATCTTGTATATATCAAAAACAAGAACCTGTAAATGTTCCTGGTATAGAGTCAAATATCCTGAATAAAGTTTTGTCTTTGCCATATGGACTCGAAATCTATTTGCTTTTGTCAAGATGGAATCCTTTAAACCTTTCTTTTCCTTATCCAAAAGAAGACACTGGATATAATGTTTTAATAGCAGGTCTTGGTCCTGCAGGCATTGCTATTTCTCATTATTTGTTAAATTTAGGCCATAGGGTGGTTGGTATAGATTGTTTGAGTATTTTAAGTCAAAAAGATATGATAAGAGCTCCTATAAAACATTGGAAAGACTTCGTTATGAAAAAAGATTTGCTAAATCAAGAATTTTTAGGCATCGGAGGAGTAGCGGAGTACGGAATTACTAATAGATGGAGTAAAGAAAAATTGATTATACTACATATTTTACTATTTCGTAGGAAGAATTTTGCAGCTTACGGAAGCATAAGACTTGGCAGTAATATTACTATAAAAAATATTTTTAATATGGGATTTGATCACATTGCTATCTCTATTGGATCAGGAAAACCATCAGTCCATCCTCTTTTGAAATATTCCTCTAATAATGTCAGAACTGCTAATGAAATTTTAATGTTATTCAATGAAAGAACAACATCTAATTCAGAGATGTTTAATCCTAATTTACTCATAAGGCTCCCTGTAGTTGTTATTGGATGTGGTCTTACAGCTATTGACGTTGCAACAGAAATCATTCATTACTACCCTATACAAGTCAAAAATTTTGTTAAAGCATTGCGTAGACTTAATAGTAGTAATGAAAATTTCACGATAATAGAAAAAGAGATAATAAAAGAGTTCATAGAACACGAAAACTTATTATCTAAAGCTCAAAAAGATCAAGAAGTAATAGAGATGATAAAATCTCTTGGAGGAGTAAAAATTATCTATTATTCTAGTATAGAAAAATCCTCTGCCTATAGACAAAATTTCTATGAGATAGAACATGCAATATCCATAGGGATTATATTTGAAGAGCATTTTACTTTAAAAGATGTTATATATGATCAGAATGGTATTTTAACTCGCCTCATATCTGAGGAAGGATGTGAGATAAATTGTAAGATGCTAATTAGTGCTGTTGGAACACAGAAAAATGAGTTTTTAGATATTAAAAATAATTTTAGCCAAAATTTAAATTCTACATTTTTCAAAAATGAAGATTCTAAAATTAGCTACTTGGGTGATTGTAATACTAATTACTCTGGAAGTGTTGTTAGAGCATTAGCAAATGCAAAAAAACTTTTTCCACATATTCATGAGGCATTAATTTCTAAAGACCCTACAGCTAAGGATACAGTAGTACTTGAGAGTAAGTTCTCAGCTTTTCTTACAACATACGTAAAATCAATCACCCAAGTATCAGAATATGCACTCAAGATGCATCTATATTCACCTTCTTTGGTACAAAATTATAAAATAGGTCAATTTTTTAAGTTACAGGCTATCGAGGAGATTAAAACTGGGAAAAAAAGGAAATTTTCTAAACCTGTTGCTTTAAGCGCCTTTGATATTGACATGGATAATAATATCCTGACGTTTTTGCTTACTAAAAAAACAATAACTATAAATGAAATTTGTTTGAATGATAGGCTTTTTATACTGGGTCCTACTGGTGGTTCTTTTGAAAAAAGATTGTTCTTAAAAGAAACTCGTAACAAAACCATCATTCTTATTGGCTATGATATGGGGATTGTCTCACTACATTTACTCGGAAAAATGCTTGCATTAAGAGGATATAGCATTATATTTTTTCTTGGGTACCCAAAAATAGATAATATGTTTTGTATTGATGAATATGAGCAAATATCTCAGAAGTTATTTGTTAGTGTAGAAAATACAAATGATATAAATTCTTTGGAATATTTTAAATTGAAACATTCTATTAAACAAAAAATATATTTTGCTAGCTTAGAGAATACTATTAAGGATCTATATATAAAACATAATTTAAGATATGCTTCAAGAGTCATTTTTTCAGTACCAGATAAGTTAATATCACCCATAATAGATCTACAAACAAGGAACATTATACCTAAAGAAGTAAAACTAGATTATATTCATATAATCCCTAAGATGTATTGTATGTCTAAAGGTGTTTGTGGAGCTTGTATTCAAAGAACTAAATCAAGTACAGGAAAGAAAAATTATATTTTTACGTGTATAAATCAGTACTATGATGCAAATAAAATAGATTTAAATATGGTGCACAGCAATTCTACTGAATATAGCACACGAAAAAAAATAAAAAACATTGAAAGAGTCATTACGGGCAATAGAAAAAATAAATCTCTATCTCTCATTGAAGATAAATAGAGTTGTTAGATAAAAACAGAGATTTAGAGTATTTCATGGAAGAATAACGTCTTTCATCTCAATCTGCAAATAAGACTTATTAGCCCATATTTTCAAAAATATTGTGCCTATTATTGATATATTTTGACTCTTATCTTTGTGAAAAATAATATCAGATATTTCTGTATTTGCTAAATTAAAACCTATTACATTTAGTAAATTACCTTTGTAATTAGTACCTGTTACATACATAGAAATATGATTTGTACCTACAATTTTTGCGCTGACAACATCAAGATTTGATATCCTGAAAACAGGAACTGGATTTCCATTTCCATAAGGCTCTAATTTTTGTATTTGAGATAGGAAATCTTTTGTAATAGTATTTAATGTAATCTCTAAATCGTATTTTTTAGTTACTAAAGATTTTTTGTCTAAAGAGTTATGATCTCTTTGTAGTACATTAGTAAAAAATCTTTTTAGAGCCTCTAACTTAGATTCAGATGTTTTAAAACCTGCAGCCATTTTATGTCCTCCACCGGATAAAATTAAGCCTTGCTCTTTAGCCTCCTTTATCTTTTGACTCACGTCTAAATAATAGACAGATCTACAAGAACCTTTAGCTCCTTGCTCAGATACAGTAACAACAATACTAAGTTTACCATATCTCTCCTTGAGTCGGCCTGCAATAATACCAATCAATCCCTCGTGCCAATTATATCCTATTATGAATAATAAATCATTTGCTTGCTGCTTATGTGCTTGTATGAAGGCTTCTTGCAATACCACTTGCTCTATGTCTTTACGATGTTGATTATAACCATCTAAAGCTTTTGCGTATGAATAAGCCTCTTCCTCGGAAATGCTAGATAGTAGAGATGCTCCTAATGATGAGTCTCCAACTCTTCCTCCAGAATTAATGCGTGGTCCTAGTAGGAAACATAATTCATAGGACTTAACAGAACAAACTCTAGCTACATTACATAAAGATTTATATCCAATATTATTTGTATTATTAGCTATTTTCAATCCTTGATAGACAAAAGCTCTGTTAAGAGGATCAAGCGCTACAACATCGCATATAGTACCAAGCGCTACTATATCAAGCTGCTCCATAAGATTTGGTACTTCTTTCCTTTTTTTACTAAAAAAACTTTTTTCCTTTAATTTAGAAATTAAGCCAACTAAAAATAAAAATGTAACCCCAACAGCTGCAAGATTTTTGTATATTGAATCCTCATCGTATCTATTTGGGTTGACAACAGCAACAGCTTTAGGAAGCTTAGATTCTGTTATATGGTGATCAATTACTACGACATCAAGATCTATTTTTGAGGCATGCTCAAGGGCCTCAAAAGATAAAGACCCACAATCAAGAGTGATCATTAAATCTGTAGGAAAATTTTTGATCTTAGAAACTGCTTTCGTATTCGGTCCATATCCTTCTTTGACTCTGTCTGGAATATATATTTGTACATCTACTCCAAGAGCTCTAAATATATTTTTTAATAAAGCAGCAGAAGTCGCTCCATCAACATCATAATCTGCAAAAACACAAATTTTCTCTTCTCGTTCAATAGCATCAATAGTTCTGGTAACAGCATTTTCCATATCAAGTAAAGAAAATGGATGGGGTAGTGTATTTTTTATTTTAGGTTTTATAAAATTATCTACCCCATCTATAGATTTCACTCTTATAGAAATAAGTTTTGATATGAGGTCATTAAGATCAAATTTTTGTGAAATTTTGTTTATGAAATCATCATCTAGTTCCTGAGTAACCCAAAAATTTTTTAATACAGAATACATATGTAACTATTGATCAATATTTATTTTAAAATTTTATCTGTTTTCATTATATATCTACTGGTATAAATGTAATAAGAGAAATTTTGAAATATTTAGGATAAATTTTTTTATTTCTTGGAAAGTTCACAGAACTAAGAGCCATTTTATTAATTTGAGAGTTTTAACTTTGAGTAACAATAAGTCTGCATTTGTTGTTATCAATTTTTTAGATTATATAATTTGAAGATTTATTGAATCAACTTTTTCTTTAGGATATAGTTGTTTTTTATAAATTAAATTTATTAAAATAAATTTATTAAAAAAATGAATAAATACATCTATCATTTTTCTTCTGGGACAGCAGATGGAAATGCTAATATGCACAAATTACTTGGCAATAAAGGAGCACATTTGGCACAAATGTGTAGGTTAGATCTACCGGTGCCAGAAGGATTTACAATCTCCTCGGAAGTATGTAGATTGTTCTACCAAAATAATTTCAAATTAGATCAAAACATAAAGTCAGAAATATTTCAAGCTGTAAAAAAGTTAGAAAAAGTAACAAATAAATCTTTTGGCTCTAAAACAAATCCTTTATTTTTAGCTATTAGGTCCGGGAGCGCTACATCTATGCCTGGTATGATGGATACTATATTAAATCTTGGTCTTAATGACGAGATAGTAGAAGCTTTTGCAAAAAAAACTAAGAATTATATATTTGTTTATGATAGTTACAGGCGATTTTTGACTCAATATGCTCATAAAATACTTCATATTCCCTATTCTCTGTTTGAAGAAGTATTCAGTAATAATACAAACTCTGGAAAAACAAAATTTACAATTTCATCTCTTAGGAAGAGTATAATAGATTGTAAAAATATTATTAAAGATTATCATGTCCAAATACCACAAGATCCCTATCAACAATTAGAACAGGCCATATATAGTGTTTTTTCTTCTTGGAACAGTCCAAGAGCTAAAGCTTACAGAAAAATAAATAATATTGAAGATACTAACTCTAATGCTGTAAATGTTCAGAAGATGGTCTTTGGAAATTTATCTGATATGTCTGGAACAGGAGTTGTATTTACAAGATCTCCTTTGGATGGTAGTAGAGGTATTTGGGGAGAATTTATGTTTAATGCTCAAGGAGAGGACATTGTCTCAGGACATTTTACTCCTTTCAGAATTGGTCAAGGAGACAACTTACTAAAATCAAAAATGCCTCTCATATACAAACAATTAATTCAAATTTGTGATGTATTAGACTCCTTCTACAAAGACATGCAAGATATAGAATTTACTGTAGAAAATAATACTTTGTATTTGTTACAAACGAGATCCGGCAAAAGAACAGAAAATGCAAAGATCAAAATCTTACATGACCTGGTAGAAGAAAAACAGATATCAAAAAATAGAGCACTATTGACTCTTAATCCAGACTCCATATCAGAATTACTATATCCTCATATAGATTACACTCAAAAAAACAAATTTGATATTTTTGCAAAAGGAATAGCAGCCTCTCCTGGATGTGTTACAGGAATTGCTATATTTAGTCCAAACTCTTCACAAAATAAAGCTTATTTAGGTAAAAATTTAATTTTAATTCGAAAAGAAACTGATACAGAAGATATTAAAGCTATCTACTCTGCGAATGCATTAGTTACTTTAAGAGGAGGTGTAACTTCCCACGCTGCTATCATAACTAGAAGTATTGGTAAAACTTGCGTTTGTAGTTTAGAAAAAGCTTATATAGATGAACATAACAAGTTCTTACAAAATGAATCTGGAAAGATTATTCGTGAAGGTGATTTTATCACTGTTGATGGATTTTTGGGATATGTTATTATTGGAACTGTAGTACTAAAGGATTCTAATATTTCCAAAGAATTCTACAAAATACTTTCTTGGGCTAAGCATGCTAGTAGGTTAGAATTAAGAGTCAATGCTGAGACTAGTGTTGATATGAGACAGGCTCAGAATTATGGAATCCATTCTGTGGGTCTTTGTAGAACGGAACATATGTTTTTTTCTGATAAAAATAAAATTTTGCTATTTCAAGTAGTAATTTTAGGTAATAGTACTTTAAAAAAAAGTGCTATAAAATCTCTCAAGGAACTACATAAGGAAGATTTTATTTCACTCTTTGCAAGCACAGAGGGCAAGATTAATATAAGACTTTTAGACCCACCCTTGCATGAATTTGTGCCTATTGCACAAAATGTAAAAACAGATCTTGCAAAATTTATGAATATCTCCATTGACGAGTTAGAGAATATAATAGAAAAATTATTTGAGAAAAATCCTATGTTAGGAAAAAGGGGGGTAAGGCTTGGAATATGTGATCCTACTATATATGCTATGCAGGTAGAGTCAATTTTTCTAGCAGCTCAAGAAGTACATAAAAATTTTAATAAAAAACCTCAGATAGAGTTAATGATTCCTTTTGTTTGTCATGAAGGTGAGGTATTGGAAATCATTTCTCTTATAAATAAGACTGTAGATGGTTTGAAAATTGAATTTAATCAAAAATCTTTGCAATATTATGATATTGCCTTTAGAATAGGAGTTATGATAGAGTTGCCTAGAGCTGTTTTTGCTGCTGATAGGATAGCTTCCCATGTTGATTTTTTTAGTTTTGGAACTAATGACTTGACTCAGACCTCTTATGGAATTTCAAGAGATGATTCAAGTAAATTTCTTTCTATATATCAAGATAAGAAAATTTTTGAAATTGATCCTTTTCAAAAACTAGATTTTTTAGGCGTAGGAAGTTTAATTCAGATCGCTATTAATAAAGGAAGAGCAGAAAATCCAGATTTAAAATTTGGTATTTGTGGAGAGCATGTTGCGGATCCTGAATCAATAATATTTTTTCATAACATCGGAGTAGACTATATCTCGTGCTCTCCTTACAGACTTCCAATTGCAATTCTTGCGGCAGCTTGTGCAAATCTTTTATGATTTCTTATTTAGGTATTTATGGTTAATAGTACAAAATTTCAGGACATAATTAACAGATACGATGAGCTATCTGAAATTATCTCTAGTGCTAAGGATTTTTCGAAAGAAATCATAGAATATTCTAGAAAATGTGCTGAGTTACTACCTATCGTGAATAAAATTACTCAATATAGAGAAATGTTACTTGAGATAAAAGAGTTAGAAGAATTTTTGAATATAGAAAAAAATGACCCATATAGTAAAAATATATTGGAGGCAGATATCAAAATTCTTAAGGAAAAAATTTTGAAGCTTGAAAAAGAGATTCATTCTGCAATTTTACCTAAAGATGAGAGAGATCATAAAAATGCTATCATTGAAATAAGAGCCGGAACAGGGGGAGCTGAAGCTTCTATTTTTGCGTCGGAATTATTTAACATGTATGCAAAATATTCAGCATTAAAGGGATGGAAATTTGAAATTTTATCTATTACGTACTCTGAACCTGATGGTTACAAAGAGGCTTCTGCTTTAATTAGTGGTGAATCTGTTTTTTCAAGAATGAAGTTTGAGTCTGGAGTTCACAGAGTTCAGCGCGTACCAGTTACGGAATCCAGTGGAAGATTACATACTTCAGCTGCAACCGTAGCTGTTCTGCCAGAGGTAGAAGAGATAGAAGTAAAAATTTCAGACAAAGATCTCAAGATAGAAACATATAGATCTTCTGGTGCCGGTGGACAGCATGTAAATACAACAGATTCTGCAGTAAGAGTGACACATATTCCCTCCGGGACTGTTGTGTGTCAACAAGATGAAAAATCACAACATCAAAATAGAGCAAAGGCTCTAAAAATTTTAAGATCTAGAGTATATGAATTAGAGCGTAAGAAGAAGCAAGATGAGAGATCCTCGACTAGAAGAGCACAAATAGGCTCAGGAGACAGATCTGAACGAGTAAGAACATATAATTTCCCTCAAGGTAGAATAAGTGACCATAGGATTAATTTAACCTTATACAAAATTAATGAAATCATCAAAGAAGGACGTTTAGATGAACTAATAGAAAATCTTATTCTACATGAAAAAAATAACACTAATATCACTCACTAAAATTTTCTTGTACTAAGAGATAACTACAAAATTAAAAAACTCAATCACATTAAAAACAACACATTATTTTTAATTAGTTTAGTCTTCCTTAGGTAAAAATAGGATCTTTTTCTTGTTCCAAACAGGCCCAATCATGAAGAACAAACAAAATTATAAAAAATAATAAAATCAAAGACAATAAGCAACAAAAATAAAAATAAATAGCCTACACACACAAGAAACTAGACAATAAACTTTATACAACTACAATCTCTCTATTATACTGAACTCCTGTGAGAGAATTAAAATAAAATCTTACGGGTAGATGTGTTTTTCTGTTATATATTTACAATATGTGTTTTTTTGTTACTTTTTTGCAACATATTAAAAATAGTATTCAATATATTTATTTCGTCTTTTAATTTAAATTCTTGTTGTTTTAAATTAAAAATTAATAAAATTTTAATAAAAAAAATTACTAAAAAGCTTTCTTACTAGGTCTTTTTATATGCTCTCAAAAAGATTAATAAAATTTTAACATTTATATTATAAAAAACAAACAGAAAAAACATACCTCTAAAGTAGAAATAAAATTTTTTAAAATTATGTCTATATGTAGATTTAGTAAAAAAGATTGTAATAAACTAGTTATGTACCTGAGTTGTTTATCTGGGATTAAAGGACGCATTTAGTCCTGTGGTGTACACTAAGTACAGAAAAATGTTTGCTATTTTAAGTATAAAACTGATGTTAAAAACTAAAAAATAAGTAAATAAATTTAAGTTAAAAAAGAACTAAAAAGAGTATAGATATGTTAGAAAATATAGATTTTGCAATAATCATTCTATTCCTAGGTACAACCTTATTTGCAGGCTTTAGTCATCAATCAAAACAATTAGAAGATTTTGCTATAGGAGGAAGAGATTTTTCAATTTTTGCTATGGTATGTACAATGGTTGCAACTTGGATGAGTGGAAGCAGCTTTTCTATGATATTATCTAAAATATACGCTAATGGCCTTTACTATTATATAGCAAATGCAGGAGCAACTTTCTCTTTTTTAATCGCGGCTATATTCTTTATTCCTAGAATGGGCGCTATCCTAGGAAACAAATCTATTGCAGAATATATAGGTACGTTGTACGGAAATGAGACAAGGGCTATTGCAGCTTTTACAGGAATCATTGGAGCTATAGGATATGTTGCAGCACAATTTAAAATCTTTGGAAATCTTTTTGAATTCTTTTGGGATATGGATCCTAAATGGTCTATTATCTGCGCTGGTTTAATAGTTACTCTATATTCTGCGACGGGAGGTATAAAATCAGTAACCTATACAGATATAGTACAATTTGTAGCTTTTACACTGGCAATTCCATTTATAGGTATTTTTATATGGAACGATTGGTATAATAAGGTGGATGTTATACATCTTTCCTTGCTAGTGCAAGACCAAAAATTTGATTACGCCCAGGTATTTGATCCTACAAATCCTGAATTATTAGCAACAATCCCTCTGCTAATATATTTCTCTATCCCCAATATGGGACCTACTATGTCACAAAGAATTCTTATAGGCTCAAGCCTTGATAGAATAAGAAAAAGCTTCCTGATTGGAGCTGTAGTGTTAATAACACTTGAGACCATAATATCTATTATTCCTTTTTTACTGGCTTCAGTAGATCCAACATTAGCTCCGGATCAACTTTTAGGTTATGTAATTACAAATTATTCCTATCCTGGAATAAAAGGACTTGTAATTGTGGGAGTGATAAGTATGGCTATGTCTACTGCGGATTCTTGGATTAACTCATCTTCAGTATTTTTTGCAAATGATTTATTTCCTATATTTAAGTTATCCAGTAAATTTAAGCTAAATCTTGCAAAAATATTTTCTGTTACTATAGGCTCTTTTGCCATAATACTTGCATATAAAAAAAGTGATTTGTTAGATATTATTCTATCTAGTACAAGTTTATATTATGGAATGGTTACTCCTGTATTAATACTGACAATTTTTAATTTTAGAACCACAAAAAAAATAATATTAACATCATCCCTAGTTAGTTTTTTGTTTTTAGTATTTATCGCAGTAAAAAATTCTTTTGCTGTTGAACCAAAATATATTTTATTTTGTATGGTGATCAATGCTGCTGTAATTTTTTTTCTGCATTACGGCTTTAGAATAAAAGGACCTAACCTTGGTTGGATTGAATCAGATAGTACTGAATATATAAGACAGCTAAGAAAAAAAAGAATGCTAAAAATTAAGAGATTCTTTGTAGTTTTAAAAAATTTTAATATAATAAAGTTTTTTGAATTCAGTTCCCCTAAAGATGCAAGAAGTTACGTTGTTCTTGGATGCTATTGTATGTTTTCTACAATTACAACTATGTACGCACAAATAGACGTGTTTAACAATAATTCTGAAGTAATGACCATAATATATGAAATTATTATGGTAACTTCTCTTGTCACGTGCTCTTATCCAATATTTCCTAGTACGTCAGAAAAATTCAAGCACATATTATTCGGAGCATTATGGTTTATTTCAATATTTGGAATACTAATCTTCTTAAGTATAAATTTTGCACTTTTAACACGTTTTAGCAATCTACAACTTTCAATATTTACCGCCAACACATTTGTAGCATTCTTGTTACTTGGATGGAGAACGGCAATAACATTTTTAACTTTGAGTTTTGTATTTGCTATTAATTCTTACAAACATATCTTCTTAGTTCCAGAAGAGGCGACCCAAATTGGTTCTCCATTATTTGTATTCGTGTATTTATTAACTTTAATTGCGTCTATTGTGTTGTTTTTCTTAAAACCCAAGGAAGAAAAATCTAAAATAACTGAGAGTATTTTAAAACAGACACAAAGAAAGTTAAGAAGTTTAACTGATCAATTCGAAGATATATCTTCTAAATTAGATTTTGCTCAAAATAAGGCAAATTTTTTAGATAAACAAATAAATTTTAAAAATATAGAGTTGAAAAAGTTGTTAAATATAAAAAATGAGTTTATATATAATCTTCAGCATGAAACTCACACTCCTATCACAGGAATAGTAAGTATGGCAGAGGTATTGTATGATGTATATCACCAATTAAATGAAGAAGAGAAGCAACGTTATATAACAGATATTGCTGATAACGCGAAGAGATTACTTAGTTTTGTAGATAACATGATAGATTTGTCTAAGTTATCTTCTATGAGGTATTCTCTTGTTATAGAAAAAGTTCATTTATCTGACCTGATATATAAACATGTAGAAATTTGTAAGAGGATATTATTTGATGAATCAAAAAAATATTCTCAAGAGTTTATATTTGATCTTGATGAGACTGTGTTAGTGGAATGTGATAAATATTACATAGGACAAGTTCTGGATAATATCATTACGAATGCTGTTAATTATTCAGAATCTGGATTTATTTTAGTTAGATGTAAAAAAATTGATGATTTTTTCGTAGAAGTAAGTTTTAAGGATGAGGGTATAGGAATTCCTAAAAACGAGTTATTTGATGTTTTTGGGTCTTTTGTAGTAGGTTCTAATACTAAGACAAAATCTGGAGGAAGAGGAGTTGGTCTTGCTCTTTGTAAAAAGGTAATAGATGTACATAAGGGCGAGATTTGGATTAAACAAAACACTAATTCTGAAGGAATCACATGTTTTTTTACACTTCCTATAAAAAGTCAATATAATGAACAAGACATTAATTCAGTAAAAGGACAAAAGTTTACTAATTTTCAAAAAGAGCAAGAAGCCATGGTTTTGAATATGTATAAACACAACATTGAAGTAGATACCATTTCTAAGATTACTAATTTTTCTAAAGAAAAAATTTTAGACTTACTAAAAAATGAGAAAATAAGAAACACATAATAGGTATAAATTCTCATGAGCAATTAAAGAATTTACACTGTTATATAATGAGTACAGACAAGAATTTGATTCTAGGAATTGATTCTTCAGACTTGAATTGTTCCGTTGCTGTTTCTTATGGAACAAAAATTTTGTCATACATAGAAAGTTTTGGGTCTAGCAGACACTCTGAACTTCTGATGCTCTCAATAGAGGAGGCCTTAGCTGAAGCGAACATTTCGTATAATGACATAGAATATTTGGCTGTTTCGAACGGACCTGGTAGTTTTACAGGTATTAGAGTTGGTCTTGCCGCTGCTCGGGCGATAATTCTTGCTACTAACAACGCCGTCAAGGGGTTAAGCATTTCCAATTTTGAACTACACTATTTCAGAGCAAGACCTCAAATTAAAGATTTTGATGAAATTCTTGTTATTTTAAATGGATACAAAGACATTTTTTTTATACAAAGTTTTTTTTCATCAAATCATATATCTACTCCTCAAAAGATAGGGTTAGACAATCTAAAAAAAAGAATATCTCTGAGTAAAAGAAATTTTAAACTAATCTGTACTGGGAATGCTATAGTTAAAATATATTCTACGCTAAAACAGATTCAAGGAGTTACTATTCTCCCAAGGTTTCCCTATATAAAAGCCATACATGTATGTAGATACGCGCAAACAAAAGTTAATGAGAATAGACTATCAAAAGTAGAGCCTTTTTACATGCCATAAATCTCTGAAAAAAAGCTTTTCAATAGAAGGAGTTGAGTGGTAAAACAGATTTAGTAATGCCTTATTTAGCTAAGGTGATCGTATGTTTCATTGGTAGGATAAAAGAAAAGCTTAAAGCTCTGTCTTTAAGTTTAGGTGACAAAAATTTCCCTTTGTGAAGGGATATGATCTTTTCGTATAATCTTATACCAATGTTTTCTTCATTTTTTGAAAAAATATATGAATTAGGATTCCAGTATGTATTAGTATCTGAAATACTATCTGATTTATTCATACATACAAATTCTACAGAATTTTTATCTATTTTTTTAGCTTGTATCACAATATCTCCAGAATTAGAATAATGCAGAATATAAAATAGGATGTTATCTATTACTCTTCCTATGTAATAAGAGCTACATTCCATAATTAGTGGGTCTAACAGATCTAAGTCTATGACAAAATTTTGCTTGAAGTCTACCACTCCAAAATCTAAATGGATTTTTTTGCATATATTTATATGTTTCAAAATAAGACTAGAAAACGAAATAGGTCTCATTTGTAAGTTATAGTCTCCTCCAGAAAGCCTAGCTGTATCTATTATATTGTCTACCAATGATACTAATTTTTTGCCATGTTTTAATATGTTAACTATATTTTTTTCTTTCGGTTGAGTTGTATTTTTTTCTTTGTAGCCTTAAGAAAAAGTGCTTCTGCTATGCTAACTATTTCTTTTGAATAAGTATAAGCTTCATTTTTAAGGCTGCTTATAAATGCATTTTTTAACAATAATACCAATCTCTAAATATAAAAAAACCTATTATAGGGACTGCGCATGAAAAGCAAAGAAATTGTAATACATCAGTATACATTACAGATCTTATCCCTCCACTCATAGAATATAATGTAACTATTATTCCAGATATCAATATAATCCAGTCATTTATATTTGTAGAGTATCCAAATATTTCTACATGTTCTGGTATTTGCATATGACCATATGTTTGAATGTATTGCAGTATTTGACCGAATACTTTAAATTGAACAGCTATTACTCCAATAGCCCATACTCCAGAAAGTAGAGCTGTAAATTTTCTTATCTCATTTCCATAGACACTACCAATACATTTAGCAACAGAATTATATCCCAAAAATTTACCCATTCTAGGAATTATAATTATAGCCAGCTATTACCGCTCATCCAAGTAGCAACTATCGTATACACTTGAGAAAAATTGGAAAAATTTCTTTTTCCTACAGCAAAATCATTTAAATCCTTGGATTTATGTAAAAATCCTATAAAAATAGTTCCACCAAAAAATAATATTATAAATAATATGTCAATAGAAGATAACATTTTAATTTGTGTATTAATAAGTATTAATAAAATTAAATGTAGATTATATCAAGGATTTTATAAGAATCTAGTATTTTTCTTAAAAAAACTATCTTAAATATTATTTATAGAGAAGTACTCTCATTAAATAATATTTAATTAATCTATATAAGAAATTGATAATATTTTATAATATTTGTAAGCATTATTAGGAATTTGTACCTCAATCACATCTCCTTTAGACTTTCCTATTAGAGCTCTTGCCATAGGAGAGACAATTGACAATTTATTTAGGTTTATATTTGCTTCATATTCTCCTACTATTTGGTAGGAGTTTACTTGATTAGTCTCCTCAGATAGTAATTCTACGGTAGCTCCAAACTTTATCGTATCTAGTGATAGGTTTGAGATGTTTATTACCTCAGTTTCAGCTAATTGTCTTTCTAGCTTGAGTATTCTCTTTTCTAAGAAATTTTGTTTTTCTTTTGCTGCTTGATACTCAGCATTTTCAGATAAATCTCCAAATTCTCTTGCAGTAGCGATTTCCCTTATTACTTCAGGACGATCATGGTATTTTAATCTTTTTAGTTCTTCTTGAAGTGCAAGAAACCCTTGTTTTGTAATAGGAAATTTAGTCATATTCTGGCTAAAATTAATAGTAAATGAAAACTGTTCTTTAAACTCTAGCTATAGTGCTTTCTTAAATTGTAAAAATTCGCCTCTTATCTGATTTAGCAAACTTAAAGTTTAACGTTTTGAGAACTGAGTACTTTTTCTTGCTTTATGTTGTCCGTATTTTTTTCTCTCAACTATCCTCGAGTCTCTTGTTAGAAGACCAATATGAGATAATTTTTGGTGAAATTCTTCAGATATTTTGCCTAAAGCTCTTGATATACCATGCATAACAGATTCTGCTTGACCAGTCAAACCTCCGCCTTTTACAGTAGTAAAGACATCGTATCTATCACTTAAATTCAAAACATTCAAAGGATACAAGATACTATTTATGTATTTTTGCCTTACAAAATACTTAGAAAGCTCTTTTCCGTTTATTTTTATGTCTCCTTTCCCGACTTTAACCCAAACTCTTGCTACAGCAGCTTTTCTTTTACCTGTTGAATAAATTTTTTTTTTTGTTTGGGACTGATTTTTGATATTTAAGGTTGTTTCAGCGAGAGTTAGTGTTATTTTTTTCGTGTTTTTATTATCTATATTCATATGTTATCAAGATTTATAGTTTTTTGTATTCTTTTTAGCAAAATCATATTTAACAGCACTTTGAGCACTATGAGGATGAGTTTCTCCAGGATATATGTATATGTTTTTAAAAAGTTGCCTCCCTAATTTGTTCTTAGGAAGCATTCTCTTTATGCTCATCTTTAATACCCTCTCGGGATAGGCTGAACTTAATATTTGTATTGCAGAAGTACTTTTTATTCCTCCAGGGAATCCTGTGTGTCTATGATATATTTTTCCTTCTTTATTTAGTTTTTTTCCAGATAAATATATTTTTTTCGCATTAATTACAATAATATTATCTCCGCAGTCTATATGAGGAGTGTAATACGGTTTATATTTTCCGCGAACTAATTTTGATATCTCAGCAGCTAATCTTCCGAGAACAAGATTTGTACTATCTATTAAGAGCCATTTCTTATTTATCTCTTTGGGTTTAGCAGAAAAACTACTATAAATTGCTTTCATTACAATATTTTTTATTAAAATAAATTCTAAAACACTATGAAATTTTTCAAATTCTAACAAATCTTTAAATCTCCTAAATCCTTACTTACAGTGTTCTGGGGCAAAATTCGACGACAAAAAATAAAGGACTCAGAGCCAATTATATTAAAAAATAAGTAAAAAGCAAATCAAAAATATTATGTTTCTAAAAATAATAACCAAGCATATTATTATAATGTTGTACTTATTAGGTGCATACTATTGCGATTTATTGTGCTCAGTGTAAAGAATTTAATATAAGACGAAAATGTGAGACGAAAATACCACCTTCTAATTTTAGAGGTAGATGCTTTATCCTAATTTAGCTTAAGTTAGTTGCAAGGTTGCTTCATTAGTATTAAATTCTTGTTTTGAGGGGATTATTTTTAAGTGATTATAATGGTATTTAGTATATGTAACATTTACACTGATCTATTGTAGTTGTTGTTTAAAAACTAGAACAATTTTATGGAAAATAAAGACAAAAATCAAGACGAGAATCAGGACGAAATTACTGATACAACCGGAGACATAGATCAAGAGGAAGTTACTAAAAAAAAAATTTTTGATAGATTTGATAGAGGATCAGTAAAAAAAATAATCTTGATTTTTGTTATTGTAGCTGTTGTTTGTGTTTTACTCACATGTTTATTTTTTTGGTTAAAAAAAAGAAATGATGCTCCTGTAGTGCCTCAATATTCTTATTTAGAACTAGGGCCTATGCTTATAGAAATGGGTTTTAATACTGGTAAAAAATATTTGAAAATTGATCTTGTAGTAATGTCTTTGGAACACGATAAGGAAAATGATTTTAAAATGAAAGAGAATTTGATAAAGGATGCTATTGTTATGTTTTTTATGTCTCTTGGGGAGTACGATTTGCACAGTACAGGAAATTTAATCTATTTAAAAAGTGAATTGCTCAAAAGAATTAATAAAGTTAGTTCTCCTCTTGTAGTAAATGAGATCTTATTTAAGGAAATAATCACTAATTAAATTTAGAAAGTACAATGATAAAAAGCACAGATCACATCAATAAAGATCTAAAAGATAAGCTTTCAGATGAAAAAGGAGTAGGAGCTATAATTTTTAGTTCTTCTCATGAATATGAAAAATTACCTATGTTGGAGATAATTTTTCAAAAATTTGCAGTTGAATTTTCTCAAAAGCTGAGAAGTTATTTTCATAATAATACGGAGGCTAAATTTATATCTTTAAGATCTGTTAAATTTCAAGAATATTTTATTAGTTTAAAAAAAACTTATACTATTGCTATTTTTCAATCTGTAGGAGGGTGGGAATCATCTAATTTTTTGGTGATTTTTAATGAAACTATCTTTTCTTTTCTTAATGTTTTTTTTGGCGGGAAGAGTTTTATTAGTAGCAAAACTATTCAGGAAAAATTAGCTTTAAGGTCTTTGACTACTATTGAAAAAAGAATTTTATTAAAAATAAAAGACATAATATTAGAATCTTTGGAGAATGTTTTTCGTAATTTAATACCTACTCACTTTATATTTAAAAGCTTAGAAGAAAATTATAAATTTTTAAAAATTTCTGAATTTGATACAAATCTTGTTCTAGTAAAGATTGAAGTTAAAATAGATGACAAAAAAAATTATATTGAACTTGTCTTTCCTTATAAATCTATAGGTGTTATACGGCCTCAATTAAAACGAATCTTTTTGGGAGAAGAGAGTAGTCTTTTATATAATAGACAGCGTAAATATGTAGAAAATGCTATGAAGCAAATTCAGCTAAAGTTAGAAGTAAAAATTTTAAAAGAAAATGCTTCCTTATCAGAGGTAGCAGATTTAAAGGTAGGAGATACTGTAATTATTGGTGCCAATAAGGGATGGAGCAATATTTATTGTCAAAATATAGCTATTTCTTCTGGTAAACTTGGTAAGATTAATGGGCATGTCGCTGTTAGTATAATTTAAAAAAATTTGTTCTATGTTATTTTTAGATTTGTTGTTATTTATTTGTATTGTGCTTTGTATTATTTGTTGTTGTTTTTTATTTAAAAAAATACAGCACTTACAAGGTTATAAATTAGAATTCTCTAAAATGCTAGAGATAGCAAATGTTTCTACTATTACTGAAAGAGAATTAAGTCAAAAAACTATAGCTGAGATTAAGCTCTTATTGAAAGAGGCTCTAGAATTAAAAAATTATGTAGAAAGATATTCTCCCGTGGATTTTAAAATTATGCAATCAGAGGAAGGTATTAATAGTGGCAGTAGTGCGGACTTTGTACAAGAAAAACAAGACTTAAGCTTGAGTGCAACAAAAAATGATGAACTTATTTCAGATCTTAATGCAGAGGCTGATGACAGAGAATATGACCTACCCTTTAAAGAAGAGAAAATACCGGATCTGGTAGAATTTGATAATACAGCCCAATCAAATAGTTTCAGTAGGTCTTTAGACGATGGAGATAATGATTCAACAGAAATAATAGGCTTTGAAGAAGAAGATAAGGACGGCTCATATGGTGAAAATTTTATGAGCATTGTGAAAAAATTAGATCTTCATAAAACTTTTAGAAAAGTGAGTAAAAATTAAATATAATGTGCTATTATTTTATAGTTTTGAACTATTAGACTATTTATGTAGATGTGGATGAAAATTTTTACCCCTGTAATGCTTATTTTTGTAGGGACTCTTTTAATAAAATTTATGCTTGTATTTTTAAATATAAAGCATCAGATGAGTTCTTTATCTGCAGAGGGAGAAGGTATTTTTGTAATTAAAGATCATAAAGTAGATTCATCTTCTCTACCAGCGGCAGTAGATCAAGAGAAAGAGATTGACAATTCTGAAGCTAAAGAAGCTGGAAATGTTGAGGTGTATAATTATTCGGGGGATTCTTCGAAAGGATTTTCTAAGGAGGTATTAGAAAAAGATGTTGCAGAGGACGCTTTTGGGTTAAAAGAGAGATTTTTACAAGATCACCAAGATGTTAAGATCTTTTCTTTGGAAGAAATTGGTTCTAATAATTTTTCTAAAGCTGAGCTTGAAGTATTAACTACTCTTGATAAAAGGGAACAGGAACTAAAACTTTTAGAAAAAAATCTTTTCTTATCGAAAAAACTGCTTCAAGATAATATCTTGAAGGTGGAAAAGAAATCTAATCAAGTTAAAAATTTGATTGAAAAATTTGAACTCTTAATAAAAGCTTATGAGAATCAAGAAGATCAAAAAATTAATAGATTAGTTAAAATATACGAGAATATGCCTCCTAAAGATGTTGCCAAAATTTTTAATGAGTTAGACGTAAAAGACATAATTCCTCTTGTGCGTAATATGAAGGAGTCAAAATTAGGGCCAATTTTTTCTAATATGAATAGTGTTAAAGCAAAAAATGTTTCTATAGAATATATGAAAAATAAATCTGTGCAGACGCTGATGCAAGAGTAGCAAATTCACATATTTTTAGTTTGATTTGATTTATTTTAAGAAGAAATTTTTTATATGATTTACGTTGTTTTAGCCTATCTCTTTGGGCTTGGGATTATAGGAATATTTTGTTTCTTTGTTTTTATGGAGTATAGAAAAATTTATGTTAAGAATCAGCAAGAGAAAAAGAAATAAGATCATAATATTTAGTTTTTTGTTTTTACTTTTTGTTTTTGGCGTAGTGTTTTTATTATTTTTATTGAGAGGAAATATGATTTTTTTTTATACTCCTTCTCAGTTAGCAATGATAAAACCAGTTTCTAAAGTTAGAGTAGGGGGTTTTGTGGAAAGTGATTCTTTAAGTTATGAGTCTCAGTCTCAAATTTCTTTTTTTTTAACAGATAACCAACATTCTATAAAGGTTTTGTATCATGGGGAAATTCCTATGTTATTTAAAGAAGGACAAAATGTAATTTTAGAGGGTAGATTTTCTGAAGAGTTATCTCATTTTATAGCATTTAGATTAATGGTTAAACATGATGAGGTGTATCTACCTAAAAAAGCTAAGGCCTTTGACTAGATAATATTTTTGACTTTAACGAAATCAGAGGCCTTGTTTTTATGGAATAATCTTTTTATTTTGTAAAAAATATTGTTTCTATATAATTTTAAATTTCTTTTGTACTTTACGTTTAATATATTGTTATAGGTCGATATTAGGTCTGGTACGATTTTATAGTAATATGATTTATATAGATTCTTCATCATGTATTTTGTTGTGAGATGTCCCCATTTCATCACTTGTTGAGGTACTCGTGCTAGTGCTTCAGCACAGGCTATGGCTTCTTGCTCTGTTTGATTATCTCTTTTATACACATTTGCAATGGGTTCAAGATTTGCTAGCATATCCTCATACATCATATTCAGCGTTAATGAGACGTACTTCTCTTTGAGAAATACTTTTAAGAAAACTATATTATTTTTGTTTCCAAATCTTGATATTTTATATAGATATAGTTGTTTTAAGCAAAGTAGAACAACTTTATATAAAGTTGTCATTTTATTTTTTTCATAAAAAAGTATTTTTTTTTCTATATCCATTAGTTTCCCTAGACCTATTTTTTTTAATCCCTCAATGAATTTGTTACAGATTTGGATGTCATTTTTTCTTCCTTTTCCTATGACTGGATTTGGAGCTATGCATTGAAGACTTGTAGTAGAATATCTAGAAATTTTTTTTCCGGTTGCTTTTTCTCTCATAATATCTGCAAAATGACCGATCTCCTGAGCGGATATAATTTGAAGTCTTGCAAGAGCAGCCCAACCATCACCATACACAGGAGTGTTTTTATTATTTTCTTTAAAAGGATCTCCGCCACACGAGATGTATATTTTAATGAAATTACTATGTATGCTCTGCATACCACTATTACTCCCAGAATACTTCCAGGATTGTATGTCCATCACTTCTCCTATACTACTACTATAAGTTATAAAAACATCTACTCTATCAAGAATAATCCATTTAAAAATTATAGGATGGGCAGATTGTATAAGAATCAGTGCAAGTTTATGTGTTAAATCATCTGGAGGAACATTTAGTTTAAATAATTTCTTTTTTAATGAGGTGATGATAGTATCTATTCTGGATTCTTGGATTGCTATATTTTTTAACTTGTATATGTTTTTTATTTTTGTTCTAGAATAGGATGAGAGTGATTTTTCTTCTAATTCTGTTTTTGAAAATGTTGTGTTTACTGCGTCTTTAGAGTCAGAATAATGTACAAAATTACAATAATATTCTGTATCTATTCTTAAAAGTCCTTCCTTGATGATGGATGTTGCTAATTCTTGTTGTTCTACTGTGATATAATATTCGTCTATTTCAGGTATTTTATATAAAATATGGTATACACTCTTCATTTACAGATATCGTAAAATCTAAATATTTTATGAAATTCTTTAATTAATATCTTATCAAATTCTTCATTTTTTATAAATTTATTTATCTCACATAAAGAAGTAATTTTAGTATCATGTACCCCACAGGGGACAATTTTATTGAATTTTTTAAGATCTACAGAAATATTAATAGCTGCTCCATGATAGATAACCCATTTTCTTACTCTAAATCCAAGTGAGACAATTTTAGCTTCTTCATTATTTTTATTATGAGTCCAAATTCCTATTTCACCTTTTTTTAAATAGTTTTTAATTCCCATTGCAAAAATTGTATTTGAAATCCATTTTTGGATTAGATAGATGTAATTTCTTATGTTCTTTTTGTAATGGATATTATCTAAATTTATGATTGGGTATATGATCCTCTGACCTGGACCGTGATATGTAAGTTTTCCTCCTCTATTTGACTTTGTAATTGGGATTTTTTTATCTAATATTTCGTCTGAATTAGCAAAACTCATTCCGTAAGTAAATACTTCATCATGTTCTAGAAGTAATACACAATCATTAGCTTTTTTTTGATGTATTAATTCTACTTTTTCTTCTAATTCTTTTATCACTTGGGAGTAATCTTGTGGACTGTTTCTTATTATCCAATCAATATGCATGATTTTTAATTGTACCTTTTACACGTAAAGAGACAAAGATATCAAATATCCATAAGTAGTTGTTGGCTTATTAGATATTTTTAGTGCTTGAGAATAAAGTCCTATTTTTGTGTTGATTGTTATTAATTTAAGGTTAAGATTTTTTATTAGTAAGTATCTTTTAATAGGAAAAATATTATCTCCTCCCTCATAATCATGAATATGTAACATTTCCTGTTTTAAAACCCAATCTTTTATTTTTATACCATATCCAAAATTATATTCAAAAAATCCTTCTTCTTGAAAATTATTAACATTTTTAGTAAAAAAAATCTCGCCTTCTATTATCATATCAGATTTATAAAAAATTTTTTGTATCAGCACAGGTGATAAAGAGAATCTTAAGTTTTTTTTGTCCTTGTCTATGATGTCAATGGTAGATTCTTGATTCACTGGAGACAGAAAGTTCAGTCCTATTTGTGAAAAAAATTTTATTTGAGTAGCCATAGGAGATAAATTTAGTGATTTATCTAGTAATCTATATTTGTAGCTTAAATCAAAAAAATTTTTGAAAATTTCTTGTTTTACAGAAGAGGTATCTTGTTTATAAGAATATTGTATAGAAATATTTTCTATGGCTAGGGAATGATTATTTAAATGAATTGCTAGAAATAAGTTTTTTTGTTTTGTTCCTTTGTAGAAGGGTACAAATTTTTCTAATAATTGTATTTTTTTTTCAATGTTTTTTATTTTTTGTAGATCTGCTAAAGAATTTTTCTTATTAATAAGTTTAGATAATCTATCATCTTTTATTTTTGCAGCATCAGAATTGATTTGTAAGATTTTATTTGATGTATCTTCATTTAGAAATTCATAATTATATCCAATTTTTAATAGTCTATCTTCCAAAAAAAAGTCAAAAAAACCGTAACAATTACCAACGCGTATCAGGATTATTGTAGATATAACTATCTTAATGCATAAGGGAAAAAAAATCTTTAAGAAAAAATATTTTGTACTTGAAACCATTTTTGAGCCTCATTTGAGAGTAGAGGATATATTTTTTTCTGTATTAGTAGGTAATATGACTTTAGATATTCTAATTCTTTTGGGCTTAATAGGCTAGTTTCTATCAAAGATTTATCATATGGTACCAAGGTTAGATTATTTAATTTTAAAAAATTACTTTCTCCTTTTATTGAGTCTACAAACACTAAATTTTCTATTCTAATACCAAATTCATCGGGTTCATAATAACCAGGTTCGTTAGAAAAAATCATAAATTTTTCTAATTTATCCTTAAAATTAAATTTATTTATAGAGATTGGTCCTTCGTGAACACTTAGAAAATTTCCTACTCCGTGGCCTGTTGAATGCTTATAGTCTTTATATATTTCCCATAGATATTGTCTTGCTAGTATATCTATATGTGCTCCTGTTATGTCCTCATCTTTTGGGAAGATTAAACTAGCTATTGCTATATGTCCTTTAAGGACTTTGGTATATAGGGATTTTAGTTTCGGAGTAGTTATATGACCTATTAAAACTGTTCTTGTAACATCTGTAGTCCCTCCTAAATACTGTCCGCCTGAGTCTATCAACAACATACCATCTTCATCTATTTTTTTACTTGTGTCTTCATTATAGGGATGATAATGGGGAATGGCTGCATTTGCGTTAAAGGCGCATATAGTGTTGAAACTATTTGTTACATAGTTGGGATTTTTTTTTCTAAAATTTGTTAGCTCTTGACTTAGACTATACTCAGAATATGAGGAAATTCTATTATTCTTATCAAGTGAAAATACTAAAGATAAAAATTCACACAACGCAACAGAATCGAGAATGTTTATGTTTATTGAGTTATGTATTTCTGTTTCGTTCTTAATAGATTTCCAGGTGTTACATATATTACTTGCTAAAAGTGAGCTCTTAGTATTTGTAGAAGATAATATGTTATATATGTGAATAGGGCAGGAGCTCTCGTCAAAAATGATTTTACTCTTAAGAGTGGCAACATAAGAGGCAAACTTTATCTTAGGCAGCACTAGTATATTTAAATCAACTAATTTAGACTTTAATAGGTTTTCAATTCTTTCAGATTCTACGAAGAGATAAGCTTGCTCAAGTGTTATTATAGAATAAGCTAGTACCGTAGGAGAAAATTCAAGATCTGATGATCTTATGTTCATAATCCAAGACGTACTCTCTGGATTAGTTATGATTAGAGAGCTTGCTTTGTTTTTATTTAAAAAATCTCTACATCTTTTTAGTTTTGATACGGCATCTTCTCCAGAGTATTTTAATGAATATTCATAAATTTTAGGTTTATTTTGTGTTGGTTTATTTATCCAAACTTTGTCTACTAAATTTGGTACAACGAATTTTATATTTATCTTATTAGTAAATATTGTCACAAATTCTTTAGTACAAATTTTTGAATCAATACCTATTACTTTATTTTTGGAAATATATTTTTTCCAATTAAAAGTTTTTAATTCGGACTGATTAAAAATTAAAAAATTATTAGAATCTAACTCTAGGTTACTTTGAAGACTATACCGACTATCTGTAAAAAACAATGATTTTTGATCTAAAAGAATTATTACAAAGCCATTTGATCCTGTAAAATTTGTGATGTATCTCAATCTATTATTATTTTCAGGTACTATCTCATTTTGGTACTCATCTGTGGAAGGGACTATGTAACCATCTAGATTGTTACCGGAGATAAATTGTTTTATTTTTTGAAGTTTACTCATAATAGGTAATCTTTATCGTTGATATATACAAATTCTAGTCTAATTTTGAAAAATTAAAATAAAAAAATAGAAAATTTTATTTTTGAAAAGGTTCTATCAGAAGGATATTAGAAAAAATTTTCTTTACGTATTTTGTATATTTTTTTTGAAAAAGTAACTTTATATTTGGTCCTGCATCTTGTGTGAAAAAAATAGGAATATTTTCTTTTTCTCTTATATACCAAATTTTTTTTATAGTCTTTAGTGTGCTCGTAGAGATATATAATATAGGTGGATAGGTGCTTAGCATTAATGAGGTTAGAGATAGGGAGTTGTTCTCTACTAACTGTCCAAACTCTAGGAAAGATTTTGCTTTTATAGATGAGATGATCTTTTTGCAATCTAAAGTTGATTTTTCTTGCCAAGATTTATAAAAAAAAGAAGTTTCTACACTAAGATTCATTGCCTGAGAAGAAGAAATATATTTTTTTCTTCTATCTATTATTATGATGCCTAGAATTAGGTCTTCCCAGGTTTCCTTAAGTGCAATGCTATAAGAATCCATTCCATCATCACAACAACCGCTTCGCCAATAGACAAAGCTATTTTTATAAACAGATCTAGAGGCACTTCCACTACCAAGTCTTGCTAAAATAGACAAGTCAATATTGCTTAGGTTCCATTGAAAAAATTTATCTAAGCCTTTAACAATAGATGCGTATATGCATGATGATGATGCGAGTCCTGAGGCTATTGGAATATTTAACTCAAGTTTTATGTTTAGGCATATATTTTTTATTTGTTTATGAAATAAGTTGATAAAATTGAATAATTTTTCACTCCAAATTTCTGTGGGAGAGATTTTTTTATTATTAATGAACAATTGGTGAGTTATATTTTTGTTTTGGCAAATATAAATTTTGCATCCATAATTTGTCATTGGCAGGGATATACTATCTACATGGGGTATATTTAGTTCATTATTTTTTTTTCCCCAATATTTACAAATGGCTATATTTGCGTGAACTGATAACGATATATTGCTTATTATGGGAGTAGATTTTACGTTTTTTAAAATAAGATTTACTATATCATATTTTTTCATTTCTAAGACCTGATTTAGATGTAGTGACATTTAATACAGATAAATTTTCCATGTCAGTGGGTAGAGTGAAGGGGTGATTGAAGTGTTGTTGTTCTTTTAGATCTTGGTTTTTGCCGCAAGAATAAAATTTTGGATCTGTTATAGAAATTATACAATCTCCAAGTCCTGCGCCAGATATTTTAGATCCAAACACGAAACTTGTTGCTCGTAATTGAGTTAAAATATGTGCTATTAAAGGAGTTGAAATCATTAAACAATCCAATATTCCTTGGTTTATTGTTAATAATTTTCCAAGATTTTCCCATTGCTTTTCTTTTATGAGAATAAAAGCTCTTTCTGAGATATGTTCTGTTGCTTTATATAATAAATTGTATATTTCGGGATATTGTTTTTCTAAGCTTTTTACCTTGGGCACTATATTTTGAGTTTTTGTTTTGTAGCCTATGAACGTAAAAATTATTGGTATATTTGTAGTGACTTTATCTATGACTTTTCCTTGTTTATAGAGTAATACTCCTCCATATATACTTGCGGCTATATCTGCTCCTGAGGCAAAAATTTGTGTTTTTTCTATAATTCTTTTAGATATTTGAAATATCTCAGATAAGTTTTGCTTTTTTGATAAAACATCATATTTTTTGTTTTTGCTTATGAATTGCTTTAAAAGAGCAGAAATTGCTACAACAAGAGCAGTAGATGATCCAAATCCTTTACTTACAGGTATATCAGATTGAATTTTTAGTTCAAATCCTGATGTTATTTTGAGTCTAAATTCAAGAATTGTATTCAATATAAAAAGGAATTTTTTTTTTATTTCCTCATCTAGAGAGTCTATGTTATCTAAACTAAAGCTCACTTTGCCAAGATCTGATATAATTAATATATCTCCACCATCTTTTTTTATAAGTGATGCTGTAACCCTTTTATTAATAGAGCATATTACTGATTTTTTTCCGTTTAACACAGCATATTCTCCGCTCAACATAAAACTACCAGGAGCAGATACTTTATATAATTCTTGTTCCATAAAAATCAGGTTTTAAATTAATCAATTCATATCTATAAATATCCACTAGTCTAGCTATTTTTTCTTTTTCTCCAAATGAGATAACAATACCTCCAGAGCTTCCCCGGACGTTTCCAGATCCAGAAATTTTTGCTGCTCCTCCTATGTTCTTTCCTACTATTTGATTTATAAAATTTTGTATTTTTTGAGGAACAATACCAAGTTTTGAAAGTAATTTGTTATTTTCTCTAATGTTATCCAATAGGGGATCTATATCCATATTGTTTGTTAAATTTGTTTCTATATCTCTTGTAATATTTGCTATAGCTTTCCATATTTGATGATCAGGTTTGAAATGCTTCTTAACAAAATTTACGGATTCACTAGTGTTATTGGTTATACCTGTATTTATTATATTTAGTTTGCTAAATGCTTTTTCTGAAAAATGAATCTTTTTATCAAATATTTTATTTGATTCCTTATATATCTTAGAGCACCCTCCATTTAAGGAAGTAATTATGTCTGAACCACTTGAGTGGCCATGTTGTAGGTTCTCTATATTTTTTGCTAAATTTATAAAAGTTGTATTTTTTAATTTTATGTTGAATATTTTTGTTAAAGCAAGAATTAGAGCATTAATAGTAGCAGCCGAAGAACCAAGACCTAAATTATAAGGTATTGTAGAATTAATACTTATTATAAGATCATAATTTATGTTATCTATATGTGGTTTTAATATATATCCTATGGTATATAGTGATAGATAGTGTTTTTCTCGTAATATATTTGTAAATCCAATCTTATTCAGACAATATTTTTGATATTTTTTTTCTATGTTATTTACAAAATTCAGTAATTCTATTTTGTCTAATGAGATAGATAGATCAAAATTTTGAATATTTAAAAAAATTCTGAAATTTTTATCGATACTGGTTTTTTTTTTGATCGTAACAAATACATGTCTATTGATTGCAAAAGCTAATATTGGAAAATTATATAAAATAGAAAATTCTCCAGATAATATTATCTTACCAGGAGAGACTGTCTTGATAATGTTGGTATTCAATTTGAGTACAATATTTGATGCATTAGTTAATTAATAAAATCATAAATTCTCTTATGATCTTTAATTGAGCAAAGCCTTAATATCGAATGTTCCGAAGAGCTGTATTTATCTATTACAATATTTTCCTGTTTTGTAGGATAGGCATTATAAAATTTTTCATATGTCTTTACATCTAATTCTACTCTTTCCGAGATCATTTTTTTAATTTTAGTCTTATTTAAGGATTTTTGATAATTTTCTTGTATTATTCCGCTAAAGAATTCTGCTACCGAACCAGAGCCATAACTATAAAATCCTATTCTTGAAGAGTGCAAATTGACTTCTGTATTTATTATTAAAGATACCAAACTCAAATATAAAGATGCAGTATAACAATTGCCAATAAATTTGCTATATCTTAAAGAGGGCTCCAAATCCTTTATAAGATCTTCTATAGAACATAAATTACCGATCTTTGCCTCATTGAAAAGCATTTTATGAGCTGTCTGTATAAGCTTTGGAACAGGTACATGATAACAAAACCACTGATGTTCTAATAGGTCCCTCTTGGAAATTTTATGGTATTCTCTCCATGTTAATTTAAGAGATTTTAAATAATTAGAACAGGATAATTTATTATTTAGTAATGCCGCATCTAAATAGTTAGGTCTCCAAAAATCCATTACATCCTCACTATGAATGCCATATTCGGGTTCTATAGTTAACAATTTAGGATCTTTAGATAAAATCATAGCAATGCACCCACTCCCATGAGAAGACTCCCCGCTTTTCTTAAGACCATATCTTGACACATCAGATGCAATTAATAAAATCTTCTTAGAGTTAAATTGGGTTTTTAATATATCAATTCCTAATTGAAGACCGGCAGTAGAACTATAACATGTTTGTTTAAGTTCTAAAATTCTGCATCTGCTTTTTAGAGAGAGTAATTTGTGCAAGATGTTACCTGCAGATTTTGCCTGATCTATAGAGCTTTCAGTGGCAAATAGTACCAATTCTATCTCCTCTATATTTTCCTTCGATAATATAGGCTTTGCGGCATTATAAGCCATTGTAACTATATCTTGGTCTGGGGGAATGACAGATATTTGTTCTTGTCCTAGGCTTTGGTATGTAGTCTCCTTTAACCTGCGGGCTTTAGCTAAATTTTTAAGGTCTAAGAAATAGTCTGGAGTATAGAAATTAATTAGATCAATTCCAACTTTTGTAGTAGGCAGGATATTTTTAATTAGATCACTTGTTATAGATTTTATTTTGGAGATTTTTGATTTGATGATCTTATTATCAGGATCATCTATTATTCTTTGTATAGTATTTTTTATATTTTGATACATCAAATGAAATTGTAATTATTTTAGGTTTTTTTTCTTTCTAACAAAAGATGAGATCTGATTAAGTCACCATTTTGTGTTTGAGATGCCATTAGTGATAATTCTCCGCATAATACAACAGCACCTGCAATTGCAGCTAAACTTTGTGAATTAGTTATATTTTTACCACTTTTGGGAGTCTGAAGACAGTTAATTTTTTCTAAATTTTTTATTGCAAACTCTTCAGATCTACCATTACCAATAGTCCCTAATACAAGGTTTGGTATCGTTATTGAAAAATATAGTTCGTTATTTCTTAGTTCGGTATATGTAAATCCTTGAGAGCCTTCTATTATATTTACAGTATCTTGACCTGTTGCAAGATACAGGGCCATGAGCATGTTTCCAAAATGCGCATTAGCAGTTCTCACACCTCCGGATAAAATGCTTCCTAAAAGGTTTTTTTTAATATTTAGGTTATGTATTTTTACTGACGTAGTTCTTAGGTCTTGGTTACAAATTTTTTCTGTTATTACCATCTCAGCAATTATATGTTTACCTCTACCTAAAATTCCGTTTATAGCAGAATTTTTTTTATCTGTACAGATGTTTCCACTAATACTTACGTAATTTAGTTTTGGAAATTCGTCTAATAAGAAATTTAACAATATATGTGCTGCTTTTGTACTCATGTTATGTCCTGATGCCTCACATGTATAGAACTTAAATCTAATATACATAAGGCATCCTACAATTTCGCTATACCAGTCTATTAATTTTGTGTACCTACTAGAACCTGTAACTAATTTATCAAAAGTATCTTTTTTTTTATATAATTCCTGCCTTATATATAGAAGATATTCCGTGCTACTAGTCTCTAAGATAATAGATCTTGTCATTGAATCTTCTACAACTACAACTTTTATTCCTTCCGATTTTTGTGATATATTAGCTCCTCTTTGTACAGAGGGCCAAAGAGGGGATTCAAGTGTAGATAGTGGCACTGAGAGAGAATCATTTACTACAGGTCCTACGATTTTTATAGGTCCTACATCTTTTGTAGGTATTTTTATATATGAGATTGATGTCATTTTTTTAAGTGTTATATAGGTTTTTATATTAATAACCTGAGTAAATCAATTACCAGTAAATGTGATAGATATATGAAAAGTGCATTTCTACTTATAAATCTTATTTTTGAAAAATTTACCGGAGTTTGATAGTAAAAATTTTTTTTTATCAATAAAAAATATAAAAGTACTTGCAGTAATGTATAAATGACTGGATATATCAAATTTTGATTCAAAAGTTGAAAACGTATTACGTTAGACATAAAACAAGTAAGTAAAAAAATTGATAATGTAGTTCTTTTGTAGGGAATTATATTATTTTTTACATTCCATCCAATAAGCATTCCAACTATAGACAATAGACCATACTCTATAGAATTTACAAAAAAAGAGCTCAATAAAGATAATATTACTACATGTATCCAAAATATTTGCTCCTTTTTAGGATTATCTGTCATTTTTTGTAAAAAAATTTTTATGTATATTTGTCCTAAATAGATTGATGTTAGTATATTTAGATTCTTATAGTGAAAATAGCTAAAGATAGTTGTGATCAATATTTCTGAGATAATAGATATCTCTAAAAATTTTGCTTTAAACCAGTCCTTTTTAGAGATTTTTATGTAAAGATATCCAAAATAAAAAAAGGTAAAACCCAATACGATTTTTATCAATGTATAAATTATATTTATAATTATCTGAGAAGAGGCATTTACAACTAAAACTTGTGTTATTAATTCTAATAATATTCCATAAATAAATATTTCTTTAGAAGGGCTCTTTGTAAAATTGTAACCTGCGAAAAAAACAAATATAGGCATTGCAAGTCTACCTATGATACGTAAAAATATTGTAGTTTCAAAGAAATATAATCCTATATGATCTAAAATCATTGTCACTATAGCAAGGCATTTTAATACATCTTGATAATTTGCTTCTAGTGTGTATTTTTTTTTATAACCTAAAACCATAGATATATATCATCTATAAATTAAATCAACTTTTCTTAAAGTATTTTTTTAGAGGAAATGTTTTTTGTAAAATGGTACTTATAAAATATATGATCATTGCAAGGCACGTAATAAGTATTAAGACTAATATTTTTGGTATTAAATCATTTCCGTATAATAAATTTTTGTAGTAATTTTTAGCCTCGACCATAAAGAATACAGTTATAATACAACTAATCAATATTTTCAATAATATTACGATATTAGATTTTATCAGTTTATTATCTAACGTAATGAATTTTTTTTTTAATATATAGAATAATGTTAAGAACATGTTATACCAGGCACTTATTGTTATTGATATTGCAAGACCTAAAATTTGAAAAAAATATGTAAATATTAACAAAGATACAAAACTTATAGTAGCAGAATGAATTGTTAATTTAATCATAAGCTTAAATTCATTTTGAGCATAAAAACTAAGATTTAGTATTTTAGATATAACCGCTGCAGGCAGGGATATGGTTACTATAGCTAATATGAGGCTTGTGACATTTGTATCTGCTTTTGTAAATTCTCCTCTTTCATAAATGATACTTATTATTGGGTTTGATAGTATTATGACTCCTATTACTGAGGGGATCGATAAGAATATTCCTATTTGTAATGATAGGAGATTGAATTTATTAGCATTTTTTTTATCCTTAGCTTTATTTAGAGCAGATATTTTAGGAAAAATAATTGTTGAGATTGTAACTCCTATTATTGAGAGAAAGAATTGATATACTCTATCAGCATATCCAAGTATTGCTATAGCTCCTGGTAGGGTACTTGCTATTGATTGGGAAATAAAAATACTTACTTGTTGAACCAAAGAAATTATTATGGATAAATTACTATTCTTAAGTAGTCTCATCAAGGGATTTAATTTTGAATTTGATTTATTTGCTTTCTTATTTGCTTTCTTATTTGCTTTCTTAGAAAAGGCTTTTGAAAAGGTTGTTTTGATACTTTTAATTTCTATAAAAAAATATTTTTTTATTTCTCCATAGGAAATACTATATTTAGTCTTTGATAACTGAGAGTACATAAAATACATTTGCACTATTCCAGATAGAACAAGAAATATTATTACTCCATAGTGAATAGCTATTATCTTCTCAAAGCTAATGCTCAGGGATATAACGCATATGTTCATTATGATTGATGTTAGCGCAAAAGCTATGAATTTGCCCAGGGAATTTAATATACTTCCAAATAACGCAGTTAATGATATGAATAATATATATGGGATAGAAACTCTGCATAAAATTAGGGCTAATTGGTATTTTGTAGAGTTTAACGCAAAGCCTGGAGCTATTAAATAGATAAAATACGGCATTGCAAGTTCTAATATAATTACAAATATTAAAACTATAAAGAATAGATATAAAAAACATTTTGCTAAAAAACTTTTTATAGATTCCTTATCTTTTTGTAATTCTTCACTAAAAGCCGGGATAAAAGCTGAAGACATAGCGCCTTCTGCAAAAATTTTTCTAAATAAATTTGGCAATCTAAATGCTACATTGATACAATCTGCTATAAAACTAGTTCCAAACTTATACGCAAAAAATAACTCTCTTATTAAACCAAGTAACCTAGAAAAAAACGTTAAAACCGCAACCTGCAGTCCAAATTTTAATAACACTAAAACAAAATATTTTTACAAAAAATCATTATTAATTTACTTTTTTTTTAATCCTATGATATTTACAAATCAAGTTGAAAACTTATAATCTAAATATCTAAATTGGCAACATTAGATGCATTAGATTGAATGAAATCTTTTCTTGGCTCTACTACGTTCCCCATAAGCATTGAAATCATTTCTTCACTCTCTTGTAGATCTTGAATTTTGATTTTGAGTAGAGTTCTTTTTTCAGGGTTTAAAGTAGTTTCCCATAATTGTTCAGAGTTCATCTCACCAAGTCCCTTAAATCTTTGCAGAGTGAATAAAGATCTTACGTTTAGAAAGATTAAATTCAATATATCTAAAGGAAATACAATATTATAATTCTTAGAATCAATCATTAAGTGATATTTTGTTGTATCCCAGGCGTTTGGAAGAAATTGATCAATAGAATTTTTTAAAGTTAAAAGATCTTTTATTTCTGGTAGATTTAGGTTTTTTTTATGAAATATTTCCTGATATTTTTTTCCTCTTACAGTACGAAAAAATTCAACTTTGTCCTCTTGAATTGAAAAATTCCAAGCATTTTCTGGTTTAAATTTTTCTTTTTTATTTAAAGTTATAATCTTTTCTTCGATCTCTTTATAAGAATTTTCATCATATAATTTTTCAGATAGCAGATTATTAAATAATAACATCTGTAACATAGCCGAATTTACAGCAATAGGTTGCTTTTTCAGTATATTTCTTATTTGAGATAAATATAATATTATTTTGTTAAAATTTTCTCTTGTTATCTCTGAGTTGTTATTTATAAACTTTGTATTTAAGGCTTCCAAATTAGATTTTTGAAGAAAATATTTTTCTAGATCCTGTTCATTTTTAATATATTTTTCTTTTTTACCACGTGTTAATTTATAAAGAGGCGGTTGAGCTATATACAAGTATCCATCATCAATGATTTTGAGCATGTGTCTGTAGAAAAAGGTAAGTAGTAACGTTCTTATATGTGAGCCGTCTACATCGGCATCAGTCATAATTATGATTTTGTGATATCTTAATTTTTCTATGTCAAAATCTTCTTTTCCTATATTTGTACCAAGAGCCGTGATTAATGTGCCTATTTGATCCGAATTTATAATTTTGTCAAATCTTGATTTTTCTACATTTAGAATCTTACCTCTAAGAGGTAAGATTGCTTGATTTTTTCTATTTCGTCCTTGTTTTGCTGTACCTCCTGCTGAGTCTCCTTCTACGATGAATAACTCAATATTTTTGGGATCCTTCTCCTGACAATCTGCTAATTTGCCTGGTAGATTTGATATATCTAGCATATTTTTTTTTCTTAGCAGGTCTTTTGCTCTTTTAGAGGCCTCTCTTGCGGATGCTGATTCTAAAACTTTATTCATGAGAGCCTTAGCATGAACTGGATTTTCTTCTAGCCACATTGAGACTGTGTAGGATATAGACGTTTCTACAAAATGCTTTATTTCTGAACTTATCAATTTATCTTTTGTTTGAGAAGCAAATTTGGGATTTGGAAATTTTAAGGATAAGATACCATTTAGTCCCTCTCTTACGTCATCTCCTATAATAGATAATTTATTTTTTTTACCTGTAGATCCTAAATTTTCATTTATATAATTAGAAAATGTCTTTGTAAGAGCAATTTTTAGGGCTGAGAGGTGAGTACCTCCATCTTTTTGTTTGACATTATTTGTAAAACAAGTAATGTTTTCATTGTAACCTTCGTTCCATTGAAGTGCATATTCTATTTCAAAGTGATTTTCTTCTTCTTTTTTTTTAAAAACTATTGCAGGGTGTATATTGTTTTTTGCACGTGAGATATATTCAATATAACTCTTCATTCCTTCATTATATTCAAATTCTACTACTTCAGCTTCACTTTTTTTATTATTTAGAAATGTTATTTTAAGATTAGAGTTTAAAAACGCCAATTCTCTAAGTCTAGTTTCTATTATATGAGTATTAAAATCTATTGATTTAAATATTTTTTTTGAAGGCAAAAAGGAAACTTTTGTTCCTCTTTTTTCTACGTCAGACCTTATTATTTGAAGGGATTGTTCTTTATTTCCTTCAATAAATTTCATGTAATATTCCTTATTGTTTCTATAGATTCTAAGTTCTAACCAATCAGAAAGAGCATTAACTACAGATACTCCAACACCGTGTAACCCTCCTGATATTTTGTAAGAATTATGGTCAAATTTTCCTCCAGAGTGTAGATGAGTCATAATTACCTCTGCAGCAGAGACTCCCTCTTCGTGCATGTCTACAGGAATTCCTCTACCATCATCTTCTACAGTAATAGAGCCCTCGGAGTTAAGAGATAGTTCTACAGAATTACAATGTCCAGCCAAAAATTCATCTATAGCATTATCTATAACCTCGTAGATCATCTGATGTAAACCAGATCCATCATCAGTATCACCAATATACATACCAGGCCTTTTTTTGACTGCGTCTAATCCCTTCAATACCTTAATCGATTCAGAGCCGTAGGACTCTTGAGAATTGGTTTTCTCTTTTTCAAAATTTTCCTTTATCATTAATAATATTTGCTTGTAATAAAAATATTTAAAGTCATTGTACTTAAATTCATTGCGAATTTCATTGTGAATTATATCTTTATTTACTCTGCAAAGCAAAATTTAATATAACCAAATGTTCTGTGTAGGATGTATAGAGTGAAAGCAGAGCTTTTTTAAAAATTTTTACTCACCCAAAAATTCTCTTCAAACAAGATATCTTTTTTTATGAAAAATGTCGTTAGTGATTTAATGGGGAAGAAGAGTAGTACATATATTTATTACTTATCTACCACAATGTCTATTCTACTAATCTATTACCCTTATATTTTAGTAAAATGCTCGGAAAAAATTTTTCAGATCAAAAAAAGAAAATATAATGGAAAAGATTTAAGATGTTTTTTTACTAATTTTCCTTTAAAAAATTTTCTCTTGCAAGTTTTAATTTTCTAAAATCTTCTCCTGCATGGTAAGAAGAGCGAGTTAAAGGTGTAGATGAGACCATTAAAAATCCTTTTACCTTAGCAAGTCTTGCAAAGTACTCAAATTCTTCAGGAGAAACATATCTATCAACCTCAGCATTATCAGGACCAGGCCTTAAATATTGTCCAATTGTAAGGAAATCTACATCCGCAGCTCTAAGATCATCCATTACCTGCATAATCTCTTCATTTGTTTCTCCAAGTCCTACAATAAGACCGGATTTAGTAAAAATACTGCGATCTCTTTGCTTGACTTTGTAGAGTAAATTTAAAGAGTTGAAATAACGAGCACCTGGCTTGATCTTCCTGTACAAAGAAGGTACCGTCTCTATGTTATGATTAAACACATCTGGTTTAGACGATAGAATAATATCTATTGCTGGCTCTTTTTTAATAAAATCAGGAGTCAATATCTCTACACTAGTACCCTTGCTATATTGCCTGATTAAATTAATCGAGTTAGCAAATTGCATAGCGCCTCCGTCAATAAGATCATCTCTATCAACAGAAGTAATAACTACGTGCTCAAGCTTAAGTTTTGCAACTGCAAGGGCTAATCTTTGTGGTTCTTGGGGATCTACCTTTAAAGGCTTTCCCTTGCTGACATTACAAAAAGCACATGCCCTTGTACAAATATCTCCTAAGATCATAACCGTAACGTGTTTGTTTTTCCAACATTCTCCTATATTAGGACACGCTGCCTCTTGGCACACAGTATTCAAATTTAGCTCTTGAATTAATTGTTTAGTTTCAAAATATTCGTGAGAATTTGGAGCTTTTACCTTTAACCAAGGAGGCTTATAAGTACTAGAACGAGAATATAGTTTATCTTTTACAGGCATAAAATAATACTAAAAATTTTAGTTATATATTTATTATCTCAGTATAATCTAACATATTTTTGATAAAAAAAAGATCATTCATAGTAATAAAAGTTTGTATTTTATTTTGTAGAATATATTCTAACAAATAATTTCTATGCCTTAGATCAAGATGTAAAAAAACCTCATCTAGCAATAAAATAGGAATAGACATTTTATGCTTAATCAAAGCGTGAGTATGTGAGAGAATAACAGAAATAAGCATTATTTTTTGTTCTCCTGTAGAGCAAAATTTGGCTAAAATGTCTTTTTCTTTATGTTTTACAATAAAATCAACTCTGTTAATGCTAAACAAACTCTTTTTAGCTAAACTATCTTTTGATCTACTAAGCTTAAGATGTTTTTGAAAATATTCAATAAAAAAGGTCTCTTCTATCTCATTTTTGTTTAATACTTCCAATTCTTGAGTTCGATAGGTCATATTAAACAAAGCCTTTGGAAATCTTGATTCTAAATTGGTTTCTGATGATTGCATTAATTTTATAGTTTCAAGCCTTGCACCTTGGATATAGTAAGCATATTGTGCTAAATTTTTTTCTAAAGAACTAAGTAGTGGATTATCAAATGGGTAAATTGAGTCTTTGAGTATATTTAATCTTTGCCTAGAGTAATGTTCGTAAATTATTAATTTTTTTGCATGATTTGTATGAAAATTATTTATTATTCTATCAAAAAAATCTCGTCTCTTAGAACTTGCATCTAAAAACAAATTATGCATTTGAGGAATCAACCAAATAACGCTAGTAATTTTAGGTAATTCGTTATTAAGAATCTTATTACCATTATAATGGATAGTTTTTAATTTTGAAGATATAGAAAAATCAATAACAATCTCAGCTGTTCCAAGCCTACTTTGAAAATGAAAAGATGCTTTCCAAAAATGAGTCCCAAACAAGGAAATTTCATCTAAGTGACTTTTTCTAAAACCCCTACCAGGAGCCAAAAAAGAAAAAGATTCAAGAATATTACTTTTTCCACTCCCATTGTCTCCAAAAAAAACAATAGGTTTTGCAGGATCTTTAAATTCTAAACGAAAATCTTGAAAATTCCTATAATTAACAAGGTGAAAGGAAGTAATAAAATTTTTTTTTATTCTGTTGTCAAATAAATCATTACTCACAATGCTCAAAAAGCTCTTTCAGATGAAGTAATTTTTACTTGCTTTAAATTCATTAAATCTGAATCTAACACTTCAATATTAACATGTGGATTGATCTTAACAATACTACCCTTGGCAGGTATTCTACCTACTTTAGAAATAACTAGTCCTCCTATTGTGTTAACATGATTCTCTTTATTATCTAAATTAATAGATAATTCTTTCTCTATTTTAGATAAAGGCACTCTCGCATTTGCTACAATGACTCCTTTTTTTAGTTTAAGATAATTTACATTATTCAATAATGGATTTTTACGCTCTACTTTTAGATCAAGCTTATCATATAAAATATCTGTAATAGTAATAATACCGTCAAAAGAACCGTATTCATTAATTACAATTGCAAAATAAATATTTTGAACTAACATATCTTGTAATAAGTCCTGGCAAGAAACCAAATTATTAGTAATAATAGCTCTTTTTAAATATTTGCTTATAGAATATTTTTTAGGTTGAAAAAGTAGATGTATAACGTCGTATATTGAGATGAAACCCAAAACATTATCCATATTTTTTTTAAAAACTAAAATTTTACTATAAAAAGCATTATTCAGAATAAAGCGTTTTAATTCTTCATAAGAAATATCTACATCAAAAGCTACTACCTCAGCTCTGGATCTCATCAAACTTTCAACAAGAATCTTATTAGAAGAATTTAAAACTATTTTAGGTTTCTTATAGAAAAAAGTAAAATAATTCCACAAAAATTGTCTCCATTTAGAATAAAAATTACGTAAAATACTTATCACTAAAAATCCTATATAAATTAACAGAAAAGAGTCATACTAAAACCACAAAAATTGGCTCCATATCATATAACACAGAGAATAGCATTTTCTACAGATTCCATAATCAAAGCATCTTCTTCAAAATCATGTCTATATCCTATCAAGTGCAATATGCTATGTACTAATAAATGTTCAAAATGAGCCTGAAAGGATTTGTTCATCTGTTCTGACTCGTATAATATTACATCATAACAAAATGCTATATCACCCAGATACAAAAACTTCTGATCAAACGAATATGATTCTATTTCTTTATAGGAAATTTCAATATCCGGAAAAGATATGACGTTAGTAGTAGAATGTTTTTTCCTAAATTTGGCATTTAGTAACCTAATCCTAGAATCATTAGTCAACAATATTGATAGTTCAATCTTTTCAATCCCTCTTATTTTCCTATAATTTTTAATGATTCTCTTTAAAATTGTCTTGATTCTTTGAGGAGTAATACCAGCAAAATTGTCCCACCTACAATCTTCCACAGAAGTCTCAACAAGAACATGATTCATAAAAATTTAAAAACCTAATAAATTTAACATATCAAATAAAGTTATCACATAAAAAATAAAAGATCAAATAAATCATCAATTAACTATAAATTGTTAACTTTTAGTGTGTTTTTAATTGGTATGAATACTTCTAAGAACAAATTAAATTTACTCTTATTTTGTTTAACCTTTATTTCTGCTGTTTGTAATAATTTGAGTATGACAAGTACATTTGTAAGAGTATAGAATTTTATTTCTCTTTTAAAAAAATCTATATGCTTATAATATATAAATAATTGTAATTCTTGAACTATAAATTCTATTCTTTCTTGAGGCCTAAATATTTTTTTTTCCTGAATGTAGTACAAAATACAATACAAATTCATGTAGTGCTTTAGTAGGTTTCTAATAACAAGAATCTCGTTAAAATTTAGGTCTTGTTCTAAGGAAGAAATTAGTTCTAAAAGTTTTAAATTATCTTGTCTCATAGAAAAAAAAATAGAATCTAAATTCTCTATTGAAGGGGTTAACGAAATATTGTCTATGTCTTTCTTAGTAATATTATCTACATTATGTACTGATAAAATGAGTTTTTTTAGCTCATTATTAATATATTCAAAATCTTTTCCTATAAAAAAAGAAATAAGACTCTGTAATGCATCGTAATTGATGGTTTTATCAATTTTTTTTAAGATGCCTAAAATATATTCTTTAACTTTAAATCCTGGGTAGAAAGGACAATATATTGAAACAAGATCCTCACTTTTAATAAAAAATTCAATATTTTTACTAGAAATAGATTTGTTTTTTTTAATAAAACACAAAAAATTATCTCCAAAAGATATCTTACTAAAAAAATCCTGTAAATTATCCTTTTTAAGAAATTCCATGTGATCAATCACTATGCAAAATCTCCTATCAAAAAAATTTCTATTTTTAACTAATACCAAAAATTCTGATAAGCTTAAATCATATGATATTTTCTTCAAAATCATATTTGATTTTTTTAGAATCAAGTTAATTATTCTATAAAAATAGCCTATATTTTCTCCATGTAATAATAAAGCCTTGACACTTGAGTTATATATTAAAGGAATTACTTTTTCTAAATCAGAACTATAATACTTCATTCAGATTAATTGTATATTATTCCTCATCGATTTGAATAGCTAATTCTTCTTCATCCTTAACCAAAGATACTGAAACAACAGAGCTGCTACTTGCTATATCAAATAATTTCACTCCTGTTGTGAGTCTGCCTGTGACTCTTACCTGGTCTAACTTAGATCTAATCAACTGTCCTTTATCAGTAATAATCATCAATTGGTCCTTAAAGGAAGCTCTGAGCGTAGTTACAACATTCCCTGTCTTAGAAGTTAAATTCATACTACTAATTCCTACGCCTCCTCTATGAGTAATTCTGTACTCGTAATTAGAACTAAATTTGCCAATTCCCTTTTCGGCAACAGTAAGAAGGAATTCTTCTTTAGAGGCCATTTCAAGAATTCTATCCTCTGATAAAATATTTAATTTTTTATTTTGAGACTTCAATGTGGCTACAAGACTATTATCAATATTAAGCTGTAACCGGTCTTTTAAAGAAATGGATAAATAACTATCTTTTTCAGAAGATGAAAATTGGTTACCCCTGATAACATCCATAGAAACAGTAACGTCTTTTTGAGCAATTTTAATGCCTCTTACACCTTTAGAACTTCTAGACTTTACAACCCTTATTTTATTCAAAGGAAAATGTATTAACTTTCCCTTTTTTGTAGATAGAATAACATTATCTTCCTCACAAGCAATATTTACATTAACAAGATGCTCTCCCTGACCTAGCATAATTGCCATTTTACCCTTTGAGGGTACATTTACAAAATCCTCTACAAGATGTCTTTTGATAAAGCCACTTGAGAGCAAAAATACAAGATAAAGATTCTGTTGTACTTGCTGCTCTTCAGTAAGGCTCATGATATTGGTAACCTTTTCGTCTGGTTTGAAGAAAGGTAACAAATTAATAATATATTTTCCTCTACTTTGAGGATTTCCATAAGGAATTTTATAAATATCGAGACTATATACTCTACCAAAGTTAGAAAAAATCAACAATTTTGTATGGCTATTTGCAACAAGTATCTCTTTAATAAAATCCTCTTCCTTCATATTAAGACCAATTCTTCCCTTGCCACCACGATTTTGAGATCTATAAAGACTAAGATCAACCCTTTTAATATATCCACTTTGGGTAATAGTAACAAGGACATCCTTATTAGGAATAAGGTCTTTAATATTTTCTTCAAAATCTTGTTCAATGATCTCAGTACGCCTAGGAGAGCTAAATTTCTCTTTAATCTCTAACAATTCACCTTTAAGTATTTTGAGTAATTCAAATCTAGAACCTAGGATTTTTAGATAAAACTCTATTTCTTCCTTAAGTTCTGAGAGTTCTTGACTTATTTTATCTTTTTCAAGCAGTGTCAAACGCTGTAATTTAATGTCTAAAATACCCTGTGCCTGCGCCTCTGTAAGAGTAATGTATTTTTGATCTTCTATCTGCACATTTTCCTCAATAATTTTAATAAGGTCACTAACTTCTGCACAATTCCATTTTTTATTCATTAAATTTTTTTTTGCCTCATGAGAGTTAAGAGAATTACGTATAGTGCTAATTATCTCATCAATGTTAATAACAGCAATCATAACGCCTATAAGTAAATGAGATTTTTTTCTAGCTCTGTTAAGTAAAAAAACACTCCTATTAGTAATAACTTCTTCTCTGAACTCAATGAAAGACTTAATAATATATTTCAGATTCATAACCTTTGGAACAGACTTATCAAGGGCAAGCATTATGATTCCAAAGCTAGTTTGTAAACTAGTATATGAATAGAGCTGATTTAATAAAAGTTTAAACATCGCATCTTTTTTTAATTCTATAACAATTCTAATGCCTTCCTTATTTGATTCGTCTCTAATATCACTTATAGAATCAATTTTTTTCTCTCTAACCAATGCAACAATTTTATCAATTAGCTTTGTTTTATTAACAGCATAAGGTATTTCTGTTATCACAAGCAAAGTTTTCTTTTTTTCTTCGACTTCTTCAACAACGTGTCTTCCTCTTGAAATAATACTTCCTCTACCCGTAAGATAAGCCGACTTAATGCCTGAAGTTCCGAGTATAACTCCTCCTGTAGGAAAATCTGGTCCTTTAACAAAAGTCAATAATTCTTCAATAGATATAGAATCATCATCAATATAAGCACAGCAAGCATCAATAATCTCTCCCATGTTATGGGGAGGTATATTAGTAGCCATTCCAACAGCAATTCCGCTACTTCCGTTAATAAGTAAATTAGGAAAACTAGAAGGAAGTACATCAGGTTCCTGCTCAGAATTATCATAATTTGGACTAAATTTTACTGTATCTTTTTCAATATCCTCAAGCATTGAATGGCTAATTTTAGCAAGTCTTGATTCAGTATAACGCATAGCGGCTGCCTTATCTCCATCAATAGAACCAAAATTTCCCTGTCCATCTACTAACGGCACCTGCAAAGCAAAACTTTGTGCCATTCTAACAAGCGAATCATAAATAGCTACATCTCCATGAGGATGGTACTTACCAATAACATCCCCAACAATACGAGCAGATTTTCTATATGGTTTATTAAAATTATATCCACCCTCGTGCATAGAATATAAAATTCTTCTATGTACAGGCTTTAAACCATCCCTTAAATCTGGAATAGCTCTACTTACAATAACACTCATAGCATAATCCATATATGATCGCTTCATTTCTTCTTCAATCGATATGGAAATCAAATTCTGATCTTTATTACCTAGATCTTGATCTATAGACATAATTCGTATATTTTACCGTATATTTTACATTTAAATAATTAACTCATTTGCACCATCTATTGTAGATTGTATTAAAGCTCTTGTCCTATTACATCCCAAGAGTTTTATAAAAGAGCCCATTCTTGGACCATGTTCTTGCCCTAGTAATATTTTATACAGATCTCTAAAATAGTCATTAAGATTTTTATAATCACTCTCAACCCCTATTTTATAAATCATTCTTTGTATGTCTACAGCGGCAGCGTCTTGGCCTATTTTGCTTAATTCTGAAACTATTTTTGTCAATAGAATTTTTTGCTTTTCGTTAGGTTTTAGGTAATTTTTACTTTTTTGAACAATATCCCTATAATACAGGATAGCGTAGTTTATCATGGAGATAATGTATTCCTTAGTCTTTGTATCTTCGATTAGGTGATATTGACGAACAAATTTCCAAATAAATTCTTGATCGAACACATTACAAGTAGAAATAAGATTGATCAAAAGAGTAAAATTAATATCTCGACAATTGATTCTTGGTACATTACCTTTATGTATATGAAATAAGGGATTTTCCATTTTTTTAAGGGGATCTTCTGTAGAAAAATATTTTTGATTCCATACGAGATACTCATCCATATATTTAGGAACTACACTCCAATCCATTTTTTTCGCTTTTTTTGGAGAATGATAAATAAATAAAGAGATCGCATCAACAGAGCAATATTTTATCAAATCTTCAAAAGCTATACTGTTTCCTTTTGATTTAGAAATTTTTGCTCCGGCATGATCCAGAAAAAGCTCATAGAAAAATTGTACAGGGGGTTTTCCTCCTAAAATAGAGCATATATCATTGTAAATACCGGAGTTTGGGAGATGTTCTTTACCATAAATTTCAAAATCTATATCAAGACACGCCCAGCGCATAGCAAAATCAGGTTTCCATTGTAATTTACAATTTCCTCCTAATATTGAAATTTCAACTAAGTTGGAGTCATCAGCTCTGTAAAAGATACTATTATTCTTAAGGTCAATCTTTTCCACAGGTACTTGAAGTACTTTTCCGGATTTTTTACAAATAGGCATAAAAGGAGAATAGCTTTCTTTTCTTTCAGGACCTAAAGTAGGAAGAACAACATTTTTAATCTTTTCATAATTTTGTAACACTTTAATGAGAAACTCGTCAAATTTACCAGATCTGTAAAAATCAGTTGCACTATAAAAGACATATTCAAATCCAAAATAATCTAGAAAGCTTCGAAGTTTTTTATTCATATATTCTCCAAAACTACTTTCCTTTTGAAATGGGTCTTCGATAGAAGTAAGACTTGTTCCAAGACATTTTTTCAAATTATCTCTATTAGGTACATTATCAGGCACAGATCTTAAGGCATCAAAATCATCTGAAAAACAGATAAGTTTTGTTGGAAAATCAGAAATTTTTTTAAAAGCTTCCATAACCATAGTAGTCCTTAAGACTTCTGCAAAAGTCCCTATATGAGGAAGACCCGATGGACCATATCCAGTCTCAAAAGCAACATATCCCTTATCAGGTAATTTTCCTCCGAGGTAGGCTAAAATTTTATTAGCCTCAATAAAGGGCCAAGAATTAATATTTTGTGTATCAGTCAACATACTACAACAATAATCATTAAAAGATAAAATCAATACTTTCTATAACATCTAAAATATACTACAATTTAGATCATTCACAATATTCATTTAATGATATATTGAAATATCATTTCATGATAGGGTAAATTATTGTAATTAACCTCTTTTATTGAAAACTTTAAACTTAACATTTCAATAGAAATTATGTCTTTAATTTTTAAGCTTAAGCTATTTTATGCTTCAACAATTTTGTTATGTACAATAATTTTCGCTAGCGTATTTTATGTAGAATACATAATGGAATTTACTATATGTTCTATCTGTGTTTTTGAGAGATTTTCATACCTATTAACATTAGTATTTGCTTCTCAGATATATGTAAAGCATTTCAACAACATAAATTTTTCAAGAAAATCAATAACGTCAATGTTTTATCATGTTATAAGATACAATCAAATTGTGTGCGTAATAATGATTGCATCTATTTTGATAGCATCTTATCATACAGCTCTTGAAAGGGGTATTCTACAAGAAGAATTCCTCTGCGTACATGAAAGAATTATAAATACGGTCAATATCTCCAAGGAAGATTTTATAAATAGAACGCTAAATCAAAAAATGGCTCCATGTGATATATCTCCTCTTAAGATTCAGAACGTTTCTCTCACAGAGCTAAATCTACTAGCAAGTATACTTATATATATTGCGTATATGGCAACTAATTTTTATATAAAAGAAAAATTTTTCAATCCAAGTTGTATATGCAAAGAAAAACAAAATTAATTAAACAAAAAAAGCTATGTTAAAACCGTTTTTTGAGAATAAAAAAAAAATAGAAGAAATAATAAGAGTAAATCACGCAGGAGAACTAGGAGCTAAAAAAATATACGAAGGCCAATTGTCAACAATATCGAAGGAATATAAAGAGTTAATTCAAGAAATGCTCGATCAAGAATTAGTGCATCTAAAATATTTTGAAAACCAAATTTTAACAAAAAATATACGACCATCTGCACTAATATTTGCATGGAATATAGTAGGTACTCTTGTAGGGAAATTAAGTGCAAAGCTAGGAATAAAAAAGGCTATGATCATAACAGAGGCAGTAGAACAAGTAATAGAGAGGCACTACCAAGACCAGATAGATTTCTTAGAACAAACAAATTATAAAGATCAAGATCTATTAAATAACATAAAAAAATTTCAAAAAGACGAGCAAGAGCACAAACATATAGCTATGGAATTTGATTCAAATCTAAGCTTTATAGATAAAACTCTCTTTACTATAACAAGTAATTTGTGCAAATTAGCTATATTTATCAGTAAAAAGATATAAAAGCGAAAAATATCTTTCATTACTACTAAAAGCTTTTGCATTAAAAACACAAAAATTCACTCACAAGCATATGCAATAACATAATAGGACAAATATGGTAGGAAATTTATCTTGTCAATAAAGAATATTTTTGATACAACATAAATATTCTTAAACGACATTTTCTTTTTAAAAAGGGAATTTTAACTAGTTGTTAATCAATGCTTGATAACTTGACATAAAGCAGTCTGATTAAGTTTAGTTTATTTAGTTTTCAATGATATTTAAAATACTTTGTAAATCAATTTTTTTAGCGATTTTACTATTTAGTGTTTGTGATAGCAAAGGAGCTGATAGAAAAAATAATAAGAAAGAATCTTCCTCCAAGCGCACTGCATATAAGGCTAACATATCCACAAATGACATATCTACTGAAAAATATGAAAAAAATATTCAAGGTTCTTCAAGTATATATTTATCAAATTCACTACTACAAGTTAAACCATATGATTTTATATTAGGCAAAAAAAATTCTAAAGTAAACATAATTTCATATCTTTCTCCTACTTGTTTTGCGTGTGCTATGTTTCATAAACGTATATTTCCAGTAATAAAGAGCAAATATATAGACACTAACAAAGTTTTATATATCTCAAGGGAGATCATAGCTTCAAGACAAGATTTTTATGCAGCTATTTTAGCAAGATGTAAAAATTCAACTGATGCTTATTTTAAATACCTAAATATATTGTTCAATAAGCAGTCAACTTGGGCCTATAGTAAAAATTATTATTCCATATTGTCTAATATAGGAGCTGCTTCTGATATGTCTCAAAATCAGTATGATTCATGTCTTAATTCAAAAGAATTAAAGAATCTTTTGCTATCTTATAGTTATGATTTAACCCAGAAATACAACATAAAACATACCCCTGTCATTTTAATTAACGGAGAATTAATAAGGCCAGATCTGACTATTATAACTCAAAAAATAGACAAACTACTCTCAGATACTCACTCCTAAAAAAATTTACTCGAATATAGACAACATAATTGAAAAAAATGTGAATTTGTCTACAATTAAAATGTGATGCTTATTTAATTAATATAAAATGTGTTCGAAATTTTTATATGCTTGATGTATTTGAACAATTTAATATAGTTAAAATATTTGATATCGTTTTTTTTGAAAAATATGATATAAGCTTTACCAACTCGGCTCTTGCAATGTTGTTGGTATTGTTTATACTTGGGTTTTATTTTAATTTTGCACTGAAAAATTTATCTATTATTCCAACAAGAGTTCAAGTTAGTATAGAGCTAATATATAACCTAGTTTATAATTCTATAAACTCAGAAAAATACTCTAGAACTTTTATAAATCTTATTTTAACAAATTTTCTCTTCATACTGTCATCAAATTTATTGGGTAATACACCATATAGCTTTACAATCACAAGCCATATCTCAGTTACGATTTTTATCTCTAGCCTATTTTTTATCTTTGTTACATTTTTTGCTCTTAAAACAAAAGGTAAGGAGTTTTTCAGAATATTCTTACCACCACAAATTCCTGTAATATTAATGCCCTTAGTAGGTATTATAGAAGTAATTTCTTTTCTCTCAAAACCACTTATTCTTTCCTTGAGGCTAAGCATTAACATGATTGCTGGACACATAATGATTAAACTTGTTGCATATTTAATCAAAATTGTATCAATATATGTAAAAGTTTTAGCTATTCCTGGATTTTCAATTATTATATTATTTGAGGTTTTTATCTCAATACTACAAGCGTATATTTTTATGCTATTGTCATGTACATATCTAAATGATATATTGGAAAGTCATTAATTTGTACGTAATTTTATTAGTAACAAAGTTAAGGTATATATGAAGTTTTTAGCTATAGGATTAACAGTAATAGGGCTCTCAACTGCAGCTCTGGGAGTCGCGATTATTTTCTCTTCTTTATTAAATGGTATGTCTAGAAATCCTTCCGTGTCGGCAGAGTTACAAAAAATAGCAATTATAGGAGCAAGTCTGGTTGAGGCTATGGGCCTATTCTCTTTTATGTTAGCAATTTTGCTGCTTTTTTTGTGAATATATAATATTTCAAAAATTTTTTCATGGTTATTCCACAATTTGAAGTCAATACTTTTCTGTCTCAATGGTTTTGGTTGAGCGTTTGTTTTGGGTCTTTATATCTTCTAATTAAGACTCTCTTTGTTCCAAAACTAGAGTCTGTATTACGATCTCGCAAGGAATCTTTAAAAAAAGAGAACGAATTATCTGAAAAATATCTCCAAATGGCAAAAGAGTTAGAACTTGAACACTCAAATACTCTAAAAGAGATGCATAATAAAATAGAATCTATGAAAAAAGACTCCTTACAAGAACTACAAGAATATGTTCAAGCAAAAGCAACTGCTCTGAAAGAAGATGCTATGTTTTTGAAAGATTCCTTAAGTAATGAATTAGATAAGGTAAAAAAAGAGTTAGAGAAAAATGATTTTATATTTTGTACAAATATTTCTAACGCTATAATAAAGAACATTACAGAATCTAATTCAAATAAAGAAAAAATCAATCAGATCTATAAAGACTTTGATAAAAAATACAAAGCTACAATATAATTATGAATTTTATAAATGAAGATTTTTTTATACTTCTCTCTTTTTGCATTTTGATACTCGCTATATATAAACCTGTAAGAAGAATTCTTCTTGAAACTTTAGATAAGTATATTTCCACAATAAAAAATACCTTTAATAAGAAAGAAAAAGAAAAAAATGATAATCATACATTATTAGAAGACATAAAATTTAAATTCTTACATTTAAAGCAATTCCAAGAAGAAAAAATAAAAAATGCAGAGGAATTCAATTTAGTAACTATAAATGAAAAAAAAGATGAAATAGACAAGATATTCAATGCTAATAGAGCTGATTACCTAACTAAAATAAAATTAGATCATCAAGAATCTATAAAAGCAATATATAAAAAATACATAACTAAATCTGTAAAAATAGCTAAAATATACCTATTAGAAACTGATTTTAATAATCTTCATGAGGAAGAAATAATAAAAAGATCTCTTGCAAGAATAGAAAATAGCAAAATTTTGTAAAAAAATATTTGATTTATAGAGAAGATTAATATAAAATCAGCTTTCGATGAGACTGAATAGAGGATGTTACTAAGTTAAAAATACGCTCTCAAGCAGTAGACTTGATTTTAAGGAGGTTTTCCTGAGATGTTTGCTATTTTTGTATAACCTTTATTATGTCATCAAAGCTTATTGTGAAATTAAATACTTAAGGATCTGTTATTATGATAGAAAATCTATTTGCAGGAGAAAAAAATAATGAAGTAATTCCTATACAGGAAACACTGGCAGCTAGTAGTGAACAAGTGCAAGAACTCCCTAAGTCTTTTCTAGGTAATTTTGCCAATTTCGTACCTATGATAGGAATTATGATTGTTTTTTATTTTTTCTTAATACTTCCTCAAAGTAAACGTAAGAAAAAACAGGACGCATTATTGGCTTCAATGAAAAGAGGTGAGGAAGTGTTGACTAATTCTGGATTATTTGGGAAAGTAATAGAGCTAAACGAAAAAGATGAGAGCATTCTTTTAGAAATATCTAAAGGAGTAGAAATAAAGATGCTAAGAAATAGCGTAGTAAAAATACTAAGCAGAGATACAAAGAATATTACATAATATGATTACATAATATGGCTAAATTTAGGAATTGGTCTTGTTCATATAGCTTTAGTAGATCTCTTATAGATAATTATTAGTTGTGAAAAATTCTGTTCAGAATATCTTATTTGTTGTTTTTTTGAGTGTTCTGTCTATTTATTACATATTTGTAAATTTTTCTTCTTTCTTTTCTACAAAAAAGAAGATGTCTTTGGGTATAGATCTGAAAGGAGGCGTAGAAATATTATTACAAGTAGATTTTAAGAGTTATTTTGACGAAATATATCAATTATTAGAACAAGATATAATTTTTGAATTGAAGCAGAATGGTCTTCGATTTCATAATATTAACCATTCTAACAAAGCTATATTTTTTTCTCTCTTATCTATAGGAGAATCTATGAAGGATTTAGAAAAAATAAAAAATAAAATTGATCCTAATCTCAGAATAAATATAGAGAAAGATTTAGTAAGTTTTGCTTTTCCTGAAGAATATATAAAAGATACAAAAAATAAAATTATAGAAAAATCTTCCGATATAATAAGAACTAGGCTTGATATATGGGGAACAAAAGAAATTTCTCTCCAAAGACAGGGTAGTGAGAATATATTACTTCAAATTCCTGGTCTTCAAGAAAATACTATTGAAATACGGAATCTACTTAATCAAGTAGCTAAGTTGACGTTTCATTTAGTAGAGGAAGATAATATTGAAAAAGTCACAAAATCTAAACTAATTAATCCAAAATATAAATTAGTAGAACTAGTTGATGAAAATACATCTTTATTAATAGAAAAAAAAATTCTTCTTACAGGAGAGTCTATTGAATATGCAAGATTAGATTTTAATGAGTACAATATACCTGTGGTGGCTTTTTCTTTCACCCCCGCAGGTAGTAAAATTTTTGCTAAAATTACATCTGAAAATATAGGCAGAAGACTTGCTATCTTACTTGATGGCAAAGTTATCACTGCTCCAGTAGTAAATCAAGCTATTATTGGAGGTAATAGTGTAATCTCTGGAAAGTTTTCGATTACTTCAGCAACAAAATTAGCAACTTTGATACAATCAGGTTCGTTACCTGCAAAATTTGATATATTGGAAGAGAGAGTCATAGGTCCTAGCTTAGGATCTGACTCAATTGAAAATGGAAAATTATCTGCCTTGATAGGTTTTATTCTTGTAGCATTATTAATGATACTTCTTTACGGAGTATTAGGCATAATTGCAAATATATCATTAATACTTACTTTATCTTACATAATAACATTTTTAACCATTACACAAGCAACTTTAACATTTCCAGGAATTGCAGGTATTATTCTTACAATAGGAATGGCTGTAGATGCTAATGTATTGGTATATGAGAGAATAAAAGAAGAGCTTAGAAAAAATAAATCCAATGAGTACTCTGTATACTTAGGCTTTAAAAATGCATTTGTAACCATATTAGATTCAAATGTTACATCTTTTATTGCAACACTAATCTTATATATATTTGGTACAGGACCTGTGCAGGGTTTTGCAGTTACTCTTGCAATAGGAACTGTGTCTTCTATGTTCAGCGCTCTTGTAGTAAATAAACTACTAATTAATATTTTTATTAAGTACTTTAAACCGTCTCAAAATCTTGGACTTAATATCTAATAGATTCAGAATCCATTTGTCTCAGATGATAAAAATTATTCTTGTAAGAAGAGTAAACTTCTAAGTTTTTTTAATAAAAATACAACTGTCTAAAGTAGTTACAAAACTATTACTATTTTTTTATATAAAACTCTTTTCTGTATATGACCTTTTTCAAGAATACATAATTTTTTTGCAAGTTCTTGAATTATTTATAAAAAAAAAATACTATTTCTTCTTTTTAATAGATTTCTTCAAAGAAGATATTAATGGCTTCTTTCTTTGCCTAGAAGAAGATTTAGGTACAGCAATATTTTTTTTAATGTTATTTTCTTTTCCCTCATTCTTTTTCTGTTTATTCTCTTTTATCTTAGAAGAAGAATCTGAGGGCGATTGACTTACTTTTGAAGAGTTAGTATCGTTAAACACTTGAGTTATATTATTATTATTGTCTTTCGAAATAACAGCTTGAGCTGATACATAGGAATGTGTCGACCCGTTATTTTTTTTAGTATTACTATTTTCTTGTAAATTTTGTACATCACTTTCAATAGTATTAACGGAAGCTTTATCATCAGTAGTTTTATCACTATTATCTATATTCGCAGTGTTATCTTCAACACTGTGTCTTACTACATTTAAATCTTTATTACTAGAAACACTCTTATTTTTTACTAAAAGGTCCTGTATTTCTTGCCCTGAAAGAGTCTCACGCTTAATTAACTCTTTTGCAAGAAGATGAAGCTGCCCTATATGCTTTGTCAAGATATCCTTAGCAAAAACATATCCCTCGTCTATAATTCTTCTCACTTCAAGGTCAATGGTTTCAGAGGTTTTATCAGAAATAAGTTTATTATTTGCACTGTGATAAGAAGAATACATATCTTCATTATTTTTACCTAAAAAAACAGTTCCAATTTTGCTACTCAGCCCCCATTCTGTAACCATAGAGCGAGCCATTCTCGTAACCATCTTAATATCTGAAGAAGCACCTGAAGTAACTTTTTCAGGACCAAAGATAATCTCTTCTGCGACTCTACCAGCCATTCCAACAGCAATATCTGCTTTCATTTTTTCAAAAGAAACAGAAAACCTATCACTCTCAGGAAGTCTCATAACCATTCCAAGAGCTCTTCCCCTTGGAATAATGGTAGCTTTATGTATTGGATCTGATGCTGGGCAATATAATCCTACAAGAGCATGGCCTCCTTCATGATATGCTGTAAGCTTTTTTTCTGCCTCTGAAAGAGCGAGAGATTTTCTTTCTACACCCATCAATACTTTATCTTTAGCTTCTTCCATGTCATGCATAGTCACAATCTTTTTATTGCTTCTTGCGGCTATCAAGGCTGCCTCATTAACCAAATTTTGAAGATCCGCTCCTGAGAACCCAGGAGTCCCCCTTGCTATGATTCTTGGCTCAACACTAGAATCATATTTAATCTTCTTCATATGTACTTGAAGAATCTTTTCTCGTCCATTGATATCAGGATTTGAGACTGTTATTTGTCTATCAAATCTACCAGGTCTTAGGAGTGCTGGGTCCAGTACATCAGGTCTATTAGTAGCCGCAATAATTATCACTCCTTCATTAACCTCAAAACCATCCATTTCAACCAGCATTTGATTTAATGTTTGTTCTCTTTCATCATTTCCACCTCCAAGACCTATCCCACGGTGTCTTCCAACGGCATCAATCTCATCTATAAAAATAATACAAGGTGCGTGTCTTTTTCCTTGCTCAAACATATCTCTTACGCGACTAGCCCCAACTCCTACAAACATTTCTACAAAATCAGATCCAGAGATACTAAAGAAAGGAACGTTTGCCTCTCCAGCTATAGCTTTTGCTAAGAGTGTTTTTCCTGTACCAGGAGGACCTATTAGTAGACAACCCTTAGGGATTTTACCACCTAATTTTTGAAATCTACTAGGATTTCTTAAAAAATCTACAATTTCTCCTAATTCTTCTTTGGCCTCATTGATTCCAGCAACATCTTCAAATGTTATCCTAGGACCTCTATCAGAGATAAGTTTAGCCTTAGAACGACCAAAGCCCATACCTTTACTTCCACTTTGCATCTGTCGCATAAAAAACACCCAAACTCCAATAAGTAAAAGCATAGGAAACCAAGAAATAAAGATACTAAGTAATGAATTCATCTTAGTATCTGGAGGGACTACTTCGATATATATACCTGTTTGCATTAACCTTGAGACTATTTCTTGAGAGTGCTCTCCACAATAAGTAGAAAATCCGCTTCCATCAACTAGTATACCCTCTATTGCTCTACCTTGTACCTTAACTGAGCTTATTTGCTTTGCACTAATTTTATTAAATAACTCTGATAGAGATAACTTTTGCCTAGCTTGTTTTCCTCCTTCTAACTGAAAGAAATTAAAAATAAGTATTACTAGCAAAATTAATATTCCCCACAAAAGTACGTTTCTTGTTTGATTATTCATTATTCCTTAATTCCCCAAAAAAAATGTGTAAAACGAAAAACAAAACTAGGTCTAAAAGTTACCCTTACATTGTTCAAAAATTCAAGACCTCTACAATAATCAATATGAGGTATAAATATATTTTTTTCAATATCCTCTACCACAGGAATTGTATCTAAAATTTTCTTACACATAAATGCACTACCAGAACTAAACATATCTCCTACCCAAGGGAGTTTAAAAATGTGATTTTTATAAGGTATCTCTCTTTTAAAGCAAGATTTAAAAAAGCTCACTATGGATAAAGTTTCCATTTTTTTTCTCACAGAGTAAGATTTAAAATCATAAGAATTAAACTTAAATAAAAAGCGTTGATCCCAAACAAATTCTCCTAAGGAATTCTCAAGAAAGTTTTGTACTTTGTATTTTTGTCCATCTATATTATGAATTTCTTTGTATATAAATAATTCATTACTACATTTTTCTATCATGCATCCATGCAATGTACAAGAAAATATTTGATCTGAGAATAATTTATTTAAGATATTTTGAATATTTCGAAATCTTGGAAGAAAATTTTTAGAACTAATCATAGTAATAACGTATAAAAGAATTTGAATCCTAATCACTTCTGAGCAATCATGTAACACCTGTAAATTTAGAACAGCAAAGCCCATATTACATATTTTAGTTGAATTAGCTATAGATTCAATAAGTTTTGTATTTAACTTATGAGCCTGTAAATTTACACTATTTATTTTTTTTTCTAACTCACGTTTTTTTATCTGATCATAGCCTGATAATTTTGTACGTATAACATTTCTCTGGTATCTCATAGACTGATTAGAAGGATCATTTAAATATTTTATATTCTGATCTTTAGCATAACTCACTAATTCAGATTTAGAAACATTAAAAAGTGGACGTAGAATTCTCACTCCATTAAAAAAAAATACATAACTAGAACTTAATCCAAAAACGCTACTTTTTCTATTTTCCCTTATACAAAAATTTTCTAGAAAATCATCTTTTTGGTGAGCTAAAAATAAAGTTCTAATACCAATTGTTCTACATTTAGCACAAATTAGTTCATATCGTGCATATCTTGCCTTTGATTGAATATTACTCTTTTCTAAATAACCTTGCCAATAAAGAGGATAAAATTTCATCTTTAAAGATCTTGTCATGTGTTCAACATGCACAAGCTCTTCAGCAGAAGATCTACGAAGCCCATGGTCAACAGAAAAAACATGAGCATTACAAGATCCAAAAATCTTCCATAAAATAAACATTAAAGACATAGAATCAACTCCACCAGAAACAGCTATCCCAAAATTTTTTTCACAAAAATTAAGTCTCAACTTATCTATATTCAAGAGAACCTTTTTTTCAAGATCTAATAACATAATCTACTCGTAAAATAATATATTTTCTGTACTAATAATAGTATGTCTATTACGTTATTATCAAGGGAGAAAAGAATTTTTGTAAATTCTCTCCCATATCTCTATTACTAGTCAATCAATTAGTCCAACTTTTAAAACTAATACGATTAAGGTTAATTATAGCAAAAATATTCCTATTTTTGACGAAACTAATACTCTAGTTATTGTAGAAATTTTTTTAACTTCATAGCAGCTTCTATGCCTATTTGATCAGCTTCAAAAATCGTTCCATAAGATGTAAAAAATTGTAACTCATTATTCTTGTCTACAACCATAAAGCGACCTACAATTTTAGAGTTTAAAAATTTTGCAAATGCTCCTACTGGTATATGGCAATCGACTTTTAGATACTCTATAAAACTTCTTTCTGTTCTTGTAATATACCAGCTACTGAGGTCATTGAGCATTTTACATAAATTATACATTTCTCTGTTTTCTATATTTGTTTGTATTGCTATTGTGCCTTGGCATGCAGCGGGCAACATTTTATCTGGATTGATTGTATAACAAGGAATTGATTTATCTAAATTAGCTCTTATAAGAGCAGCTTTTGATAGAATTATTGCATCAATTTTTTTTTCGTTTAAGGCTTTTATTCTCGTTTCAATGTTCCCTCTTAGTGGAACAACTTTTATATCTGGTCGTAGCTTTTCTATAAAAATTTTTCTTCTTGGAGAGCTAGTTCCAATAACAGACATTTTACTTAGATCTTCTATAGAATCAATGTATTTTTGGTGTGTTATTAATGCGTCTCGAGCATCTTGTCTTGGTAGAACGGCGGCTATTGGTAGTTTCTTATCTATAATACCTGGTACGTCCTTTAAAGAATGCACTGCTAGGTCAATATTTGATTTTAATAACTCTTCTTCTAACTCTGCAACAAAAAGTCCTTTGCCTCCTATTTCTTGTAAATTTGAATTTTGTAACTTGTCTGCTTTTGTTGTTATTTTAACTATTTCTACTTCAGCATCTACAAGTACTTGCTCAATTCTTTCTATGACTAATTTTGTTTGTAATAGTGACAGATTGCTTGCTCTTGTACCTATTCTTATTCTCATCCTAAGATATTTTTAATGCTTCTATGAAAACAGATTTTGGGATCTTAAGATCAGACTGAGTAGCAATCTTTTTTTTTCCTAATTTTTGTTTTTCAAGTAATTTTTTCTTTCTTGTTACGTCTCCTCCGTAACATTTTCCTGTTACGTCCTTTCTAAAAGCTTTTACCGTCTCTCTTGCGATTATTTTACTCCCTATTGAGGCTTGTATTGGGATTTGAAATAATCTCCTAGGAATTAAATTTTTTAGAGCTCTACATAATTCTCGTGCTTTGCTTTGGGATTTAGGTCTAAAGATTATCATTGATAGGGCCTCCACTTCATCTCCGTTTATTAAAATATTTAATTTGACTAAATCACTTTTTCTATATTCGTATAAACTCCAATCAAAACTAGCATATCCTTTAGATAGACCTTTTAACTTATCATAAAAATCAAATACTATCTCGTTTAAAGGTATATTGTAATTGAGCATTACTTGTTGTTTTGAGATGTAGTGCATCTCTGTTTGATCTCCTCGTTTTTCTGTACAGAGTTGTAATATAGGGCCTAGGTACTTTTCCGGGACTATGATATTTGCTTTTATCCAAGGCTCTTTTACGTAATTAATCTTATTTACTTCTGGAAAATCTGAAGGGTTATGTATATCGAGCTCTTGACCTGTTTTGAGCATGACCTTATATATTACACTTGGAGCTGTTGAGATAAGATGTAGGTTAAATTCTCTCTCTAGTCTTTCCTGCGTTACTTCAAGATGTAGAAGACCAAGAAATCCACACCTAAAACCTATCCCCAATGAATTAGCCTTTTCTATCTCATATTCAAGACTAGAATCATTTAGCTTAAGTTTTTCAAGAGCATCCTTTAGTAAAGAAAAATTAGAAGTCTCTGTAGGATATAAACTACAAAATACTACGGATAATTTATTCTTAAAACCTTTTAAAGGACCTACTGTACTTGTGTCATTTGTGATTGTATCACCAGTCTTACAAGAGGATAAAGATTTTATAGATGCAGTGAAAAATCCTATTGATCCTTCTTCTAAAGTATCTAAAAAATTCTTATTAGGTGAAAAAAATCCTATTTTATCTACAGTATATGTTGTATTACTGGCAAGCATTTTTATTTTCATGTTTTTAGTAATTTTTCCAGAAAAAATTCTTGTCAATATAACAACTCCAAGATATTTATCGTACCAACTATCAATTAGAAGGGCCTTAAGCTCCTCTGAATGAGCGGTATCTTTTAGGATATCTGAGGGAGGAAGCTCTTTAACTATTGCCTCTAATAGTTCCTCTATACCAGTGCCCTCTTTGGCGGAAACTAATATTGCGTTTTTTGTTTCTATCCCTAACACGTTGGCAATTTCTTCTTTTACTCTTGCAGGATTACACGACGGAAGGTCTGATTTGTTTATTACTGTTATAATTTCGTGGTCATTCTCTATTGCTTGGTGAACATTTGCGATTGTTTGTGCCTGTACTCCTTGAGTACCATCAACTACTAACAAAGATCCCTCACATGCCGCAAGAGACCTACTAACCTCGTAAGAAAAATCTACATGTCCAGGAGTGTCCATTAAATTTAGTTGGTATGTGATACCAGATTTTGCTTTGTAGGATAATCTTACGGTTTGTGCTTTTATTGTAATACCTCTCTCTTGCTCTATTTCCATAGAGTCCAAAATCTGATTCTTCATTTTTCGTTTTTCTATTCCTCCACAAAATTCTATCAATCTGTCTGCTATTGTAGATTTTCCATGATCTATGTGAGCAATTATTGCAAAATTCCTTATTTGTTCTTCTCTCATCTATAATTTAATTTTATTATGATCTTTGCTCACCTTTTTCATTAATAGCATATTAATAGCATTATACTAGGGAAATTATTATTGATGCAACTATATGATTATTGTATCATGGGTGTAGTATATATTATTAATAATAATTTATCTATATGGATGCAGAAATACAAAAGTTATGTACTAACATTTCTTCTTCTTTAGAAATTTCCAAGAGGTGTCTTTGACTTGGATTATGTAATTAAAGAGATAAATGTCTTGGAAGAGGAGCTGTTGGATCAAAAATTGTGGCAAGATCAAAAAAAACTCACCCCTATTTTGCAGAAGAAAAAGAATTTAGAAGAAAAACTTGAAACCTATAATAGGCTTAATCTTGAGCTGAAAGATTTATCGGAACTTTATGAATTATACGAGGAAGATAAAGGTTCTGGTTTGGGGACTAAAGATATAGTTGAAGAATTGAATATTTTGTTTAAAAAGACAGAAGAATTTAAAAATCTCTCCTTATTTGACCCGCTTGATTACAGCAACTGTTTTTTAGAACTTAATGCTGGAGCTGGGGGGGTTGAGAGTCATGATTGGGTTTCTATGATTATGAGAATGTACTTGAGATTTGCTGAGAGAATGGGATATAAAAGTGAGATAATAAATCTTCTTGAAGGGGAAGAAGCTGGTATTAAGTCTTGTTGTATAAAATTTCTAGGTTCTATGTCTTATGGGTGGATGAAGACAGAAAATGGAGTGCACAGGTTAGTTAGAATTTCTCCTTTTAATTCTGCTAAGAAAAGAATGACAAGTTTTGCTAGTGTATCTGTCTACCCTGAGGTAGGCGATTTAAAGGAAGTAGAAATAGAGGATAAAGATATAAGAATTGATACTTATAGGTCCTCAGGAGCAGGGGGACAGCATGTAAATACCACCGATTCAGCTGTTCGTATTACCCATATTCCCACTAAAATTGTTGTACAGTGCCAAAATCAAAGGTCTCAGCATAAAAATAAGGCAGAGGCCCTAAAAATGCTGGTTTCTAGATTATATGAACTTGAAAAAAGAAAAAAAGATATAGAATTAAATATAGATTATAAAAATAAGGGTGATAATGCTTGGGGTAATCAGATCAGGTCTTACGTTTTGAATCCTTATCAGATGGTAAAAGACCTTAGGAGTAATTACCAAACCTTTAATGTAACGGAAATTTTAGATGGAAATTTAAAAGAATTAATTATTTATAATTTGTCTTATTTCTCATCTAAGTCTAATAGAGCTTAGATATGTTAACGCAAAAATCAAGGGGTAGAATTGGTATATTTGGACTCGGAAGTACTGGGATTTCTTTATATATGTATTTTAAAGATCAAATAGTAATTAATCTTTATTGTGATGATGATCTTACTCTGCAAAAAAATATTTTCGCAGAACGCTTTGGAAAAAGTAACTTAGTACCAATCTCAGATGCAAGATGGAAATCTTTAGGTATAATTTACGTATCTCCTGGTGTTAGTCCAGATCATCTAATATTTTCTATTGCGTATGAAAACAAAATAGAAATTTCTTCGGATATAGATTTGTTTTATGAAAATAATATTAATTCTAAGTTTATATGTATCACGGGAACTAATGGTAAAAGTAGTACAACTTCTATCTCTTCACAAATTTTGTGTAAACACAATAAAGATCTAGAAATAGGAGGTAATATAGGAATTCCTGTTATGAGCTTACCTTTTAAAAAAGCAATTTATTTGCTTGAAATATCTTCTTTTCAAATAGATCTCATAAAATCTTTGAGGCCTTATATTTCTTTATGCCTTAATATTGCGCCTGATCACTTGGATAGATATTGTGATATGGATCAATATATTCTTTCTAAAAAGAAAATTTTAGATTTATCTCAAATTATTGTCATAGGGATCAATAATAAATACTCAGAGAATTTATATTATCTTTTGACAAAAAACATGAAAAATCATAAAAAACGAATAATAACCTTTAGTTGGAATGCTATTTATCCCTTTGCCTCAGATATATTGGTAACTTCTAAGAATGAGCTAGTGGATAATTATTTTGATTATAAAATATATTCAATTCCGAGGCTTAAAGGATTTTTTCATTATATGAATATTGCTGCTTGTTATATTATCTCAAGGCTTAATGGGATTTTTGCAAAAGACTTTATGGATAATTTGATTCAGGTAAATTTTTTGAAACATCGACTAGAATATTTGGGTTCAAAATTTGGTATATCATTTTACAATGATAGTAAGGCAACTAATAGTGATTCTGTTAAGTTTGCGCTTTCAAGTTTTCGAAATATTTTTTGGATACTTGGGGGATTAATTAAGGAGCATGATTTTTCTTGTTTAGATCAATATTTATCTAATGTTAAGAAAGCTTATTTAATAGGTGAAAATGTTGATGTATTGTCTGAATATTTGATTAAAAATAGGATTTCATATATTGTATGTTATTCTCTTGAATGTGCTGTAGAGAGATCTATTGCTGATGCTTCTTTAGAGTCTGCTGAAGAGATAAATATTATCTTGTCTCCTGCGTGCGCATCTTATGATCAGTTCAAAAATTTTCAAGAGAGGGGCAATATGTTTACGCAATATGTCACAGCATTTTTAAATTCATAAATTGGACTAAAAAATATCATGATAAGTATTGAAAGTTATCTTAAGTTGCGTCATAAGATACCAGATAAAATGATCTTGATTTCAATCATTATGATTTTTTGTTTTAGCTTGATTTTAGTTAAAACTTCTAGTTATGCTGTATCTTCAAGACTTGGTGTTGGGAGTAATTACTTTGTTTTTAAACAGGGTATTTTCATTCTTATGTCACTTATTTTGATGTTACTTATTTATAATTTTTCTAATGAAACACGGATCAGAAAATTTTCCCTTAATTTTTTAATTATAAATTATTTTATACTTATTTTGACTAAATTTTTTGGACAGGAAGTAAATGGAGCAAAGCGCTGGATTTATATTTTTCATGTCTCATATCAGGCATCTGAATTTGTAAAACCTTTCTTTTTTGTTACTATAGCAAGAATTTTGGTTGATCATAGTGGATTTAGTAGAATTTTGTTCGCTTGTATAACTTATCTATTTTTAGTAGTTTTTTTGCTTATGCAGCCTGATTTTAGTACTCTGCTTATTATTTCTTTTTCTTTTATTATTCAAATCTTTATTTCTCGAGTACATATTTTATGGTTTTTACTTTTTTGTGCTAGTATATGTATTCTTTTTTTTATTTGTTATTTTACTATGCCTCATATTGCAAATAGGATTAATAATTATTTAAAGTATTCTAAAGTTCAAAATTATCAACTCAATCAGTCTATTATGTCTTTTAAAAAGGGAGGATTTTATGGTGTGGGGCCTGGTGAGGGTGTGATAAAGGAGAGATTGCCGGATGCACATACAGATTTTATTTTTGCTGTTGTAGGTGAGGAGTTTGGTATGGTTGTTTGTTACATTATTGTAGCGATATATTTTTTTATATTTTGCAGAATCTTTTTTTTACTTTTTTATGTACAAGACCTTTTTAGAGTAATTTCTATTATAGGAATTGTGTCTCAAATTTTTATTCAGATTATTGTTAATATTGGAGTTGTTCTTGGAGTTGTACCTACTACTGGATTGCCTTTGCCTTTTATAAGTTATGGGGGATCGTCTATAGTATCTTATGGTATATCCTTTGCAATAATATTTGTGTTATTAAGAAAACAAATATCGTTTAATTATTATAAAAAAGTTCGTACATTTGACTTAAATGCTTAATTGAGTGTAGAATTCAGAAATTCTTTAATTTTTATTTATTAAGTATGCAGTATTATAATGTCTGAAAATATTACCCAATTTCAAAATTCTGAAGGCAAAACCGATAAAGCACCTAGCAATATTAAGCCTGAATCATCTAATAGTGATTCTCAGAGTCAAAAAAAAGAAACTTCTGAAAAAGAAACTTCTGAAAAAGAAAATATCTCTATACATGCTCAGTACATAAGAGACCTTTCTTTTGAACTTGTGATTCCTCCTTGGGAAATGGGTAACATTGAATCAGAGCCGCAAGTAGAGAGTAATATAGTAGTTAATACTAAAAAATTTCAAAATCATGATATATTTGAAGTATCTCTTAATGTAAAGACTACTCTTAAGAATCAAGAAAAGAATTTATTTATTCTTGAAATAGATTACGCAGGAGTATTTCAACTAAGTAATATTCCTAAGGAATCTGTCGATCAGACATTGATGGTGTATTGTCCTAATATACTCTTTCCTTATGTAAGGCATATAATAGCTAACCTTGTCTCGGATGCGGGATTTAGACCAATATCTGTTAATCCCATTAATTTTTATGAGTTATACAAAGAATCCTTACAACAAAAAGGTGAAAATCTCAAAAAAGATACATAACATATTCAAATGTTTAAAAGATGTATATTATAAAGATAGCCTAGTTAAAAGATTTCTTTACAATCCTTTAGAATTTTTTTCTACAGGATTTTGTTCTCGGTTAGGAATAACACAAAATTTAATACAAAAATTGATATTTTAACTTTTTAGGAAAAAAACAAAAAAGTAAAAATGTGAGACTATTTTCTTGTATAAATCTCCCTATTCTTGCGGTTTAATACTTTAAAATAGGAGATATTACATATAAATCTTGAAAAAGACAATTTAATAATGTAGACTTTAGGGAGTTAGTTTTTATCTGCGTTTTGTAGATGCATTTTTCAAATTAATTAGGTTTATCTAATATCTAATATTTAGTGTTTTGCTTTAGCTGTAACGGGTTTTTAGCATAGAATTATTGTGGCCCCTTCGTCTAGACGATCAGGACATCACCCTTTCACGGTGAAAACACGGGTTTGATCCCCGTAGGGGTCATACAGTGCTTTTGTGGCTAGATCTGATTAACTTGATATTTGTATAAAAACTTTTGTTTAACATAATATTTGGGTTATTTTTATGGGAGTAAGCATTGGACAATTATTAATAATTTTATTGATCATATTGGTACTTTTTGGAGCTGGTAGATTGCCTCAGGTGATGACGGATTTAAGTAAGGGATTGAGACTCTTTAAAGAAGGTTTAAAAAAAGAAGATAGAAAAAGACATAAAAAGTAATTTTTTACAAATTTTTAGATGCTTAATATCCTCTACAAGTTAAGTACTTTGGTATTACTTCTCAGTATAGAAATTTTTTCTCCTATCTTTCTATTTTAATCAACGTACTTTGTTTATTAGTGAGACTAAGAATTTTGTATAAGTTGTTCAATTAAATTGAATTTTTTTTTATAAAAATCATCTAAATCTTCAAAAGACACTAAATTTTTATCTTTTAACTTATTGAAAAACCAAGTTTTTTGTCTTTTAGCATATTGTCTTGTTCTAACGACTGTCATATCTATTGCCTCCTTGAAAGAAATTTTGTTATCTAAATATAAAAAAATTTCTTTCAAACCAATCATATTTCGAGATAAATACCCAGATAAGGAATTATTGCTCCCATGAAAATGAGAGTATAACTTCTCTGCTTCCTCTATCCCACCGTTATGAAATATATAATCCACTCGTTTTGATAAAGAGAAATTAAGGAAATTTTTCTGAGCTACAAGAAGATATGTATCTACATCACATACCTCAATAGGTTTGATCAAATTTTCTTCTGTATAATAAGAATATATGGATTTTCCTGTTTGCAATATCACCTCATAAGCACGAAGAATCCTATGTGTATCATTCTTATTTATATGACTCAAAACTAAAGGATCTTTTTTTACAAGACACTCAAAAAGTTTACGAATACCTACATTTTTGTATTTACTCCTGACATATAACCTAACATCTTCTAAAATATCAGGAATATTATGATACCCATATATCAAGCTGTTTATATACATTCCACTTCCAGAAACAAGTATTGGTACTCTACCCCTGCCAAGAACACGAAAAATAATTTTGGCTGCATTTTGTGCATGTATCTTTGCAGATAAGTGCTGATTTAATTCTAAAAAATTATATAAATGATATGGTAATTCTGCTTTCAACCTGGATTCTGGAGATACACTAATCGTCTCGCAATATTTATATACTTGCATTGAATCTAAATTTACTATTTCTCCTTTGATACGCAACGCGAGTTCATGCGCAAATTCTGTTTTTCTAGACGATGTTGGACCACATATTAAAATCACCTTATTCATGGTATTTCAATAATAAATGAAAATAAACTAATATCTTATACAAGATCTAATAAAGTACAAAATATGCCTTATTTTTCCCATACAGAAATAACAGGAGCATGATCTGAGGGTTTAGATAGCTTCCTAAATTCTTCATCTATTATGGTAGATTTTAAATAATTCATCAAATTTGGTGTAGATAAAGTAAAATCAATTCTATATCCAAGATTTTTTTCAAATTTTCTACCCCTGTAATCCCACCAAGAAAATTTTTGATCTTTGGGATTTAATAACCTAAAATTATCTACAAATCCCCAATTAAAAAGGGCTCTCAATTTCCCCTTCTCTTGTACACTAAAACATATGTGCTCCTCTAATTCAGAAGGTTCATATACATCCAAATCAAAAGGAGCAATATTTAAGTCTCCTGCTAAGATAATTTTTTCATCAATTTTATCAAAAGACTCAATATATGAAGTAAAGGAATCATAAAATTGTATTTTTTTTCTAAAATGAGGATTTTCTTCACACACATGTTGACCATTGGGGCAATATAGAGAAATCACCCTAACAAATCCAATAACAGTATCTACTAAAATCTCTATAAATCTTGCCTCTTGTGTCAAAATATTACCTATAAAGGTTCTATTCACTTCGGAGGCTCTGTTTTTAGATAAAATAGCTACCCCATTATATCTACTCTGTCCACAAACATAAATATTGTAATTTAAATGATCTAGCATATGACAAGGAAAATCACTATCTTCGCATTTTATCTCCTGTAGACACACAATATCTGGTGAATATTTTTCAATTAAATGCAACAAATGCTCTATTCTAGAACGTATGGAATTTACATTCCAACTAATTACCGAAAATAACATCAATAATAAAACTCACTCTACTAAATTGGTAAAATAGTATTTTATCATTTAAATATAAAGAAAAGAATTTAATCCTTCAACACTCAGAGAAAAAAGATCTATGAAAGAAGTAGTTAATAAATGAGTTTTTTACTCAAAAAAGCTATTAAAACTAACAATAAAACCTTAAAAACTAAATTTTCAGAGTTTCCTTAGGCAATTGTCGGAATGTTTATACTAATACTTTTAACTGTTTCTAACAATGTGGAGCTATTATTAAAAATATTTTTAAAATAATACTTTAAAGTAGACAAGCATAGAGCCAAAAATACCTAAACTGGTAATAAAATGCAAAAAATCTGCCCGTGGCATTAAAGACTACTTCAACTCTGTACTTGTTATTTAACACTATTATAAGTTGTGTATTTTAACAACCCCAAAATATTAAAAATATGTATCAATTTAGATAAAAAAAACAAAAAAGAGTATAAGTCTAGGGAAGGGGATGGGTATAGAATAAAAAAAACAGCTAGTGTGTAAAACAGCTTGGAGAGATATAGGGAATAATAAATAGATCACAACAAAAATACACATATTATTAAAGATGTAACTAAATGTTTACTTACAGAAAAGGAAAACGAAAGGTTTTTAGCAGAAGTTTTAGACCTAGAGAAAGATGCTTATGTAAGTAGTAACGAATGTATTAGTGACTGTGTTTATTAGTGTGTAAAGTAAGTAGAGTATTTAATCAGCAATAGAAACATGAAAAATTTACTCTCTTGCTAACAATCTAACATTGTCAACAAAGAAATCTATATATATATGCTTTAGTATGTGGAGGATGTTAAGGATAAAAACATTAAAAGTGCTGAGATTATAAATCCTAAATGAACATTTCTTTTAAATCTAGTAATACAATTATTAGCGTCTTTTATATCAAGAGTTTGTATTTGCCATATTACAAGAGTTATTATTTGCAATATAGCAAATATCTCTAATACTAATAAAAATTTTGACATGTGAGAGATGATATTATAACTGATAAATATAAGGCTAAAAAATGCTATATATCCTAAAAAAATGAATAATTTATATTTTTTATTTTCAAAAAATATTCCACTAGAATGAACTCCTAATTGTTTATCATCTTCTAAGTCTGCAAAAGAGTAGATAGTATCATAACTCAAGGTCCAAAATATACAACTTATATACACTAGTGATGATATATAATCAATCTTGCCAACAACGTAGGAATACCCAATTAGAGATCCTAGATTAAATGTAAGTCCTAAAAATATTTGTGGAATCGAAAATATTCTTTTCATAAAAGGGTAGATTAAGATCATAATAAAAGCTAAAGTGCCTATTAATATAGATATAAAATCTAATGATATCAGAATATAAAGTGCTAAACTCAAAATTATCCCCAAAGGTATAAGAATATTTTTGATTTTAAGAGATTTATTTGCAAGTGGTCTATTTTTTGTTCTTTTAACTTTTGAGTCTATATTTTTGTCTACAATATCATTTATTAGGCAACCAGCACTTCGTGTAAGCACGCTACCTACAAAAAAGATAACTATTATTTTTATCTTATCGCATAAGCTGAAGACATTACTTGTATTATGAAATCCGAACAATAGTCCAAAGAATGCAGGAAAAAATACCAATAGCAGACCAAAAACATTAAAAATTCTCATTAGAGACAACAGATTAAAAAAATAACTTTTTATGTTTAAAATACTTTTGTTCATTTTATTTATGTCAAAAATAAATATTTAATTTATGACTTTATCATATAATAATTTGGTACAGAATATAATCTAGCAGTCTTGTGCTAGAAGATGAACCTATTTTTAATGCAAAATCAAAAAAAAATTGTTATTTTGTATAACTAGGTATTTATTAATATTCAATTTTATTAACATTCATTTAACATTCATATTTAGTACTAAATAATTATTTGGTGTGTCAAAATGATAGAGCAAAGTAGAGAGTTAGCAAAAAGATACAAATTTGCAAGCACAGAGCAAGAATTTCAAAAACAATGGGAAGATTCTTATTTATACAAATTTTCAAGAGAACAATTAAACGTTTCAAGAGACAAGACTTATGTTATAGATACACCTCCTCCAACTATTTCAGGAGATTTCCATATAGGACATGTATATAGTTATACTCAGACAGACTTTATAGCACGATATAAAAGAATGTGTGGATTTAATGTTTTTTATCCTATTGGATTTGATGCGAATGGTCTTGCGACTGAGAGATTGGTAGAAAAGAAATATCGCATTAAATCTCATAATGTGCCAAAGGAAGAATTTTTAAAAATTTGCTCTGAAGTTGTAGCTCAAGAAGAGGATAAGTTCATTTATATCCTAAAAAGAATTGGCTTATCTCTTGATTGGTCCACTAAGTACAATACTGGAAGTGATTTTTGTAGAAAAATGTCACAAATGTCCTTTATTGACTTGTATAATAAAGGAGAAATTTATAGAGAAGAACAACCAATATTATGGGATAGTGTAGATCAAACAGCTCTTGCACAAGCAGATTTAATTGAAAGAGAACAAAAGTCTCATATACACGAGATCTGCTTTGAGACAAGTGCAAATGCTCCAATAATAGTAGCCACAACAAGACCCGAATTATTGCCAGCCTGTGTTGCTATTTTTGTTAATCCTGATGATTCAAAATTTACTAAATTTATAAATCATAAGGCAATAAGTCCTTTATTTGGTATAGAAATACCTATTTTGTGCGATTTTGAGGTTAAGGAAGATAAGGGTACAGGAGCTGTTATGTGCTGCTGTTTTGGAGATCGCAAGGATGTTTTTTGGGTTAAAAAATATAAATTACCATATAGAACTATTATAGATAAATACGGAAAAATCTCTCCTAAGATGGATTTTTCAGACTCTAAAAGACCAACTGAGGCTATGAAATATTTTGAAGAATTATCTGGTCTGAAAATATTGAGTGCAAGAGATAAAATTTTACAGTTGTTGACATCAGCAAAAGCGTTAATTAGTAGTAAAGAGATAATACACAAGGTAAAATGTGCAGAAAGGTCTTCAAATACTATAGAATTTCTGTTAGAGCCTCAATGGTTCATAAAAACCATAAAGCATAAAGAGGCGATGATGCAACAATTAGAGAAAATATCTTGGTATCCTAAAACGATGAAACAAAAACTCATGAGTTGGATAGATACTATTTCATATGATTGGTGTATAAGTAGGCAGAGACATTTCGGGGTTGCGATACCTGTATGGTATTCTTTGAAAAAAGGTGAGGAGGGGAGGGTTATTTTACCTAAAATACAGGACTTGCCTTTAAATCCGGTATCACAAGCGCCAGAAGGTTATATTACTGGTGAATTTGTTGCAGAAAAAGATGTAATGGATACGTGGGCCACTAGTTCTATTACTCCTCAAATTAACGCTCAGGGTCTTAATGAATCATTAGCTCAAAATTTAGATAGTTATAAAAACCTTTTTCCAGCAGATTTGCGTGCTCAAGGGCATGAGATCATCAGGACTTGGACGTTTTATACTATGTTAAAATCCTATTTGCATTCAAATTCTATTCCTTGGAAAAATATCATGATTAGTGGATGGTGTCTTGCAGAGGATAAAACAAAGATGTCTAAATCTAAAGGAAATGTAATAAAACCAGAAAATATAATAGAAGAATATGGTACAGATGCCGTTAGATATTGGTCTGCATGCTCAAGACTTGGTTCTGATACTGTCTTTTCCCTTGACGTTATAAAAAACGGAAAAAAACTTATAAATAAGTTGTGGAATGCTGCAAATTTTATTTCTCAATCTTCTAAAAATGTAAATTATGTAAATTGTTCGGAGATTTTTCTTTGGGAAGATATATTATTAAAACAAAAAATTATTTCTAATATAGATAAATATTTGATTCAAAAACTATCTTTTTTGTACAAAGATGTGAATTACTTTTTTACAAAATATCATTATTCAGACGTTATACATAAAACCGAAACTTTCTTTTTGAATTTTTTTTGTGACTATTATTTAGAAATAATAAAGTACAAGATATATCAGTCTGATCAAAATTTGATGATTGAGGAAGTGATGAGCTCAATATATACAATGTTTTACGTGTTTAAATATGTCTTACAATTTTTAGCTCCATTTTTACCCCATGTTACAGATAAATTGTTTCAGTTAATATATTCTCAGGGCAAGTCAATTCATCATAAAAATTCTTGGCCTAAGTGTGTACCGATTTTCAGCGATTGCGATCCTGATATTATGGAGGAATATATTAAAATTATTGATATGGTTAGAAGTATTAAGTCACAAAATCATTTAGCTTTAAATTATAAATTATCCTCTATTGTAGTCTTCATAGAATCAAACACGAAATTTTCAAAGGACCTTGTAACAGATTTGAAACATAGCCTATCTGCGGAAAAGATTTTGTTTACAAATCAAAAAAAGGATTCTACAACTAAATCTGAGTTTTTTATGGATAATGGACAGATTCAAGTAGAAATTTTTCTTCAGGAGTAAAATGAAAAATTATTTTTTAATTATAGGTTTAAAAGAACTATATGATATTTCTTTGGAGGAGTTAGAGGAAAAATATTTTTCTTCTCAACTTAAGGCACATCCAGATTCTCAAAGAAAACAAGATCAAAGCTCTAAATTTGCAAATCCAAAAGAAATTAATGAAGCTTATTTAAATCTGAAAGATCCATATTTAAGAGCAAAACATATGTTAAAATTAAATGGTTATGTTTTTGATGACGCTTCTTTAAAACAAAAACTCTCTTTCTCAGAGCTGGAGGATATATTGGAAAAATTTGAAATATTAGAAAATCTTAATAATATAGATTCTTTAGAAACGTTCTTAAAAAAAATTGAAGAATCTAAAGAAAAAATGATTTTGAAGATTTCTAATAGTTTTTCAAAAAATGAAAAAGAAAATGCTATATTGTTTACAATAAAATTGAGATATATTGTGAATCTGATAGAAAAAATAAATATTAAAATGAAAAATGTCCTCTCAAATATTGACGATACAAGAAAAATCTGAACAAAACAGTGCTCCAAGTACAGTGATAGGGATAGATTTTGGTACTTCAAACTCGCTAGTAGCTATATCCCAAAATAACCAAACCAAGATTATTCCTAATTTACTAGGAAAAGATATTACATCTTCCATTATAAGCATAAATTATAATAATAAAATAGATGTAGGAAATTCTGATTCAGTAAAAGAAGGTATTACTTCTATTAAATCTATCAAAAGATTTTTAGGGAAATCTACTAAAGAGATCCTAGAAAATAAGTATTTATTAAGTATGTTAGATACTAACTTGGTAGATCTAACAGATCACTCTCCCAAGATAGAGATTTTTGGAGAAAAGAGAGAGTTATTTTGTTTGGCATCAAAAATTTTTGAATATTTAAGATTGTCTGCAGAGTTATACTTAAAGGAAGAAATTACTGATGCCGTTGTATCAATACCGGCATATTTTGATGATGTTGCAAAGGGACAGGTATTATATGCTGCAAAATTGGCAGGTTTGAATGTTATAAGGTTAATAGCAGAGCCAACCGCTGCTGCCTATGCTTACAATTTACATCATTTTTCAAAGGGTATATATTTGGTATATGATCTTGGGGGTGGGACTTTTGACGTATCTATATTAAATATGCAGCAAGCTATTCTTCAGACTATTGCAGTTGGAGGAGATAATATGCTTGGAGGAGATGATATAGATCAAATTTTACTACAATATCTAGAGGATAATGATTTTATTACAAAAGATATATATTTAAAGAATTTAGAATTTGTACGCTCTATCAAGGAATCTTTGAGTTGTAAAACTTATGTAGAGTTAGAGGACAAAAAAAATATTCTATCTAGGAGTCAGTTTGAAGCCATAATTGAGCCTGTTATAAAGAAAACTTTAAATATAGTTAGAGAGGTTATTTTAGATTCAAAGGTAAAAAATATAGATGGGATAATTCTTGTAGGGGGCTCAACGAGAATCCCTTTAATTAGAAAATTATTGCAAAAACAATATCCTAAAGTAGAATTTTATTCTAGTCTAGATCCTGATAAAGTAGTTGTTTTAGGAGCAGCTATCCAGGCACAAAATTTATCCTTAAGAAATAAAAAATCTTCTCTTTTGATAGATGTTGTCGCTTTATCGATAGGAATAGAGTTATATGGGGGACTAGTAGAAAAAATTCTTGTTAGAAATACTCCTATCCCCTGCAGTGTAAGTAAGACGTTTACGACTTATCAGGATAACCAAACAAGTATAAAAATTCATATTTTGCAAGGAGAGAGAGAGTTAGTGGAGGATTGTAAGTCTTTAGCTTATTTTGAACTCGATATTCCACCTAAAAATGCAGGACAAATTAGATTAGAGATTGTTTTTAATATGGATGTTGATGGTATTTTATCTGTTACTGCTCAAGAAACTATTAATAATACAGTTGCTCACTCTGTTGTTCTAAAACCAAGTTTTGGAATGAGTCAGAATGATATAGATAGAGAGTTAGAGGTTGCTTATAAAAACATTAAAGAGGATTATCAAAAAAGAGCTGTTGCAGAAGCAAAATTAAATGCTATGGTGAAAATAAGAGAGATAGAAAAATTTGTATTGGATGATTCATTTTCTATAACTAAGGACGAAAGAATTGATCTAGAACGAGATATAAAATTTTTGAAAAAATACATAGATTTAGATGATTATTCTAATATACTACTTCAAAAAAAGGTTTTAGATAATTTTGCTGAAAAATTATTTACTAGATCTAATAAAAATTAATTTTAACATGCATGAAGAGACTGTAAATCTTATTTTTATAAATAAAGACGGAGAAGAAAAATCTGTACAAGCTCCTTTGGGACTCTCTATTTTAGAGGTTGCTCATATGAATGATATAGATTTGGAAGGGGCTTGTGAGGGATCTTTGGCTTGCTCTACATGTCATGTGATCTTGGAAGAGTCGGTATTTAATTCTCTACCAGAGCCTAGTGAGGAGGAGGAGGATATGTTGGATCTTGCCTTTGGTCTTACACGTACTTCAAGACTTGGGTGCCAAATTATCATTACAAAAGAGTTAGAGGGTATGAGAATACAATTGCCAGCATCGTCTAGAAATATTAGTCTGTGATAGACTAGCTTAGAGTAGTAAATTATTCAATGATTTAATGGATTAGATAATAATTATTTAAGTAAAAGTGATGAAAAATGTTTTTTATGATTTTGGTGGATTAAATGAAGAGATGTTTTTTTTTATTAATAAATATTTTAATATAGGCGTATTTCCTTATCTTTTGAAGATATTTTCTAAAGTTGCGTCAATTAAAGTATTTATTTTGATATATTTTTTATATGGATTTTATTTTTTATATAAGGTCAGGATTGTTCTTGGTAGAAGAGTACCACACGAAACATTAATAAGTAGTAATATTTTTTCTATGAGAGAAATAGTCAAGATGTTTCATTTTCTTATAAATATAGGAATGTGTTCTATATTTGTTACTATTTTTTGTAAAATACTAAAATATGTATCATCCTTTCCAAGGCCATTTTGTGTTATAGAAAATTCTGCATTCTTTAGCTTAAAGAAGACATTTAATTACGAAAATTGCTTTCATTCTTTTCCAAGTTTTCATGTAGTCTTGGTTATTATGGAGTGTTTTTATTTATGGCAATACCTTAATACCAGAATACAGAAGATTTTAGCCATTTTTACTGTGAGTATGGTTACAATTTCTAGAATTTCTCTAGCAGTACATTTCCCAAGTGATGTTTTATATAGTGTTCCAATAGCTTTTTTACTGATTTTTGTAAATCAATATTTTTTAGTATATATAAAAAACATAAAAAAATTTTTGATTAGGTTAGGTATTAGTATTAGCCTTTATAAGGCTTAATTTTTATCTTTGTTGACAATTTTTACTATGATTGTTTTTTTCGTCCTATTCAATTATACTATCTAGCATTCTTTAATTAAGAGAAAATTTTTTATATGAAAGTATTGAGTTCTTTAAAATCCGCTAAGAAAAGAGACAAAGATTGTCAATTAATAAAACGTAGGGGTGTATTGTTTGTTATTAATAAGAAAAATAAAAGATTTAAAGCAAAACAGGGATAGAGTCTATTTTTATAAGTATGGCTCTTTTTCTAATACTGTAAGAAATCTTAGGTTTTCATAGGAAAAGAAGAAAAAGATTGGTAGATAGATATTAAATACATATCTTAAAGATGTCATAAATATTTGTACATAGATAAAAATTTCTGTGTAAAAATATGTAAGCAGTACATTAATGGAAGTAAAGCATATATTTTTCTGAGGATTTATTTCTGCTGATTTATGTTCCGAATTGAGCTGAATGCCGGATTGAGCTGAATAGTCAATAGGTACGAAATCTAGGAAAATTTATGAAGATGATTCTTCCAATCAAAGGAGTGCTAGCATCTTAGTGAGAGGTAGGTTAAGTATTATTTCCGGTAATTAAGACAAGTATATTGGCATTACTTATTTTTTTTTTTTTAAGCCAGGTCTGAGCTGCAGCAAAAGCTATCGCCCCAGACGGCTCGCATTGAATTCCTATCCTGTCTAAATAATTTGTCCAATATTTTATAGAGGACTCTGACACTAGCTCTATAGTATTTATTTTTTTTATGTATTCAAAAGCCTTTTCAGATACAGATAATGCTCTAAGTCCATCCGCGATAGTTATAGGGTCACAGGATAATCTATGTATTTTTTTTTTCTTTAGTGATAAATATGCATCATTTGCATTTTTAGGTTCTACTCCTATGATTTCTGTTGTTTTAGACACTAAATCTCTTGCTAGGTAACTTCCTGCTATAAGGCCTCCTCCACCAATTGGAACAAAAATTATATCACATTTGTACTTTAATTTTTTTAATTCTAATAACGATTCATAACACATTGTTCCTGCACCGTTTATTATCTCGTGGTTATTTGAGGTACTTACATAAATGTAGTCTTTATTATTGCGCGATAATGCTATTGCAGCTCTTTCGGCCTCCTCTCTTGAGGCTACCTCTATTACCTGAGCTTTTAAGGATTTGATTAATTGTTTTTTAGACTCTAATACATTTTTTGCGAGATATATAAGTACTTTAAAGTTAAACATTTTTCCTAAAAAAGATAAGGATATAGCATGATTTCCCGTACTATAGGACACGACTCCTTTAAGGATTTTTTTTTGTTCTTGTAAAGATAGAATATGATTTAATAAACCTCTAATTTTGAAAGATCCTGTAATTTGCTTAGAATCTAATTTTAGAAATATATTATTATTTGAGTTATCAAGATTTTCTTTATTTACTCTTATTAAAGGGGTATTATTTATGAAAGGCTTTATCCTGTTATAGGAGTACTTGATGTTGTTGGTGATAATCATTGTGTTGTTCCTGAAAATTAATTATTAACGATTTTTATAGGGTATAGCGCATCCTAGTGTAACGTTCTAATAAGTGGTGTTTTATCTGTATTATGACTAAAGTAAAAAATATATCAAAAAAAACAAAACTGAAAAATTTACCCTCATCTATAAAAGATACCTCTAAAATACCTCTCATTGTTTTGGGGAATGCAGTACTTTTTCCCAAGAGTGTTGTTTCTATAATTGTATCAAAACCCAAATCTCTCCAAGCTCTAAGTCAGGTAAGTTCCTTGAATAGCACTGAGGTGCTTTGTGTTGCACAGAAAAAATTTGGTATTTCTGATCATCCTACAGTAAAAGACATTTTTTCTGTAGGGGTCCTTGCAAATATTATACAAATAATACCACTCCCTAATGATAGTAGCAAAATTTTAATAGAAGTATTGCATAAAGTAGAATTGTTAGATATATCGGATTCTAGTTTTTTTGAAGCCTCCTACTCTATTGTACAGGATTTTGTTGCTCCTAAAAATACAGAAAAAATTCATTCAAAAATTTCTCATTTGTTAGAATTATTTAAAGAATATTGGGGACTTAGTAAGAATTATAATGTGAATATGTTAGACTCTTTAAGTCGTACTTTAAATCCTGAGTATATGCTAAATATCATTCTTTCAAATCTGAAGGACAGAGTTAAAGAGAAACAAAAAATCTTAGAAGAAAGAGAGATCTTAAAAAAATATAACGCTGCAATAAAATTACTTATGTCTGAAATTGCTCAAAATAATGTAGAGCAGTCAATTCAAAAAAAAATGAAAACTCAAATAGAAAAAGTTCAAAGAAATTTTTACTTAAATGAGCAATTAAAGGCTATTAAAAATGAGTTAAATTATGGAAAGTCAGAATTTTATGATTTAGAAGAAAAAATACGAAATTTAGATTTGCCAGAGCACGTAAGGGAAAAAGGGAGTTATGAATTAAAAAAGTTGCAATCAATGAATCACAGTTCTTATGAATTTTCTATGATAAAGGGTTATCTTGATGTTTTACTTGGAATGCCTTGGAGTAAAACTACCAAGAAAGATTTTGATATTAGTATTATTGAAAAGAAACTAGATGAGAAGCACTTTGGTCTTAAAAATGTTAAAGAGAGAATTTTTGAATATTTGGCTGTACTTAAGAGGAGTGATAAAATAAAAGGAGCCATTTTATGTTTAATAGGACCTCCTGGAGTAGGTAAAACTTCTCTTGTTCAGTCTATAGCTAAGGCTATGGGTTATAAATATGGAAAATTTTCTCTTGGAGGAGTGCACGATGAGTCTGAGATAAGGGGACACAGAAAAACATATGTTGGTGCTATGCCTGGTAAGATAGTAGGCTTAATAAAAAAGGCTCAAGTGGATAATCCAATAATTTTATTAGATGAAATAGATAAAATAGTGAGTGGTGCTAGAGGAGATCCTACATCTGCTCTATTAGAAGTGCTAGATCCGGAACAAAATGCTCATTTTACGGATAATTATTTAGAAGTAGAATATGATCTTTCTCAAGTAATCTTTGTAGCTACTGCTAATTCGGATGATATTCCAAGAGCATTATATGATAGATTAGAAATTTTAAGAATCTCCGGATATCTTGAAGAAGAAAAATTATGTATTGCAAAAGAGTACTTAATAAAAAAACAACTTTCGTTACATATGATTCAAAAATCTGAATTTGATATAACAAAGGATGCTATATTGGATATTGTAAGGTATTACACAAGGGAATCAGGGGTGCGAGAACTTGATAGAGCTATTTCCAAAATATCCAGAAAAGTGTTGATGATGCTCATTAAATGCCCCAAGAAAGACAAAATTACTGTAAATAAAAAGAATCTTAAGTCTTTCTTAGGTGTTAAAAGATATAAGTTTGGATCCATTGAAAATAAAGACAAAATTGCAAGCACTACTGCTCTTGCTTATACTGAGCTTGGGGGGGATTTATTGAGAATAGAGGCAGCTTTTGTACCTGGAGGAAAAGGCTTAATTAAGGCTACAGGTCGCTTAGGAGATGTCATGAAGGAATCGGTTGAGACTGCATATAGTTGTGTTTTATCTAATTTGAAATCTTTGGATATTGACTTTAACTCTCAAAAAGAACAAGATATACATCTTCACGTTCCAGAAGGTGGAATTCCTAAAGATGGACCCTCCGCTGGAATCGCAATTTATACTACGATTGTCTCTCTTATGAGGCAAAAATTTGTAAAAAAAGATATTGCTATGACTGGAGAAATTACGTTACATGGTAAAATTTTACCAATAGGAGGTTTAAAAGAAAAGCTTCTCGCTGCAAGAAGAGGAGGAGTAAGAGAAGTCTTAATTCCAGAGGGAAATATAAAAGATTTAGAAGATATACCAAATACAATTAAAAAAAATATTATTATTTCTTCAGTTTCAAATATTGTAGAAGTTGTAGAACGTGCGTTTATTGAGTAAAATTTCATAGGATTTGTATTAAAAAATCTTCAGATTTACTTGATTTTTGTTGAGGGGTCTTGTACAAATTCTAGGGTAGGTCTTTTTTTATGAAGATCTATGGAGTATACTTTATCTGTAAAAATTTATTTGAATTTATTTAATGAATAAAATGTTTTAATAGTAAAAAAAAATTAATATTTAGAATTATTTTATTCAAATTATCAAGCCCTTTTATGAAGGTACTAAATATTTTATATAGCAAGTTTCTTTTGTCTACAAAATCATTACTTGTTTTAAAGAAAAATGAACTGGATAAATTTTTTTTAATGAGTTCATTAATGTTTTTAATGTTGTTTAACCAGAATATAGTAAAGCAAGTGAGCACTAGTATTTTAGTGTCTAAACTTGGAACAGAGAGCATAAGCTTTATTAAGCTCTGGATACAAGGGCCTATCTCATTATTATTTATAATAATATATACAACTCTTTGTAATAGGATGACCACGGAACAGATATTTCGTGTAGTTGTATTGTTTTTTACAATGTTTTTTTCCCTTTTCGTATTTATTCTGTATCCCAATTCTGAATTGATTCATCCAAATTCCAATCTCATATCAAAAATGGCAAATCTATATCCACATTTTAAGTTTTTTTTTTTCATATGGGGAAAATGGAGTTATGTAATATTTTATGTTATGTCCGATTTTTGGCCTGTTGTTATTAACTTTGTCTTGTTTTGGCAATTTGCTAACAAGATCCACTCTGTTGAAGAAGCAAATAGATTTTATATTCCTTTTGGTCTGCTAGGGCAAATAAGTTCCGTGGTATCTGGCTTAGTCATTTTTCATGTATTGAATAGTAATTTTGGAAATGTTCTCTTTAGCAATCTAAAAGATCCAACAGAACAAGTTGTAAAATCTATTATAACATTATCAATCTTGAGTAGTGTAATAATTATTATTTTACATAGAAAAATTGAAAAACGTTATATAGAGACATTGAAAAACTTTAATAGAGATGGGGAAAGATTAGATATATTAAAACTTAGTTTATTAAAAAGCTTTAAGTTAATTGTGTCTTCTAAATATTTGTTTTTGGCATTTGTTATTACTATAGCGTATAGTGCGTGTGTTCATTTGATAGAAGGCCTTTGGTTTTCAAGAGCTAAAGCTCTATATCCAGAAGTTGCAATTTTTATATCTTATCAAAGTAAGGTTATATTTTGGACAGGAATCTCTGCTACAATTTTTGCTCTATTTGGAAATATTATCATGAAAAATTATGGGTGGTTTTTTACTATTTCTATTACTCCAGTTTTATTTCTAACTTTTGGAGGTATATTTTTCTTCTTTACTATAATTGGTCAATATTTCGATATGAGCTCTGAGTATTTTGGGGGACTCTTTTCTTTTTTAGATTTGACAGTTTTTTGGGGATCTTTACAAAATATACTTGGAAAGGGATGTAAGTATTCAATATATGACACTAAGAAGGAATCTATATATATACCTCTTGAGAGCGAAATGAAAACAAAGGGAAAGGCAGCTGTTGCAGTCCTTGGAGTGCAGATAGGTAAAAGTCTTGGGACTGGTATACAATTTTTATCCTTTACTCTTTTTCCAGATGCTATTCACGAAGACATAGCAATACTATTGATGTTTTGTTTTGTAATAGTTTGTATTATTTGGATATATAGTCTTTTTCTCCTTAAGAAGGAATATTATAAAAAATTGAAATTATATGCCCAAAAAGTTGCTTATATAAATTCATAATTTATGTTATATTTTGTATTGAATAAGACATACCCTTAATATAGAGTATAGAGTTAGTGTTATTGGCGGGGTAGCTCAGTTGGTTAGAGCAGCGGAATCATAATCCGTGTGTCGTGGGTTCAAATCCCTCTCTCGCTACATTTTTTTAATGATATGAAAATAATTACTTTTCCTGATCCAGTTTTAAGAAAAAAATCTATGGCTGTAGATAAAATCGATAGTCAGTTAAAAGAAAATCTTGATCAGATGCTGGATATTATGTATAAAAGTCAAGGAGTAGGATTATCTGCTGTACAAGTGGGTATCTTGCAGCGTTTCTTTTTAGTTGATATTGATCCACAAAAATTAAAAAATAGTTCCTTAAGTCAATTATGTGATGCAAGTGAAACAGTTCAATATCCTCTAATTGTTATTAATCCTAAAATTATATCCAGATCAAAAGATGTATCTTGCTTTGATGAGGGTTGTTTGTCTATTCCTACTGTATCTGTAAATGTAAAAAGACATGTGTCTATAGAATTAGAGTTCTATGATATTAATATGAAGCAAACTAACATCATATGTAAAGATTTACTTGCAAGGGTTGTACAACATGAATATGATCATTTAGAGGGCAAACTTATTATAGATTACTTATCTTATGTCAAAAAAGATATGCTTGTTAAAAAATTATTGCGAAATAATATTTCGAATATATAGATATATAGTTATTTAGAGCTATTAAGAGACTGGATTCTCAAATTTTCTTGTGTTTATTTGGATTAAACGATATATTTTGAGCTGTATTGTTTATTAAGGCTAAGTAGCTCAGTTGGTAGAGCAAAGGACTGAAAATCCTTGTGTCGGCAGTTCAATTCTGTCCTTAGCCACATTTGATATTAAGTCAGTTTGGAGATTATGTCTTATAGAATAGTTATTGGATTTTTGTTTGTGATTTCAAATCTCTGTTTTGTTACGGCTCACACGCAAAATGATCTAGAGGCTGCTATAGAAGATTTACAAAATATTACAGAATCTTTAGAGGCTAAAAAGCAATCCTCAGAAGTTAATCAAGATAACGAGTTATTAAAAGAAATTTTGAATAAATTAGATAATATAGAAACATTATTAGTAGAATTATCAAAACATCCAATCATATCAGATAGTAATAAATATGATTTGCTCTTAGAGGAAGAAGTTATTGATAGCGATTATTTAAATAAGAAGTTAAAGGATAATAATCAAGACTCCTCTGATAAACAGCTTAATGAATATGGTTTAGCTCTTCAACTTCTAAAATCTAAAAAATATTTGGCAGCAGAAGAAGCATTTATGAAATTTATACAAAATTATCCTCAAAGTAATCTTATAGGTAATGCTTATTTTTGGTATGCAGATAGTTTTTATCATCGTAAAATTTATAACAAAGCTCTGAATTTTTATTTAAAGTCTTACAAAAATTTTCCTTATTCCATTAAAGCTCCAGATGCTCTCCTAAAAGCTGCAATTACAGCAGGGCATATGCATAAATATAAAGAGGTCTGCAGCTTATTGGATAAGTTAGATGCTACCTTTCTTAAGCGATCCGCTCACTCTATTGATCTGACTAAAGAGACTAGGCGAAAATTTAAATGTTTCACATAATTGGAATAATTTTTATCAAAATATGATTTCTCAAAATTTTACAATTTTATTACAAATTCTTTCTGCTATCTTTTTTATCTTATCCTTAAAATATCTTTCCTCTCCTAAATTTGCTATGCAAGGCATCTCCAGTTGTGTTTTGGGCATGTTATGTGCTATTTTAAGCATTTTACTAGGACCATTTATTTATGATATTTATAAAAAAATTTTAGTCTCTTTGGTAATTTTATCAGGTGGTTGCCTTGGCGTTGTGATTGCTTATAAAGTGAAAATGACCGCTATTCCACAATTAGTAGCTGGCTTTCATTCATTTGTAGGTTTGGTTGCTGTGTTGATAGCCTCTATCATATATAGTGATATTTTTTTAAAAAATACCGCAAGCTTTGTTCATCTTTTAGAATTGATTATAGGATTATTTGTTGGAGCTGTTACTTTTACTGGTTCTATTATTGCTTTAGGAAAATTACAAGGCTTTATAGTCTCTAAGATGATAGTTTTTCGAGGACAAAAATATTTTATGATTGCTTTTTTTGTAATTAATATTTTTATGATCTTAGGTTTTTGTCTCTCAGATAATTTGTTCCTATTTATTTATATATTATGCGCTGGATTATTATCAGGTATATTGCTTGTATTGCCTGTAGGAGGCGCTGATATGCCTGTTATTGTCTCTATGTTGAATTCTTATTCGGGTTGGGCATGTGTTGGGATAGGCTTTACTTTAGGCAATCATCTTCTTATTATTACTGGAGCTTTAATAGGAGCTAGTGGCGCAATTTTAAGCAGTATTATGTGTCGTGCTATGAATAGATCATTGTTTAATGTTGTCTTTAAAGCTTTCATCGCCCTTAGTCCAATGGATAAGAATATTAATGCTGATGATATAGTAGAAAAACGTCCTAATATTGCCTATCCGCAAGATGTAGCTGCTATGTTGGTTAATGCTGGCAATGTTATCATTGTTCCTGGATATGGAATGGCTGTCGCTCAATCCCAATATATTATTAAATCCTTATATAATTTATTGACAAAAAAATCAATCCTAGTGAAATTTGCTATCCATCCCGTTGCAGGCAGAATGCCAGGTCATATGAATGTATTGCTCGCAGAGGCAAATATAGATTATGAAAATATGTTCGAATTAGATGAAATTAATGCTGACTTCCAAACTACTGATCTTGTGCTTGTAGTTGGTGCAAATGATATTACTAATCCTGCTGCTAAAAATAATCCGAATAGTCCGATTTATGGTATGCCTATTCTTGATGTTGAATCCGCTAAAACTATTGTTTTTATTAAACGTTCTCTTGCACAAGGCTATTCCCAGATTGAAAATGAATTATTTTTCAAAGATAATAGTCTTATGCTTTTTGGTAATGCGAAAAAAGTCCTGGAGGATGTTGTAAAAGAAGTAGAAAATTTTTGAGGATTTTTTATTCTAATAATATATTATTATTAAGTAATTCTGTAATTTTGTAATTTTTTAAATGTCTTATAAAAAACCACTTATGCCTAAAGCAACTGCTATATGGCTTATAGAAAATACTGCTTTGACTTTTCGTCAAATTGCAAAATTCTGCAATTTACATGAATTGGAAGTGAAAGCAATGGCTGATCGAGATATTTATTTTAACATTATTGGGATTAGTCCTTTGCAAAATGGTCAATTATCTCAAGATCAAATAGATCAATGTACGAAAAATCCGGATTTAGATTTAGCAATTGAACAAAAATATAAGTTTCAAATAGCCGCAAAATTATCTAAATCTAAATCCAAAGCTAAATATACACCCGTAATTAGACGTCAGGATAAACCAAGTGCTATTTTATGGCTGCTCAATAAATTTCCTCAGATTGAAGATAAAAAAATTATCAAGTTAATTGGAACTACTAAAAATACCGTCCTCTCTGTGAAAAATCAAGAACATTGGAATATCAATAATATAAAACCACAGGATCCTGTCGTTCTTGGACTATGTTCGCAATCAGAATTGCTAGCATTAGAAAAAGAGCTTGATAATAAATGAATATAATATATATTTTTTGTGGTTTGGATTATTTTAATACGCATTTTAATTTCTTTTCAGATTCAAATTGATAATTTTTTTTTAGTATGTATAATGAAACTAATTAATTAGTATAATTAATTAGTGAGTTTAATATTTTTAAGTATTTTAATTGGTAATTTATTGGTAAGTAAAATGAGAGCACTTTTAATAGAAGATGATATTTCTTCGGCAAGATCTACAGAGCTTACTCTAGCTGCAGATGGTATTACTTGCGATCGAGCTGAAGTTGGTGAAGAAGGGGTCGAAATTGCAAAGGTTGTTCATTATGACATTATTTTATTGGATCTGATGTTGCCAGATATAGATGGATATGAGGTGTTGCTAAGGTTGCGTTCTGCTAAAGTAAAAACTCCTATTTTAATATTGTCCGGTTTGTCAGCTTCAGATAATAAAGTTAAAGGATTACATCTTGGTGCAGATGATTATTTAAGTAAGCCTTTTAATAGAGGTGAATTAATTGCAAGAATCCAAGCAATCGTGAGACGTTCTAAAGGACAATCAGATTCTGCAGTGAGGTTTGATAAAGTTTTCATTAATCCTGATACTCGCGTCGTAGAAGTCGATGGGAAAAGAGTCTATTTAACTAATAAAGAATATGCAATCTTGGAGTTGTTAGCTCTGCGCAGAGGTAGCGTCTTGACTAAAGAGACCTTTGTAAGCCATCTTTATGGTAGTGTAGATGAACCTGAAATTAAGATTATTGATGTGTTTATATGTAAGTTAAGAAAAAAACTTGCTAATGCATCTGGAGGAAAAAACTATATTGAAACCGTTTGGGGGAGGGGTTATATGTTAAAAGAATATAATGACTCTAATCCTAGCTTAATAGTTAAAAATGAGGCTCTGGCCTCTCCTGGTTCAAAAGATTTAGAAGGATAATTACAAAATAAATCTGCTCTGGTTTAGAAACTAATCTAAAAATATTGATTAGTCCATAAATTAGAAGCAGATTTATTTAGGAGTAGTCTTGTTGCTATATAAATAGAGCATTTTTTATCGCTTCTATAAGAGAAAAGAGAGTCGGGTCTTACTATATCTTGATATTGATATAGTGCATAATATGCAGATTTTCTGGAGGATGATATGAATTTGATGCAAGAATTAAAAGATTTAGGATTTCTTTATCAATGTTCAGACTACGCAGAGCTTTTTCAAGCTTTGGAAAATGGTGAAATTACTTTTTACTTAGGTATTGATTGTACAGCAGAGTCTTTACATATAGGACATCTTATGTCTTTGATGTTGATAAAAAAATTACAACGATATGGAAATAAACCAATCTTGCTTATAGGTGGTGGTACTACTAAGATAGGGGATCCAACCGGAAAAAATCTTCTAAGAAAAGAGCTTGCTCAAGAGCAAATAGATAAAAATATTATAGCTATTAAAAAATCCCTCTCCAAGTTCTTAGAAATAGATAATGATAAACCTAATTCAGCTCTTATTGTCAATAATGCATTGTGGCTTGATGAATTACAATATATAGAGTTTTTACGAAATTTTGGTAGATATTTCTCTGTTAATAAAATGTTAACTATGGAATCTGTAAAAACTAGATTGGATCAACAATCTCATTTTACTTTCCTGGAATTTAATTATATGCTTCTTCAAGCCTATGATTTTTATCATCTAAATAAGCAGTTTGATTGTCAACTCCAAATAGGCGGAAGTGATCAATGGGGTAATATATTATTTGGTGTTGATCTTATTAAATCTGTATCCCAAAGAAAATCATATGCATTAACTACTCCTTTAATGACTAATTCCGATGGAAAAAAAATGGGCAAAACAACCCAAGGTGCTATTTGGATAAATGAGAATTTATGCTCAGCTTATCAATATTTCCAGTTCTGGAAAAATGTTAATGATAACGATGTTATTAAATTTGCTAAAATTTATTGCGATTTTGATGCTAACCAATTGAAAGATTTTATCTCTGAATTTCAAAAAAATATTCTTGAAGCAAAAAATAAATTTGCATATAGAATTACAGAGCTATGTCATGGAACCAAAAAGGCTCAAGAAGCTCTGGTTGGTTCCAAAAAGATTTTTCAAGAAGCAGGAGTTTCAGACCTATTACCAAAAATTTTGATCAGTAAAAATAATCTGCTAAATAAAAAAATATTTATTTATTCTATATTAAATGATCTTGGCTTTGTTAAGTCTAAGACAAAGGCTCGTAAGGCAATTTTAACAGGAGCTGTAAAAATTGATGATAATGTTATTCTTGAAATTGATAGGACTTTGTCTATACAAGATTTTCAAACTAAGAATTATGTTAAGCTCTCATATGGTAAAAAAATGCATGCCTTAGTGCAACGTGATTGCTCCTATAATGAGTAACGATTTTAAAATCATATCCAACATCCCATAGCTTGTTGAAAAATTTACATAGCTTTAACTAGTACAAAAACATCAGCTTTATGCCATAATTTTCTATAGGTAACGCAAAGAATCTCAGAAGCGTTTTCTAGTCTTAGTGATTTTTTAAGCATAAGTCAATATATAGCAATATACCCAAATACAACATTTCTTTAAATTAATAATTAAATCTTGATAAGATAATTTGATAATCTAAACTCTATAACTTAGAATATGTATAAACTTAAGAATTTATTAATGCACAAAAGTTAGTATAATGGAAGAATTGATAGACCAAGCAAGAAAAATTTATAATCAGCATAAAAATTTATTTTCCCGTTCTGTAAATGATGAAGGACACAAGAAGATTCGTAGTATTATACAGACTGAATTTAGTGTGTTGCATAGATTATTGGAAAATGTAGAACATATGCACAGAAGAACTAGTGCTGATTCAAACATAGACGCAAAGGGAGAGATTCAGAAATCAATCAAAACTCTTGAGGATCAATGCACAATTCTGTCTGCAAACATTACCAATACGATACATACTCTTGTTAGTGAGGGTTCCAGTATTAGTGATGGTGGTTCCAAGACAGACTTATCAGAGAAACAAGAGGCTTGAAACTCCGCAGTCAAACAGTTTGTCCAAGAACATTATTTAGGTGGAAAGTTTACTAGTTGCCTAGAGAATCTTAAACAGAAACTCCTACCTAAAACCGAAGACTATGCAGTACAAAGTATAATTGACTTGGCTCAGGATAAGGATATACATAATAAAATTACAATCCCGAAAAATCAAAAGATAGAACAAAATATAACAAAAAAGATATCTTTAAAGCGTTCAACAAAGGGTAAAAATATAATAATCAAAATAATTGAATATTGTTATGAGAAACTCAAACAAATATTTGGTTTTATTAAAAAAAATATATTTACATCATCTGCTGATTCAAAATTGGTTCAGCAAGATGTACACACCCACTCTTCTAGAAGGAGTTTTATTAGAAAGGGCGTGTCTAAAACTCCTTCTACTAATCAGACCATACTTAGCGTCAAGAATAACGAGGGTTCTGGTGTTGACAAGAAGTGATTTAAATGTTGATACCTAAATAGGTAGAATATTTCTGAAGTTCTTTCTTTTCTAAGAAATTTGAGAATCGCAAAAGCAGTTTCTAGTCTCAATTATTTTTCAACCATGAGTCAATATATAGCAATATATAAAAATGCAACATTTTTTCAAACAATAATTAAATCTTAATAAGATAATTTGAATAATTAAATTTTATAACTTAGAATAGAATAATTATAATAATTTAATTTTTTATAAATAAAAGGTTAGTGTAATGACATCATTAATAAGTACAACACAAGTAGAAGAATTGATATACCAAGCAAGAAAAATTTATGACGATTGTTTCGATAGCAGTGCACAGGATGAGCTTAATAATACTATACAGATTAAATTTGGTGAGTTTAATAGCTTACTGGAGAATATCAAAAAACAGCACAGAACTAGTTCTTCTAATCTACAGATAAGAGATAGCGAACTTTCGGAATCAATCCAAACACTTGTCAAAGCATACTACTCTCTGTGTAATAACATTAGCAGTGAGGTGGATAAGATTGCTAGAAATAGTATGAGTGATATTGCTCATGAGCATTCCAAGGACGTTTTTTTCTTGAATAGAGATACAGATTACGGGGAAGAGTTCTTACAGAAACAAAGTGTTTTCAAATCCAAAGTCGAAGGGATTGTCGAAAAATGTTTAGGTCTCAAGAGTGATACTCTCGTAAACACTATTAAAAATCTGATCCTACCCGCTGCAAATAGTTACATAGTAAATTACGAGGTTAGAGCAGAACCAGAAGTTAGACAAAAACAACAAGATCAAAAGTTTTTTTATGACAAGATATTAGACCATGACATAATGGCTGAGTGTAAAAATGTAGCAGATATCTCACTATTCGATCAGTCCAGAGAACTTGCCCTGAGGATAAAGGAGATTGGTCAGGAGATGCCTCACAATGCAGATACACTAGATAGTCTAAAAAATATTATTATGGAGAAATTAATTGCCGGGTGGAAGCAACCTGGCTTGACCGAACAGGACAAAATAGACAATTATTTTGTCAAGAAGATTAAAGATGATATGAGAAAGACTATGTGCACAGATATTAAAAATACAGTACATGTCTCTTTAGACGAAGATATTGTATTAAAGAGAAAATTAATGAAGATTTTGGAAGATTCAATAGCTGATAACAAAAAAATTATTCAAGAAATTACAACTGAAATTCTTGATCAAGGTTCGATCTCAAACTACATGAGAGATAGTTTAGAAGGTGCCCTAAAAGTGAAATGGGAGAAAATTGATGATTTTCTTAAGCAGAATTCTACTCGTAATCGAGAAATATCACCAGGTAACTTATTGAATGAGGAATTGAACAAATCATTGTCAAATCATTTAGAAAATTTTAAAAAAGATATAGACAATGCTGTAGCTGCTGTAGTTAACACAGAAGAAAACACAGTGTTTGGCGAGTTAAATGATAACAGATTGGATATTATGTTCGATGCTCTAGATAAACTAGAAAACCAAGAAAAAACATTGTGCCAAAATGTCATAAATGATACAAAACAATCTATCTACTCAACTCTTACAGCAAAGTTAGACAAACAACTAAAAACTTTAGATAGTGCATTAAGTAATCATATACGTGATCATGCATTGTTCCAAAACATACCAAATGTTATTCAAGACTCTATCACAGAGTTACACAAAAAGCGGGTAGAGTTACAAGATGAGCGGCTAGCCAGATTATTGCAACAGGGAACAGATAAAGAAATTCTTTCAAACAAAGCGTGCTCAGGTAGACAATGGAAAAGCTTTTCTGCTCCATCAGAACATTTTAATCAGTCAGAAAAGAACAAGAGAGGTGCAAGAAATCCTTCTTAATAACCTCAAATTCATAA
>CAYPDK010000009.1:0-82473 GCA_964409505.1 uncultured Rickettsiaceae bacterium
CAGATATTGCTAAAATTTTTTCTGGAAAGCTTATAGATGAATATGATCGAATTCCAGGTCCTACGCCATATGCCTCAGATACAGGGAGAAATAATGGTATCAGTTTTTTTGTAAAAAATACTAACTCTACTTTGGAAAGAAATTGTCTATCAATAAACAGGACTGGCTCAAATGCCACTACTGGTCAAGCTTTTTTTCATCCTTACAAAGCTTTGTTTTCTAAAGATTGTGGGAAATTTAGATTAAAAACCCCCACCTCTTTTTCTGGATATTTTATAGCACATCAAATCACACGGCAAAAAGGCCAATACAATAATATATACACGGCAGGAACGGCTAGATTACAAAGACAGCAAATAATGTTGCCAACAACAGTTGATGGTAAGCCGGATCATGAGTACATGTCGCAATACATACAAAATGTAATGTACGAAAAGATACATAAATATATGGAGTTTGTATCCTCTGGTGAATAAAAATACTTTTACCAATTTTTATACAGTTAGAGATTTTAGATTGCTTAACAAAAAATTCTCAATTTTTGAGGACTATTTGGATTGATCTATTTTTCTAGAGCAATCTTGTTGATTTGATGTAAAAAGTAAGATAGACTCTTGCTCTAAGTAGACTTAACTATGAAGAGCTTTGGGGCTTAAAAATATTAATTTTAAGGATTATTGATCTTTTTAGTAGTTACTTTGTTTTTAGGTATTTACGAATTATGGAGAGATGGCCGAGTGGTTAAAGGCATCAGACTGTAAATCTGACCGTGGAGACACGTACGAGGGTTCGAATCCTTCTCTCTCTAAGTCATTTTGCTCTTTATTTTGATTTAAAATTTAGAGATTTGCGGATGTAGCTCAATGGTAGAGCCCTAGCCTTCCAAGCTAGTCATGTGAGTTCGATTCTCATCATCCGCTCCGGTTTGCTCTTATAGAAAAAATTTAGTCAAACCTTTCAAACTGATTTTTGCATAACATTTTTAATAAGTAATTTGCGAGGCGTCTTTGAACGATACATACGAACTCGTAATAAATTTACAATAATTTTTGAGCATCTCAAATTATTGAGAATACGGGTCAATTTGTAGACCAGCTTATTTTGCAAATTTATTAAGATATAACTGCTGGCATATCGACAATATATTACTCCAAGACCAGTATATTAGAAGTCCTGCTGGAAAAGATGAAAACATAAAGAGGAATATTAAAGGCATAAAGCTCATAAATAATGCCTGAGTTGGATCTGCAGGTTTGGGATTAAGTCTTTGTTGTATGAACATTGTAATTGCCATGATGATAGGCCAAGCTCCTATATGTGGTAGAAAATTTGGAGGTGTAAAGGATAAAAGACCGAATAAATTAAAAACATTTGTTGGATCTTGTGCCGATAAATCCTTGATCCAACCAAAAAATTTTGCGTGGCGCATTTCTATTGTGATGTATAGTACTTTGTATAACGAGAAAAAAACTGGTATTTGCAATATTACGGGTAAACAACCAGAAAGAGGGTTGACCTTCTTTTGTTTATAAAGTGCTAAAGTTTCTTGATGAATCTTTGTTTTATCATCTTTATATAACGTTTTTATTCTTTCTATTTCAGGAGCTAGTTCCTTTATTTTTTTCATAGCTCTATGAGATTTACTTGAGAGAGAAAACATTGCAAGTTTGATAAAAACTGTAAATATCATAATACTTATTCCAAAATTACCAACATATTTGTATAACAGATTTAGAGCGTAGAATATGGGTTTGGTTAATATGTATAGCCATCCAAAATCAATTGCTCTATCAAATAATTTTATGTCGTATTGTCTCTCATATAGGTCTAATAAATCTACTTTTTTTGCTCCTAAAAACACTCTGTGCGTTAATTTATATTCTGTATTAGGGTCTATTTGAATAGGTTTAGAGATAAAATCTGATTGATACCTGTCTTTGTTTAGAAGATTTGCAAATTGGTAATTTGCATCATATATTAAGGATTTATCCGGTATGAATGCTGTTAGCCAATATTTACCTGTAATTCCTATCCAATCTATTTTTGTGTTATTAAAAGTTTCTTTTGCATTAGGAGAATCATGTAGTTTTTTGTAACTATACTCTTCTAGGCTTGAGTTAATGGCTCCTATAAAACCTTCATGTAAAATGGTCATCGCGGATTGATTTTCTTGATCACTGCGGGAGGTATTAATTAATCCATAATTACTAAGTTGAAGTGTGTGATTTGAATTATTTTTTATTAATTGATCTATCTTGAAAAGATAATACTCATCCAATGAAATTTTTACTATAAATTCTATATTTTCAGGACTCTCCCAGGAAAGAACAATAGGTGTATTTGGTGTTAGAACTTCATTATTACTTTTCCAGATGGAATTTGGATTCGGAAGTATAATATCTTTGTTTTTAGAAATCCATCCAAATTCTAAAAAGTAGCTTTTTTCAGAATTTGTCGCTAGCAGGTCTACAAAAGGGCTAGATTCTTCTATCGTTTTTTTGTAATGTTTTAATGTAAGATCATCAAACCTTATTCCCTTTAGTGAGATTGATCCGGTTAATGTGCTAGATTCTATTTTGAGCCTTAAATCACTCTCATATTCTGCTTTTTTTTGTTGGTACAGATTCTTTTGCTCATCATGATCCTGAATAATTACTTGCTTTTTACTATTCTCTCTCTTTATAGAGTTTTTTTTATCAAAATAACTCCACCCAAAAAAAATCAAAGTAGTTAGTATTGTTGCAAAGAGTAGGTTTAAAAAATTATTATCCATTTTTAATGTTTTTATTATGTAGTAATAAATGTTTTCATGAATGTTTTCATGAAAATTTTAGAAATTTTACTTTATCTTTTGAACTTAACTGAATCACAATATTTTTGATGTGTAAGACATTTTTTAATAGAGTACCATTAAGTGCCCTTTGGCGGAGAAAGAGGGATTCGAACCCTCGATAATAAAAATATTATACTCCCTTAGCAGGGGAGCGCCTTAAGCCACTCGGCCATCTCTCCTAAGTTCAAGACATGGGCAATTATATTTGCAATATTTATTAGTGTCAAATTGTTCAATCCTTCAAATATATTGTATATTTCTTGTTACTGGTAGTTTTTAATGTGACCAAATTTTTGGGGTAAAAATTTCTATAATGTCACCTTCATATTGATTATTAAATAAAGACCAACTCTTTAAGAAAGGAAAATCTATTACTATAACCCTAGATGTAGGAAAAAATGTTTTTACTAGATATTCATAATTTTTTGAGTCCTTTTTAGAAATTTTTTTTGCAAGTTCAAATATAGAGGGAAAATGTCCTAGTATAAGTAAATTTACAGAATTATTCCCTTTATTACTTATTAAGTCAATTATATTTGATATATTTTTTTGATAAAGATCGTGTGAGATATTTACTTCTTCAGTATTTATAAATCTTGCTAGAATATTGTATGTTGCAAGTGCTCGTCCTACATTTGATACTAGGACTTTATCTATTAAATAATTTTGTAGAAAACTTGCGGTTTGAAAAGCTTCACAGATACCATTTTTACTTAGCTCTCTTTCTAAATCTGATTGTTTTGCTAAATCTATTGGATTTGTATGAGAATGTCTCATTAAAAATAACTTCATAGGTATTTTTTAGAAAAAATGCTTGTTAATCTAAATAAGATGGTATAATTCATTTCATTATACACTATAATAATTTTGTAGTTTTATTTTATGCATCATTTCAAAAAAAAAGTAAAGGATTTTATATTGAGTTATATTCTAATCCTTGGAAGTATTTGCGTTTTTATGGAAATTCATGTGAATAATATAGTGCTTATATCATTAGTTTTTAGTAGCCTGGGACTAAATTTTTTCATTTATAAATTTAATCTTGTGCCACGTAACAATTTGTTGAAGATAAAATTCTCATTTTATTTTTTTTGGTTAGTGAAAGAAATAGTTCTTTCTTCTTGGAAAGTTTCATTTTTTGCTTGGAGTAAAAATTGTAATTTTGGAGATAGTTCTTCGTCTTGCAGTGAGCCTAATGTAATAACAATAAAATCACATTCAAGTGACTTTAAATCTGTTATATATGCAAATTCAATAACTCTTACTCCAGGAACTGTAACTATTGAACAGAGCAAAGATTTTCTTATAATTCATTCTCTTCAAAGGAGTTTTTCTGAGGATATGTCAGAAAAAGGAAATATGTACCAATTTATTGATTCTACAATAAGAACATGATATTAAATGCTATTTTCTTGGTCTTAGTTTTGTGTAGTATAATACTTGCTTTTCTTGCTTTAATTAAGAATAATTTTTTTATTAAATTGTTATTGGTTAATGTCTCTACTAGTTTGATGTCTTGTGCTATATGTGTGCTTTCTTCTTTTCATGGGAATAGTAGTTATATAGATATTGCTATAATTTATTATTTAGTAGGGTCTATTTCTTCTATTGCTTATTTAAAATATTTTGTAAAATGAAATTATGTAACTTAACTTTATGCAAAAACCCAAAATAGCTGTTTTAGGTGGGGGTATGTTTGGTATGGTTAGTAGCCTTAAACTTGCCCAAGAAGGTTTTGATGTCTTATTGATAGAAAAAATGTTATTAAATAAACACAATTTAGAACAAGATGTTAGAACTACAGCTACTACTCCTGCGACAAAGCGTTTTCTACAAGAATTAGATTTTTTTGATGAAATAGATCCAATCTTAGGAAAAATAAAATTTATATATGTACTTGATAATACATCTCCTGGAATGATTTCTTTTTCAGACAAATATTTATATGGAGTTGATGAAGATATAGGTTATATCTTTAAAAATTCTGAGTTGAAAAATATTTTATATAATAAAATTCAAAAAACTGAAAATATAGAACTTATTGATAATGTTGAATATGATATTATTCATTGTGATGAGGAAAAAGTACAAATTCTTATTGATTATATAAAGTTATTTGAAGTAGATTTAGTTATATTTTCCTCTCCTATAGAGCCACTTATTTATAATAGATTTTTTTCAGTTGCAAGTCTAAAAGAATACGGGCAAACAGCTATTACATTCCTTGTAAGACACGATCTAAGTCATAATGGGGTTGCGATAGAACATTTTCTACATCTGGGACCGTTTGCAATACTACCATTAAAAGATTCTAATAGTTCCTCTGTTGTTTGGAGTGTGAGTATTGAATATGCTAAATGCTTTGTACAACTACCTCTTGTCGAGGCTAAAAAAATTATACAAGGTTTTTTTGGTTCATTTTTGGGTAGAATTGACATTATATCTAAAATGATGTATTTTCCTTTAAAAGCTATTTTGGCTCCAAATTATTTCTATAAAAAGCTTGTTCTGTGCGGAGCAGCGGCTCATGTAATTCATCCGCTTGCAGGTCAAAATTTTAATCAGTCGATTAAAGATTTACAAAGTTTAATAATAGCAAGCAAAGATAATTTTTCCTATGAAGCTCTGAAAAAATACCAAGATGTTAGAAAAAAAGACAATTTAAATATGTTCTTTTTAACAGATAATATTAATTCTATATTTTCTAATAAATCTTGTATTTTGTTCTTCTTAAGAAAAATTGGATTCAAACTTATTGAGAACATAGCTGAGATTAAGAGGAGTATTATTTCTTACGCAGGAGGACGTAGGTAAATTAATCAAATTTTATCAGAATTATTTATTTGGGAGTATTTTATGCAAAATATCAGGAAAATTTGTGTTATAGGTTCTGGCGTTATGGGTTCTGCGATAGCAGCTCAAATATCTAATGCCAAAATTCCTGTTTTATTATTAGATGTTAAAAATGAAAAATTAGAGGAGGAAGATCCAGATTTTATTGTAAATAATGGTTTATCTAAAGCTCTGAAGGCAAAACCTGAAGTGTTGTCTTCTCCTGGAGCTCTAAAGTTTATAACGACAGGTAATATACAAGATAATCTGAGTGAGATTAAAGAATATGATCTTATTATAGAAGCTATAATAGAAAATTTTGATACTAAGGTACAATTATACAAAAAAGTTGTTTTGCATATGCATGAAAAGGCATTATTAGCTTCTAATACTTCTACTATTACTTTGAAAAAATTTTTGAGTCAGGATGTAGTTCAAAAATTAGGAACAAATTTCTTAATTACTCATTTTTTTAATCCTCCTAGATATATGGAACTTGTTGAAGTTATATTTCACGAAGATATTGACTCTTTTAATAAAAATAATGTTATTTGCTTCCTTGAAGGAATAGGAAAAGTTGTTGTTTTGTGTCAGGATTCTCCTGGGTTTATCGCCAATAGAGTTGGTTGCTTTTTATTAGAGCTTGTTGTAAGGGATGCTATTAGGAAAAAAATATCTATCCAGGAAATCGATTGGATCTTTAGTACGTATTTAGGTTTTCCTTCTAGCGGTATATTTGGACTTTATGATCTGATAGGTCACGATGTCATGGAACAAATTTCTAAATCATTACTTACTCAATTACCTAAAGACGACTTGTATCATAAAATATATGAGAACACTCCTTTAATACACAAAATGAAGGAATATAATTTGATAGGAAAAAAATCTAAAGGAGGGTTTTATAGAAAAAATTCTAAAAAACAGTTGGAAGTGTTAAATATAGATAAATTTGAATATCAATCACTAGATGAAAAAAATATGTTAAAACTTCAAGCAAAATTGAAGGACTCATCAGGAGAGCTGTTCCTGTTTGTTGAGTATGTATTAAACACTTTTTTCGAGTATATAAATCAACTTATACCAAAAGTGACTACAAAGCAGGATATATTGGATTTAGCTATGAAACTTGGATACAATATGAAATATGGTCCTTTTCAATTAATGTCATTCTTTCAGAAAAAAGAGGAAAATGTTACAAAAAAAACAAATATTAGTTATGAAAATCTTACACAAATAGAACAACTTAAAGAGAAATATAATTATCAAAATTTTTCTCAGAGTTATGAGGTGATTCTCAGTAATTCGGATGCGGAGTTTATTACATCAAAAGGTAGATTTTTGTTTAAAATTTTGACTAAAATGAATTCCTTGACTAATGCTGTGTTCTTGCTACTTCAGGAGTCTTTGGAATATATAAAGACTAGGAGCAATGTTTTATATATTATCTCTAATGATATCTGTTTTTCTTCAGGAGCTAATTTGAATTTTATTAAATCCTTGTCTCAGAAAAAACAATACTCAGAAATTGAAGCATTTTTGTCTTTAGGACAAGAAACTATGCAAAAGTTAAAATATGGGGATACTATAATAGTGAGTTGTGCCCTTGGATATGCTTTAGGTGGAGGATGTGAATTACTTTTGCACTCAGATAAAATTATAGCTCATCAAAATCTCGTGGCAGGGTTGGTAGAAGTATCTCTTGGACTTATCCCATCATTTGGAGGAACAAAAGAAATGTTTCTGCGATCTAAAGGAAAAATTGGTACATTAGTAAATAATTTAGAAAATATTTTACTTTTTAAAAAAACTACCTCTAGTGACTATTTTTCTGTAGAATATGGAGTCGATGTGGTAACTTACCTTAATAAGCAAAAGATGTTCAAAGATATTTTTGAGTTGGAGGAGACAAAACTTAAAAAGAGAAATAAAATCCTTAAAGTGAATACGTTTAAAATGCCTAAAATTGACTTGGGAGATTATTTAAATTTGAAAAGTTATAATTCTGTGCAAAATAATATTGCTACATTTTTTCAAAATATTATAGATCAAAAAATCCTAAAAGAACAAGCTCTTCTAGATTTTGAAAAGTACAAATTTTTAGAATTAGTAAAAAGAGCATTTGCTTACAAGTCTTGATCAGATTTATACTTAGGAAATAGTGATATTTTAACATAAATATTTTAAAGGAGTATGCAAAAATTAAGTAATACTAATAAATCTGACATAATCTTGGAGGGAAAGAGTAGTACAAAAGTATCTCAACTCAGCTCTTTTTTAGGAAATATTTTTTCTTTTTATAACAAAAAACCCGTGGTAGCTATTTTGAGACTTGAGGGTATCTTGGGGAAGAGCTTAAAACAAGCTCTTAAAATTAGTAGTTTAAATAATCTTATAGAAGAGACATTTAAAATACGTAATCTAGAAGCTGTGTTATTGGTTATAAATTCCCCTGGAGGATCTCCTGTACAAGCAGATCTAATATCAAGTAGGATTATTAATTTGTCTAAAAAGACTAAAATCCCCGTATATTCCTTTGTAGAAGATTTAGCTGCATCTGGTGGGTATTGGCTTGCTTGTATAGGAGAGAAGATTTTTGCTGCTCAAAGTTCTATAGTAGGTAGTATAGGAGTCATTAGTGCTAGCTTTGGTTTGAAGGAATTGATATCCAAGATCGGTATTGAAAGACGAATATTTTCTGAAGGAAAAAATAAATCTATTTTAGATCCTTTTATGCCAGTTAAGGACGAGGATATAGAAATTATAAAAAATATACAGAAAAATGTGCATCAAAATTTTATTGAATATGTTAAGTCAAGAAGGGCTCGTACTCTTAAGGGCTCTTATGATGTTTTGTTTAATGGAGAATTTTGGACCTCTTCAGAGGCTCTCTCTCTTGGGTTGATAGATGGTATAGATAACATTTATTCTTTTATTGACACAAATTATCCTAAGGATGTTGTTGTAAAACATGTTGGCCAGAAAGGGTCTTGGATAAAAAAAAAATTAGGTCTTGTTTGTAGCAATTTTGACCATGTGGATTTAGATACTCTTGTTTATAAAATTCAGGAAATGGTTATAGAGGATAAATTTATTTTTTATTGAAGCCTTTTATGAATATACATCATGCTCTAAGAATTGCTACTTATAGGCTTTCTCATATCGATTCATCCAAAATAGATGCTCGTATTTTACTTGCTATGGCTCTTAAAAAGGATTTAGAGTTCCTTATGTTAAATCCTGAAAAAGTTCTGAGCTCTGAGCAAATAAAGCTGTTTTTGGGACTTGTCAAACGTAGGGAAGTTTTTGAGCCTATTTCTTATATTACTCACGAAAGGGAATTCTATGGTAGAAAATTTTTTGTTAATAAAAATGTTTTAATTCCAAGGAATGATACAGAAATTCTTGTAGAATTAGTTATAAAAGAATCTGCTTGTTTTAATCCTTCCCTCAAGTTATTAGAGATTGGTACTGGAACTTGTATTATTTCTGTAACTCTCTCTCTTGAGTTGAAAGAAAAAATACACTACATACTTGCAACAGATATTAATAATAAAATTTTAAAAGTAGCAGCTATAAATATAAAACGGCATAATGCTCGAAATATTCTATTAAAGAAGAGTGATATTTGGAAGAATATAGATTCTTCTGTTAATCGGTTTGATGTGATAGTGAGTAATCCTCCATATATTGGGAAGAATGAGAGGCATCTTATGTGTAAAGACGTAAAATTGTACGAGCCTAAAAAATCATTATTTGCTATTAATAATGGTTTGTATTTTTATCAGAAAATTATATCAAAAGCTGCTTCTTATCTGGTCTTGGGAGGTATGATTTTTCTTGAAATTGGATTTAATAAGCTTGATGCAGTTAAGAGACTACTCCTACAACATAAATTTCATGATTTAAAAGTGGGATATGATCTACAGAATCTGCCAAGAGTTGTCTATGCTACAAAAGGTTAAAAACAAAGCAAATCTTTTCGTCTTAATTATTGAAAAAATTGTTATTAGAAACAGCATAGGAGACAACATAAATTCTATAAGATATAATAACAGATCTTGATCAGTCAGGTATATAAAAGAATTCAAAAGATTAAAAGCGCAAGAAGAAGAAAAAAGCAAAAGAATAACAAGAAATTAATAAAACAAGAGACAAAAAGCTCACAAAAAAAGCTCAATTTAAAAGAAGTATTAATAACTTTAGAAGAAAATATACCAAGACAAGAACGAATAGACAAGCTTAATCTTATTATTAGAAAAGTTAAATTCTGTACTGAAAGAAGTAGTAAAATCAGAGTTAAGTGGGGACCTTGTATTGAGTGATGATTCTGATCAAACGTAGAACATAAAAAGATTAAAAAAATTATATTTCAAAAGAGACTACAAAACTGCTAAAAGAGGCAGTTTTGTGTAGCCTTGATAATATTATTATAAAGCTCTAACTTAGATCACACAGAAATCTTAAAATATTTTTTACTGCAAAACAATAGTCAAGCGCGCCCTTTCAGGCAGAAAAGGACTTACCACAACCACATTGACTTTTCTCATTAGGATTAATGAATACAAAACCTGACTGAAACTGTTCTTCTACATAATCCATAGTGCTGCCTATAAGGTACATCAAAGCCTTAGGATCTATTATGACTAAACTATTTCCTACATGAATTAATTCGTCATATTTATTAATGATATCTGCATATTCTAAAAAATATTTGAACCCGGAACAACCACCAGATTTTATTCCTATTCTAATGCCTAAAGATTTTTTCTTGCGTTGCTCCAAGAGACGTTCTATCTGTGCTAGAGCTTTGTCAGTAAGATTTACAATAGGTTCTTTCATTAATATATATACCAAAACTATATAAGTTTATAACTCAAACTAAAAATACATCATATAATCTATATTATATAACACAAGTAATTATAACATAAAATGTTAATAATAGAGATAGGAACGTAGGTACTGCAGATAAAATTTTATAAATTTCAAATCTTTTTAAGAACTATTATTTTCTTTTCTTCTTTGGTCTTGTACTAAAAATAAAAACAGTAATAAATATTCAATAAAGAAAAAGAAATTGTTGCGGGGACGAAGAGCAAAGAAATCCTCAAAGTCTAAAAATACAAATACATTACTATAATAAAAGTCATGTGTAAAACCCAGAAGAGAAGCAGCACAAACTATTTTGCATTTTATTACTAGTCTTTTTAGATACTTCTCTCTCTACTTAGGAATCTTATATGTCTCATTTTATTGCCACATACCAAGACTCGCATCAGATCTCAGATCATATAGGAATATTTATCATTTTTCAATAACTTATTGTTATAAATTATTTTAGAGATTTTAATATTTTATATATATATTATAGCTAAGTATAATTAAAAGATTTCTTATTAAAGTTGTAAATATATTTTTTATAAAAAATTAAGAAAATTTCTTTGCATATTTTTTAGAAAAAGGTATTAGTTTTGTATAACTTATGATAGACTTATGTAACAAGTGTAGAACTTAAGTTTTCAATACTCACAGCAAACTATTTTGCATTTTATTACTAGTTTAAAAATTCTTTGTTCTATGCTTGTTTTAGAATAGTTTTATAGCACGATAAAGTCTGTGATGTAAAGATCTTTATAAGGTTTTTGCTCATTTTTTCTCTGTAGAAATATTACTTACTACAGAATAGGATGGATAGGTTTTGTATGTCTGTTTTCTAACCTTTGAAGTGTGGAGTGTCTAAGTTATCATAAGTCACGGCTTGCTTCTTTTTGTGAGAGTATTATACAGCTCAATGAGCATAGACTGAAACAAGGACCCTGCTGTGTGTATCTTATTATTCTCTCATTGATATCTTTATCACGCGTAGTAATTACGTTGTTTACGTGTCCATTTTCTTTCTTATAAGTTTAATGTTCTTCTGTTATTTTCTTAGATAACTTGTGGAACATTATTTGAAGATTTACTGTAGTTTTTGTATTGATGGGATAGTATCGTACCTTTAAAATTCTGAAAATTTCAAGTTGTAAGTAAATCTAGAAGACTTATAAAATAACATTTGTTATATAATAGAAAGTGCAATTCTGTACAATACAAATCACAGAGTTCAAGATGTACCAACACATATGTATCTTGTTTTTACACCAGAATATAGAAAAAGATTTTTTTTATGAAGGAATAGCTTTTTGTAAAAATAGCTTTAAGGACGTTCGGAACATTTTAAATGCTCAGAAAAAATTTTTCAATTAAAAAATCTATTTATTGTAGGAATTCTTTTGCAAGACTAGTTGGAGGAACTAAAATTTTAAAGATATAAAAAATCAAGAAAACTCCTACAGGATAAAATAAACATGCCCTACATCCCCGCTCGGAAGAGCGAGGGTTACGGCGTATTTTCTTTGCTAACAATATAGACTTTATCTTCAGTGTAAAAAAGGTTAAAAACCACCCATTCCACCCATTCCACCAGGCATGCCTCCAGCAGGAGGGCCTCCTTGTGTATCATTTTTACTAGATTCTTCTTCAAATACTATAGCTTCTGTAGTAATAATTAACGAAGCAACAGAAGCAGCATCTTGTAGAGCAGTTCTTACAACCTTAGTAGGATCTATAATACCAGCCTCTAACATGTTAACAAATTTCATAGTCTGAGCATTAAATCCGTAATTATCTTCTAAAGGTTTCCGCTCTTTTTGTTCTTGTAACTTACTAACAATTATGTCTCCGTTAATTCCTGCATTAGCTGCAATTTGCTTTACTGGTGCTTGCAGAGCCTCTTTCACGATCATTATACCAGTAGTTTGATCCTCATTATCTCCTTTTAATTGAGATAAATCCTCAGATGCATAGAATAAAGTAATTCCTCCTCCAGATACAACGCCCTCTTCAACAGCAGCCCTTGTTGCATGAAGAGCATCTTCTACCCTATCCTTCTTCTCTTTCACCTCAAGTTCTGTTCTACCTCCAACTCTTAATACAGCAACCCCTCCAACTAATTTAGCAAGCCTTTCTTGCAATTTTTCCTTATCATATTCTGAAGTAGAAGCATCAATCTGTTGACGTATCTGAGAACAACGCCCCTCCAAATCTGCCTTATTCCCATTACCATCAATTATAATAGTATTTTCCTGAGAAATTCTTATTTTTTTTGCTTCCCCCAACATCTCAAGAGTAACATTATCAAGCTTCATACCAAGATCGTCACTAATGAGTGTTCCTCCTGTTAATATACTAATGTCCTCAAGCATAGCCTTTCTTCTATCTCCAAATCCAGGAGCCTTTACAGCAGAAACTTTAAGACCTCCTCTTAATTTATTTACAACCAATGTAGTCAAAGCCTCTCCTTCAACATCCTCAGCAATAATAAGTAAAGGTCTACCCGATTGCATAATTCCTTCAAGTACAGGAATCATAGGCTGTAAAGTAGAAAGCTTTTTCTCAAAAAGTAATATATAAGGATTTTCTAACTCTGATAGCATTTTTTCAGAATTAGTTACAAAATAAGGCGAGAGGTAACCCCTATCAAACATCATACCCTCCACAACGTCTACCTCAAAATCAAATCCCTTTCCTTCTTCTACAGTAATAACTCCCTCTTTTCCAACTTTTTTCATAGCCAATGCAATTTGAGTACCAATTTCAGAATCCCCATTAGAAGAGATAGTACCTACTTGAGCTATTTCCTCTTGTGAGCTGATAACCTTACTCTTATCATGTACTATGTCAACTATTTTTTTGACTGCAAGATCTATTCCTTTTTTCAGATCTACAGGATTGCGCCCTGCAAGAACAGCTTTATTTCCTTCCTTAACAATTGCTTGTGTGAGTATTGTAGCTGTTGTAGTTCCATCCCCTGCAACATCGGCAGTTTTACTTGCAACAGATTTAACAAGCTGAGCTCCTAAATTTTGCTCTTTATTTTTTAAATCTATAGATTTTGCTACAGTAACACCATCTTTTGTAAGCCTAGGAGAGCCAAAAGACTGCTCTATCAAAACGTTCCTACCCTTAGGACCAAGAGTAACCTTAACAGCGTTACTTAATAAATCAATTCCCTTAATAATCTCTAAACGGGCTTTATCCCCATAAGTCACTTTATTTGTCATAATCTCTTTACTTTGTATTTTAAATTTTAATTGCTGAAAAAATCTTAAACAAAACCCACCTGTTGTAAAACGAGTTTTAAATTTGTTAGTTCAGAAGAATGTTTATCTGAAAATTCCAATAATATCACTTTCTTTTACTACTACCAAATCTTCTCCATCTATTTTGATATCTGTTCCTCCCCACTTACCATATAAAACCGTATCCCCTACTTGTACCTCAAAAGGAATCAATTTAGATGCTTGATCTCTTGCTCCCGAGCCAACGGCTAAAACTTCTCCTCTTAATGGCTTTTCCCTGGATGTATCTGGAATAATAATTCCTCCTGGTGTTTTTGATTCTTGGAGATCTGGTTTTATTACAACCCTATCACTTAAAGGTTTAAATTTCATTCTTACCTCATCTTTTTAAAATTACTTAAAATATTAATAAATTCGATTTCAAAATAACTAATGAAAGACTCAAACAATCAACTCAAGTAAGAGCTACTCACCTTGTTATTTTTGATACAATTCAAATATAATATATAGTATAAAAAATATTTAGTTCAAGTGCCTATAATTTTTTTTTATCAAAATTACTCGTTATCAAATTACTCGTTATCATTTAGTACATGCCTTATTAAATGAAGAAATTGGCTGAAGTACTATAAATAAAAGATTCAAAAAGCAAAGGAAGAGGGTTATAGCACAAACTTGATGTAGAAAGAAGATATATTTAGGAGTATCAGGAAATAACGTAATCATTCCAATAAGAAATTGAGCAAGAGATATTATCAAAACTAAGAAAGAAGCATTTTTAGCCACAACATCTATCAAGGATTTACTAAAAATTTTATTAACAATGAAAATATATAACAAAAAAATAACAGCACAAGACCTATGAAAAAATTTAGCTTTTTGTAGATTCTCAAAATTTGGATCTTGTAAGAAATTGTGTATAAAGCTATTCTCCACTGTACTATATATTATATGAGGTATTTTAAGACCAGATACAAAACATCCTAAAATAGATTGTATAATAAATAAGAGACCAACCCCAAGTGTTAAGTATAAGAAAAATTTTCTCCTTTTTAAACTTATCAACTGAAAATATTTTTCCTCATAAGATATGCTATATTCTTTGGCTTTCCAAAATAACATTCCAAGTAAAAATAGTGCAAATATAAAATGTAAACTTAATCTATAGTGGCTTATGTATGGATTGTTAGTTAAACCACTTTTAACCATATACCATCCTAAAAATCCCTGAAATATAATTAAAATTAAAATTGACAAAAAATATGTATTCAAAACAATTTTTTTACGCAAAATAAAATATAGTAAAGGGATACAATAGAAAAAAAATATAGATCTTGCAAAAAATCTATGTATAAACTCTATCCAGAAAATTTTTTTAAACTCTACTAACGTCATTTTAGAATTAACATTTTTATACTCTGGAGATTCCTGATATTTATTAAATTCTATGTTCCAATTGTCCTGATTTAAGGGGGGTATAACACCTATTACTATATTCCATTCAGTAATAGAAAGTCCCGATCTGCTAAGACGTGTAACACCCCCAATGAGAATAGTAATAATAGTCACTATTACGGTAAGATAAAGCCATATAACAAGAAACTTATTTTTCTTTGAAAAATTAGACATAAAATGAAAAATACATTAATTAATATGTTCTTTTAATCATATATTTTGTTAGTGACATTATGTATTCTATGTCTTGATTTTTTAGAGAAAGTGTATTTAAAACTTGTAATGCTTCTACCTCTATTTTGTAGAGCATCTGAAGCATTGAATCCTTTATTTTAAACAAATTCATCTTATCTACAACCCATTCAAAATGTATTTCTGTTCTAATATCAAGACTCAATAAGTCCAATAAATGTTTTTTATCCTGATTTTCTAATTTATTGAATAAAAATATAATGGGAAGTGTAACCTGACCTTCTTTAAAATCATTACCTCTTGATTTACCAAAAGATGTTGGATCTCCATAGTAATCAAGGAGGTCATCTGTTATTTGAAAAATTTGACCAAAAAATAGACCAAATTTTTTTATTAACTCTCTCTGTTCTTGGGAGTCTGTACTTAAAATTGCTGAAGAAAATACTGAAGCAGAAAAAAGCTCTGAGGTTTTAAAATTGATTATTTTATAATATTCTTGTTCAGAAATAAAAATTTTTTTCTTTAGTTTATATAATTGAGCTAATTCTCCTTCTATTAAAAGTGAAGAGGCTCTGGAGAGTATCTCAAGAATGTCAAAAGATTTTGTAGAAATTAAAAATTCAAATGCTTGACTTATTAAAAAATCTCCTACTAATATTGTTGCTTCAGTTCCCCACAAAATATTTGATACCGGCATAGAGCGTCTTATTTTACTATTGTCAATAACATCATCATGGAGCAATGTTGCCATATGTATAAGCTCTACTGCGGCACATGTTGTTATAATATTTTGTAAATTTCTATTTTCAAAACTTTTAGCTACTAATATAGTAAGAATAGACCTAATTTTTTTACCTTGAGAATTTACAATATAAGAACCTATCATCTCAATAAATTTTTCTCTCCCTGCAAAGCGCTGAAGAATAACTTCGTTTAGTAACTTTAGCTCTTTATCTAAATATATGTGTAATTTTTTAACTAAATCCAATTTTGATACCCCTATATATAATTTTATTTGTATAAAGTGTAAGTCTCTGCTCTAGTAGAGACCAATTAATGATCTATATTTATTAATTGCCAACGACCTTCTTACCAACGCCCTTCGCTAAGATTCTTCAATGACCTAAATTCTTCTTTTTAGAAGTAACCCTATTATATTTTCTTAGGTTTTTCAACGTTATTATTTTTCTTTCAAACCAATTGTTAATGTAGTGAGAAGCTACCTCTTCGTTTTGTAACAAAATTACGTTCTCAGCATTTTTGTTATCTGCAGCAGAGCTAAAATTAAAGGAACCAGTAATAACAACTTTTCTATCTATTACGATAATTTTATTATGAGCAAGACCTGAAATTTTATCAAATCCTACGTTGATACCTCTCTCTTTAAATTTGTTATAAGCTAATTTATTTGATCTATAGCTTTTATAATCTAGTAATATATTGACATTAACTCCTCTACTTGCAGCATCTAAAAGAGCATCAATGATAATGCCATAAGTTATAACATATGCCTGAACAAAAATATCTTTTTGGGCTTTGTTTATTTCCTGTACTATAAGGTTTCCACAACCTTTAGGAGGAGTAAAACATAATTTTATTTTGTCCCCATCCTCAAAATCAAATTTTGTCCACTGACTAGTAAATATTTCATTATAATGAAAGCCAAGAAAAACACCACTGCAGAAAATCAAAGTAATATATATGAAAATTTTTATATTTTGTTTTTTCAACTTTAAAAGAGATAAAATTTTTGACATAAAATAACAGAATCGTCATTGGGTCCTTAATTGCTCTGGTTTGGTATGTGGGGAGTTACTATGTTTTCATTAAATAATTTGGGGTGATTTTATTTTTTTGATTAACCTAGATATTCCTATATTAGGATATTTCTCTGACTTTGAAAAAAGTATATGACAATGTTATTTCTCTTACCATGTCCATGTTTTTATCGTATTCTATATCTGAGTCTATATAAAATGATACAGGCAAGAGCATAGTACTATTTGCTTTTAGCAATTGTTCTTCAAAGCAGAAGCAGTGTATTTTGACAAAATATTTTCCAGCCTTAAGAGGTGTAATATTATAAACAGATGTTCCTATTATATCCTTATTTGTAAGATTTGTTGCCTCATAAAAAATTACTGTAGTTTCTCCTGTTGTAACTGTAGTACTTCTGTGTTTTGGTACAAAACTCCAAAGTAAATTAGCATCTACATTGGAATCAAACTCTATCTTAATTTTTCGTTCACCTTTTTTTATATTATAGAGCGATTTTGCTCTTTGTGTTGTACCAGCGAAGCCTGTAGCCTTACAAAACAGGTTGTAAATTGGGACTGATGCAAAAGTTAAAAGGATCATGCTAAAAAAAAGGACCAATGTTGAAAATAGTAATTTGTAGTTCTTTTTCATCTAATTTTATATAGTTAAGTAACTAAAGTTAATAAAAAATCTATATTTTGTTATTATCTCTGTCATTATCTCAGTTAAGAATACAAAACTTTAGACGATTTTTATTTATCTATATTGAATGAGCAAAAATATCCACTTCTTGCCACCCCATAAGATCTAAATTTACTCTTGTAACTAAAAAATTAAAAATCTGTTTTGCTACTTGTTCTCTATTTTCTAGAATAAGCCTTTCTTTAAGAATATTTCTTATTTTATGTAGATATAATACGTCTTTTGCGGCGTATTCTTTCTGTTCCTCAGTGATACTTCCTCCTCCCCAATAAGAAGTTTGTTGAGCTTTAGAAATACTTATTCCAAGCAGTTCTTTACATAATTCTTTTAATCCATGATTAGAGCTGTAAGTTCTAACCAAAAAAGATGCTATTTTGGTACAAAATACATTTGTTAAATCTATGCCAAAATATTTTTTTATTATAGCTAAATCAAATCTTGCAAAGTGAAATATTTTTTCTTTCTCAGGGGTTAGTAATAATTTTATAAGATTGGGAGCGTCATAATTTCCATTAGCAAATTTAACTAAATAAGCTTTTCCATCTCCATTACTTAATTGTAAAAGAGCTAATCTGTCTCTCAATATATTAAGACCCATCGTTTCAGTATCTATCGCAAGATCCCCTTCTAAAACAAAATCATCTGGGAGATCTTTATAAAATATGTGTATATTCTTAATAATATTTTACCTAATTTTCTGTGTTAAAAAATATATCTTGTGTTGAAACAAGGCCTAATATTCTTCTTGCGTACTCATCTAATATATCTTGGTCTAAGGACTCAGCCCTTAAGAGGGTTGCATTATTTTCTACCTTTAGTCTATAAGATCTTATAACATTTAGAGTATTATATTTTTCTACTAATTCTTCTTTTAAAGTTAAATAAGAAAAAAAACCTCTCCTACCATACAAAAAATGCATAGTAAAATATGATAATATAACAAAAGTAATAATATTCAACAAAATACCTTTTTTTATTTTCATTTTTAGAGTTAATTATTTATGTACAATATTTTTTTACTTCCTTTAATTTTTTTCTGTATCGTTTTTTTCAGTATCTTCTTTTGCATTTGTTACAGGAGGTTTTGAACAATATAATATGTTTCCCTCAACTTTTACTATAAATGCCTTATCACCTTTTTTAGCAGGCTCTCCCAGCATTTTAACATTCCACGTACTACCAGACCAAAAGCATTGTCCAACAGTATTAACTGGTAAATATTCACTTTGAATTATAACTTCTTTTCCAATTATATCTTTATAAGAATTTTTAAAACTCTTTTTTGAAAGATTTTTTTTATAAAAATATAACGTCATTATTGCGTAGATAAGTGTAAAAAAGCAAGCAACTATAAACTGATTCATATAAGACAGTTGATAACTATTGACTAATATTGCTACACAAAAGGCTCCTAAAGCAAAAAATAAAAAATTTATAGATGAAAAAAAAATATATTCTAATATAATAAAAATTATTCCTATAATAATCCATGTTTCAGAAATAAATTGTGGGATCATATTTTGTAGCCTAAAAATTTATTAATTAAAAACTTAAGTATAAGTATTTGAAAATGCATAGATTATTTTTTAATTTCGAGTTTGCCTAGTTTTAATTTTAACTTAAACTTTTTTACTAATCAAAAAATATTTTATTTTTTTATTTTATTTGATGTTTAGAATAACAATATTTCTTCACATTTTGATTTTTTTATGTCTTACTTCTTGTGTGCCCTTTTTTTTGGGTGGGAGTGGAGTTTTAATTTCTGGAATTATTTTATCAAAAAATCAGCCTCCTAAGGATATTGTAGAGGACTCCATGATCTCTCTTAGGATCAAACGTAAGCTTCTTTTTAGTGATATTAAGAATGCTTATGTGGGTACTCAAATACAAGTTGTGGAGGGGAGGATTTTATGTACGGGATGGGTGTATAGCTATGTTGATATGATTAAAATTCTAAAGATTATTTGGTCTGTGGAAGGTGTTCGGACTGTATTTAATGAATTACAAGTACAAGATTTGGGTTATAGTTTTTCATTTTCGGACTACATTTTAGATAGTTTCATCACCACTTCTATTAAATCAAATACTCTCTTTAGTTCTTTAGAAAATTTTACAAATTATAACATTTTATCCTATAGACAAAATGTTTATTTATTTGGTATAGCAGAAAATGAGCTAGAATTATTAAAAGTAATAAATATTGCTGCAAATACAAAGAATGTAAGAAACGTTATCTCCTACGTGAGAATTGTAAATCAAGATGATTTACACCATGATTTTAACGATATTTTCTATATTAAAGGCGTTAATGAGTTACATCAAGAAAAGCAAATAAATTCCAAGAAAATAAAGTGAGTATCTTGTGTTATATGGTGGTAGAAAAAAGCAAATATTCAAAAATTCTTACCTTAATTTTTTTTATTTTTCTTACTTCTTGTGGCGTCAGATATGTCGATATCAATACAAAAGAGGAGGAACTATTTACAAAAAATAGATTTTATAAAACTCTTTCTAAATATGATCCAAATAATTTTACGTATAAAGGCCACTACAAGATAGGCAGGGCCTATAAAATTTACGGTAAAAAATATACTCCTAGAAAGGTAAATTACTTTGTTCAAGAAGGGTTTGCTTCTTGGTATGGACCTAATTTTCACGGCAAAGCCACGGCAAACGGAGATATTTATAATCAATACATGTTAAGTGCTGCTCATCCTACTCTTCCACTACCGTCTATTATTGAGGTTACTAATTTAGAAAATAAAAATTCTTTGATTTTACTTGTTAATGATCGTGGACCTTATAAAAAGAATAGAATTTTGGATGTCTCAGAGAGTGCGGCTGCTCTTTTAGGATTTAAAAAAAAGGGGATTGCTAAAGTAAGGGTCAAATTCTTAAAAAAGGAAACAGATGACTTTCTTGAGAGAATAGGACTTGATAAAAAAGAGGGCTCTAAAGCTAGAGTGAAAAAGGATTTAAACTTTACAAAAAACGCAAAATGTAGTATTAATTGCAGTATTGTTCTTTTAAATCCTCATTTAATCAAAGAATTAGAAAAAGATCATTATTATTATAGATAATTTATTACACGCATTATTATATTTTAGGGTTTCATAGAGGCTTAATTTATGGGTTTTTCTTTAATTAATTTTTTGAAAAATAGGGGATATATAAGTCAGTGTTCGGATGAGAAGCATTTAGATCAAGTCCTAAATGATAAAAAAATATGCCTTTATCTTGGGATTGATTGCACTGCGGAATCATTACATATAGGCAATTTGGTTCCTATTATGGTTTTGAGGGCATTTCAAAAACATGGTCATAAGCCCATTTTAGTAATAGGTGGAGCTACTACTAAGATAGGAGATCCAAGCGAAAAACGTCAAACAAGACAAGAATTATCTCTATCTCAAATTACCAAGAATACTGAGGCTATAAAAAAATCGTTAGCACAATTTCTTAAATTTGGTTCTGGCAGAAGCGATGCTATTTTGCTTGATAATAGTAGTTGGTGGGAAGATATTGGGTATCTAGATTTTTTGAGAGATTATGGCAAATTTTTTTCTGTTAATAAGATGTTGACTATGGAGTCTGTAAGGTCTCGACTTGAGAATAGGTCGCATTTTACGTTTTTAGAGTTTAATTATATGTTACTTCAAGCTTATGATTTTTATAAGCTTTTTGATTTATTCGATTGCAGGCTCCAGATTGGAGGAAATGATCAATGGGGTAATATTACTTCTGGTATTGAGTTGATCAAAAAAATTTCAGGGGAAACAGTACATGCTCTTACTGTTCCTCTTTTGACTACATCGTCCGGGGAGAAAATGGGTAAAAGTCAGGATGGTGCTGTTTGGATTGACGATAATATGCTCTCCCCTTATAAATTTTATCAATATTGGAGAAATATTGATGATAGGGATGTTGTTAAATTTGCTAAAATATATTGCGATTTTAACGACAATGAATTAGATGAATTTGTTACTTCATCTAAAAAAGATATAAATTATGCAAAAAAACAACTTGCTTTTAATGTAACTAAACTAGTTCACGGAGTGTCTGCTGCAAATTCAGTGTCTAAGGTTTCCAAAATTATCTTTGAGGATAAATTACTTCCTGAAGATTTAATAAATTTATCTATAAAAACACAAGAATTAAAAGATGATTTCTTTCTCTATAAAGTGATCAAAGATATGAAATTTTTATCTTCGTATAGTGAAGCCAAAAAATTAATATTAGGAAAAGGTCTAAAAATCAACGATGAATTAATTTTGGATACAAAATTTGTCATAAAAAAAAACCATTTTGAACCAAATAAGACTTTAAAGATATCACTTGGTAAGAAGAAACATTTCTTTATAAAATTAGTTGATGAATAAGTCAAAATTGTTACTCAAATATGATAAAAAATGACTAAAAAAATAATCGATGTAAATAAAATTTTAGCTAAGCTCCCACATAGATATCCCTTTGTCTTCGTGGATTTTGTTAAAGAGATTTCACTACAAGAGGAGCTTATTGTTGGAGTTAAAAACGTATCTATTAATGAAAATTTTTTTGTAGGTCACTTTCCGGGTAGAGCCGTTATGCCTGGAGTGCTTATTGTTGAAGCTTTAGCTCAGGTATCAGCTATTTTAGCTAATGAAATTTTGTTGGAAAAAAAAACAAATGTCTTACTTACGTCCATTGATGGTGCTAAATTTAGAAAAGTAGTGGAACCAGGAGACGTATTAGAACTACATTCTAAAATTTTAATGCGTAGAGGAAATTTGTGGAAATTTAGGACTATGGCTAAAGTACAAGAGCACCTAGTAGCTCAGGCTGATCTAGGAGCTGTGGCCTTTGATTAGATTCTGTAAAATTTGCTACTTGAAGATTTTTATTGTTTTATTTTGATAATGTATTATAGTTTTATTGCTTGGATTGGTAAAATAATTAAAATGCTCTTCTATAAAGAGGGTCTCTATGAAGACGCTTTATCACTTAGGTGTGTTATGTTTTTAGTTAGTTAGTTAAGTTTAAATGTTAATTGAATATGTTGTACAATAACGAGATTAGATTTTTTGTGAAAAAAGTCATTTTCAGTAAGATATATTTTTTATAATTTTTTTGTAAAGTGTTGTATATTTGTGAGAATAAAAGTAGTAAAATTACCAGGGGTTTTTGGTTTTAATACTCTGTTTTGATTTATAGTTATTTATAAATATTATATAAAAAATTTGGTTAATTATTGAAAAATGAATAAACAAAATGCACTAGATGCGGCCCTAAGCCAAATTGAAAAAGTTTATGGTAAAGGCTCTGTGATGAGGCTTGGTCAGAAAACTGGTATGAATATCGATTCTATCTCTACTGGTTCTCTAGGTCTTGATATTGCACTTGAGATAGGGGGATTTCCTAAAGGTAGAATAATAGAAATTTTTGGACCTGAAAGTTCTGGTAAGACAAGCTTGGCTTTACATAGTATTGCAGAAGCTCAAAAAGTAGGAGGGATCTGCGCCTTTATTGATGCAGAACACGCTCTTGATCCTGTATATGCAAAAAATCTTGGGGTAAAAATCAATGATTTGATACTATCTCAACCAGATAACGGTGAGCAAGCTCTAGAAATTGCAGATACACTAGTCAGATCTTCGTCTGTTGATTTGATTATAATAGATAGTGTGGCTGCTCTTGTTCCAAAAGTTGAAATTGAAGGAGAGATGGGAGATTCTCATGTAGGTCTTCAAGCAAGATTAATGAGTCAAGCACTAAGAAAGCTTACTGCTTCCATATCTAAAACAAATTCTATTATAATCTTTATCAATCAGATAAGAATGAAGATAGGAGTTATATTTGGCACTCCTGAAACTACTACTGGAGGAAATGCTTTGAAATTTTATTCCTCCGTAAGGTTGGATATTCGGAGAATAGGTTCTATAAAGGATAAAGAAGAATTTATTGGCAATCAAACTAGAGTTAAGGTAGTAAAAAATAAGGTTGCCCCTCCTTTTAAAGTTGTAGAATTTGATATTCTTTATGGTAAGGGAATTTCGAAGGAGGGAGAAATTATTGATTTTGCGGTTAAACTTGGACTAATTGATAAATCTGGTTCTTGGTTTTCTTACAATGGTACCAAAATTGGTCAAGGAAGAGAAAATGTAAAGCTTTATTTATTAGAGCACAAGGATTTATTGGAAGAGCTTGAGTCTAAAATTAAAGCTCAATTACTTGGAGGTAAGGAAAAATTACAGCCTTTAGCAAAAAGCGAAGAAATTGAATCACAATAAGAGATATATAGAATGATTGACTTATCGGGATATAATATATTATTAACAGGTGCGGGAGGTACTATTGGGTCTGGTATTGCTAGGCTTTTGCATAAACTTGGAGCTAATCTTTATATAAGTGGGAGTAATGAGAGGAGACTTCTCTCTCTTGGAAAAGCTTTAGGTGATAGATATGACATTAGGTTGTGTGATTTAAATGATGAGGATGCATGTGCTAATCTTGTACTTGGGATAGAAAATTTAGATGTTACTATATGCAATGCTGGTATTACTCTTGATAATTTGATGATTAGAATGAAAAATGAAGATTTTCGTAGGGTAATAAATGTGAATTTATATGCAAATTTTATATTAATGAGAGAATCTATCAAAAAAATGCTGACAAAAAGATTTGGACGTGTTATTTCTATAACTTCTGTTGTAGGAATTTCTGGAAATCCTGGACAAAGTAATTATTGTGCTTCTAAGGCAGGTCTTATTGGTATGAGTAAATCTCTTGCTTATGAGGTGGCTGGTCGAGGTATTACTGTTAACTCTGTTGCTCCTGGGTTTGTATCATCTACTATGACAGACAGTTTAAGTGAGGAACAGAAGTCAGATATTTTAAAAAAAATTCCTCAGAAAAAATTTGGTACTTCTGACGATATTGCGGGAATAGTTGCTTTTTTAGCTAGTACCTTCTCGTCCTATATTACGGGTCAGACGTTTCACATTAATGGAGGAATGTTAATGGTATAGATATGATTTTTATCATGTCGATTACCAATTGTTATGAATAAATTTTTTAATAGAGGACTATTATGAATGAAAAAATTGAACAAAAAATTATAGAAATTGCCGCAAGTAATTTAAAAATAGATGCAGGCAAAATATCTGTTGATTCAAAATTCGTAGAGGATCTTGGAGCAGATAGTTTGGACGTAGTGGAGCTTATTATGGCTTTTGAAGGAGAGTTTGGATGTAATATACCAGACGATGCTGCAAAAGATATTGTTACTATCAAGGATGCTGTGGCTTATATATCTAATTTGAAAGAGAAAGAACAGGGAATACAAAATTGAAGTAAAATTCTTTTTGTGGTGTTATTTTTACTGTATTGAATAGGAGAAATGAGTGCACGTAGGGTTGTTGTTACTGGTATGGGAGCTCTGAATCCTTTAGGGACCTGTGTTCATGACAGTTGGGATAATTTAATCGCAGGTAGGAGTGGTGTTAGGGAAATTAGTTATTTTGATACTGAACAATATGATTGTAAAATAGCAGGCTCTATTCCTAAAATTGACTTCTCTGAATTGATTGGAGCCAAAGACTTGCTTAGGATGGACCCATTTATATGCTATGGACTTGTTGCAGCAAGAGAGGCTATTATTCAAAGTGGTGTTACTGAAGATAAATTTGATCCCTCAAGAATTGGCGTTATTGTTGGTTCTGGAATTGGTGGTTTGGGTACTATTGAAAATACCTCAATCAAATTATCCCAATCTTCTAGAGGAAGAGTGAGTCCTTATTTTATACCTTCTTCCTTAATTAATTTAGCCTCAGGCCATATTGCTATTAAGTATGGTTTTACTGGACCTAATAGTTCTATTGCTACTGCTTGCGCTAGTGGAACTCATGCTATTGGTGAGGGGTATAGAAATATTCAATATGGAAGTGCTGATGTTGTAGTGGTAGGAGCATCAGAAGCTCCTATTACACCTGTGGGCGTTGCTGGATTTATTTCTGTTAAGGCACTAACTACAAAATTTAATGATTCTCCTAAAGCCGCATCAAGACCTTGGGATGTTGATAGAAGTGGTTTTGTTATAGGAGAGGGAGCGGGTATTATTATACTTGAAGAATATGAGAGAGCTAAAAAAAGAGGAGCTAAGGTTTATGCAGAAATAGTTGGTTATGGTCTTAGTGCTGATGCTTTTCATATTACCGCTCCTAATGGGGAGGGAGCCAAGCTTTCGATGTTAAATTCCATAAAAGACGCAGGTATTTCTTTTGTAGATATTGATTATATTAATGCTCATGGTACGTCTACACCTGTAGGTGATGTAGTGGAGTTAAATGCCGTACAGGAGCTATTTAAGGATAATGACAAAATTGCTATGTCTTCTACTAAATCTTCGACAGGACACCTCTTAGGTGCTGCTGGAGCAGTAGAGGCAATATTTACTATATTAGCCTTAAATAACAATTTATTACCCCCTACTTTGAATTTAGATAAAACTGAATCTACAAATATTAATCTTGTTCCACATGTTGTACAAGAAAAAGATATGTCTTATGTTCTCTCTAATTCTTTTGGATTTGGGGGAACAAATGCGTCCATTGTCTTTAGAAAAATTTAGATCTTTTTAGATACTTACCTCTTATCTTTCTCTTAATAAACCAAATCTAGGTGTAGTTTTATTTTGATATATTATAATTTTTAAACACTTATTCTTTTATCAAACACAAAACATTTACCCTTCCAAGGAGAACAGCTTTTTTTATGTAAGATAGGTTTTTCTTGTAGATACCCAAGTATTCCACCTTTTAATTGGTAAATATTATTTTTTTTAAATCTTTCATTAATATAAGCAGAAAATTTTTCACATCTAATACCACCTGTACAATAAGTTGCTATTTGTTTTGATTTAAATAGGTCTTGGTTTTTAGTAACCCAATTCTTCATTTCAACAAAAGTGTTAACATTAGGATTAATGCTTTTTCTAAAATGTCCTAATTCATACTCATAGCTATTTCTTACATCAATTACTAAAACATTTTCCAATTCAATAAACTGATCCCAATTTTCAGGATAAATGTACTTTCCTTTTTTATTTACTACATCTAATATTCCTGCTTTTAAGGAAACAATTTCATTTTTGAGCTTTACTCTTAACCTATCAAAAGGATTTGTATCTACATAGCTATATATTAAATTTACTTGTTTATTCTTAGTATATATTATAAATTCATTTAATAGAGAATTTACATCTTCAAGTAACCCAGAGATACTAGCATTAAATCCCTCATCTGCTATTAATATAGTCCCCTTTATAGATTTTCTTTTAGCTATAAATAAAGTTCTGTATAACAATAAATTCTTATCTCTAATTTCGTGGAACTGATAAAAATTTAGTACAACAATGCCATTCTTCGCTACAGAAAGATTCTTCATATAAATTTAAGCTAAGATCTTTTTTTTTCTTTTTAAGTTAATCCAATCTAAAATATTTTAAGAAACTCGATTTAGGAGATAGAATAAATGATGTATTTTCCTTAAATGCTGTTTCATAGGCAAGAATAGTTTTATAAAAAACATAAAATTCTGGATCCTTACTATAAGCAGTATTATAAATTTTAGCAGCTTCTTGATCTCCAGCTGCTTTAATTTTTTGAGCCTCCATGTATGCATTAGATAGAAGTATAGTTACTTCCTTATCTGCTTTAGATCTTATTTTTTGTCCTTCCTCTACCCCTTCTGCTCGTATTTGTTTTGCTTCTTTTTCTCTTTCTGTTTGCATTCTTCTGTATATAGCAGAAGCATTCTCAGAGGGCAGGTCTGATTTTAATATCCTAACATCTATGATCTCAATACCGAAATTCTTAGATTCTGAGTCTACACTATCTTTTATAGCATTCATAAGCTTAGCTCGTTTTTCTGAGAGGAGAGCATTTAAAGGAACCTTTCCTATTATCTTACGCATAGAAGATTCCATAATTCTATTTAAACGTACTTCCATACCTTGTAGATTAAAAACAGTCTTAAAGAAAATTACTGGGTCAGAAATTTTAAATTTTAAAAAAGCATCAACAAGAATTCTTTTACCATCAGAAGCGGTAAGTTCTTTGGCTTCAAAGTTGATATTTAATATCCTATCATCAAACAGTACCTTATTTTGTATAAAAGGTAATTTAAACCTTAAACCAGGAGTATGAATTACCCTTACAGCCTCTCCAAACTGAAATACTACTGCTTTACTAATTTCCTGAACTATAAAAACAGACTCACTTATAATAAAAATTATAATAAAAATTATAGCAGAAATTACATATATCTTTATTGGGTTTGTAAATAAGTTTTTCATCAAATTTTCTGTATTTTTAGTTATTTGTTATTTCGATTCTCAAGTTGCTTTAATATATCCATATGAGGTAGGAGACCTTTTGTATCCATTACATATATGTTACTCCTTTCAAGTACAGAACTTATCATTTCAAGTCCTAGTCTATCTTTGGTAATTTGTTTAAAATTAATATATTCTGAATATATGGAATTAAATCTTGCTACTTCTCCCTTGGCTCTTAGCACTATTTGTTCTTTATATGCTTCAGATTCCTGAAAAATTTTAGAAGCTTCACCTCTTGCTTTAGGAAGTACGTCATTACTATATGATTGAGCTTGATTTATTTCTTTTTCCTTATCAGCTTTAGACGTTTGCACATCCCGATATGATTTTATTACCTCTTTTGGAGGTTCTGCCTTGAGTAATTGTACCTGTTCTAATTCAACACCTATATTATATTGATCTAACATTGACTGAATTAGTCGCTCAATTTTTTCTGTAATTTCTTGCTTTCGGTCGGATAACACAGAAGAAATATTACTATTTCCTATAATTTCTCTTATAGCACTTTCAGCTATAGCTTTTACTGTAGAATCGGGATCACGTACATTAAAGACATAATCTTTAAAGTTGCTAATATGCCACATTACATCAGCATTTAATTCAATGATATTCTCATCTCCAGTAAGCATAATACTCTCACTTAAAATATCATTTCCACCACTATTTTCGTAATTACTACTTGCAACTCTTCTTGTATTACTAAAAATATTTTGTTGTGTACTAAAAGCGTTTGACCTGTAACCTATCTCTATTCTTCGTGACCTATTAATTTCTGCTACTATTTTGCTCTCTAAGGGAGCGGGTAGATGGTAATTCAAACCAGGCAGACCTAACCTATTGAATTTTCCAAATCTTGTAATTATAGCCTGAGATCCTTCTTTTATGGAGTAAAAACCAGAAGCCAGCCAAATCAAGACCAAAATAACTATCAACCCATAAATTATGGTATAATTCATGTTGTATTGATTAAGATTAAAGTTAAAAAAGTCACTGCCTTTTTTAGAAACGCTAAATATATTCTTTTCCGGAGGATCATCCCAAGGAGATCTTACAAAATTTTTAAAAAAACTCATAAACTCATAAATTAATTTTAAATAACTAAATTTTAAAATTTGTCAAATATTAACAAAGCACCTATCAATCGAAACACCTACATATATAAACTATTACAACTTGTTAATACAGGACACAAAAGCCTAAATAATGATTTAAGACTGATTATTTGATATTTTATCTTGTTCTAAGTATCATTGATATCTGAATTTCTGTATAATTGCAAGTATGAAAAATTTACTTGAAGAACAAATGCGCAAAACTATTGAAAATAGTGATCTAAATAAGTTATATGGCTTGAATCAAAATTCACTTAGCATTAAGATCAATTCGAGATTTATATACCTTATTTTCAAGGTAGAGAAGCATTTTTATGATAAAATTGATGTGATTAAGAAATATCTTTTTCAAGTGTTGTTAAAAAATCACTCTGAAAGAATAATAAAAATTATATTCACTAATGATACAAGTAATAGCCTCTCTGAAAATGGACCTATAAATCAGACAGTAAACCAAAAAAATAAATTATATAAATTAGCAAAAAAAACTATTCTAATTTCTTCTTGCAAAGGTGGCGTAGGTAAATCTACTATGAGTGCTTTAATAGGACAAAAATTATCAAAAAAATTTGGTAAAAGCGTAGCAATCTTGGATGCAGATATTTATGGTCCCTCTATTCCAAGCATTTTTAATATGAAAGAGACACCTAAAATAGATATAAATACAAAAAAAATGATACCTCCATATTCAAAAGGAGTATATTTAAATTCTATAGGTTTTTTAATCGAAGATAGTTCTGTAGCATTAAGGGCTCCTATTGTCAATAAAGCTCTACACCAGCTCTTGCTTGGGTCCTTATGGAAAGAAAACTTGGATTATATGATAATTGATACTCCTCCTGGAACGGGTGACATACATCTTAGTTTATTACAAAATTATGAAATAGATTTTGCTATACTTATTACTACACCTCAGAAAATTTCAGAGATAAACGTTTCTAGAACTATAGATTTATATCGAAAATTTAATTTGGAGATACGGGGTGTAATAGAAAATATGAGCTACTTTTTAGATAATACAAAGAAAGAAGTGAAGATCTTTTCTGGAAATAGCGCAGATCAAATATCATCTAAGTATAATATACCTATCATCGACAAGGTACCTCTTACACTTGGACTATCTGAGACATGTGACCTTGGAGACAATTTGGATAAATTTTTTAATCTGATCTCTTTTAATTGTCAGAACAAAATACTGTAAACTTTGCCTTCAAAGACTTTCAAGGCATTTTTATATATAAATCTTATATATAAATCTTTTTATTTAGAAAATAAAAATTATTAAAGCATATAGAGACGCTTGATAAAAACTTAAAGAGTCCAAGTAAAACTATCGGTAAAATACTAGTGCCGTAAGTAATACAAGGAATCAGATACGATATATTAAAAAACGGCAAGGTCTTCTCTTTATTAATTGTTACTATGTAATTTTTTACTGAGAAGGTTTTGCCTGCTAAGTACTAAAGCATTCTTGCAAAATAAAGACTTAAGAGCCTATTATCTTCTAATACTTCATTTTGTCTCTTGTTTCGCCATAGGAGAAAATAAAGATTCCACACCTTCCACATAAGTATTTTTAAAACTATCTAATAGATTCAGAGCTGTTGTTGAATAAACACCTAAAATAGTACTTATACAATCAAGATTAGACTCTACATTAGACTTAATATAATCCTTTTGCGATTCAAATAATTTTTGTGAATCACCAGATAGAACTGCTTCCTTATTTCTATTAAATGTTTCGTTAGAATTTTTTTGAAACGAGTCAACACAATTTTTCATACTTGACTGTACTTTTTCAGTAGATGTTTTACTTATCTTGGTAAAATTGTCTATATTAGATTTTGTCATCTCCGTGACCTTATTATAATCAATGTTATTCAAATTATTAATATCAAAAGCTCCTTGTAAATTAGGGTTCGTAGAAGTAAAAGATTTAAAGAAATCAAACATTATATTTTGCATTTTTTTTACGATTAAATTAGTGAAAAATATTGAATACTATGTGTAAATTCTAAAATGTATTTAGAGAAAACTAAATACATTTAATATAAAAATTTACAAAAAATATTTCTTAGTGGAGTTTATAACATAACGGTAATTATGTTCATAAAAATTTTGGCTTTCAATAAAAACATTTGTAAAAATAAAACCTTCTAAATGGGTATTATTTTAAGTATTATTTTAAATCAAAAAGTTTTATAATGCTTTAATCGATTTAAAACTTGGTCTATAACTCATATTTTAACTAATGATTAAAATAAGAAAAACATATTTAGAACGTACAACCTTTAAAATGAGCATTTTTTGGTTTCTTTTAAGCTTATTTGTGAGTGCTTGTAATGACTTAATCGCTAAGATTTTGGTTACAACTATCGGAAGTTTTGAAATTACGTTTTTTAGGTTCTTTTTTAGTATATTATTCTTGATTCCTTTCATTATAAGGGATGGAATTAGTACTTTAAAAAGTAATAATATAATTGTGCATCTAATAAGAGGAATATTACTTTTTTTGGCTATAGTTAGTTGGAATTGGTCTTTGAAAATATTAAACCTCACAACGGCTACTGTTGTAAGTTTTACTATACCTATATTTACTCTTATTTTTAGTTTTGTCTTTTTAAAAGAAAAAATACACTTGGTCAGATGGGTGTTGACTATAGTGGTATTTATAGGGCTTGTGATTTTATTAAATCCTTATTTTCTTAGGTTTGAATTTCTTGTTATAGTTGCCTTTGGGTCTGTAATATTTTTCTCCATTCTTGACATTATAAATAAAAAACTCATTAATGTAGAAACTAATCTAAATATGATGTTTTTCTCATCTTTATTTGTTACAATAATTTCATTTTTTTTTGCACTAAAATTTTGGACTGCACCTGGTTTAAAGGATATTATTTTGTTTATTATTCTAGGAATAAATGCGAATCTAATTTTATTTTTCCTTTTAAAGGCATTTTCACTTAGTGATCTTAATGTTTTGGCTCCATATAGGTATTTTGAGTTTGTGTTTTCTGCTATATTATCTTCTGGTATATTTCATGAGGTGTTGGACATTTATTTAATCATTGGCACATGTATAATTGTGCCAGCAGTCTATTTGATTTATAGACTTGGAAAAAAAATTTAGTGAATATATTAAACAATAGTGGATTTAGTATGAAATTGAAAAAATGGTGCCTTAATTTATTATTTATTATCGTTCTGAATAAAACAGAATTATCTTTTTGTAAAGAGACTGAAAATTTAGAGCTTTATTTATATATTCAAAGACTTTTAGATCAGGGATACAACTTATTACAGAACAAAAGTCTTTCTGAGCAAGAAAAATTTGCATGTATTGAAAGTATTGTAATAGAAAATTTTGATATTGATTGGATGTTTAGTTATATTGTAAGAGATATTAACAAAAATGATATTTTTAATAAAAACTTTACAAAATTAAGAGAAGCCTATGCATATTTCTTATCTTCTGTATATTATAAGTACACGCTTATGTACAAAGGAGAAAAGGTTCACGTGCAAAACGTACATTTTATCAAAAAGGATTTTTTTGTTGTTAAAACTGAGCTAGAAAAAACTATAGATTTTGCTCTAAGTATGGATTATATTCTGCATTTTAAGAATGAGAACTATAAAATTATTGACATAATTACAGAAGGCATAAGTTTAATTAGTTCTCACAAAGATATGTTCTCTTTTTACATATCAGAGCTTGGAGTAGAGGAACTAATAAGACGTCTCTTACAATCGTAACAAACACTGTAAAAAAATACGTAAAACAATAAAAAGAGCTGTTTAGTTGCATATTAATAAGATGTCCATTTAGGTATTTAAACTTCTCTGTATCTAGTTTGCTCAGGACTCTTTTTATAAATTTTCTTAGCCTAATATATTTTGTACTATGATCTATAAGCCGGATTCTGTTCAACTCCAAGAGGAGTCATTGCAGTTATTTATCTGGGATAATTATTACTAATTACCTCAAGCGACCCACCCGCATCACTAATAATAGACAACTAGAAAAATTTCTACTTCTATATAGAGTAAAATAGAGTAAAATTTTTAGACGCTCTTTGGTCTTGCTCTTAGTGGGGTTTACAAATACAGTTTATGTCACCACAAACCAGGTGCGCTCTTACCGCACCATTTCACCCTTACCTAAAAATTAGGCGGTATATTTTCTGTTGCACTTGCCTTAGGCTTGACACCCACTGGACGTTATCCAGCACTACGTCTATTTAGAGTCCGGACTTTCCTCAGGAAATTTTTCCTAAAATTACCTGCAACTGCACAATCATAGTACCCGGCTAGTCTAGCACAAAATTTTTAAACTCAAAAGAACAATTTGGATAAAAATCCTATCACTGCAAATATCTATCTCATTTTAGAATCAGTTCGAATTTAAATTTTTTAAAAAATTAATAATATATTCTACTCCTCTTGTATCTATAGAGTGAGCCAAATTTTTTAAAATATATTTAGAAAATTTGATATTATTTTGAGTAAGAACGTCTGATATATGCTCTAGTGAGTTCACTGGTAGTATCTCATCCTCTTCTCCATGAATTAAACAAAATGGAGTATTTTTATTCAAAATAACATCTGGTACAAATATTTTTGAGGAAAGGCTAATCATAGCCTTAAACGGAGTTTCATTATTTTGAATAAGGGTAAGATAGTTTCCTACTATTCCTCCTTGTGAAAATCCTATGATAACGGTTTCCTTGTTAGTAAGAGATAATTCTCGTTGCTTTATATTTATTAGTTGATAAATTATGTTAATATTGGCTTCAAGTAGTTGTTTCATTTTTTTTTCAGATCTATCAAGACAACTGTACCACTGTCTTCCAAAAGCAGCCATATCATAAGCCTCAATCCCGTTAGGAGCTATATAATATGTATTTGGAAAATGAGTCTGAAAAAAAGGTACAAGGGTTATGAGATCGTTCCCATCAGATCCTAAACCGTGTAAAAAGACTACTAGCTCTTCTACTTTACTCGAAAGAGAATTTTTTTGTGGATAATAAGAAAAATTTTTTTTTGTATGCATAAATATTATTTAGAAAGTAAAAAATTAGAAGGTATAGTTTTATATTTAGATCTTAAAAATTTTTGATTTAAAACTATTAAAGAAATTCTTATATTTTTTTCACTATATGGGTCCTCTTTCATTAATGGATCTGTATCTGCATTTCCAGAAATTTGTAGAATTTTTTCTGACATTTGAGAAGAAGTTTCCGCAAAATATTTTCTCACTTCATTTGCTCTGCTGGAAGATAATTTCCATACATCAATATGAGGATTCACATCATTTTTTTTTAACTTTCTAGTATGTCCCTCTATACTCAAAAAATTATTTTTCTTAGATAAGATATCTGATAAATTGAATAAAATTTTCTCCATGTAAGGAAACATTTTATCTGAATTAGGTTTAAACATAGGTCTATTATTAGAATCTGTAATTTGTATCCTTAATCCTTGAGAAGTTATATCTAAAAAAATACTATCTTGATTTGCTTTTATATATTCATTTTTTAGTAGATCTTGAATAATATTCTTAAAGTTTTCTTTATCTAAATTAGTAAGACTCTGATCTTTTAAGAGATTATCATATTCATTTAATTGAAAAATTTTCTTTTTTTCACTATTTAGTAAATTTTTAGATTCATTAATACCTATATTACTAGAATTCTCACTTTTTTTATTTTTCGAAAAATATTCAGATAATCCTTGAAGAGTTTCCTCACTTGAAATACTAATCAACCACATAAGCAAGAAGAAAGCCATCATAGCTGTAACAAAATCAGCATAGGCAATTTTCCAATTACCGTGAGATCCTCCTCCTCCCTCGTGAGTGTAGTATTTTTTGACTTTTCTTATTTGAGGTTTTGTTTTAGGCATTTTGCAATCAATTAGTACAATATTGAATTAAGTAAACACATTACTGTGGATTCGTAAGATATTCTTCAAGCTCAGAAAAAGAAGGACGGAATTTATAAGCTATAGATTTTCTTATAATTTCTACTACTATTATAGGTGGATATCCATCAAAATATGTTAAAATACCTATTTTAGTAGTATTTATAATCATTATTTCATATTTTGAATATTTTGCTAAGAATTCAGATATAGGTCCAAATAATCCGTAAGAAAAAAATATTCCGGCAAAAGTACCTACCAATGCAGCAGCTATCAAGCCTCCTAGGACTTCCGGAGGCTCTGCTACGCTTTTCATAGTAATAATAACTCCAAGAACAGCCGCAATTATTCCAAGAGCAGGAAGAGCATCAGATAAAGATGAAAAAACTTTGTTAGGAATTCCTACCTCTTCTTTAAATCTTTCTAGCTCATAATCTAATATTTCTTCAAAATTATATTTATTTTCTACCCCCATAATCATAAGCCTGAAATTATCTATAATAAAATTTTTTGCTTTTTCATCCTTTATAAAGCTTAATTCTTGAAATAATACACTAGATTCCGGATCTTCTATATGTTTTTCTACAGATAATAGCCCATCTTTTTTTATTAAATTTAATACATCAAAGAAAAATTTTAAGAATTTTAGAATATCTGTTTTTGTGTAAGGAGAACCTCGTACCAAAAATTTTAATGATTTCAGAGAAATTACAATATATCTTAGAGGATTTGATACAAAAACTCCTGCAACTCCAGCCCCTAGTATTATAACAAATTCACTTGGTTGCCATAATAATATTAAATCTCCATTAGCAGATACATAACCCGCTACAATAGATACGAGAAGTATTACAAGACCTATAATAAACGTCATATATTTTAAATAACTTTACAAGTGACAGAGAACTATATCATATTAAATTTTTTATCTTGTCTGAGAGTAAAAAAAAATTTCTTCAGCAATGCGACAGAATTTTTTTCTAAAATTCCTGAATATATTTCAGTATTTTTAATCTTGTGGTAGATTGTACTAGACATATTTTTATTACTCTCAAGACCTCCAAATTTTGTATCTGGAGCTGCGTAGTATATTTTAGCTACTCTAGATCTAAAAATTGCCTCACAACACATAAGGCATGGTTCTAGAGTAATATAGATACTACAATTAGTAAGATATTTACTTTTAGTTTTTCTCAGAGCTTTGAATATTGCTATCATTTCTGCGTGCATTATGGGATTATTATATGTTTCGACTAAATTATGAGCTTTAGATAAGACATTTTTTTTTTCGTCATGAATAACACATCCTATAGGGACTTCCTTTTTATCAAAAGCTCTTTTTGCTTCTAGGAGTGCCTGTCTCATAAAATCATCAGTGGCTGAATTTAGCATAAATATATATTTATGATTATACAGAAATTCTGAGAAAAATTTAAAAAAACTGTTTCTCAGTAGACATAAAACTAAGTAGTAGTGTTAAATATATTTTATATTTGTTCTCTAAATTTGACGATTTTTGTACTACATACTGGATCTTCGTGAATTATTATGTCTGCAGAAGGAAAAATCTTTTTAAGGTCCTTGGAAACGCTTGCGGCCACTTCATGTGCGTCTTGTAGAGACATTTTTCCATCCATTTCAATATGGAATTGAATAAAAGGTTTATTTCCTCCATATCGTGTTTTGAGCTCATGAATTCCTTCTATTATAGGATATGTTGCTATAACTTTTAATATTTTTTGCTTTTCTTCTTTAGGAAACTCTTTATCAATAAGATTTGTAACTGAACTTATAAAAAGTTCATAAGTAAAATACATTATATAGCAGCTAACACAAATTGCAGCTACTGCATCCAAGAACCATATATATTGGCTTAAATATAGAGAAGCTATAATAAAAATATTTGTTAAAAGATCAGAAAGATAATGTATTTTATCTAAAGTAATTATTTTAGATTTTGTTTTATATATAACATATTGTTGGTATAGCACTAACATAAAAGTTGCAAGAGTTGAGAGCAACATAACATCAACACCAACATCTACATTAGTTACTACCTCTCTAAAATAGAGACTTTTACATGCAGCAAAAATAGAAATAAAGCATGAAACAATAAATAAAATAGATTGAGAAAAAATTGCTAAATCTTGATATTTTTCTCGTCCAAATCTGTATTCATCATTAGGAGGTAAGAAAGATATGTTAATTGCAACCATATTTATAATAGAGGAGATCATATCAAACATAGAATCTATAAATGATGATAGTAATGACTGAGCATCACTCATAATCCATCCATATGTCTTCATACACAACATCAGAAAAGACACAAAAATAGATACATAAGAAGCGCTCTTAACAAGAAATTGCTCTGAAATGTTTAAAGATTTTAAAGACATTTATAACTTATAAAATACCTAAATTTAGAAATGGAAACTTAAATTTATAAAGGAAGTTTTGCATTATTTATTTTCAACAATTATTTGAATTGATTCATATCAAAATTTGATATATTTTTATCAGGCATTACTGTATAAAGTTTTTAGTAAAAAGAACATATATTAGCAATGTAGAACTTATTTATTAACATTTCAAGTAAATATGCAAAAATTTCCCTTACTAGAAGTTATTAAGGTTAATAAGTACTATAATGGTAAAACGATATTGGAGGATATTAATTTTAAACTTTTTCAAAGTCAAATAATTACATTAATTGGACAAAATGGTTCTGGAAAAACAAGTGTTGCTAGAATAATTGCAGGTCTTGACTCCAATTATAGTGGTAGAGTTATTAGTAAATTTAAGCTAAAAATAAATTATCTTCCTCAAAAAATCAATTTGAGATTTCATTTTCCTATGAAAGTTATAAAATTAATCAAACTTATCTCTCAAAATGAAAAAATAGATTTGAGTCAAATAGATTACTTAGAAGAATTTGTTGATTTTGATCAGTTACAAAATTTAGATATTTCTGAGCTATCAGGAGGAGAGTTACAAAAAATATTCCTTATCGCAACCCTACTAAGAGACGCAGATCTAATAGTGCTAGATGAACCTATACAGTATTTAGATTTAAAATCTCAACAACTACTTTATAAAATTTTAAAAAATTATATCCTTAAAAATAAGAGTGCAATTTTTATGATTTCTCATGACTTATTTTCAGTGATGAAAAATTCTGACCAGGTAATATGTTTAAATCAACATATTTGCTGTAGCGGTAAACCTTCTGACCTCAATATTAGATCTGATTTTACGAATGCTGTATCTGAAATAGGTATATATATACATAATCATGATCATACTCATTAAAAAACATTACAATTATTTCTAATAATCATAATATGGACATAATATATTTAGTATCAATGCTAAGCGGCTTCATTTTAGCATTTCTTGGATGTTTTGTTTTATGGAGAAAATATATTTTTTTTACCGATAGCTTTGCTCATGCTAGTATATTAGTAGTTACCTTAGCTATGATAGAAAAAATGCCTATAATCTATAGTTGGATTTTTGTTATAGGGTTATTTTTATTCTTAACTTTTTTTGTACAAAATTACTCTGATAAAAACACTTCTTCTGCTTTAATTTCTAGTATCATGATATCCGTTGCTCTTATTTTATCTTATTATTTTAAAATAAAAGTCACATTAACAAATATTATATTTGGTAATATTTCTTCTTCTACACAAGAGGATTTAATTAGGTTAGGAATTATTTTTATTATTAATTGTATTTTTTTTATTTTTGCATATAACAAATTGCTTGCTTTGTCTTTAAATGAGGATATAGCAAAATCTTTAGGTATTAAATCTGTTATATGGGATGGATCCCTCTTACTTATTTTATCTCTTTCTATAGTAATTTTGGCAAAAATTGTAGGATCATTTTTTATTACAAGTTTAGTTTTAATACCTTCCATGTCTTCAAGACTAATCTCTCACTCGCCTATTCAGATGTTATTTGGATCCTTACTTATAGTCTTAGTGTCTAATATTATCACAATTCTTACTACAAAATTTGTACTTGAGGAGCCTTATATAGCAATATTAGTATTAGTTAATGCTATGATTTACTTATTAATTTCTGGGAGTAAATTTTTGTATACAAAGACTAAAAAGGGTTAAAATATGAAATTTAAAAGATTAAGACATAATAAACATGCTCCTTGGATAAGGTCTTTAAATGCAGAAACCTCCCTTCAAGTACAGAATCTAATTCTACCAGTATTTTTGATTGAGGGACGTAAAATGAAAGAAGAGATAAGAACTCTTCCTGGAGTCTACAGGGTGTCTATTGACTATTTAGTAAAAATAGTAGAAGAAGCTATATCTTTAGACATAAATGCTATTATGATTTTTCCTAGCATAGAACAAAATTTAAAGGATAATTTTGCAAAAGAATCCTGCAATGAAAATAATCTTATTTGCAGAGCAGTAAAGCAGATAAAGAAATTATTCGGTTCTTCTATTGGTATTATCTGTGATGTAGCTCTTGATCCTTATACATTGAGTGGTCATGATGGTATTTTGGTAGATAATGTTGTTGATAATGATTTAACAATCAGTATTTTAGCTAATCAGGCATTAAGCCTTGTTAACTCGGGAGCAGATGTAGTGGCTCCATCAGATATGATGGACGGAAGGGTAAGGATTATACGGGAACTTCTGGAGAAAGAAAAATTTTTAAACGCAAATATATTTTCTTATGCGGTCAAATATGCTTCAAATTACTATGCTCCTTTCAGGGAGGCAATAAAATCTAATAGGTCTCAATATTTATCTAAAAGTACATATCAATTAGATACAAGAAATACACAAGATGCTTTAAAAAAAGTAGAATATGACCTCAATGAAGGAGCAGATGCTATAATAGTAAAGCCCGCAATGTCTTATCTAGACATGGTATATAAGGTAAAGAGTAAATTTAATGTACATACTATTGCCTATCAAGTGAGTGGAGAATATGCTATGATTAAGTTCGCTTCTCTTGCAAACTCTATAGACTGGAGTACATCAATATTGGAATCATTAACCTGTATGAAAAGAGCAGGAGCTAATTCTATTATTAGTTATGCTGCTCTTGAAGTTGCTAGATATCTAAAAAGTAAATAAATGGATTTAGTACCTACAGCAAAATATCATTACTCTTGACTTATTAGGATATATTCTTTATATTTTGTGTGTGTTTGTGTAAAGAAATATTCCAGAAAATAGTATTAGATATAAAAATATAGAAGAAGATATAAGGAGGAGATATACGATATGTGTTCTTATATGATTTTCTCAGATTTTTGCACGTATTCACTTTTCTAAAAATATTACGGAATTAAATATATATTGGTTTGTATGTTTGCAGTTTTTCAATGCGGGGGAAAGCAATATAATGTTTCTGAAGGAAGCATTATTAATGTAGAGAAAATTAGTAACCTCTCTGAGGGTGAGATAGTAGATCTTGGGAAGGTATTATTTTTTTCTGGAGAAGATAAGAAGGTGATTATTGATCAAAAAATTCTTGATAAAACTCTTGTGTCTTGCAAGGTTGTAAAGCATTTCAAAGATGATAAAATTATTGTTTTTAAGAAAAAAAGACGTAAAAATTATAGACGTAAATATGGGCATAGACAATTGTTAACGCAGCTCCAGGTGTTAGGCTGTAAAGTAATATAATATTTAGGTAAAAGGGAATGGCAACTAAGAAAGCAGGTGGTAGTTCTAGGAATGGTCGAGATTCCGCAGGTCGGAGGCTTGGACTTAAAAAATATGATGGGCAAGTGGTCCTGGGAGGGAACATATTAATAAGGCAGAGGGGTACAAAATTTTTCCCAGGTAAAAATGTTGGCATGGGGAAGGATCATACTCTGTTTTCTTTAATTGCTGGAAAAGTTTCTTTCTCTAAAACCAGATCCCGTAGAATAGTACACGTACTTTGATTAGATGAGTTTCTAATATCATAAAATAACTAGGACTCAGTAAGACGTTTTTATCTCACTGGGATGTGTTGCATAAGAGCAGTGGTTACTTTCTACCCTAAATTGTACCCATAAAGTGAGTAGCTTCTAATATCCTGATCAAAGGATCTCTTTTGAGAGTCAGGCTTCAATTAGCAAAGTACTACGCATACTTGTGATTTATTATTATTACTCTTGCTGCTGCATTGATTCTGCGTATATACACTTCTTACGTGTCTATTTTTTAAACCTAGTTTTTCGTTCCTAGTATGGTCATAGGCCTTGGAACATGCAAAAAATTTATTTATTTTCAATATTTTCTTTCCTGTGTCTCTTGTTTTTTAGCTTATCTACAAAACTAGACGCTATATCCTTTATTTTGTTTTGGATAGCTCTTTGCTTTTCATCATATTTTGATTTTAGTATCTCTATTACTTATAGCTATAGTTTGGGTTTTCGTATTATTTTTTTAGATAATTGTATAACTCTAAACCTTATATATCAGGGACTAAAGGGCAGGGACTAAAGGGCAGGGACTGAAGGGTAGGAGGGGTGCGCAGCGCTTTCTTGCTAAAGCTAGCTCAGTTATAAGAGAGCTAGTTAAAATATTGTCCTCCATTAACAGACAGAGTATGACCTGTAATAAAATTAGATCCTTCAGATACTAGGAATAAAACTGCGTTAGCTATTTCCTCTACCTTTCCTAATCTACGCATAGGAATATTTTGGATAATTTTTTCTAGTACGTCTTGATTCATAGTACTTGTCATTTCTGTGTCTATGTATCCTGGAGCCACTGCATTAACAGTAATATTTTTAGAAGCTGATTCTAAAGCAAGAGCCCTTGTAAAACCTATAATAGCAGCCTTTGACGCAGAATAATTAGTCTGTCCTAATTGTCCTGACAAAGCGTTAACTGATGCAATATTTACAATACGACCATATTGAAATTTTCTCATGTTACTAACTACAAGACTCGAGATATTAAAGCAAGAATTTAAATTTACATCTATGACTTTTTTCCACTGATCAGCACTCATCTTATGCATCATAGAATCCATAACAATACCTGCATTATTAACCAAGACAGATATATGATTATTATATTTTTGCTCTATGGATAATACATGCTCCCTACATGCCTGATAATCCGAAACATCAAATTTAACAACTCCAATATTATATTTTTCAGACATTTGACTTGCAATTTTATCACTATTAAAATAAGATGCAACAACGTCATATCCTGCCTTCTGCAGGGCTAGAGAAACTCCAAATCCTATACCTCTAACCCCTCCAGTCACTAGAGCCAATTTTTTTTGCATAACTAAACTTACCAAAATATATTATATTATATCTGCCATCAAACGACACTAAAACATTATTGCAAACCCTAAAGCTAATAAGAAATTTTCTTCCTAAGTAAAAAACAATAAATTTCAAGATGTCATCATTTTACAATGAATTAAGAATATCTTAAGGTTTAGTAATTTATAGATAATTTTTCTACATCAAGGGCTGCCTCCTTTATTGCTTCATTTAGGCTTGGATGAGCATGAATTGTGCGTGCAATATCCTCAGAAGAGCCGCCAAATTGCATATAGGCAGCAATTTCTGCTATTAAAGTGCCAGCTTCAAGTCCTATTATTTGAGCTCCTAATATTCTATCATTTTCTGCATGAGCCAAAATTTTGACAAATCCTTCTTTACTAAGAGCACTGTGAGCCTTACTATTTGCTATGAAAGGAAATTTGCCTATCTTATATTTTATTCCTTCTGAAAGTAATTGAGACTCATTGCGTCCTATAGATGCAACTTCTGGATGAGTATATATAACACTTGGAATTAAATTATAATCTATATGAGCATATTTTTTATTCATAAAATCCACTGCGTATATAGCCTCTTCTTCGGCTTTGTGAGCTAGCATAGGACCTTTTATAGCATCTCCTACGGCATATATATTCGAGTAATTTGTTTGATAATTTTGATTAACTTTAATAGATCCAAAATTATCTAGTTCTATATTTAAACTGCTTTTTTTTAGAAATTCTGTATTGCTCTTTCTTCCGACTGAAATTAGAACTTTATTTGACTTCAACTGGATTTGTTTATTTGTAGCATTTTCTATCAAATGTGAATATGCTAAATTATTTTCTATTTTTATGTTCTTTAATGCTGTATCTAATAAAAATACAATACCTTGACTTTGCAAATTTTTTACTAATACTGTTCTTACATCCTTATCTAAGGATGGCAGAAGCTGTTTTTCATATTCTACAATTGTAATTTTAGATCCTAACCAGTTAAAAACAGAACCTAATTCAAGACCAATATACCCCCCACCTATTATGACTAATTCTTTTGGCACTGAATTAAGAGATAATAACTCAGTTGAAGACAAGATAAAATCTTTATCATAGTCAATATCTTGTATTTTTCTTACTTTTGAACCAGTTGCTATTAAAATATTTTTAGTTGTTATTTTTTCATTTACTTTTTCTCCTTCTAGCTCTATGGTGTTTTGATCTAATATTTGAGCCTTTGCTGTGAAGTGATGAACCTTATTTTTACGAAAAAGAGAGGAGATTCCTTTGGATAGATCTGAAATAATTTTATCTTTTGCAGAAAACATCTTCTCTGCGTTAAGTGTATTATTTCCTTCAATACCTATATTAGATAAATTTTTTGTCTCGTAGTATTTGTGAGAAAAATTTAATAGAGTTTTAGAAGGAATGCATCCTACATTTAAACAAGTACCTCCAAGTGCGGGGTAGTGATCTGCAGAGCCTACATTCATACCTAATTGAGCAGCTCTTATAGCAGCACTATAACCCGCAGGACCAGAACCTATTACAAATAAATCAAAATGTCTCATATTAATATCAGCCTATATAAATCTTTATAATAACAATTTATTATTGCTAAGTTATTTCTTATAATCAATTTTTTTTGGTTAAAACTTGATATTTATTATTGTGTTTTTGTATAATATCAAAATTTCTTACCAAGGTGTTATCTTTAAACATAATGGGCCCTATAAGGCCTTGAAATTCTTCGTTATTAATATTTAAAGATTTAGATTTCTCAATATAGGACATTATGTTTTCAATTTGTAACCCTATTACGAGTCCCAAATCATAAAAAAGTGCATCTTTATAATTTAATGACTCAATTTTAAGATCTGAGAATTGTTCTAAAATGCTTCTATTATAGAGTTCTTTAAATCCTGAAAAACTGTAGGAAATATTTTTAGGATACTCAATATCTGAGGTATATATACTAGAGATAGTAGCTTTTTTGTCAAGACCGAACATGAGAGCTGTATCAAAGATTTTCATGAATTCTGAGTAATCTGCTAAGATAAATAAGATAGGTTTTGTGAGGTTAGAATCTACTTCATTGATCTCGTCTACTTTAAGGGAAATGGATCTTATAGCTTTATTTATATTTTCCATAGTATAATATACTACCTTGTTAAGGGCGAGATCATTATTTTTAAGTTCTGACTTTAGTTTTTGAGATAATTCTAAGGAGCTTTGTGTATTAGGAAGTAAGAATAAGTAATTATCAAAATTATTAGAGATATAATATTCTAAAATTGCTTCTGCAGACTTAAATTCATTTACTCCAAATACGTAGCATCTATTTGATGCAAAATCTTGATTACTAGATACGGTAAATACTAATATTTGAGAATTTTTAGTGAGTTGTAGAATTTTTTTGTTGTATTCAATATCTTCTAAACCAATTATAATTAAATCTAAACCTAAAATCGATAAATTTTCAATTGCTTCATCTAATTCCTCTATATTGTAATCATATGAGACCAAATCTACAACTCCATAACTATTTTTTTTTGAAATACCTGTAACCAATAATTTATAATATTTTTCTACAGTTTCTTTTGAAGCGTAATTTGTATCAAAAAATACTGCTACTTTTAAGGATTTATCTTTTTTTGTATCAATTTTTTCTATATCGATTTTTTTTGTATTACTTAAATTTGTACAGCTCGAAATAACAACGAAAATTATGCTTAATAAGATTTTATTCACGTTTTGAAATATAGTTTTTATTATCATTTCTCAAAATTGCTCAATTTCTATATGTTATTCTTTAAACTTTAGGACTATAGTTATATAACTTTGTATCATTTTAATCAAATATTAATTAGAATTAAGTTTAAGTTAAATGTTTATATGAGATCAACAGGGTCAAAATACTTTTTGATAAAAGTAATTTACTCTGCAGTGTAGAAATTATTTATTAAATGAAAATTTAAGTTCTTGAGTTAATTCTTAAAGCCTAATATTATACGAAATACAACTTGATTATATAATTAAGGATATAAATCTACAAGTGAGGAATGAAGTGAGAGCAAATATAATAAATGGACTTAAAATAAGTGATGAAGTATTACTGCAGATTAAGGCTAAAGTGGATAAATTTTATAAGACTCATAGTATCAGACCTAAACTGGTAATATTTAACATAGGAAATTATGACTCTAATAATAGATACATAAAAGTCAAAAAACGAAAAGCTGAGTCTATAGGAATAGAAGTAGATATAAAAAACTATTCAGAAAAAGATTCAGAAAACTCTGTTTTAGAGGAGATACAAAAATGTAATAATTCTAAGTTGGTCTCTGGAATTATAATTCAACTTCCCATTCCTACAAAATTTAACAAATTAAGATTAATTAATGCTATAAAAGCTACTAAGGATGTTGATGGTTTACATCCTATTAATTTAGGATTACTTTTTAATGGTAGTAATCAATGTTTTATTTCTCCTACTGCTCAAGGATGCATTGAACTAATTAAATCTTGTGGAATTGATTTGAAGGGTAAATCCGTTGTAATTGTTAATCGATCTAACCTTATAGGAAAACCTTTATTAGAGCTCTTTTTAAGGCAAGGATCAACTGTTACTATATGTCATTCTGAGACAAAAGATTTAAAAAATTTTACTTTAAATGCTGACATTGTTGTTTGCGCTATAGGTAGAGCAAATTTTTTCTCTAAAGAATATTTCAAGAAAGATTCTATAGTGATAGATGTTGGTAGTAATAAGGTAGATTCTGGAGGCAAGAATTCAATTGTGGGGGATGTTGATTTTGAAGTCCAAAATCACGTACAATATTTGACTCCAAGCCCTGGTGCAGTAGGTCCTATGACGGTGGCATTTTTATTATTAAACACTTTTATTGCAACACAAATAAATAATTTTGATAAAGTGGGTGAATAAATGGACTATAAAAATCCTGAACATTTTCTCTTTTTAAAGGAGATCATATTGGAAGCAGGTGAGCTTGCTATTCAAACCAGGAAAAAAGAACTTTATACAAAATATAAGCAAGATAGGACACCCGTTACAAATGCAGATATACTAATAAGTGACTTTATATATAAAAAATTAAAACAATTAAGCCCTGCTATACCGGTTGTCTCAGAAGAATTTCCATATAAGGATTTAGTACAAGGCAGATATGAGCATGTTTTCTGGTTAGTAGATCCAATTGATGGTACGGAAAGTTTTATTTTAAATAAAGAAAATTTTACAATCAATATTGCTCTTATAATAAATTCACAACCAAGACTTGGCTTTATATATAAACCAATATCGAAAGAACTGTATTACACAGATCACAACAGGAAAATATGTTTTGAAAAGAATAGACAAATTCAGGAAGGATTTTGTCAAATTAATACAAAAGATAGATTTGTTGCTGTGCTTGGGAGTAAAAATTTTAATCAAGAAACTATTCAGTACCTTAAGGAATATAGAATAGATGATGTAGAAATTATTCCTAGTTCTATCAAATTGTGCTTTATTGCTATTGGAGTTGCTGATGTATACCCTAAATTTGGGGATACCATGCAGTGGGATATAGCAGCAGGACATGCTCTTATTAATGCTTCCGGAGGAAAAATTTTTAATTTATCTAATGATGAAATTTTCTATCAAGTATCTGATTTTCATAATTCTTATCTGATAGCTATGAGTTATCAATTTTTTAAAAAATTTTACGATAAGTAGATATTCTATATTTATAAGACAAAGATTTTAATATATCTTAGGTCTACAAAATAGCCCCAGACGATACTTTATTATTGATGGTATGACAGTCTTGGAATAGTTGTGTTTGAGGTGAAAATTTTCACTTGTTCCTTTATTTTATTTTTTAAAGATGTATTTGTGTCTATGGGAGCTATTTGTATTTGATCTAGTACATCGCATATTATGTTTCCTATTATAGAAAATTCTTTTTCTTTAAAGCCTATGGAAGTACAAAAGGCTGTTCCTAAACGTATACCTGAAGTTATATTTGCAGGTAAGGGGTCTTGCGGTATTAAGTTAGCATTTGTAATTATTCCTAATTTTTCCAGCTCATGTGATGTTATATTTCCTTGAAGCCCTTTTGTTACAAGATCAATAACTACAATATGGGTATCTGTTCCATTTGTTAAAATTTTATATCCTCTATTTTGGATTGTTTGTGCCAATATTTTAGCATTTATGAGTACTTGTTTGATATAGTGCTTGAAACTATCAGATAATGCCTCTTTAAAAGAAACAGCCTTTGCCGCTACTGCATGTAGTAGAGGTCCTCCTTGTATTCCAGGAAAGATTGCTCTATCTACTTTTTTCATTATATCCTTGTTATTTGATAAAATAATTCCTCCTCTTGCCCCCCTTAATGTCTTATGAGTAGTTGAGGTTATTATATCTGCGTATTGTGAAGGGTTTTGATGATAATTAGATGCTACTAAACCAGAAATATGAGCAATATCTGCCAATAAATATGCTCCAATCTTGTTACAAATTTCTTTAAAGGCAGAAAAATCAATTTTGCGAGAATATGCTGAAAATCCAGCAATAATTAATTTCGGCTTGTGTTTTTTGGCTGAATCCTCTATTAAATTATAATCTAGCAGGTCACTTTCCTTATCCAACTGGTAGCTGGAGACGTTGTAAAATTTTCCAGAAAAGTTTATTTTGGCTCCATGAGTTAAATGTCCTCCAGATTTTAGTGATAAACCCATAATCTTGTCACCAGGATCCAATAATGCAAGAAAAGCTCCCTGATTTGCTTGAGATCCAGAGTGAGGCTGTAAGTTTGCATATTCACAGTTAAATAGCATTTTTGCTCTTTCTATGCCTAATTTTTCAATCTCATCTACAAAATTACATCCAGCGTAGTATCTTTTATCAGGATATCCTTCTGCATATTTATTTGTTAAAATAGATCCTTGTGCTGCTAAAACGTCTTTGCTTACTACATTCTCTGAGGCAATAAGATTTATACAGCTTGATTGTCTATTTTTCTCAAGAGCTATTAAATGAGATATTTCTGTATCTTGCATTTTTTTGTTTTTATACTGTACAATTCAGACAAAATTTTATGTTAGACTGAAAGATGGTACTATATTTTTTATAGAAAAACTATAAAAAAAAATTGCTTCTTGCTCAAACTTTTTCTCTCTCTGAGTAGTGAATTAGTTGTTTTATAGATTTATTATTTAGGTAGAGTTTTTGTTCTTATTTTTTTTGCTGATTTTATTTTTTATAATTTCTATTGCTTGAGTCAGACTTATATTTAGGTAATCAACTGAATTTGGTATGCTATAGAAGAGATTCTTGTATTTTAGATATGGTCCAAATCTGCCTACGTTTAAGATGATTTCTGAATTTTTTTCTTCAGAATTTTCTGAATGCCACTCACCTATTCTAAGAGGAAAAGATAGAAGTTTTATAGCCATGTTTAGATCAAGATCTGTATGTTTTATATTATTTGGTAATCTAAATCTTTTGACAAGTGGTTTTTTTTTCTTTTTGTTTATAGTTGTAGATTTTTTTTTTGTAGTTCTTTTCTTTGGGGTTGTGTCAGTAATATTATCTATTTTTTCAATATAAAAACCGTAAGGTCCATTTTTTAGAAAAATATTATTCCCTAAAGAATCCCTTCCTAAAGACTTCTCAAAACTTAAATTACTGTTTTCTTCAGGTTGGTTTTTTTCTACTCTAGTGAGTATTTGTCTTGTAAACTCACACTCAGGATAGTTACTACATGCAAGAAATGGACCGAATTTACTAAGCTTTAATCTCATGTCTCCTTTTTTGCACAATTTACATTTTGTTACTATGGAATATCTAGGAGTAGTATTAGAAATAGCATCTTTTTCCATATTAGATTTTGATACAGAAATGTCTTGAATCTTAAATAAATACTCATGCAGATCTTTTTCTAAAAGAGATACTACGTCTTGAATAGAATAGTTGTTAACATTTTCTATTTTCTCTTCTAATCCATTCCAAAAGCTCCTAAGCAGATCTTTATATGCAAATTTTCCTATAGAAATTTTATCTAAATCTTCTTCTAATTGTGCAGTAAATTCATATTCAACGTATTTCTTAAAAAAACTAGCAAGAAAAATATTTAATAATCTCCCTATAGAAGTAGGAATAATTTTCTTTTTTTCTATTATTATGTATTTTCTTTCTAGTAATACTGATATAGTTGATGCATATGTTGAGGGTCTTCCTATTCCTAGCTCTTCTAGTTTTTTTATTATGCTTGCCTCATTATAAGAGGGAGGACCTTCTGTGAAATGTTGATATGTTTTTAGGTCTAATATTTTTAAAATTTCTCCCTTTTCTAATTTGGGTAGGAAATTATTTTCTGAAGAATGATTAAGATTTTCTTCTTCATAATTATTTACATCTTTTTTGGTTCTACCTTTGTGATATAACATCTTATAAAAGCCTTCAAAAAAAATTATGGAACCAGTTGATTTGAATAAAAACTCTTTATTGGCACTTGCTACAACTACAGATGTTATGTCTATGAGGGCTTGGCTCATCTGGGAGGCAATGGTTCTTCTCCATATAAGGTCATAAAGAGCAAATTGATCTTTATCTAAAAAATCTTTCATTTGATCTGGTTCGCGAAAGACATCAGTAGGTCTTATTGCCTCATGTGCCTCCTGAGCGTTTTTAGATTTTGACTTATATACACAAATTTTCTCAGAAAGATAGTCTTTTCCAAAGCTTGAGAGTATTAATTTTCTTATGCTTGTTACAGCAGAGCTTGAAATATGATAGCTATCTGTTCTCATATATGTTATCAGTCCAGTTATTTCTTTTGTGTTGATTTTAAGTCCTTCATATAATTTTTGTGCAATTTGCATGGTTTTTTTTGGAGAAAATCCTAATTTTCTTGAGGCTTCTTGCTGAAGAGAAGATGTTATAAATGGGGGCAGGGGATTTTTTTTTTGTCTTTTTTTTTCTACTGATTGTACAAAAAAGCTCTGATCTTTTAATTTGTCTAAAATTTGATTCGCTTGAAGTTTGTTTTTAATAGACAATTTTTCTAGTTTTATTTTATTTACGTGAGTTAATTTGCTTATGAAAGATTCATTGGATGTATTTTCAAAATTTGCTTCAATGCTCCAATATTCCTCGCTAATAAAAGATTCTATTTCCTGTTCCCTGTCGCAGACTAATCGTAATGTTACAGACTGAACTCTACCAGCAGATCTACATCCAGGAAGTTTACGCCATAAAATAGGTGATAAAGAAAAACCGACTAAATAATCAAGAGCTTGACGAGTTTTCTGAGCATTTACAAGATTTTGATCAATCTCTTTTGGGTTAGTTAGTGCCTTCAGAATGCTCTGTTCCGTTACCTCATTAAATATGATTCTTTTGAAAATATTCTCGGATACAAATTCATTTTTAAGCATTTCGAAAATATGCCAAGATATAGCCTCTCCTTCTCTGTCATAATCTGTTGCAAGAATTATTGCATCAGCTTTTTGAGCCCAAGATATAATGTTTTCAAAGTGTTTTTTTGATTTCTCAATTGATTCATATCTCATAAAAAAATCTTTCTCTGGTAAAACAGAGCCAGTTTTAGAAGGTAGCGCCCTTACGTGTCCATAAGATGCTAAGACTTTGAAATCCTTCCCTAAGTATTTGCTAATAGTTTTTGCTTTAGAAGGGGACTCTACTATTACTAATTTCATTTTCAAGGCTTGGTTTAATTAATCGTTGTAAATTAAATATATTTTATTACTATATTCGTCTCTATGAACTTTACCAGCAAGTTCAAGTTCAAGACATATTGTGTAGACTATTTTAATATCTATGTTAGTGATTCCTGATAATTCTTCGAATGAGACAGGAGTAGGTGATAGAGCGGATGTTATAACTTTTCTATCTTTATTTGTTATTTGGTTTATAAATTGTGAGGACAATGTGGTTGGAGGCTTATCTTTAACATCTTCTTTTATGTTCATATCTTTCTTGTTAATAAGTATATTTTCTAAAATATCATCTGTGGAGCTTAGCAGATGAGCTAATCCATTCTTGATTAATTTGTTGCTTCCATAACATTTAGGATCTAAGGGAAACCCTGGAGTTGCAAATACTTCTCTATTTTGCTCAAGAGCAAGTCTTGCTGTTATCAAGGAACCAGATTTTTCTCCTGCCTCAATTACAGTTGTTGCAAGAGCTAGGCCAGAAATTATCCTGTTTCTTTGAGGAAAATTTCTACCAGTTGCTGTAACTCCTATTGGAAGTTCTGATATTATCAAAGATGTCTCTGCCAATTTATCATATAGGTACTTATTCGCAAAGGGATAGATATGATCAATGCCTCCGGCAAGCACTGCTATAGTCCTACCCAAGCTACTTTGATGTACTTGTGTATCAATACCTAAAGCCATACCAGATACGGTAATAAAGCCTTTTTCTACTAATTCCTTAGATATTTTATTAGCAAAAATTTTTCCATTTACAGAACAATTTCTTGATCCAACTATGGCAATAATTTTTTCTTCGTTGAGAAAATTTATGTTACCCTTATAAGTTAAAACAATAGGAAAATTTGGTATTTCTAGTAGTAATTTTGAATAAAATTTACTCTTGTAAGTGATAAAGTAGCTGTTATTTTTTGTTTGCAGTTCAATTTCCTTTAGAGCACTTTCTTTAGAACAAACTTTTATAGCCCTTTTTTTTCCTCCTCTTAATGCAAACTCTCCTACATGTTTTAACGCTTCCGTAGCCGAACCAAAAAGATTTGTTAGAAGAATAAAAGTTCTGTTTCCCACATTCTCACTTCTGATGAGTCTCAGTATATCAAGGTCTTCTTGGGAATAAAAATTTTTCTTACTAAAGATCATAAAACACGTAGGAAAAAATTTTCTTCTTAAAAACTTTTCTCTTTTTTAACATTCAAAACTAAATATCTAAAGTTTCTTATGATATTCAGACAAATAGCTTGAGACTCCTTTTTCTGTAGGTTTCATTCCTAGATCTCCTTTTTGCCAACCAGCAGGACATACATCTCCGTATTTTCTATAATAGTCCCAGGCCTCTATCATCCTTATAATTTCGTCAATATTTCTTCCAAGAGGAAAATCGTTAATAACGTAGTGTCTTATTCTAAAATCTTCGTCAATTAAAAAACTTCCTCGTAGAGCAATTCCCTCCTCGTGAAGTACGCCATAATCAGAAGCAATAGTTTTTTTTATGTCAGAAACGATAGGAAACTGGATCTCCCCAATTCCCCCTTGTTCAACAGGAGTGTTTCTCCATGCATAATGAGAATATTGTGAATCCACACTAACTCCTACTACCCTGGTATGGAGCTCTGAAAAAATGTTTATCCTATTGTTAAAAGCTATAATTTCTGAGGGGCATACAAAGCTAAAATCTAGTGGATAAAAGAATAAAATTCCTTTATGGCCTGAGAGATATTGCTTTAAATTGAAAGAATTTTCTATTACATTGTCTTTCATAACAGCCTTCGCTGTAAAATTGGGAGCCAATTTACTGATTAAGTTCATAACAAATATACCTTCTTTTAATTGAGTAAAAAAAACCTATTAGAAAATTAATACCAAACATGTTGAATTTATGCAAATTTTCTTTTCATAAAAAATATTTTGACAAGTTACAGATTTTATTTAGAATTATCAAGGATAATTGTCTAATTAATACACAATATGTATATAAAATGTACATGAAAGTGTTGCATATATTTGATAGGAATTACAAGAAGCTTTTATGAATATGTTTATTGGATAGAATAGATGTTAGATGGATGTATATATTTACAATAGATGTTTTTGTATTTTAGAGTAGTATGCATGACTCTGAAATTCTTGTACAATTAATGTGGTTTGTGTATAGAGCAAATAAGCATTATTAGTTAATAATAATGAGATATGAATATAATGAGATATGGATTTGTTTAGAAAAAAATTTAAAATATTACTTAAAATATCTTTGCTCTTTACATTCTTTTTGGGTTTTTTTGTTTATGTAGACCAGCTATGTGCGCAGGATAATAAAAAAGTAAATTCTAGTGTAGATAAATCTTTCAGAATTGATCATGTTTTAATAAAAGGGAATGAGAATGTTTCAAGGGAGACAATTTTATCTTATATCGGTTTCGATTTAGATGTTTATTCAGATGTTTTGAATAAAGCTATCTTAAATAGGTTATATACATCAGGATTTTTTGAACAAGCCAAAGTGACTTTTAAAAAGAATTCACTGTATATATCTGTTATGGAAAATAAGTTAATAAATCAGATTAGTTTTGAAGGAAACAAGAAAATCTCTTCTGAAGACATTAAAAAATACATTACTTCTCAAGAAAATAGCTTTGTACAAAAATACAATGTCACTATGGACTTGAATTTAATGCACGCACTTTATAAAGAAAAAGGTTTTTTTGGTACAGAAATTTCGTATAAATTAATTCCTAAGAAACATCATAAATCTCTTTATGATTTAGTGTTTTATATAAAGGAGAAAAATAGTGTTAAAATAAAAAAGATTATTTTTTTGGGGAATAAGAACTATTTATCTTCTGATTTAGAAGCTATTATTCATTCAAAATCTAAGAGGTATTTATTTTCTACTTCTTATAGCGAAAATTTTATGTCTTTGGATAAGATGTTATTGTATCAATTTTATAACTCAAAAGGATATATCAATTTTACAATTAATTCATCCACAGTTATCTTTTCTCCATTAGAAGGAGACACAATTATTTATTCCATATATGAAGGAGAACCTTATTTTGTAGGAAATATCAGTATTTCTTTAGACAAGCCATCAGTAAATTTTGAAAAGGATGTTTTATTACAAGATATAAAAATAGGATATGGGGATCCATTTAATGTAGATATGCTCAAGAGCGCTGAAAATGTTGTGCGTGAGAACTTAAAAAAATTAGGATATTTCAATTTTGATGTTGATTATCATACTGAACGAGATGAGCATAACAAGTTGATTGATATACACTTTGAAGTAAAACAACTTGAAGAAAATTTCTTTGTACAGGATGTAGATATTTTAGGAAATAAGATTACTCAAGATCGAACTATTAGGTCAAGGATTCTTCTACACGATTTGGATTTGTTAAATCTAGATTTGTTAGGTTATTCGAGTAATAGAATAGATCGCTTGCCTTTTATACAGGGAGTAAATAATAAAGTCTTTTCTTCAGGTAATATACAGAGAAAAAATGTTGCTTTTTCTGTACAAGATCTTGATAGGACTGAACTTAATTTAGGACTTGGCTATGGAACTGATGGTATTTCTGGAACTGCTTCTTTGTTAGAAAGAAATTTTTTGGGTAGGGGTATATTAGGAAGTGGATATATAACTCTACATGGGAAGGATAATTATAAATTAGGCTTTTTTGGTGAAAAAACTAACTTCCTTATGAAGGATTCTTCTTTTGGTGCTGGTTTGTCTATTTCAGAATCTAGTTCAAAAGAAGGAGGGAATAAATTCGTAATTGGAGATAATTTACAAAATTATGATAAAAAAAGTAAAGAAGTCTATACATATCAATCGTTTAATACGAGTAAAAATTTATCTCATAGATTACAATATACGCTAGAATTTATAAATGCTAGTACCTCATCTACACTCTATGCTGTGCGTAAAGATATGGGAGTTTTTACTTCATCTAAATTGTCGTATACTATAAGTTACGGGAGGAATAATTATACGCAACTCGATAATTCCTTAGTTAAGAGCGGTATATCTATTACTTCTATTAATGATTTTGAAGGACTTGGTGGAAATATAGGACAGATGAGAAATACTCTAGGATTTGAATATATTAAACCTTATAGTAAAAATAGATTTTCATTAAAATTCATTGCTTTGGCAGGAAGAATGACCCCATTCCTAGGACAGAATGTTAGAATTTTTGACAGGTTTAACTTGGGGGGAGAGCATCTTAGAGGTTTTACTTATAGAGGTGTAGGTCCTTATCTTGAAACCGCTCAAGCATATGGTGATGGGCAAGCAGAGCACATAGGAGGGAATAATCATTATAGATTCTCTGTGGATGCTCATTTTCCTATAAAAACTTCTTCTAAACATTTTGGAATTTCTCCCTTTGTTTTCTTAGATTCAGGATCTGTGTGGGGAGTTGATAAATCAGAGCATAAAGATAAAATAGAGGATGAACATTATTTTAGAGCAAGTTATGGCTTTGGTTTTGTTATTAGAGCCCCCTCTATACCTTTACTAGAGTTTGGATTTGGATTTCCTATTAAAAAACATAAATCTGATTCTGAAACAAGTTTTTATTTCAAAATGTCATAATTTTTAATTTGATAATGTTATTTTAATTAATAGGGTAAATATCATAATAACATATGAGTAACCGTAAATCTTTTAGATCTTTTTTTAAAGATATTTTTAACCTGATAGTTCTCCTAGGCATTGCAATGCTGATTAGAATTTTAATAGCAGAGTTATTTTTTGTTCCTACAGGTTCCATGAAATTTACGATTCTTCCTGGAGATTACATTGTAGGTACAAAATATAATTATGGTTATAGTAGGTATTCTATTCCTTTTACTCCTGATATTTTGCCAGGAAAACGTATTTTTGGTAAACAACCTTCAAGAGGTGATATTGTTATTATGAGACCTACTTTTATGAAGGATCGATTGGTTAAGAGATTAATTGGTTTGCCAGGGGATAAGATATATATCTTAGGGGATGAGCTATATATTAATGATGAGAGAATTTATAGAGCCTTTACAGGGACTGTTGAGGATGATTACGGTAATTTATATGATCAATTTCAAGAAATTTTACCAAGTGGTGTTAAATATTTTTCATATAAATCGAGAAAAGAAATTTATGATCAAAATAAATTTCAGAATTTTGGTCCTTATATTGTTCCAAAGGGACATTATTTCTTTCTCGGAGACAATAGAGATGAGTCAAGTGATAGTAGGTATTATATAGGGGCTGTCCCTTTTGAGAATCTTATAGGAAAGGCTCAATTTATAGCATTTTCTACAAAAGAAAATTTGATTGAAAGAGACAAAAATTTTATAGAAATTATTAAGAAAATTCCTCAGTGGATTTCTTCTGTAAGATATAATAGAATCTTTTCTTCTTTATATTTTGAAGTTGAAGTGAATCAAGCTGAAGTGAAATAATAATGAGTATTGAAAAATATATAAGGTACAATTTTAAAAACAAAGAGATACTGGAAGAGGCCTTATCTCACCCCTCTCTTAATAGTTTACCAAAAAAACCTAAAAGAGATTATGAAAGGTTGGAATTACTAGGGGATACAATACTCTCTTTTGTCATTACCGATATTTTGATTAAATTATATCCTATGGAAAAAGAGGGATTTTTATCAAAAATGAAGTCTGTATTGGTTTCTAAGGAAACATTATTTGATGTGGCTCAAAAAATTAATCTAGGCAAATATATAATTGTCAGTAAGGCAGAAGAGGCAAATGACGGTAGAAAAAAAATTACTAATCTTTCTAATTCAATGGAAGCTATTTTAGCTGCTGTATATATTGATGGACAAGATCTTTCAAAAGTATATAAAATCATAAGTGATTTATGGTCTTCTAATATCGCTACTTTGGATTTAAAACAAAAGGATCCTAAGACTTTTTTACAAGAATGGGCTCATTCTCATAAGCACTCCTCTCCTAAATATGTTGTGCTTAGTAGAAAAGGTCAGATGCATATTCCTGTATTCGAAGTAGAAGTCAATATTTCAGGAGTTACTAAAACAGCCAAAGGGCGATCTATCAAGATGGCTGAGAAAGCAGCTGCTCAGGAATTTATTTCATCTTTTGTAAACAAAAAGGATGAGTGATAAAAAGATACTTTTGGTCTCTATTATAGGAGAGGCAAATGCTGGGAAATCTACCCTCCTAAACAAGATAATAGGAGAGCAGATTTCAATAGTGACTCATAAAAAACAGACTACAAGATTTCCTATTACAGGAATCTGGACCAAGGATAGAACTCAAATTATTTTTTATGATACTCCGGGTATTTTTGATAAAGAGAAGATTATAGATAAAATGATGATTAAATCTTCCTGGAAATATATCTACTCTTCTAACGTTATATTGATTTTGATGGATATAAGGAAGATAATGTCTGAATCTTTGACTTTGATCATTCAGAAATTAGTTGTCAAAAAATTTCAAATCATTTTTTTATGGAACAAGATTGACATTGTAGACCAAAATTTTTGTGAGTCTAAAATTCAGATCTTTAAGAGTAGTTATCCTGATATAAGGGGGTTTTTGATTTCTGCGAAAGAGAACCTTGGAATAGATGAATTATTATCCTTTCTGAGTGACTTTGCTCCTAAGGGAGAATGGCTCTTTCAATCAGACCAGATAACAAATTTATCAACAAGAGTTCTTGCTTCAGAGATTACAAGGGAGGTGCTTTTACTTAATTTAAGACAAGAAGTACCTTATAATCTAATAGTTAATACTGATTCCTGGGAAGAAAAAAAGAATTTTATTAATATATATCAATCAATTATTGTGCAGACATTAGCCCATAAGAAGATTATACTTGGCACGAAAGGAGCTAGAATTAAAAAAATAGGAATTGAAGCTAGAACCAAAATATCTGCTCTACTTATGTCCAATGTTAACTTATACTTACACATCAAACTTTCTAAGCTAGAGAAAATAATGTTTAAAAAATAATTTCTATTAGATATGGAACTTAATCTTTATTCAGAAGTAATTAAATTTTTGGTTGTTTTTATCAGAGTTACTTCAGCAGTGATTAATTTTCCTATCATATCTACTAAATATATTTTTAAAAGGGAAACGCTAAGCTTATGTATTATGTTTACTATTGCTCTTTTTCCTACAATCAGGCCTTATCTAGAAGATTTTTTTCAGAAGAGTAATGCTTATTTGCTAATATTAATGTCTGAAATACTCATAGGTATAATCATTACTATAGGAGCAAAATTTTATTTATATATTGCTTATATAATAGATTATATGATTTCGTCTCTTTCTCTTTTTGGAGCTGTATCTTTGTTTGATAATAGTCAGAAAATAAATATATCTCTTTTTGGAAATTTTTTAATAATGAATATTATTTTAATAGCTTTTATATTAGATATTCATCATATTTTTATTAAGGCAATTGTTCTTAGCTATCAAAAATTTCCTGTAGGGGAATTTGTAGAACAATATGAGGTTAGTAAATATGTTGTGACTATGGTTAATTCTAGTTTTGTACTAGCATTTAAGATTTCTGCTCCATTTTTTGTAGTAAATATCCTCTTTTCTTGTGCAGGGAGTATTTTGTCTAAACTAGTACCCAATTTTCAGGTATTTTTTGTAATGATGCCTTTACAAATACTAGCTACATTATTTACTCTCTATATTGTAAATAACAACCTTATATATAAAGTTGTTAACTTAATCAAAGATAGTTTTATTTTTTTACTATAAGGCTTTGTATGAAATAGTTTCTCTTAAGATTTTTTGTTCTTGGTTAGGTGATATATTTTTTTTATAAAAGGAATTGTAATTTTTCTTTTTAGTTTTAGAGAAAATGAGTTTAATGTCTTGATGAATGAGATGAGAGTACTATATTCTCTTGGAAGAATTTTCATTAAAAAATCAATAGTGTCTTGTCTTATTTCTACTGAGTAGTAACTAAATTTTTTAAGAATGAGCAGCTTTATAATATGATGATCTGGAGGGTGTATTTGGATCTTTCTAAGAGTCATTATTCTGGAGGATAGATCGGGTAGAGAAAATTTCTTATTTGATGACGAAAGAATAAGTAATTTTTTATTATATTCATGAATGATATTGAAATAATGAAGTAATTTTATTTCATTCCAAAGTTCTGAGTCTAAGTCATCAATTATCAGGAAATTGTACTTTTGTATAAAAGAAATTTCAAACTTTGATCTCGGAGATAAAAACTTAGCTCCATTGATGCTAGCCCAAATTTTTGCTAGGTAAGTCTTGCCAGATGATTTACTCCCTTCAATTAATAAACTGTTTTTATATGGCAATATTCCCCATTCACCTTGCAAACTAGAAATAGCATTATAGGCTTCCCAATTGCTTTGAGAGACTATGAAATCTTCATCTTTATCGGAATCAAAGGAAGGAAATGAAAATATTTTTTGCATGATCAGATAGAAAAAATTATCCTGATAATAGAAAATTTGTGTCTTTATAAAATTAACCCGACTAAAGATCAATTGGCTGTATAAAATTTGCTCTTAACATATTTTTTCAATATATATTTAAAAAATACTCTAGATAAAGACATTATAGGTACAGATAAGATCATGCCTATAATTCCGTATATGTTTCCTCCTAGAATTATACCAAAAATAACTAATACAGGATGTAATCCAACGGTTGTACCTAATACTTTTGGTGTTAAAAACCAACCTTCTAATATCCCACCTAAAGCAAAGATACCACATAAATAAAGTAATTCTATTTCAAAACCATAATAAAAATATGCGTTAATCATAATCAGGGTAAAAGAAAAAATTCCTCCTATAAAAGGTAAAATACTAAAAAAACCAGCAATAAGACTAAATAGCAAAAATAAATCCAGCTTTATCAGTGAAAAAAACAATGCATAATAGCAACTCATACTAAATATAATAATGCACTGTCCACGAATATATGAGGACATGATAAAATTAAATGTTTTTAAATATTTTAAATAAGATGTCTTGTACTTATATGGAATTAAATCTTGAAACTTAGACTTAATTGAATACCAGTCATATAAAAAATAGAAAAGAAGGAAGGGTACCATTACAATTGTTACTATAAAATTTATCGTAGCTAATGTGTATCCCCATAGGCTGTTTATGATGTTAGACGCAATAATAAAAATTTCTTTGAAGAAATTTTGCATTACTTTATTTAGATAATCTGAGATATTATCTATGCCTAAGTTTAGATTAAGATTTTCCAGAATATTTTTTACTTGTATTTCCTCTGAATTAAAGGTTGATGTAAAGGCAATAATTCTTTCAATAAAGGCTACTAGCTGTTGGAAGATTATTGGAATTACGGTTAATATGCTTACTATAAACATAAGACAAAATACAGAATATACAATAATGACACTTGTGTTAAAAGATAGAAAAGGTAATTTTTTGTTTAAGAAATTCACAGCAGGTATTATCAAATATGCTAGTATGTAGGAGATGATAAATGGTACTAGGGAAGAAAATAAAAAATATAGTGCTAAAGGTACAATTATTACTAATAAGAATAAGAAAAATATTTTTGTATTTGAGATAGTTGCTTTTGCAGTGGACATTTAGGCTCCTTGTCTTAGGTGGAATATGTATTTTGTTCCATCTTTCTCTTCTACATAGCTAAGATTTGTAAGATAAAAATGTTCACTTAATTCAAAGATGGACTCATAAATATTAAACGATACAGAATATATTTGTGTTTTTTCTTCTAGATCTGATTTTAAAAATTTTATGCTATACTGAGACTTAGGGTATATTGTAGAAAGCTTTTTTTTTAAAGATTTTAGCTCATTATCGTCGTAACTCAAAAATAGCATATCAAATTTTTGAAACTCACTCTTATCTGTTTCTTCAGTATTTTGAATTTTTTGGTAAAAAATTTTCTTTACCATTTTTTGCATGGCTGAGGAGTCATTACTCTTACTATATCTATCGATTATCATTTTTTCTATAAAACGTTCTATACTCAAGATTTGATTCTCAGAAGAGTCTTTTAGATCTACGTTATATACAAAATATGTAGGCTCAGAAGTGTAAAAAGATAGTTCCTTCACTTTAAATTTTATGTATAAAGCGCTGTTCTCTTCTTTAGTCCAAAATTCGTAATTTACTAAAATTACTTTTTTAAATAAGGAATTTCCAAAAAATTTAATAAAATCTTCATATGTATAGGTAGTTATCTCTTTTTTTAAATGTTCAATATTGTCTGAAATATTCCCTAAATATATACGGGCTTTCTTAAATTCTTGCTCATAATTTGTCCAGGGTATTAAATATTTATTTGAGTGAGACAAATATAAGTTATTTCCTTTTTCAAAAACAGGAATGATAAAACAATTGTAAAAATAGTTATGTATCTCTTTTTTTCCAAAGAGCAATAGCAGAGCATATAACTTTTCTACATCATAAAATACTGAAAAATTAGCTTTGTAGCTGGTACCTTCAAGTATTTCAGTTACTGGAATAATCTTAGGGAAGATTTTTTTCAGATCTGTATAAGATATATTTGTATCTATTAGGTCCTTTGGAATTTCATATTTATCTAAAATAAAAGAAAAAGCTTTCCTAAATGTATAGTCATATGCTTGAATTTTAGATTCATGAACATTATTTCCAGTTGCTTGTGAGTAAAATTGTGGTAGCTCTATAAGAAATGCAAAGCTGTAATTTGAAAAAACAAAAAAAATACATAATATCACTAAAGTAAAATTTGCTACCCTTCTCGATCTCATAATAATCAAATAGTCAATAAACTACAATTTTCTCTATACATCATCTTCGTTCTGTACAACTACTACCGAAGCAGGTCTTATGAGTCTTTCATTGATTCGGTATCCAATTTGCATAGTCTTTAAGATTTGTCCATCCTTATATTCTTGATTCTTTACCTTAGAAATTGCATAATGGGTATTATAATCAAATTTATCTCCTATATTTGGCTCTATACTGTACAGGTTGTTTTTTTCAAAAATCGAAGATAATTGCTTTTTAGTCATAAAAACTCCCTCTAGGATTTTTTCTGAAGATATGCCTTCTTCGTTTTGTAAATCATCTGAACTACTTTTTTGGTTAAGAGCCATATCAAGACTGTCCATTACGGATAAAATTTCTTTGGCAAAATTAAAAATAGAGTACATTTTAGCTTCTTCTAACATCTTATTGGATCTTGATCTAAGATTTTCCATTTCTGCAAGAGTGCGTACAAATTTTTCTTTGAGTTCAGAAACTTGATTTTGTAAATCTGATATAAGCTTCTTTTCAGAATTTTTAGTTTCTAAGCTTTTTTTGTCAGACTTTAGTGCTTCCGAAATTTTATTCAGCACCTCTTCTTTAGAATCTTTCTCTTTATGAGTCAAGTTTTCATTCTCATCTAACTCATCTAAATTTTTTTTTTCTTGTTTGAGATCTTTTTGTTTGGGATCTTTTTTATTTTTGGTATGTTCTATAGTCTTATCTAACATTTTTGTAGTTAATTTTTTAATTGGAATAAAATTTTAGCTTTCCTAAAAAGGCACTTGAATATCGGTATAACTGAATATTACTTTTAGCACAAAAAATTTAAGTAGATCTAGCTTTAATTTGATTAGCTGCAAATTCCCAATTTATCATATTTTTAATATATGATTCAACATAATCTCGACGTCTATTGCGGTAATCTATATAATACGCGTGCTCCCAAACATCACAAGTTAATATAGGAAATACTTCGTTGTTAAATAGCATAGGAAATTCTGCATTAGAGGTTTTTATTATACGAAATTTTTTGTCCGCAAAAACTAACCAAGACCAACCGCTACCAAATTGTTTTAGAGAAGTGGATATGAACTCTTCTACGAACGCATCGTAGCTACCAAAAGAATCCTTTATTATAGATGCAATTTTTTCTGGAGCTCTTCCTCCTCCATTTGGTTTGATCGATTGCCAAAAAAAACTATGGTTCCATATTTGAGCAGCATTATTAAAATATTGCATGTTTTGACTTTCATATGACTTGAACATTATCTGTTCAAGAGTGTGATTATGAAAAGATGTATCATTTTTCATAAAGGAGTTTAAATTTTGTACATATGTGGCATGGTGCTTTTTATAGTGATAGTCAAATGTTTCCTGAGAAAATCCAGAATTAAAGTCTTCTAGACTAAATGGTAGATCTTGTAGAATAAAAGGATACCTAGATTGATTGGCATCAGTGCTATAAATTTTATCACTCATATTCGTATTTACTTACTAATAAAATTGGAAAAATTTTCTATTGAATATTACAATACTTGTTCGTGATTAGCAATATTTGTAAGAGATAATTTAAACAAGCCTCTTTTTATTTTATAGCAGATTTTTTTCTGTTTAGGTTTAATACGTATGAAATTACTTTTGCTACCTCTTTGAAATATTTATTTGGTATGTAAAAATCTATTTTTGTGTCTTTGTAGAGCGCTCTTGCTAAAGTGGGATTTTCTACTATTACTATGTCGTGTTCCTTTGCTAGCTGTTTTATATATTTAGCTATTAAATCTACTCCCTTAGCCTTACAAACAGGAGCACTCATTTCTTTGTGCTCATATTTAAGAGCAACCGCATAGTGAGTAGGATTAGAAATTATGACTGTAGTGTCTGGAATAATTTTTTTTAGGTTTCTCTTTATGAGGGCATATCCTAAAGATTTTATCCTTTGTTTTATTTCAGGATTTCCTTCCATTTCTTTCATCTCGTCTTTTATATCTTTGCGACTCATCTTAAGATTCTTCATATAATCATATCTCTGAAAAGCAAAGTCTATAACTCCGATTACCAAGGAAAAAATACTGGTAAAGATAAAAATATGTAAGATTATTTTATATATTTCAGATAATAAGCCAGTGGTAGATAAGTTTTGATATAGTATTAATTTGTCTAATTCTATTAAGTTAAATATGTAAATATATCCGGTAAAAATTAATAATTTACAAATTGTCTTTATAAGTTCTACAAAATTTCGTAGAGAAAACATTTTTTTGAATCCACTAAGCAGAGAAATCCTTTTTAGGTCAAATTTAAGCTGTTCAGATGTGAATATAAATCGCCCCCTTTGAAGAAAGAAAGAAACTATAATTATCAGGATAAGAGTTGAAAATAATATCAAAAATTGAGTTGCAATATTCGACATTATATATAAAATATAAGCTAGATTTAAGGAATCTAGTAGTAAAAAATCGTTAAAATTTTGTATAAATATCTTTAGATCTTGTAATATATGTTTAAAGTGTCTTGGTAGAAATGTTCCAAGATATATTGTAAAAAAAAGAAATACAAAAAAACTATTTGTTTCTTTAGAGGAAAAAACATTTCCTTTTTTAAAAGCATCTTCTAATTTTTTATGAGTAGGTTCTTCTGTTTTTGCTTCCTCATCTTGTTTAAAAGTGTCTTCTGCCATAACTATAAATTAGTTATCTTATTACGTTTATTTCTAGTTTTATTTAGCATAAGCAAAATACAAATTCTAACAAAAATAAGTAATGGTGAAAAATATAATTTAATTAACGCTTAACATATTCTTTTCTTCGTGGATTCTACTTTCTATGTATTCATTTAACTCTCGTACTTGGTAACTTAAAATCTCTTCTACAGGGATTACTTCAATCACTTTAACCGTTACCATACCTGGTTTTTTAAACCAAAAACCTTTAGGCCACACATTTCCTGAATTATGTACTAATAATACCATAGGTGTTTTTGCTTCTATAGCTAATTTTGAAGCACTCGCTTTGAATTTGATGTTTTTGCCTACAGGAATTCTTGTAGATTCTGGAAAAATTACTAATGATAAACCCTGATTGATAATCTTTGTTCCCTCGGTCAGAATTTTTTTTACAGAATTATGGTAATTTCTGTCAATTGCTATGGGTTTTAGCATCCTAAGACCCTTACCAAAAAGGGGAATGTTAAATAGTTCCTGTTTTATTACCCAAGAATGCTCTGGTATTATTATTTGCATAAAAAAATTCTCCCAAAAAGACTGATGGTTAGCAATTACGAGATATGGTTTTTGAGGTAATTTTTCAAGACCTATTACTTTGTATCTTATACCACATATAAATTGTGCAAGCTTTATGAAAATAAAAGAATATACTTGAGCGAGTTTGTATTTAGTGGAATAATTAATGCTCACTAAAGAAAATGGAATGCAGAATAAAATAAAGCATAATAAAGAGATAATTGTTATTATTAGATAAAATGTTATTATCCTTAAGTTCCAAAACATAAATACTTACCATTAATGTTAAAAAAATATTTTTTTAGTACAAATCTAGATACTAAATAACTGGATTATTTTTTAATAACAGAATTATACTACTTATATCTCTGTTATAGACAGTATATAATACTATATAATGTATATTTTTGAAAAAATCTAGAATATAATAAAATATTAACTAAAATTAAGTATTTTTTTTTAAATTAGTAGGATATTAGTAGGATATTTTTCACGCAAATTAAATAAATCTATATTAAATGAGTATAATCCTTTCAGGAATGCAGCCTAGTGGTATTTTGCATATAGGAAATTATTTAGGGGCAATAAAAAATTTGATTCAAGAGATTAAAACACAGAATCAAACCCCAAATAATCAGTTTTTTCTTTTCGTAGCAGATATGCACTCACTCACTACTGTTACATCTTATGAAGAATTAGAACAAAATGTATTAAATACAATTGCTATATATATTAGCTGTGGTGTTGATCCCAGAAAAGTTACTATTTTTTTACAATCTAAAATAAAAGAGCTTGGAAATTTTTTGTGGATCTTAAGTTGTTTTACTCCTGAGGGGTTGCTTAATAAGATGACACAATATAAAGCTAAAAAACTTAGTAAATCTTCAGTGTTAAATGTTGGACTCTATACATATCCAGTATTAATGGCAGCAGATATATTACTTTTTCAAACAAATTTTGTACCAGTAGGAAATGATCAAAAACAACATGTAGAATTCACAAGAGATTTAGCTAAAATGTTTAATTTTAAACTAGAAAAACAAATCTTTACTATACCTGAAGTGAAACTAATCCAAGACTCTACCAGAATTATGGATTTAAGAAATCCTCATAAAAAAATGAGTAAATCAGAATCTACAAATTTGGGTAGATTGGGTATTCTCGATTCTAATGACCAGATAGTACAAAAAATAAAAAAAGCAACTACAGACAGTATCACAGAACTCTCTTTTCAGCCAGAAGCAAGGCCAGGAATATCGAATTTGATCAATATATATTCTTCCTTTACCAATATGAACAGGCAAGAGATTTTACATAAGCATAGTAATTCAACTACATCACAACTTAAAAGTGATTTATCTCAAATTTTAGTAGAAAAGTTAAAACCTATACAGAGGAAATATACTTCTTTGATACAAGACAAAGGGTACTTGCTGAGGTTGTTGAAGGAGGGGACAGCAAGAGCACAAGATCAAGCAAGTACAAATTATTCTAAATTAGTACGAAATATTTTAAGGTTACAACTTTAACGAACAAGTAATTATATGTGTCTTTCGTATAGAGTAAAAAACATTGTACTTAAGAGTTTTGTTAGTTTTTTACTTCTTACAGTCATAGGTGGTGTTAGAACAATTCATGCTAAAGAAGTCTTCTTAGCTATTAATATTGAGGTTGATATTAAGGATGCTAAAACTCGAAGGATACTAGAGTACTTAAAAAGCTCTATAAATCAACAAATCGAGGTCTTAAGAAATTACTTAAGGACTAATTTTTCTGCTGAAGAAGCATATGACTTGGAAGAAGTGCGCAAATTTTTGTCCAAAGAAGGAAAGTCCTTATTGTTAGCTCTTATTTCTTCAGAAGGATATTTGGGCGTTCAAATAGGGTTAGAATTTGTTGAGTCAAAAAAAAAGTTTTTATATAGTATATACTTGGGTCCTTTGTACAAAGTATCAGATATTTGGATAAAAGTTGTATCTCCTCAAGGAGTGCCCATGGAAGAGTTATTTCCTAATATAGAGTACTTAGACTTAAAGGTAAAAAAGGGGGCTGTTGTAGATATAGGTTCTATTTTCGAATCAGAAAAACAAATTTTTGATTATATAGATAAACAGTTTTCATATTTGTACAAGACAGTTTTTCATAAAATTGTAAAAATTAATCACCAATTAAAAACTGTAAGTGTAGAATTTTTGGTTGAATTATCTCAAAGTGCTGTGATCAAAAATATTGAAATACATGGTCTTCAGAACATAGAATATTCTTTTGTAGAAAATTTAATAGATATAAAACCTAACACTCCTTTTTCACAAAATATTGTAAATCAAGCTTTAGAAAGGTTAAACTCTTCAAATCTCTTTTCCGATATTACCACTATTATTCCTCCTGAGGTTGGTTCTGAGGGCGATATTAAAATGAAATTTTACGTGCAAGAAGCTGCTCATAGGAAAATATACGCATTTTCTGGATACAATATGACTAGTAGATCTTTTGATTTATATTTGGGTTATTATAACAATAATTTATTTAATAAAGCTCAAAGTATGGGTATTTCTTTAGGATTATCAGATATAAATTTTTTTAGGGATTTATCTCCTTTCTTACAAATTAATTATGCTCATCCCTTTTTTAAGAAAGGAGATATCTCTTTTTATTTAGAATCTCTTTTCCAAAAAGACCCATATAGAGTATTAGACTCTTCAAGCATTAAATTTTCTGGAGGAGTAAAGTACTGGATGAGACAAAATATAATTACAGACTATGGTTTGCAGTATCTTGCTTTGTCTCAATCTTATATTAATACACAAAAATTTAGATATTTTGCTTTTCCTCTACAATTCAATATTAATGTAAGAAATTTTTTCTTTCATACAAAATTTACTCCTTTTTTAGCATATTCTCTTTTTAGAAAAAAAGAAGTACCCGGTCATGAGTATAAATCTTTTAATAAATTAGATCTTTCTATTGGTTCTAATCTCAATCTTGAAGATAGATTGTATTGCTTATGTAGGGCTCATTTAGGAAGATTTTTTTATGTTGAAGATCATGAAATACATAAGATTCCTATATCAGAAATGCATTTTTTAGGTTCTGAACATTCTATAAGAGGTTACAAGAATGTGCTTTTTTTAGAAAAAAGTAAGTTATCAGAGCTACAAAAGAGTAAAAACTTATTTTTAGGAGGTTTATATTTTATAAACTTATCTACAGAATTAAAAGTTAGGTTATCAAAAAATTTTTTTTTTGGACCATATATTGATTTTGCTATAACAAATAATCAATTATCTGACGATACAAGTAGTAAAAAATATACAAGTCTAGGAGTTTCTATGACTTATGATACAAAAATCATACCTATAAAATTTGATATTGCATTTCCTTTAGATAAAAGAGAAGGAATAGATACATTTTTTGCTATTTATTTTAACATAGGGACAACCATATAGCCTATATAGAATTGCGAAAACATGTTTAGAATTTTTCATTACATTTTTTTAGGAGGAGTGTTAGTTATGAGTTTATGTTTTGCTCTTCTTTATAACGATTCCTTTAATCAATTCTTATCTAAAACCATCTCCCAAAAATTATCTAATAAATTTAATTTAAAAATAAATTTTTCAAGTATAAATATTAATAAATTAAGCTTGGTAGACAGAAACATTGTCTTAAAAGTTAACGATTTCTCTTTGTTTAAAGAGCAAGAAGGACTAACTTCTAGTGAAATATCCTTTCATTTAGATTTATTTTCTAATTTGATAATAGATCAAATTAATATTAAAAAACTTAAGATAAAATATCCTATTAATCGCTTATCAGGAGTATTAAATCATACTATATTGACTAGTAAAGTTCCAAATTTCAAAGTGAAGAAAATTTTTGTCTCTGAAATAACTCTTAATGAAAATTCTATAGAGGATACGCAAGTACAAAATTTATCTTCGTATAGAGGGAATATAAATTTTGAGACTCTATCAAATAACGTTCTACTAAAAAATAATCATTTATTAAAAATGGAATCTAAAATAGATTATTCAATACCAAATAAAAAACTAAAAATTGATTTTAAGGTACATTCTAAATTTTGTGATTTAAAGGGAGATATTTTAAGTAACTCAGGTAAAATTAGAACGAAAATAGACTTTAAGTTTTTTGAAGCTGTAAAAAAACTGCAAGATTTGACTCAAATAAAGAGTCCATTTATAGAATTGAACGATTTTAGTGATCATATAGAGGGGGAGCTCTTTGTTCTTTCAGAATTACATGATAAAAATTGGCTAGATATAAAAAATAATATTTCCTTTACATTAAAGACTAAAGTTCCAATGTTATTTGAGTTGGATCTTATTTATAAAGAGAATAAAATATACATAGAAAATATTGAGTCTAATTTTATCGATTTTGCTCCAAGTTCTAAGTTTAAATTCTTGCTAAATGAAGAACTTATTCTAGGCCAAGTATATATTAAAAACTTAAAATTAGAAGATTTTAGTAAATTTATTTCAAAAGAGGCATCTGGTAGAGTGAATGTTGGGACCAAATTTACTCTCAAGTCCTATAAGCTGGAAGCATTTAAATTAAAAGCTGAAATGTGTGATCTATGTATAAAGGATTCTTTTGATAAATCTTATTTTTCCCATTTTATAAAACAGCTCAAAGAATTTTCAATAGTACAAGAGATTATACAAAGAAATCCCGATACATTTAACCAAAATAAAATTTCGGAGTTTATTTATATAAAGAAATCAATTTTTTCAATGCAAAAAGGAACTAACGAATATTATGAATATGGTTTCAAGTTGTATTCATGTGATTTTTATTCTCAAATTAATGTAGAAAAATTTTTAATGGATATTAAAAAAGATAATCAAAATGTGAATGTAGAATGCAGTAGTAAAAGTAATATTTTAGAATCTAGTTTTTTTATACAATTTGAACAGAAAGACTATATTTTAAAAGTGCAAAGATTATTTGGATCAATAAATGATATGAGATTTTTCATGACAAAAAGCTTATCAATTGATATAAACTCAAAAGAGTCATTTGGTAGACTTATAAAATTTATAGTAGTTAATTCAAAAGAACAAAAACAATTGGTGACACTAAAAGTTAAAAGAGAAGAATATTATAATATAATTCTTGATTTAAAATTAAATGATATATCTGGTCCTTTAAAGGAATATGGAGTGTGTCTTCAAACTTTAGCTGTTATAGATTTAAAAACATATCAATTTAAAATTGATACTTTATATAAATATAAAATTCTAAATGCAAATTCTGAAAATTATAATTCCTTGAGTGATGAATATGAACTTGAATTTCATAACATTATAGATAATGAGTATTTTTGTCTTAAATCTGTTTTATACCTAAATAGTCAAATTCAAACAGAAGCCTTTATCCAAATACCCATAAAAATACAAAATAATCCTTTACTTATAGAAATAGACCAAAGCAGTCCAAAATATATTTTTAGTATTGATATCAAAAATTCACTCGATTTATCTATTTTTGTAAAAAAGAGTAGAGGGATTTTAATTGGTAAAATAGAATTTTTAGGGAGTATTGATAATGTTCAATCTTATGGGAGATTAGAAATACAAAATTTCTCTTATAGTGATATGATAAATAACGTTAGCTATTATTCCTTAAAAACTATTATTCTTGGCAGTGGAGGTAATGATTTAAATCTCGAGGAATTTGTAATCTCAAATAAAGAAAAATCTAGCCTCAGGGGTGAAGGAATTGTGCGTCTTAATAAAAGATTTAGCTTTGACATCAACATTAAGGGAAAAAATTTTCAAGTTTCACATAACAATTTTTATGGAAAGGTAGATGTTGAACTTGCTTTGAGAGGTGATATTAGCTCTTTTAATTTAGTAGGGAATGTTAGCTGTATTAAGGTAATTTTGGACATAAATAGACATAATATATATAAGAATTTTCCGTCTTTAAATATTGAGTACATGAATATAAAAGAGCAAGAAGTACAAGAGACTTTTGTAGATTTTTTTCCTTTAAATTTAGATCTTAATGTATATTCACAGGATAAGTCTTTGTCTATTCGAGGTTTAGGGGTCTCTTCTTTGCTTGTAGGAAAGATCAATATAAAGAATACTTTAAAAAATCCTCATCTTTATGGTGAATTGAAGTTAAAAAACGGTATATACCAACAATATAATAAAGTGTTTAACATAGAGAAGGGGAGTATTATTTTAAACGGAGAGATTTCTATGTCTGAAATTATGCTTAAAGGAACAATGATGTTAAATCAATATGAAATTTTTTTAAATGTGATTGGGAGAGCTTCTAATCCTAAAGTTAGTGTTTCTTCTACTCCCGCTTTGGGTCAAGAGGAAATTTTTTCATATATTTTTTTTGGTAAATCTATAAGCGATCTGAATCATCGGGATCAAAATTTAGAAATTTCTGCTAGTATTCACTCTTTTGTAAGGGCGTCTAGGGATAATAAGGACGATGAATATGATAATGATAGCCTTTTTTTTCGTATTGTGAATAAAACTGTTCTACATGTCACAATTCCCAGATTTATTTACAATGATTTTTTTGTACCAATAAAGATCACATATCCGATTGGGAAAGGATTTTTATTAGAATATAGTAATTTTAATAGGAATGTTAGCAACTTTTTGTATCAAAATCGTTTTGGTATAGGGATAAATTACTTATTTTAAAAAATTGACTCTATTTGGTAGTAGCTTAAAGCTATTGTAATAAATCTTACACAATTTCCGAGGATAAGAACATACAGAAATATTTTGTGTGATAATACGCTTGAAAAACAGGTAGTAAATTGTATAAAATGTGGCAGAGCCGAGAATATGAATATTATTGTAGTGAAAATTTTGCTTTTTCTTAATTTTTGCCTTCTTTTTGCAAAATTGGGGCTAGTCCTTGTAAATAGGAGTATTGATAAGTATCCTAAAAAATAATTTATGCATAGGACTACATTATATACCACTGTTGAGAACATTATTGGTGTAATTATGTTATAGGATTGCTCAAACGTCATAATTGAGTACAGTAGAATTTCTTCATGTGCAGAGAAGATAAAATAGCTTTCAAATATGTCTCGTAATATTAATAAATATGGAATTTGTGACATTTATATAACTTAACTGTAGAATTGTTTACATTTTATTGTTTTTGAATTAAAGTGAAATACTTTCGGTTGAAAGTAAAAAACTGTTGGACATTTTTTATAGTTGCATTATATACAAAAATTATTGATAATGTAGACAATTAGTAAAAATTTATGAATCTTGTATTTGATGTAATGTTATATATCCAGATTTATATGCAATTTATAAAAAGTCAATCTAAAAAAAGAGGTTTTGATGACCAATATATCATTTAGCGAAAGTTGCTCTAGTAAGCAGAAATATTTTGGAATCTTAATAAATGAACAGTTTAAACTGGATAATAATACTATTGAATTAGATAAAGAATGCAATGGTGTTATATCTAAAGCTTTGAAAGAGGATAATGGTTTTGAAGGAAAATTGGGGCAAAGCTTTGCTCTAACAGTTGTTTGGGAAGAGCAAATTTCTTACATTATACTAATAGGTATTGGAAATGAGTCTAATCTATTTTTATATGATCTTGAGCGTGTTGGTGGAGAACTATTTCATGCAGCTAATAAAATTAGAGCAGATATTGTGTACATAAGATTGGAACATACGATCTCTTCTTTTTCTGTAGATCAGGTTTGTCAGTCTTTATCATTAGGGGTTATGCTTGCTTCTTACAAATTTTCTAAGTATAAATTTGCTCTTGATGATGCTGCTGGGGGAGATGATATGAAAAATTCTGATACATATGTGAAAGATATAGTGATTGTTACGGATCATCTTGAGTCAGCACAGGAATTATACAGAAATGCTGAGGCTTTATGGAGGGGAATCTTTCTCTCTAGAGATTGTATTAACGAACCTGCTAATTATTTGACTCCTGCTGTGTATTCTAGCATCATTTCTCAGGAATTAGATGCTCTTGGAATAGATGTGCAGATTATTGGAGAAATAGAGATGAGAAGACTTGGTATGGGAGGTATATTGGCTGTTGGACATGGATCTATGAACGAATCTAAGGCTGTGATTATGAGGTATATTGGGGATAAAGATACTTCAACTCAGCTTGGTCTTGTTGGTAAAGGGGTCACTTTTGATACAGGAGGTATTTCTTTGAAGCCTGCTCATAAGATGGATCAAATGAAATATGATATGGCCGGATCTGCTGCTGTTGTTGGTTTTTTTAAGACTTTAGCGTTGAGAAAATCAAAAATTAATGTTGTTGGTATGGTTGGACTTGTTGAGAATATGCCTGGAGGAAGTGCACAGAAACCAGGAGATGTGATTACTACTATGTCTGGAAAAACTGTTGAAGTCCTCAATACTGACGCTGAAGGGAGACTTGTACTTTGTGATTGTATGTGGTATTTGCAGGAAAAATTTAGTATTAATACTCTTATTGATTTTGCTACTCTTACTGGGGCTATTGTTGTTGCTCTTGGGCACTCTTATGCTGGATGTTTTTGCAATGATGATGTCTTAGCAAGTCAATTGATTGCTTCGTCACAAAAATCTAATGAAAAAATATGGAGAATGCCTTTAGATAAAGCATTTAATTCGATGATAGATTCTCATATTGCTGATATGGCAAATATTGGAACTAAAGGAGGTGCTGCTGGAAGTTCTACTGCTGCTGAATTTTTGCAGAGATTTGTTAAAGAAAATGTAAAATGGGCACATTTAGATATTGCAGGAGTTGCTTGGTCTGAGGCAGATCAGATCCTGAATAAAAAAGGAGGAGTAGGGTTTGGAGTCAAATTATTGAATCAATTTGTTGCTGATTACTATGAGCAATAATATTTTATGAAGATTAACAACAAAACTCATATTGTAGTATTTGGTAATGAAAAAGGCGGTGTAGGGAAAACTACTTTTGCAATTCACTGCATTATTAGTTTATTGTATAAAGGTTATAAGGTCTGTAGTATTGATGTTGATTCAAGGCAGCATTCTCTTACAAGTTATATAAATAATCGTATAAAATATAATGGGGATACATTTTCTCTACCTATACCAGAACATTTTCTTATTACAGAGTCTGAGGATGAAAACATTCAGACTAAGAAGGAAAAAGAGAGGATAGTTTTTGAAAATATTTTCTTAAAAACTCAAACTGCTGATTATCTAATCATTGATACACCGGGTAATGATACCAACCTATCTCGCATAGCACACTCCTATGCAGATACTATTGTAACTCCTATAAATGATAGTTTTGTAGATCTTGATGTTATTGCAAGCTATAGTGGTATAGGAGAAGAGAATATATCAGATCTAAGACTATATAAGCCTTCAACATATAGCCATATGGTTTGGGAACAGAAAATATCAAAATTACAAAGGGATAAATTATCTATTAAGTGGTTTGTTGCAAGAAATAGATTAACTAATATTGATTCTAAAAATAAGCGATTTTTACAGAAAGCTTTGGAAGTGCTTTCTAAAAAGCTCTCATTTAGAGTTTTGGAAGGGTTTAAGGAGAGAGTTATATTTAAGGAACTTTTTTTAAAGGGTATTACTTTGCTTGACATTGCAAATCAAGAGTTGAAAAAAAATTTCAGCTTGTCTCATATTGCTGCAAGACAAGAGCTAAGAGAATTAGTGGATAGTCTTGACTTGTACCCGAAATAAGTTATAGCAAAAATTTACTTGTTAAGAATCTCTTTGGTTATTTGTAGAGAATTGTTTTATAAAAACTTTTAACTACAAGGATATGATGTAGCCTGATCAAACTATTAATGTACTTATGAAATTTTATATCCAAAATGTACCTATTTGTACTAATTATGTAAAGCTAACAAAAATAATACTTAAACTGTTGATAATCATTAGTTGTTATTTGCATATAGGAAAGGTGTTTTGCCAAGATCAAGTAGAAAGAAATTTTGAGGCTGATGAATATTTTAATAAATTTGGTTTTCAAACAATTTATATAAAAACCTTAGGTACAATTTTTGTTGTAGACTATATAGAAAGCTCTCCTGTAGGAAGTCTAAATCCTTTTTATCCCTCTATTAGAATAGATAGTCTAGATCTAAAAATGATACATGGGTGCAAATAGTATACACAAATTCAAGTAATAAATCTTTACAAAAATTTATTGATGCATAAACCAACTTATCCTTTTTATGGTATGTTACGAACATTTTATGATCAACCAATGTGGTCTCCTGTAGGTAAAGATAAAGGATCTGGTCTTCCTCCTGGAACCACATTAGACATATTCGCTTTAAGATGGGAAGCTCATACCTACGCTATCAAAAAATATAGTAATATTTTGTATGTAATAGGAGCAATAAAATGGGGTTATAATTTTTTTCACTCTGAATATTATCCAAGATTTGTTTTTCTAGAGCCTTTAGATGGACAAGTAATAAGAGAAGATATAGATTATCTCATGTCTATGTCTCAAAATTTAGAATTTAAAATAATGGGGGAAAATATAGATAGATTATATTATGTTTATGATTAAAAAACTTAAAGTTTAATATGGATTCTAAAAATAAAGCTTTATTTTTTGTGAGTAGAGTTGTAGGTAATGTTAGTTTAGATTAAAAGTCTAAGAATTTCTTTCTTGTGAATTAATTTGTTAAAATGCTATTTAACCATAAAACACTCAACTTAAAGAGAATTAGAGCAAAACATTTTATTTGTAATAGTTTCTTTTATAAAAATTTGTGTAAGGATATTGTACAGAGAATACAAATTATAGATATTGATAGATTTGAAAATGTTTTGTTAATTGATCCAAATTTTAGGTGTTTTTTAAAAAATGTAAAAAATGATATTGATATAAAATTTGGTAATATTATAGGTGTGGAAGATGATTTTTGGAATTTGCCTGATAAAAAATATAATCTTATTATTATGACTTTTGGACTTCACTGGGTAGAAGATATTGGTAATTTTCTACACTATGTCAAATCTTTCTTGTCTGATAAGGGAATTTTTTTATTTAAAACTATAGGTAATAAAAGCTTTAGTAATTTATGTAGATTATTTATTTCTTTGGAAGAAAAATATTATTTGCCTCATTTTTTACATGTAATTCCTCCCATTAATTTTGATTCTATGAATTATTTAATACAAAAAATTGGGTTTGGAGATATTATTCTAGATCAAGAAGAATTGAAATTTGAGTTTAAGTCGGCATTTTCACTGATGAAATATATAAAAAATCTTGCAGAATCTAATATATTATATTTAAACGGATCATACAGGATCAATAAGGATGTGTATAGAGAATTACTTATGAAAGAAAAAAATCAGATTGCTTTTCAAGATAGCATCTATATGTTAACTGGACTTTTTAGTAAATTTAAGAATGTACTCTTGGTTAAGAGAGGGTAGAAGGTTTACCTAGATTTCTATTTGTGCTAGAACTTCTTAGATTTATATTTTAAAATAAATGGAATTTGACAAATGATAAAAAGTAAGATTATAGGAATGGTAGCAAAGACTTTAAAGGTAATCCAAATAGCCTCTCCATGTACTCTCCATATATATTCATTGGTGCAGGCAAGAATTAAATAAAAAATTGCACACCTAATACTCAGTGTTTTCCAGTGTCTTTTGCTATGAAAAATTATATAATTCCTAAATAATTTTTCTAAAATTGGCTTATTTATATAAGAAGATAAAAAAAGAGAGCTTGCTATTAAGAGATATAATATTGTAGGTTTCATTTTTATAAATAAGGGATTGCCGCTTATCAATGTGAAAGATCCCGATGTTATGATTATTATAGATGAGATAATTTGTACATTAGAAATTTTCTTTTCAAAGATGTAGAGTACAGTTAATGAGGTTAAAGCACTTATCACAGCGACGCAAGTAGCAAGCATTATACCTCCCAATTTATAAGCTATAAAAAATGCTACTAGTGGCAAAATTTCTAAAAATAATTTTAACATTTTATTAACCTGTTAATTTTGATGTATGTTTGTTCTTTTTTAATTTAAAAAAAATTTTTTTTCTCGTAGATATTGCAATAATACTTATCAAAATTGCTGAAATATAAAATAATATTTGCAATCCATTAGGTCTTGCAGTATAGCCAGTCAATACAGAAAAGGTTTTACCAAAAATAGTAGAGGTATCTATAAACCAAGATGTATTCCATAATTCCTGGTTTAGTACGTTAATTAAGCCAGAAGTTGTTAAAATAGAAGCAGATTCTGATGCAAGACCAGCAGAAATAAGTATTAAAAAAATACTGGAAAATTTGAAAATATATTTAACAGGAAATTTTAATAAGCCAAAATATATAGAGAAACCTAATAAAAAACCACAACCTCCTCCTAAAATTATTGGGAGAATATTGTCTAATACGCTAATACTCTGGGACATTGTAATGCCGTAAATAAATAATATTATTTCTGTTCCCTCTCTGAAAAGAATGAATGCAATAAGCAATATCAGTAATAAATAATTCATTTTGTTGTTGTTCTTCTTTGTCCTATTAAGAACAATTTTATTTGATATAGAAGAAAAACCATTTTTTATCCCAAATGGGTTACTACCTATCCAAGAAACAGTCCAGATGATAAAAAATGAAGTAAATAATACTATAAATGCCTCGACAACATCCTCCTGAACAAAGTAGAATAATTCCTTTAAATTATAGGCAGCAAAGGCAAAAATTATAGATAAAATGCCTCCTAATGTACTACCTATAATCACGCATAATCTAGAACCATAAATATTTTTCGTTGCTGCAAGAACCATTCCTAATAATACAGATATTTCAGTACATTCTCTAAATATTATAATTAAAATTTTTTCCATAATATCAAATATTAAACTTAAACTCTAGTAAGTAAAGCTCAAAATCTTACTTTAGTTTTCTAACACTCTTAGAACTCCTTTTGCTGTTTCTTGGTTAAAATCTCCAAAGAATCGGTAATTTCCAGGTTTTAGAGGAGCCAAGATGATGTTGATAGAAGAATACCCAGGAACTATTTTCTCTTTTTTTAGATCAAAACTTTCAAATTCTTCTGCTGTCTTATCATGATTATGGACCCTAATTTTTATTTTTTTATTAGCCGGAACTACTAAAACCTCTGGGAAAAATCTATGGTTTTCTATAACAAGATCTATTTCAAAAATTTCTGCGCCAAGAGCTTTACCCATTATAAAGCAAGATAATAAAAAAAGAAGGGTAATTTTTACTTTTAATTTTTTTTGCATATAACAACTCATTAGTTAGTGACATAATATTATCATAAAGATGCATTCTACACTTGTTATAGAGACAATTCAACAAAATAAATTAAATTTTTAATATAAAGCTACATACAATCTATTATCTGTTTAAGTACTTATTGATTAACAATTAATAATCTCCAATATTTTAAAAAGATTGCCCATTTTTTGTGTATTTATTAGCCAATCTACTTGATAAGTCAGAGCACGATTTAATTTAGTCTCATTTATAGATTGCTTTTGAATGAGCGTTTTAAGCCTTATAAGAATTCCATATTTTATAAGAAAGTCTCCTTGAGAATATAAGTACGTATTTTGTATGCCGTGAGATAAGGCTGAATTTTCTAGGTCATAAAAATTTACATGTGCAGAGATATCTGTTTTTCCAAGATCAGAAAATACATCAACAAATTTATGTGCTCGGATAGCTTGTAGAGTAGAATTATACTGAGACCTTGTTCTGTTATTTGGTTTTATGTAGTACCCATAATCTATAATCAGGGCTGCTCCTTTGTATTTTTTTATGTGAGCAGAGATTTTATTCATCACTTCTATTGACTCTGTGGATTCTTCTAGAATGGATCCATTAGTTGCATTAATATGCTCTTTTTTAAATTGAGATTGTAAGGTTTCTTTTATATTGGCTGTATCATACTCCACAGCTTGAGTCACTGGATCTAGTACTAGAGTTACTTCATGCCAATATTGTGTTTTTTTTATGTATTGTTTGATTGGTAGAGCGTCAAAAAATTCATTAGTTACTACTATAAGAGGATTTTTAGGTAATTTTTCTAAATTCTCTATCCAAGTTATTTTGTGCTTATATGGATTTAATAACTTTTTTTGGTTTTTGATAAATTGGGGATTTGTTTCAAACAGTAATATTTTAAGGTTACTGAATAGTTCAGGGTTTAATTTTAATACTTTTAGCATATCTCTCTGAAGAGTTCCAGAGCCAGGTCCTAGTTCTAGTAGTGTAAAATTTTGTGCATTGTTAAGAGTCAAATATTTTTCTATAACCCAAAGAGCAATAATTTCTCCAAACATTTGGGAAATCTCAGGAGATGTTACAAAATCTCCTTTTATACCAATATCAGAAATAGATTGATAGTAAGAGAATTTATTCGCAGTAAGAGCCATTTTCATAAATTGATCTACAGGAAGAGGGCCATATTTTTCTATGTAATGTTTAAAATTTATATAAAGATTATTTTCCTTATCTGGGTTCATTATGAGAGAATTTTAGTTTATTGTTTTTGATAAAATTTTTATTTTTTTATAGTATAGTGATATTTGTATCGCGCATCCTATAATTAGCATAGCACATGATAATATTTGTCCTAGAGTGAAGATATTTAGTATCAGGCCTATTTGAGGATCTGGTTCTCTAAAGCATTCTGCAAAAATTCGTAGTAAGGAATAAAATACCAGGAATAGACTAAGAAGGGCAAATTTTTGTCTTAGCATATGTTTTTTATAAGCAAAGAACATCATAAGAGAAAATAGTAATACTCCTTCCAATAGGGCCTCGTATATTTGTGAGGGATGTCTTGTTTGTAGATCGTGATTTTGGAATATGACTCCCCAGGGTACATTTGTAACTCTTCCATATAATTCCATATTAACAAAATTTGCTAACCTGCCTAGCATGATTCCGAAAGGGCAGACTACTGCTGATATATCAAGAAGTGATACACAACTTATTTTGTGTTTTTTAGAGAAAAGTACAGAGGCAATTATGTAGCCTATAAGGGCTCCATGGAAGGACATACCTCCCTCGTTGAGTTTAAGTATTTTTTCGGGATGTGTAAAGAAGTAGTCTGCATTATAGAAAAAAACATATCCAAGACGTCCTCCTACGATGATGGCTGCTATAGCCCAAGCAACAAAGTCATCTATATTTTTTTTAGATATTTGCAGGTCATAGCGATCTACAAGTCTATTAGCAACATACCATCCGAAAAGAATACCAAAAATATAAGCAAAAGAATACCAATAAACATCAAATCCAGCAATAGAAAATGCTATGGGTGAGAGCATAGAAGTATAATAGGTAAAATTGTACGAAGATTTTTTTCATTAGATTAATTTTTAGAGTAATGAGTCATGAAAAGCAAATTTATTTTCAGGAAAAGATAAATAACAAGAATATTCTTGATAATTAATGTAAAAATAGTAATAATCATTTAATTATGGTAGGTAATTTTTAGTCATTTTAGATATTGGGATATAGTTCAGAGGTAGAATAACGGTTTTTGATACCGCAGGTCGGTGGTTCGATCCCACCTATCCCAACTTTTTGATGGTAGAACTTAGACTAAGTTGTAAATCAACCAGAGTATTATTTTAAGGTTGTAGTAGAATTTTTTATTAAATAGTTGTAATTTTGCAACTAACAAAATTCTTAGAAGATCCAATATGGTTACTTTTTTGAGGTGTTAGGTTTTTGAAATCAATTTAAATAATCCCAAATATGCTTAAATACAGAGTTATGTATTTAATAATTTAATAGAATTATATTTTATTCTAAGAATTGTTAATTACTATTAAGATAATTTTGTTATTTTTATTTTTGGAAAGATTAGAAGAGAATATAGCATAATTAGAGTAATTCTTAATATTATTTATTTTTTTTCAAAATAAAGTAGATTTTTTTACATTTATTTATTATTATCTAAAATAGATTCACGATTTGGTGTTATAGGCGTTTATATTGCTGTGATTTATTACATGTTTATCGATATGTTAAGTGGGTCACATGTTATTTTTTGTTTTATAACTCTTGACTTCGAGTGGGGATTTATATAGCATATATATTGATTTTCATTGAGGGTGAGAATTTTTGATTAAATTTAGGCTTTAGCTTAGTTTTAATTATTAATTATATATCGCTGGAATTCGTTGGATAATCACTTAGTGGATTTTATTATAAAATTTTAATTAGAACACATTATTTAAATAAAAAAGGTTAATTTATGAAAAAAATTTTGTTAACAGCAGCAGCTGTAAGCACTTTGGTTTCTTCTAGTGCTTTTGGAATGGATAAAATTTATGGACAATTTGCTCTTGAAGGAGGTTTCGGTATTCCCGGAGATAAGTTTCTTCCTAAAGATGGCGTGAGTAGGTCTTTTGCTTGGGGAGGAAGTATTGAAGGTGGATATCACATTACTAATGCATTTTCTGTTGGTTTGTCTGTTGGGTACTTTAAGAATGGCTTTAAAACATCAGATGGCTCATCTCTTAGTATAGAGGAGGTTTTTAAAAATGACTATTCTCCTATGTCAGGGCTTAGTCTTGGAGAGGGGTTTGTAGACTCATTAACCAAACAGGTCTCAGAAGGTGATCAAAAAGGGAGAAGTGCATTGTTATCAGATGAGTACAAAATTCCGGCAAATACTTATGTAACTACAACCCTACCTACAGTAACGTATGAAGGTGCCGCGGACGCGTCCATGACACTTACATTATCAAATGCTGGAACAAATGTTCAGCTGTTTGACACAGCTGATATGGCAAACTTTGTTCGGACTAATGGGACACTGGATTCGAATAAAAGTTATGTAGTAAAGTTGAGCCCAAATATTAATCCTAATAATCTCGAAACAACTGTACCTAAGCTTGCTAGTGATGCTAAATATGAAGAGTTTAAGAAGGTAAAGGATGCATTAGGTAAGAAGATTATTAAATTAGATTTTCGTTCGTCATCTATTCCTGTAATGGTGAATCTTAGGTATAATTTTGCCGATTTAGGGCCTGTTAAGTTTTTTGTTGCAGGTGGTGCAGGGATCTCTTTCAATAGTGTAGTACTGGACCAAAAAGCAGATTCTAAAGAGATGTTTAAAGTTCTGAATGATAATGC
>CAYPDK010000010.1:0-6020 GCA_964409505.1 uncultured Rickettsiaceae bacterium
TGAAGTTCACCCAAGCAGATACTCTAGAAGAATCAATAGCATATATAGAGCAGGATGGTCAAATATATAGTTTAGGTTTTACTCAAAAAACATATAGAGAAATTAATCAAGAAATAGAAAAAAACCAAGATCTGATGTTGAGTCAAAAGCAAACTTTAGAGTCAGAGCCACAACCATCCAAAATAGATGGAGTAGGAGGAAGAAGACTAGCGATTTCAGATAAATCAAAATTGGCTCTTAGACAAAATATGTCTCACAGTAGCAACAACCACGACCCTACAACCAAAGATGCAAAACCAACTCCTTCTGGAATTAAGGCTCAAGGAGAAGGAAAGACTCGGGGAGGATGAAATTAGATTCAGATGATGAAACTAAGATACATACTATATACAAAACATTATTTTCTAATTTTACAAATAAAGAATGTAAAAATTAAAAAGACATGGCAAATATTATAAACAAAAATATATTAGACTCTTCAAGCTTATTCTACTCAAGAATTGGTAACAACATAAGCTACACACTAAAAGAAAAGACGATACCTATTACGTTAGAAGTAAAACAAAATAATTTTTCCTCTAAGATTGTAGGACAAGCTTACCACTACCTAAAGCACAATATTCTTGACTATGGAACATATTCAATTAAACATTCATACGAAGTAAACTTTTTATCAATTAGATCAGCTCAACCAAGCAATAACCAAGTAAACTACTATTACGCTATAAAAAAAGAAACTAGCATCAAAATTCCCCAACAGCATTATCAAGAATTTACTAAAAATATAAAAACAAACCAAGTACAACAAAACAGAGACAGCACTCTTCCAGAACTTCCAATTCTAAAAGAAAAAAACCTTAACCCGCAAAAAAGAACCACTACACTAACCCCACTACCAAAGCTTCCGATTAAACTAATCTACACTCAAGATTTTGATAAAAATGAAACCAAGATAAAAAACAAAGATAGCACTCTTCCAGAACTTCCAATTCTAAAAGAAAAAAACCTTAACCCGCAAAAAAGAACCACTACACTAACCCCACTACCAAAGCTTCCAATGAAGCTAGGCTCTACTCAAAAAATATCTACTATCCATAATACTAAAATTCAAAACAACACTTCAAAAAATAAGAATGAAAGAAAAGTTTAATAAGAGAGAAGTGTTTTATTCAAAATATTTCCTTTGAATTTTATGTTCTTGAGCGAGATTCATAATCAAGTCTTCTAACAACATATTCTGAATAGAATAAGTAATATTTTGCCTCAAATGATCGTTATTTATTTCTTGAACTTTTTTTTTATCAATTATTATATCTTTAACATATGCAAAATACACATAATCTCCAGATTTCACAATATCTGTAGTTAAGAACTTATGATTAACTTGAAAAATATTTCTAATCAACTCTATAGGATATTTTTGTAAAATTTCTGGAGCTGTTTTGACTTTAGAGAAATCAACGTTCTGTGTAATGGTAAATTTTTTTGATAAATTCGTATCCTTACTATAATCAAGAGTAATAGATTTAATTTTATTTAAGTTAAAGCTAAGCCTTTGATGTTCTTTCCAAAGCTTTTCAATATTATTTTTCACGTCTTCAAATTCTTGTCTGTAGGACTCATAGATAGAATTGACTTGAAGAAGAACAATTCTATCATCTTGATCTTTATTACTAGCACTATTTACTTCAATAGGATATGAGATTTGACCCTTGAATAGGTCAAATATTTCTCCTGAGAGAGTTTGTAATAACACACTAGGTGAAGATCTAAGTTCTTCTAAGCTAGAATTGTTCACATTAAAGGTTTGAGTTTGATATTTTTTAGCAAAAAAATCTAAATTTTTATTTTCTAAAATAGACATTTCAAGCTCTTTGATCATTGATATTTTGACTTCTTCAAAAATTTCTTTCTGGATCAATTTTTGTATCTCAAATTTCAGATCCTTATTATATTTTCTACCTTTAAACAAATCATTATTATCTTTAAAATATTTCAACAACTTCTGCTCAGATATTTTAGTATTTGGTTTTTTATGCAGGTAAGGATTTAGAATAATATAGCTAAAGCTTCTTTTTTCTGGAACAAAAAATTCATCTTTATGAATTTTAAAAAAGGTTTTCATTTGATCTTCTGTAGGATTGGAGTATTGAAAATCTTGAAAAAGGTCCTGATTTACTTTTACACTAATAATATCGACTAATCTAGAACTTGAAAAAGATAGACTATAATTATAGAACACATCCTCAGGCACAACAATCAAACGTCCAAAAATTTGAAAAAAAAAGTCTATAATTTGATTCTCTTTTATCATGTCAAAAAAATCTTTTTCATTAATGCCTATTTTATGTAAATACCCTGTAAAAAAACTCAACTCAAACTTATTTCGATCATTAAGAAAAGGAGGATATTTTTGAATAAATTCAATCACTTTTTCATTACTAATATCTAGCATAAAATACTTACCAAGATATAAAAGCATTCTTTTTACTACGAGCTCATCTAGAACTTGCTGATTAATATCTAATTGTTCTAGTTCAGCATCAGTTAAGACGTGATCTGAGCTATTTTGTAGAGTTGTAATTTTAAAATTTTTCGACATTAAAAATTCTTTTTTAGAAATATTTTTGATACCTGAAAAAGTAATAATATCTTCATTATTTTTTTTAAAAAAAAAATAAAAAATTTGCGACCAAACAAAACTAAAAACCAAAATAATAAGAAGAATACTTAAAAAAATTTTTCCTACACTTTTTTTTAGCTGAATTTTCATAATGTATAAACAAGCACATATATTCTAATTAGTATTATCTAGATACAAAGTACTCTTATCAAAAAATTATATCAAGCCTTAAATAACAAACAAAAAATACAAAAATATATGGATATAGTCTTGATTTACCATATCAATCATTATAGACTCGTGTGGAAGTTTTTATTTATCACTTTTAATGTGAATTAAAACATTAGGTTAAAGGACTGAGTAGAGAGGTATAGAGAAGCGTAGGATTGATTCATATACTTAGATTTCGGTATAGTTGATTAGTAGTTTTGTGATGGGCTATTAATAAAAAGGATTTTAAGTGGAATCAATTTGCCTACATCCTTACTTGCATCTACTTTGGCTCCGGGGCATAGCGCAGTCTGGTAGCGCGTCTGGTTTGGGACCAGTAGGTCGGGAGTTCAAATCTCTCTGCCCCGACTCTTATTCAGTGTTTTTATTTGTGTCTACTTCAATCTCATCGAATAACCTATATATAGAGATTTATCCGGTCTATAACTACTTTATACATAGCAACATTGCTATTTCGCCTTGTATTACATTTTACATATTAATAATTTTTGTTCTTTTGAACAAATTTTTTAATTGGTTTACAGGCATTATTCTTCTATTTATATAAAGTTGTTAATCCCAATTTTTTGGTTTATTTTTTATATAAATCATGCTCTAATCTGAGAAAAAAATTTTAGAAATTTATACTATATGATTCAATGTGACTATTATCACAAAAATTTTGTGTGGATAATTAGTATGGATTTAGTTTTTGCATGTTATAGGAGTTTGACCTACTAAGTAAGAATCAAACAATTCTATTGTAATTGATATTTAGTACTTAATCTGATAGACTAAATCACTATTATTGCACCTGTAGCTTAATTGGATAGAGTATATGACTACGGATCATAAGGTTGGGGGTTCAAGTCCTCTCAGGTGCGTTGATATTTTTCAAAATTTACAGAATTGAAGAATATATGAATATGCCCGTATGATGGAATGGTAGACATAACGGACTTAAAATCCGTGGAACATTGCGTTCGTGCCGGTTCAAGTCCGGCTATGGGTACCAGAAAGTTATGACTGATCTTATAAGATATACAACTTTTAGAAGAGAATTTTTTACTACTATTGTAGAATAGTCTCACTAACTCCTTTTAGAAAAATTCAATTCTTGAATTGGTTGGTAAAACCCATATATATACTACTTTGAAATTTATAACGCTCTTCTTTATTGATATTGATTATTTTTATAGAAAAATTTATAAAGTAATAAAATTATTATTATTTAGATATAAAATATCTTCTAAATTTTGTTTAATTGTTTCATTTTTAAAACTCTTGTAATTAAAAAATATTATTTTCTTAATATAATACATCTCTTCACATTGAAAATTTTGTTAATTATTAATATAATTTAATATAATAATTAATAAATTAAAAATTTTACTCTCTATGCCTTCATTATTTCCAGACCAATTAGACCAACACAATCGAGATCCAGAAATAGCTGTAACATTACAGCAACCACAGTGGTTTATACAAGTTGTATACACTCCTGGTGTACAAGAATTAGAAAACCTATATTACTTCCTTGAAGATAACTACAAAAATAACTTAAACTACGCAAAACAAACACTTACAAATAACCTTCATATAACGGATGAATATGGCAATACAATTTGGCACTATATTGCCAAAAATACTTATAATACCGACATGCTAAAAAATTTTTTAAATGACAAAGACTGCTTTAATAATCAAGTATTTAGTACTCTCAATAGTGAAGGAGACACTCCTCTACATATTATATTTAGATTTAAAAATTATCATCACATTACACCAGAAAATCTTGAAAATTTACTATATGATGAACAAAATTTAACCATTAAGGATATATTGAATATTCCTAACAATCAGAATATTACCCCTTTACATTTTATATGTAATTACATATTCTGTCAGAATGATCCAAAAGACATAGAGTTTTTTAATCAATTATTAAATCACAAATTAATTATACCAAATTCACTTTTAACACAAGATCTATATGGAAGTACAATTCTTCATTATTTAAACCAGACAAACGCAACAAGTGACGATAACTTAAAATTTTGCTTTACTCAATTAATAGAGCAAAACCTCCTCACAGATAAAGCACTTTTAATTCCAAATAAAGATGGATTAACTCCTCTCGAGTTTATCATAGAATGTAAGAATACATTATTATATAAAGCAATAATTTCAAATAATACAATTTCAGACCAAGAATTAACAAAAGCTCTATTAGCAGGTACAGCTGCCTCATTGCACATACCAGAAAAATTTCTAAAAGAAATAGTAGATACAACAGGATTAAAAATAAATGATGATTTAAATTTCCTAATAGCAGATTTTAATAAATATGAAGAGCAATTTAAAATATTCCTAAACAATTTATCTTACAGAGTAAGACCAGATTCCCAAGCTGAGACCAGCTTAGCAAATATAGCAAAACTTTCCAATGAAGAAGAAAAAATCATAAAAGAATTTATAATAAAAATTTTTCAATCTTATAATAGTATTTATGACGATCCAACTCAACCAACATCTAGTAATAAAAAAGAGCAAGCCTTTCAGGGAGCCCTTAAAATAGCAGAAATTTTAGTAAATAACATTAATACCAATACAATAGCAAATAACATTAATGCAGCAGAAAATATACCAACATTAATATTGAAAGACATATTAAACAGCAGTATATTTACATATTCTGATGAAATAGTGTTACAAATTTTAAAAGAAATGGATAGTAAATTATCCCAAGAAAAAATATCTAATATTTTATACTCAAATAATGAATCATTTCTCTCAGAGAGGTCTGGATGGTCAAATCCTCCAATAAAAAATATAGAATTAATCTCAAAAGAAAATACAAAAACCTCTGAACAAATTAACGAGATACTAATGAACATAATCAAAGATTCACATAAAGCAGATACTGTGCCTGCGGACTCTACAAGTATAAGCGGCCCCGAATCAGAACTATCTGGGGATCATGATATTGTTTGGCAATGATTTAGAAAATAATAAAACACTATAACCTAAGTAGACTCAAGAGAGCCTCATTATCTTGAGTCTAGTGCAGTTAAGTATGTTGTATAATGACATGTTCATTATTAGTTATAGAGCCCTTATAAAAACCTTATCCTTAAGGTTAGAAATGTTCTAGTGACAAAGATTTTTTTTGTAATTTCTCTTTTTC
>CAYPDK010000011.1:0-28178 GCA_964409505.1 uncultured Rickettsiaceae bacterium
TCATCACTTACTATAGTATCAGCATTAGATGATGATATTGAATGATTTTGAACACCTCCTTTGGTTTGTTTTATCCATTCATTACCTGTAATATCAATATCCATTGTAGTATCCCCTGTGCTAGTATTTCTTTCGGAGGAAGCTTTTTTTGAGTCATACCATTGCAATAACTCTTCTTGTTGAGACTGATTCTTTTTTGGATCTTGAGAAAAAGCTGTTAGTTTTTTTACCTTTAAAAAATAAAGCTTCATGTAACTATCTACAATATCTTTCATATTTTCATATGAAGGCACCCATGTAGAGGATACTTTTCCTCTTTTATTAAGAGTTAAGTTTAAGATATTTTGATTAGGAGATAATTGTGCTTCAGACAATATATCATAAACATTAAAATTTTTTATATCAGAGCTAGTATCATTTTTTGCTATATTTTTAAGAATTTTACTGTTTTCTTTTTTCAAAAAAAATGCTTTATTTTTAAGCAAATCAGAAACAATTTTAATAAAAGAGTAAATAATAAAAACATTTATCAAAATTTTAGACTCAGAAGCTAATTTATTAGAAATAAATATCTTATTATTCTCAGCAAATTTTCTTATTTTATTTTGTAATTTATTATTTTTTATAAAAAATAAATAAATTGAATGTATAGTTATATATGCTTTAAATACAAACTTTTTTACCTTGAAAAAAAAATTTTTTGCACCTGTAAGAAGAGTATTGTTATAGAACATAAGCACCTTTCTCATATCAAAAAAGTTTTTTTGATATTAAAACCTTAAACCTAATAACTACATTTATATATAATTTTTAGGTCCCTTGACTAAATAAAAAAAAGAAAGTTAAAAGAAAAATGCTGAGCAACTAATTATGAGATATCCAACCAAAATTTAGAATTTGAAAATATATAATATAGGTTCTATAACCTCTAACCGTCTTCAACATAAATCATTCATTCAACTCTGAAGTAAAGGATTCATCTCCAGCAACTGTTGCTTCATCATCACTGTAAGTATCACTAACATCATCTTTATCATAATAAAAATTATGCCCTTTTTTAGCAGAAACAAGATCAAAAAAATACTTAGCCCCTATAAAACCTAATGAACAAGCTTTGTACCCAATTTTAACGACTGTAGATCCAACTATATAAGCTCCATAGCCAGCCAAATAGGCTCCATGTCCTATCTCATAGCTTGCTTTAGCAGCTGTAGTTCCAATCATATAAGCTCCATAGCCAGCCAAATAGGCTCCATGTCCTATCTCATAGCTTACTTTAGCAGCTGTAGTTCCAACCATATAAGCTCCATAGCTAGCCAAATAGGCTCCGTGTCCTATCTCATAGCTTACTTTAGCAGCTGTAGTTCCAACCATATAAGCTCCATAGCCAGCCAAATAGGCTCCATGTCCTATCTCATAGCTTGCTTTAGCAGCTGTAGTTCCAACCATATAAGCTCCATAGCCAGCCAAATAGGCTCCATGTCCTATCTCATAGCTTGCTTTAGCAGCTGCAGTTCCAACTATATAAGCTCCATAAGCAACTTTTGAACACACATCACATATTTTCACAGAACCACCTTTAAGTTTACTAAAAATACTACTTGATTGCTCATAGCTAGCCATATTATTCTGGCTATTGATTCTGTTCATATCGATACCTTTTTAATTTTTATTTTATTATTTAACAAACAAATCTAAACCAAACAATTTTCTTAATAACGTGATTTACAGAAATAAACAATGGAGGTATGATAACATATTTTATCATGAAATACAAATACTTTATTACAAATTATTAAATATTTTTTATATGTGTTTCTTAAAAATATATATAACTTATTAAGTAACTCATAACAAATTACGCTAAATAAACTGCCAACTGCCAACTGCCAAAATTTAAGGTCTCTAAGGCTCTATCCTAAAGCTTCATTAAAATAATTTTATCTAAAAATGTTTTAAAGATTGCATTTACAAGATTTATTAAAAATAATCTTCTGACTTATAGATAAATACTCTTTAGGGGAAATGTTTTCTGCCCTAAGATTTGTATTAATTCCCAGCTCACGCAATACAAATTCAAGATTAGACAATGTAAATAAAAAATTTAAAGATTGCTTAATAATTTTTCTTCTTTGTGCAAAAGCAATTTTCGTAACAAGAAACAAGTTATCCAATGTTTGCTGATCAAAATACTTATATCTAGCACTAAATTCTACAACGGAAGAAGTAACTTTAGGCTTAGGATAAAAGGAGTTAGCAGATACATCAAAACTCTTTTTAACAAAATATAAGACCTGACAAATCACAGATAATTTTCCATAAGCTTTAGAATTAGGTCTTGCAATAATTCTATCTACAAGCTCTTTTTGCAATAAAAACACAAGCTTAGGAATACAAAACTTTAGTGATAAGCATTTAAATATTATCTTACTAGCTACATTATAAGGAAGATTAGAAATCACTTTGACATCGTCTATTGTATCTATAATATTTTGCAGCTCTATTTTTGTAGCATCACAATTATGTACATCTAAATTTATAAAATTCTTTTTTAGAGAATTTAAAATTTTAATCAAACTCTTATCTAGTTCTAGAACTATAATTTTTCTAGGAGAGGCATTAATAATAAACTGGGTAAGATTTCCAATTCCAGCTCCTATTTCAATAACAGAGCTCCTGCAATCAATGTTTAGATATTGAACAATTTTTTTACATATATTTTGGTCTATCAAAAAATTTTGACTATATTTCTTTTTGGGAAGAATAGAATGATTTTCTATTTTTTGCTTTATAGAAAGATTACTAGAACATAGAATCTTATTATCCATAAGAAATAAGAGTTTTATTTTCTAACTTAAAAGCCTTGTCCATTTTAGAGGCAAGTTCAAGATTATGAGTTACAACAACCAAAGAAGAGTTTTGTTCTTTAACAACCTCAAGGAAGAAGTCTCTAATTAAAGTTGAATTTTTAGGATCTAAATTTCCTGTGGGCTCATCTGCAAGAATAATTTTAGGATTATTAATCATAGCTCTTGCTATGGCTATTCTTTGCTTTTCACCTCCTGAGAGCTCTCCTGGTAGATTTTCTATCCTATGCCCCAGACCCAGAGTTTTAAGAAAATCAATTGCCTTTTCAACTGCTAATTGTTTATGAATTCCTTGCATAATAAGTGGAACAGCAACATTTTCATAGCTATTAAACTCTGAAAATAAAGAATGATCTTGATATATAAAACCTAAATTTTGCAATCTAATCTTAGCGTAATCATCTTGTTTTGATATTTTTTTTCCTGAAATATAAATTTCTCCACTATCAAAGTCCTCCAAGAGAGAGGCTATATTAAGCAAAGTAGATTTACCAACACCTGACTCTCCTATGATAGAGATCGTCTGTCCAGATAGAACCTTAAAATTTAAATCCTTTAAAATTTCGATTTGAGATTCTCCTTGATAAAAATTTTTATAAATCTTTTTCAAAGCAAGAGTTTCCAAACTCATATAATCTATCCTTTATTAAAACAACAAAACTTATTCATAACGCACAGCCTCAATGGGATTTAACTTAGAGGCTCTATAAGCAGGATAGACAGTAGCAAGAAAAGAAAGAAAAATAGAGACAGAAGAAATAACCACTAAATCCTGTATTTTGACAATAGCTGGTAATTTATAAACATAATAAACAGAAGGATCAAAAATTTCAAAATCAAAGAATTTTTCTAGTATAACTTTCAAAAATTCTATATTTTGGGCTAAAAAGACTCCAAGTATATTACCCAAAGCAGTTCCAATAACACCTATCAACATACCATTGATAAAAAAGATTAGTAAAATCTGAGAGCTAGAGGCTCCTATTTTTTTCAAAATTGCAATATCCCTACTCTTATCCTTAACAAGCATAAATAAGGTAGCCAATATATTAAAAGATGCAACAACAATAATAATAGTTAATATAATAAACATAGTAATTTTTTCTAGCTCTATCCCCTTCAAGAAAGGTTTATACTGCTCCCTCCAGTGAGTAAACACAACATTCTCCAGAGAAAAATTTTTTTTCAAGTCATTTACTAAAATTGTCAAGTACTGGTCTACAAGATCTGGATTTGATATATTTAACTCAATCAAATTAAATATATTTCCCTCATCAAGAGACAGGAATTTTCCTCCGGCCTCTAGGGACATAATAGCAGTATTAGAATCATATTCATACACACCACTAAAAAAAAGAGCCACAACTTCAAAATTCTTAGCCCTAGGAAAAGTACCAAAAACAGTAGGAAAAGACTTAGAAGAAACAATTTTAACCTTATCACCAACACCAACACCAAGGCGCCTAGCAAGAGAACTCCCTATCATGATAGAATCAAAATGATGATAATTTTCAATACTTCCAGATACAATATTATCATAAATAGGCTTTTTAGCAGATTTTAAGTCTGCCAAATCAATAGCCCTAATAAAAAGGCCTGAGCTTGATTTAGGTCCAACAATTAAGCCCTTATCTAAGATTGTAGGAATAATATTTTTTATAAACTTATGCTTAAAAATTTCTTCTTCAAATTTCTCAAAATTTTTAATAATAGCATTATCAGGTATTACACTAATTTCTCCATTGATACCTATTATATTTTTAATTAATGAGATATGAAATCCATTCATAACAGAAAGTACAAGTATAAGAGCAGCAACTCCAATAATTACCCCAAGCAAGGATATAGTAGAAATAATAGACACAAATTTTTCATGTTTTTTTGCTAAAAAATATCTAGTAGCAAACATAAAACAAAATCTAACACTCATCTATCAAGTACCCCTAATAAGTCAAAAAGACTATCTATAACAGATTCATATGAAAGCTTTTCTAGATGTTTCTCAGAGCTCAAACGAGTCTTAAGTTCAACCAATTCAGATTTGGCATTATCTTTAGAAATAATAATTTGGAAAGGAATACCAATAAGATCATGTAATCTCAATTTATACCCCGGGTATTTATTCGTATCATCAAATAACACATCAACTTTTTTTTCGTGGAGTAATCGATATAAAGACTCAGACAATTTATTACAATTTTGATCTTTTATATTAAGGTTAATAATAGACACTTTAAAAGGAGCAATATCAACAGGCCATATAATGCCATCCTCATCGTGATTAGCTTCAATAATGCCAGCAACAATACGGCTAATACCAATCCCATACGATCCCATATAAAAAGGCCTTTCAGATGAAGTTTCAGTTTTAAAAAGAGCCCTCATAGGCAAGGAATACTTATCATCAAAATTAAATATCTGCCCTATTTCTATAGATTTAGAAGAGCAAACGTCATCTATATTGGTTTTATAATTAAAAAGTTCCTTTCGAAGATCAGATTTTATGTGTACATCCTCGACTTTAGCATAAAAAGACTTATACAAATTAATATTTGATTTATCTTCTAGGGTTAGAGAATCAATATTTTTTCTATCATAAAAAATACGACTCTCTCCGTGAGAAGAGAGCATATGAAACTCGTGACTAACATTACCCCCTATCTCAGACGAATTAGCCTCTACAGCAATTGGGGAAATACCAAGAGCATCAAATATTTTCATATAAATCTGAAACATTAAATTATAACTCTTAATACTATCTTCCGGAGTAATATCAAAAGAATAAGCATCCTTCATAAGAAATTCTCTGGCTCTTAAAACACCAAACCGAGGCCTAATTTCATCTCTAAACTTCCACTGAATTTGGTATAAGATTCGAGGTAGTTCTTTATAAGACAAGATACCAATTTTAGCCAAATGAGTAAAGACTTCTTCATTTGTAGGCCCCAACACAAGATTATGATTATTTCTATCATAAAATTTTAGCATTTCCCTGCCATAAGAGTCATATCTACCAGACATTTTCCAAAGATCTCCATCTTGGGCATAAGGAGTGATAACTTCAAGACAAAATTCGTCCAAATAAGTTCTGATAATTTTTTCAATATTACGTATTACCTTGGTTCCAAGAGGCAACCAATTATATATACCAGATAGATGTCTACGTATCATACCACTCCGAAGCATCAAAGAATGTGATACTATTTCTGATTCTTGAGGATCTTCCTTTATAATTGGTAAAAAATATTTTGAGAGATACATACAAACAAGTAAAAAGCAAAAATTAATTAGATACATAACACTTAACACAAAAATTTACTTAAAAAAAGCGTAAAAACAAATATAAGTAAATAAAAAACCGCTCAACAAAATAAAAATAACCCCTCCATCATAAACAATTCTAAAAAGATTAAACATCAAATAATAAGAATAAGCTTTTTTCATATCTATACTGATATAATTAGCAACATTTCCAAAAATGCACAAAAATTTACCTAGCACAAAAGAATAAATCTGAAAAAAACAAATTTTGAGTCTGGGTAAATATCTATTTTTGACTAAAAAAATGTCTTTAATAATAAAATTTTCATTTTCAAAAAAATATTTAGAATAAAAAATAATATAAAAAAATATGTAACAAGCCCCACCAAAGCCGATCATATAAAAATCTTGCGCAACAAAATCTGTTACCTCCCAATCTTTTATTGTAAACGCAATTCCTGAAAAAATAATACTTAACAGCAAAAATTGATCCCTAATATAGAGCTGAAAATTTTTTTGCCTGACAACAAAAGAAAAAATTTCATAGAAGAGCCCTAAAATAAACAATACAGGAATTATTTTTATAAAATAAGCAAGATATAAATTATAAAATTGAAAAAATTCAATATCAACAACATTGTACACAATATGTGAATAGCTACTACTCAAAGCAATAAGAAAACTAGCTAAAAAAAGCATCTTATAATACAGATAATAAAATAAATTACCTCTAGTAAAAAGAAATGCTAAGTAAAACCACATCAACATAATGGCCTGAGCAAAAAGAAATTTACATAAAAAACTTCCACTATAAAAGACAGCTTTATAAAATTTACTCATATCGTGATAAATAATTTCTAACGTAGATTGAAAATATAAATTCAGAAAGGAAAAAATAAAACATAAAATAATCAAGATAATCACCAAAGACATACATAATTTAGCAATTCTAAAAAGGCTAAATTGTAGAGTCATAATTTTACTAAAAGAGAAAAAATAAAAAAAACAATAAAAAATAGAAAGACAAAACAAAGTAATAAGAAATATAACAATAGACCAAATATAGAAAATATTTTCGTTAATAGAAAAGTCATATTGAAAGTAAAAATTTTCTGCTGTTTCTAAAAGCGGACTGATAGCAATTAAAAAAGGGGTAAAAAAGGTTATTCTAGACAAAAATCTTTCTACAAAATTAAGTGTTCTACCTTCTGTTAAAAAAAACAACACAATACTAAAAAAGCCTAAATTATTCAGCATAAAATAATTTATACGAATAGTACTTTTGAAATACTTACTCTCTAGAAGATCTTGATAAGTAAAATAATTAAATAATTCTCCTAACAAAAAATACGCTATAGAGAAAAAAAACGAAAAAAAAGCAATCTTAAGCCAGGTTAAATCTTGCTCTTGGGTTTGCTGCTCTTTCCTCATTTTATAATATCCATAAAGTCAAAAATTCAAAAGATTCTAGCAATAATACCTATAAAAATCAGAATTCTCAACATCTATAATGAATGAATTTGATCATATATAAGCTTTGCTAATGATTTGCTAATTCCTCTTACTTTTGCAATATCCTCAACTGAGGCCTCTAGTAGGACCTGAAAGGAATTAAAATATGAAATAAGAGAATGTTTTCTTTTTGGGCCTATTCCTTGAATTTGATCAAGTGATGAGACGTAGATATTTTTATTCCTAAGTTTTCTATGAGATGAGATTGCAAATTTATGAGCTTGATCTCTTAAGACCTGAAAATAACTCATAATACTAAGATTATTCTGCATCCTAAAGGGCTTATCAAAATCACTAAAATAAAGATTTTCATTCCCAGCACTTCTGTTATATCCCTTAGCAATACACAAAAATTTTATATATATACCGTAACTGTGCATAATTTTTTTCGTAAGATTTTTATGGGCAAGTCCTCCATCTATGATCATAAAATCAGGCCTTATTTTATCAGAAAATTTTAACATATCCTGGAATCTTCTATTTAACACTTGTTCAAGCAAAGTTAAGTCACTATGATATGAGGACTCCTTTAAATCTTTAGAGATATTAAAAACCCTATATTCTTTTTTATCAAAACCATTTTCAGTAGCAACAACCATAGCTCCCACAGGATATGCTCCTTGTATATGGCTATTATCATATATTTCTATGCGCTGAGGAATCTTATCTAAAGAAAACAATTTTTTTAATTGAATCAAGTTTTCCTTTAATTTTATAGATTTATTAAAAAAATTATCTAGAGCTGTCTGAGCATTTATTAAAAAATTTTGCAGTAATTTTTTCTCAGATTCCGTTTCAGGAGATGTAATCTCAACTTTTTGCTTACATAGTTGATATAAAGCTTCAATAATCATATTTTTAGACTCAATATGAGAATTAATCAAAATTTTTTTAGGAAGTAAATTTTTTTGATAAAACTCAATAAGAAATCTCTCTAAGACACGAGTATCAGAGACAAAATTCTCTTCTAAATTATAAAGAGGTATGATATAAGACCTACCTCCAAAAGACTTATTGTTCCTATAAATTGATATATATATAGAAGCTACATTATTTTTTATAAAAATCGCTAGTGCATCAACACTTTGAAGCTTAACCCCTCGAGCTTCAGATTCAATCTGAACAAAATTCAGAGCCTTAATTTTATCCCTAGTAAGAGCAGCCTCTTCAAATTTCATCTGAGAACTTAACAATTCCATTTGTTTTTGCAAAATGACTTGAAGCTTCTGATTTTTACCCAAAAAAAAATTTTTTACTTGTTTTACTAATATATCATAATTCTTTCTAGTAATTTTATCTACACAAGGAGCATAACACATATTAATATCATACTGGATGCAAGGCTTAGTACGAGAAGAAAAATAACTATCTTCACAAGATCTGAGCTTAAAAAGCTTCTGTAATTCTATTAAAACAAGCCTAAGCTTAGAAGCAGATACAAAAGGACCAAAAAACAACCCATGTAACGACTCAATATCTAAATCTTTATCTCTGAACTTAATTAGTCTTGGAAACTCATGCTCTGTGTTAAGTTTTATATAAGGAAATGACTTATCATCTTTGAGTAAAATATTATATTTGGGTTTAAATTTTTTAATTAACTGACTCTCTAAAAGAAGAGCAGATGCCTCGCTATGTGTAATCTCATAATCTACAAAATTTAACTCCTGTAACATGTAACTATTCTTAAGAGATTTATAGGACGCATATTGTGCTATTCTTTTTTGTAAATTTTTTGCTTTTCCAATGTAGATAATTTCTTTATCATGATATATCTTGTAGACTCCAGCTTTTGTTGGTAAATTAGGTATAATTGATTTTAAAAATTGATTCACTTTAAAATTTTTAGTGTAAATTTATAATGATTATTGTAATTTTTTTGTTATAAATATCAATATCCTATAACATGTATATTTATTATGTTACTATATTTTTTGCACAAATTTTTAATTTAAGTTACAAAATTTTATGTTGAATAAATAATTCAATGTTAGTTGGATTTTGTTTTTTATCAATTTTTGTAAATAAAAGTTAAATATTTGTTGCATTTATATGTAACGTATAGTAAATTCTTGTTAAGAACTATTTTTTATTATAATTAAAAATCTTTAAATTTATGGCTAGACAAAACAAACAGATACAAGAGATAGATAAAGTTGTAGGAAAAAAAATTTATTCTTTACGCCTTGCAAAAGGATTATCTAGACAACAACTTGCTACTATAATAGGAGTAACACATCAACAATTACAAAAATACGAAAAAGGAACAAACAGAATTTCTGTAGGAAGATTAGTTCTAATCGCAAAGGCCTTACGTGAAAAAATAGATTACTTTTATCAGGATCTTCAACAGAAAAAAACTAATACTTTTGAAACTAAACATCAGAGAATGTATCTTGAAATTTCAAGAAATTTTATGAAAATCAAAAATGTGGAGTATCAAAATGTGGTCAATGGTATAATAAAATCTTTAGTAAAATTAGAAAAAGCATCCTCATAAAAACTGAGTAAGACTTTATAAGTTAGTTAGAGTAAATGAAATAGGATATGTTTAAATTGTGTAAAAAAAGAATTTTGCTGTAAAATTTCCTTTCAAAAAAGCCCCCTTCTTGATATAATGAGTAACCAAATCTAAATTGTAAGAAGGCGTTGAGACTTTATGAAAAATTATAATAGCATATATAAGATGATACATCCTGATGGATATTTGTTCATTATTATATTTGTAATTGGCACCTCTATACTATTTTCTATAAGTCATTTTTTAGGTATTTTAGGAATAGTGGTGACAATATTTTGTATATTTTTTTTTAGAAATCCGATAAGAGTAACACCTCTAGTGGAAGGTCTTATAATAAGTCCCGCAGACGGACTAATTACAAATATACAAACAGTAACGCCCAGTGAAGAAATATCGTCTTCCTTAGATAATAAAAAAATGGTCAAGGTAAGTATATTCTTAAATGTACTAAACGTGCATATAAATAGAATTCCTATAAATGGCAAAATATTAAAACTCAAATATACTCCTGGAAAGTTTTTTAACGCATCTTTAGAAAAATCTAGCATACATAATGAAAGACAAACAATAATCATAGAAGACAAATCCAGGAAGAATAAAATAGCTCTAGTTCAAATAGCAGGTCTTATAGCTCGGAGAATAATATGTGACTTGGAGGAAGAAAAGGAAGTTAGCGTAGGAGAAAAATTTGGATTAATACGATTTGGAAGTAGAGTAGATTTATATATACCTGAAAATTCAAAATTACTTGTAAGTAAAGGCCAAACTGCCATAGCAGGCGAGACCCCTATAGCAAATTTTACTTCTGCTAAAACAGATTTTCCAATAGAGTTTACTAAAAGTTAAAATTTTCTATATGAAATTTGTTCCATTTAATATGGTAATACCATCAATTATTACTATAGCGGGTTTAATTATAGGTGTTAGTTCAATAAGATTCGCTTTAGTTAGCAAATGGGAATTAGCCGTTACGTGCATAGTATTCGCTGCTATAATTGACGGAATTGACGGCAGGATTGCAAGAGCATTAAAATCTTCTTCTAATTTTGGAGCAGAACTGGATTCTCTTTGCGATTTAGCAAATTTTGGAGTATCACCAGGTGTACTCATTTATCTTTGGGCTTTTCAACAATATGAGTTTTATGTAATTTCTTGGGCAAGTATTTTGTTATTTGTGTCATGCATAGCCATAAGACTTGCAAAATTTAACATAGCAAACATAATTCCTGGTCACTTAACGCAAGAAAAAGCAAGTGATAAAAATTACTCAAAGATAAATTTTTTCTTTGGCATACCCGCTCCAGGAGCGGCAATATTATTGATGATTCCAATCATGCTAGAATTTTCCCTTGAAGGAAACATAGACTACGAAATAAAAAGATATAAAATTCTTATAAATATATACATAATTGCCATAGCACTTTTAGCATCTAGTAACATTCCAAGTTTTTCTTTAAAGGGCGCACCCATACCCAAGGAGTATCTGCTACCCTTAATGATACTATCTATCATTATTGTAATAATAACAATATTATACCCCTGGTATGCGATGCCTGTTTTAGGATTTTTATATTTAGTCAGCCTATTTTTGAGTTATACAGTTTTTCATCGACAAAAAAAAAAATAACCTACAAAAATCTCTTCATTTTGACTTTTTAAAAAAGATAATTTTTTCTAAAGTAAACAAATCTATTTCCTTAATGGGTTTATTTGCTTCTTTTATCTTATTAAATAAGTATGCATCAGAAAAAGTAAGGATTTTTTCAAGAAGTAACAATTCCCTGCGAGTCAAAGAAAATATATTTTTTTTGAGCAATTGAGAAAAAAAAAATCCATCTCTTTAGTCCCTCTGTGTAAGGCTTGATAAAGAATTTTTTTAGCTAATTTAGTAGTATTCTCATCCTTCATAATTTTCATAAATCTATTGCAAAAATAAAAAAAGCTCACTATGATTTGAATAGTAATTTGAGCTGTTGTTGAGATGTCATATAGTCTCGTATGATGCCATTTCATATTATGCATTCAGTTTGGAATCAACCTTATATCAAGCTAGAGCAGTACGCAGCAAGAATTAAAACTACAAGAAAATTACATGTACTACATTACTACATTACATGTAATACATGTAAGTTAATTGCAAAAGTTAAATTACAAATTATATAACAAACCACAAATACTTTGTATTATACATCATAAATTAACATGAGTCAAGAAGCAAAACATTTTTCTAATTCAACTCTGCAAGATACAGAGTACCATATATCTTTATGGAATAAAGTATTATTAGATCTAAAATTGTGTTATGGAGAAAAATCTTATAAGAATTGGTTTGATAAAATTGGTTTTTATGAATTATCTAGTTATGGGTCGATAATACTATCCGCTCCGACAAACTTTATTAAGGATTGGATAAAATCTAATTATTTGAGTAAAATAATAAGTTTATACTCTGCTCACGACAGTAACGTAGAATATGTAGAAATTATTACTGCTCCAGGAATTTTAGCTAATCAAAAAACCGTTTCTTCACAATCTTTAGTAGCCCCTGAAAAAAAATCTGAAGGTTCTAAGTTAGATCTAGATACTACTTTCTCAGATAAGAAAAAGGAAATTTTTTCTGCTTTAGATCCAAGATTTACATTCAAAAATTTTGTAGTTGGAACATCTAATGAATTAGCATACACAGCAGCTTTTTCTGTGGCCGAGACCAAAACTGCAATTTTGGGTTCAAATCCTTTATTTTTATACGGTGGAGTAGGACTTGGTAAGACTCATTTAATGCATGCAATAGCTCTACATGCGCTTAGCATAAATAAAAATAAGAAAATATTATACATGTCTGCAGAAAAATTTATGTACCTCTTTATAAAAGCTATACGTACAAAAGACGTAATGTCTTTCAAGGAATATTTTAGATCTGTCGATATTTTAATGATAGACGATATACAATTCATATGTGGTAAAAATAGCACTCAGGAAGAATTTTTTCATACTTTTAATGCAATCATAGATAATAATAGTCAAATAGTTATATCTTGTGACAGATCGCCTTCAGATTTAGACAACATAGAAGATAGAATTAAATCTCGCTTGGGATGGGGATTAGTAGCCGACGTTCACGAAACAACTTACGAATTAAGGCTAGGTATCTTACAATCTAAGGTGGAGCAATTAAAAATTAATATTTCAGATAAAATACTAGAATTTTTAGCAAAAAAAATCACTTCTAACGTGAGAGAATTAGAGGGAGCTTTAAATAAAGTAATTGCGCATTCAAATCTTATGCAAAGAGAACTATCTCTTGATGTTACTAAAGAAATTTTAAAAGATCTTTTAAGGTCTAATGAGAAAATAATTACAATAGATCAGATTAAAGATAGAGTGTCAGAAAGATTCAATGTAAAAAAGACTGATATGTCGTCAAATAAGAGATCCAAGAACTTAGTACGACCAAGACAAATAGCTATGTATTTATCAAAAAAGCTAACTACCAAAAGTTTATCAGATATATGTGATCAATTCGGGAAAAAAGATCATACAACTATGATTCATACTACAAAACGCATTGAGGCCTTATTAAAAACTGACCCTGAGTTAAAAGATGATGTATCTGAATTAATAAAAATACTAAAAAAGTAAATTAATTTAAATAAATCACTTAATTAAGGTGCGCACAATGAAAGAAACTTCTCTCCCTACGAATGAAAATTATTCCGAGATAGATTTTATAGTAGATAAGAGAGAACTGTTAAATATCCTTGTTTTTGCAAACCTCATAGTAGAAAAAAGAGTTATTTTAAAGCAATTACAATATGTCAAAATTTCTACTAGCGAGACATCTATTATTATAGAATCTACAGATCTTGACATATATTTATATCAAGAAATTCCTTCTATTATCAAAGTAAAAGGACAAATAACTATAAATTCTCAGCTTTTTTTAGATATAATAAGAAGAATTATAACAAAAGACGTAAAAGTAAGAAAAGATCAGAAAAATAACTATTTAGAGATAATAAGCGGGAATTCTTTTTTCAAGTTATTTACCTTTGACCTTACAAATTTTCCTACTCTTGAAGAGACATTTTCTAATTATGTTATTAATTTTCAAATTGAAGCCAGCAAATTACATAGTTTGATACAAAAAACTGTATTTTCTGCCTCATCGGAGGATACAAGATACAATTTGAATGGTATTTTTTTACAAAAAAAAAAAAATGAATTAAGTAGCGTAGCAACAGATGCTCACAGATTAGCTCTTTCAAAGATAAACTTAGTGCAATCTCAGGGAGAGATAAAAGAATTTGACATAATTATTCCTAAAAAATCTACTACTGAGCTACTAAAAATACTTAAAGATTCTAGATATTCCACATCCAAAGTGTCTATTTTTATAAAAGAGAATAGAATAAAATTTGAATGTGATAATTTTAAATTAATCTCTAAGCTAATTAACAGCTCATATCCCGACTATAATTCTTTTATTCCTAAGAAGAACCAAAATATCCTGAAAATCAACAAAATATTACTAATAAACGCAATTGAGAGGATTTCTACAATAATAAACGATAAATTTCGAGCAATTAGAGTAGATTTTGATCCAAGCAAAGATTCTTTAACACTTTCTGCATTCAATGACAACGCGGGTAGTGCCATTGAAAATATCAGAGCGTCTCAAAAAAAAGATGAATTATGTGTTTTGGAAGGCTCAGCTAATTCAATATCATTAAATCCAAGCTATATAATTGAAGTACTAAACGTCATAGAAGAGGAATTAGTGTATTTGTATTTTGATAACGAATCCTCTCCAATGGTAATAAAGGAGAAGGATTCAATATTCGTTGTTATGCCTTTGAGACGTTAAGAATTGATTTTATTAAAGAAATGTTAAAAAAAGAAATAAAAAATCATATTACAATAGAAAAAATCTTTTTTAATAGAGTAAATCAAATATGATACAGTATTTTACGCTAATATGCTCAAGCATTAGCAAATCAGCATTTTTAACAATATTTTACATAAATTTTATATTTTTTCTCAATACCTCTAGTGCTTCAGACGTACCTGACGAGAGTACAGGAAAGAAAAAATTGTTCAACCTTATAGAGCCAGTTTCATATTTCGTAGATTTACCATATCAAGCAGATAGAATAAATTCACATTTAAAAACTTATAAAAGAATTACCTTATGTGATCTACCAGGTTCTGGTAAAACTCAAATATTGAGAAATTTTGTCAAGAAAAACAGAGCAAATTATGATATAATATATTTTTTTGACTGCAATTTAGATTTAAATGCTGAATTTGTGAGATTTGCAAAAAGGATTAACGAATTTGAAAACGCAACCTTAGTATCTGAGGACATAAGAACTGCTTTTACAGAGGTAAAAGAATATTTAAACAGAAAAAAGAATTGGCTACTTATTTTTGATAATTTAAAGGTTGGATCCTGTACAAAATTAAGAAATATATTAAAATGGGACTCTCCCGAGGGACATATAATTTTTTCATCCTCAGAGCTTTTAGACATGTTACCAAACCAAATCTTTCCTATAAAATTTAGCAAGAGCGATGCACATCTACTTGCAAGTAAAATATTAAAAGAGGAAAAAAAGCAATTTGCAGATTTTATATCAAATAAATTTGTAAAACACCCCGGATCTATAGTGCTTGCAGCAAATGTAATAAATAATTCTGTAGGCTTATCGTTAGAAGAGTATACAAAACTAATCAACTCTAAATCTGATCATATAAAATTCCATATAGATTTGGCAAAATATACTCTAAGTAAGAAAGACATTGCTCTATTAAACCAATTATCTCTAATAAGCACAAATTTTTCTAGAGATTTCGTAAATGTAATTAGCGGAGAAAATACATTATATTCATTATTAAACCTAAATAAAATCCTTGTAATAGACACCATAAACCATACTCCAGAAAACATTATCTACGAAATGAATGAGATAATAGCTGCAAGTATCAAAAAAAATAACAATAACCATACTAAGAAAAAAATATTGGACGCAATAATAAAAAATGTACAAACTCATAGACTAAATCTTGAACGACAAGATCAATATTTATTTCTTAACTCTCCAACAGTTATTGATAATTTAGAAATTTTACTTGATCACGCAGAACATTATCAGGCAAATCTGTACAATATATTATTCCTGAGGACGTATTTGTTGAGTATGTATTTATATACACAAAATTTCCATAATGCATCAAAAATGGTGGAATGGTTTCAAGAAAAAAACATCCAAAAGATATACTCAGATAAATTGTGGAAAAGTTATAATGAGAAATCTATTTTTGCAGATTATCTACTTTTAGCAGGAATCTATAATTCTACATCTTTGTGCAAAATTAATGATGCTGTCAAATATTTTCATAAAGCCTTAAAAACTATAGGCTCTTCTCCTAAGACCACATTTGAGTTAGAGATAAAAGCACTAGCTCTATTCTATCTTGTTGAATCATATTCAAAAATTGAAAATTTTTCAGAAGCGAAGATTTCTTTAAATAAATTAGAAAAAATATATCAAAATCAAGAAATTATACTCCCAAACAATGGTTTGATAAATCTTGCAAGAGCTAATTTATTTTTTTACAAAAGGGACTATAAGCAAGCATTATCTTGTGTAAATCTTGGATTAAAAGCTATTATGGTCTCTGGTGGATTACAAGAATATGATTTAACAAACACCTATAATCATATATTAAGGTCCAAAATTTTAAACAAATTAGGAAAATATCAAGAAAGCTATAATGAGTTATCGAAATTACAAGCATCACATAAAAAGAAAGCAAAAGACCACGTAATTTTTGGCTTAATATATATTGATATGTCTCGAGCTCAATTTGGAATTGGGAACATAGATTCAGCAGAATCATATATAAAAAAAGGAATCGAGATTTTAGTTCATGACGACAAAAGACACAAATCACAATTAATAGAAAATCTAAAGGAAGTAACAGATTTAGATTTATCATACGCATATGAATTACAAGGAGATATTATGCTAAAAAAGAAAAATTTGATCGAATCTAAAAAATATTATTTACTTGCACTAGACATATACCAAAACATATTGGCAGATAGATTCTCTACGTCTGAGAGATATAACACAATCAAAGCAAAATTAGATAATTTATGATAAAACTATTTTGGGAGAAATGGTCGAGCGGTCTAAGGCACACGCTTGGAAAGCGTGCATACTGAATAAGTATCAGGGGTTCGAATCCCCTTTTCTCCGCCACTAACTTTTTAATAATTTTTAGAATGAAAACTATCAATACATTTTTACTTATAGTGTTTACTAGTTTAGTAATATTATTTATTTATAAATCTATAAGTACAAATGAGACTACCAAGATTCAAGTAAAAAAGAACGAATCTGATACTTTAAACACAATTTCAAGGGAAGAGGTTCAGCTAATGATAGAGCAATATTTTAAAGAAAATGTTCTAAAGCATCTTCCCTATTCTTCCACTACAGAAACTAACAACACACAAAAAGATACTCCTAGAAAAAAAATCGATATTCCATCAAAACTAGATCTACCAAAACAAAAAATATTTGTAAATAAAGGCAATATATTTTTAGGTAACAAAGATGCCACTGTGAGGATATATCTTCTGTACAAATATGAGTGTAAAAATTCTTGTAATTTTATGAAAATTTTGATAAAGAGAGTACAAGAAGATCAAAATCTGAGATTAGTATTAATACCAATAGCTCTACACAATAACATAAATTATGAACTAAGCAAAATTGCTCTCTGCTTAAATAAAGTATTTCCAGAAAAGTTTCTAAAATTTCATAAAAGAGTACTTTCAAGTGAAGAAAGTTTCACTCAGGAGGGAATCAACCGAATTTTAGAGGAATTAGAGCTCCCAAAAGAACAAATATATCAGCTAACCTCTGAAGAGGAATTACAAAAAATACTAAGAGATAATAATATTCTTTTAGATTCATTTAAAGTAGAATCAACTCCATATTTATTAATAAACAACGTACATATCAAGACTGAAGATCTATCAGAAGAAACCCTAACCCATTTAATAAATAAAATAATAAATAAAAACAACAATCAAAAGGAATAGGTTATCAATAGCATCCTACACGCAAGAGATCCGCAGATTCTTTGTCAGTAAGGGGGAGAGAATTTTATTTTTGTAAATTCTCTAAGATTTTTGTTACTGGCAGATTTCACGAATAATCAAGACCTAAGTCTTGCTTCTAACTTTAATATAGAATTTACATCAACATCTTTTCTATATTACATCTATTATATAGAAATTTTTATCCTTTTTCTATTTTTAATTTTTTAAAATTTTAGATAAGCATTACTCATATTCTTCTAGAACTATGTTTAAAATTACTTACAACTGCCTTTATTATTTTCAGCAATATACTCTTTTTGTAAAAATACAGACCTGAGCCTCTGCAAAATAATCTCCCTTACTAACCATACTGACTAATAACAGATAATTCTTGCAAATTTTGACCATATTTTGAAGTAACTCTCATTGGTACTGAGATTTGAAACGCGTTCTCCATAACCTCTTTTACTATTTTTGCTGTTGCGAGTAAATGATCTTCTTTAACCTCTAAGACTAATTCATCGTGAATTTGCAGAATTATTTTAGCAGATAATTTATGATTCATAATTGCATTATACAATTTTATCATTGCAATTTTTACAATATCAGATGCAAGACTTTGTATTGGAGCATTAATAGCGGCTCGCTGAGAAAAAGTTCTCATTTGAAAATTTTTACTCAAAATATTTGTAACATAGCATTTTCTTCCAAGTAAGTTCTGTACATAGCCAAATGATTCTGCAAATTTAACGGTCTCATTCATATATTCTTTTATTTCCGGATATTTTAAAAAGTACCTATCTATATATTCTTGAGCCTCAAACTTTGAAACATTTAATCTATTTGCAAGACTAAAAGCGCTAATGCCGTATATTATACTAAAATTTACAGTCTTTGCTTTGTATCTAAGATCTTGAGTTATTTTAGAATTTGGAAGAGAGAATATTTCAGATGCTGTTTGTGTATGTATATCTAGATCATTTTTAAATGCGTTTTGTAATTTTGTAACTGAACCTACATGACTCAAAATTCTTAATTCAATTTGAGAGTAATCACAAGAGAGAAGAAGAAAATTTTTAGTTGCGGCAAAACTTTTACGAATCTTCATACCCTCATGGGTCTTAATAGGAATATTTTGCAAGTTAGGATGAATAGAACTTAACCTACCAGTATTAGTAGAATTTTGTAGAAAGCAGCTATGAACTCTCTGAGTAAGAGGCTTTATGTATTTAGGAATAGAATCTGTATAAGTATTTTTTAATTTAATTAAGCGCTTATATTCAAGAACATGTTTTATTATAGGGTATTGTTTTGTATCTAATTTTTCAAGAGTTTCGGTACTTGTAGAATAATTTTTAGACTTAGCAGAAATTTTACTAAAAGGCAATTTCATTTTTTGAAAAAGTACTTCAGATAATTGTTTAGTAGAAGAGATATTAAAATTTTCTCCAGATAATTCAAAAATTTTTTTTTCCACAAAATAAATTCCAGCCGCTAACTCATCAGATAGACGTTTTAAATACAAAGAGTCAACACAAATACCTACTTTTTCCATATAGTATAATATGTGGCATATTTCCTTATCAATTAGATATAAAAGCATCATTTTTTCCTCAAATAGCCTAGTTTCTAGTAAAAAATATAGATCTATAAAATTAGGTAAGCAAATTTGAGTTTCTCTTTTATCAAGTGCTATTGAGTAATAAAAATTTAATATATCAACAAAATCTTTATTTTTAAGACCTGTAAGACAATAATCCATAAGAGATACATCTTCAAAAGCAGATGCTTTGATGTCTTTAGTACTATCTATTTTTAGTAATTTATCTTTGATATGCAGAATTTCTTTTAAATGAAAGGTAATTTTTTTTATTTCCCTACTCTCAAATAATTCTATACAGAAGAGATATATTTTTTCATATAAATTTTGATCTATTTCATTATTTTCCGAAGTAAAGAGGTTTAAATTTTCGCTATTTATATCCACAAATTTTTGTATAAAGGCCCTATAAATACAATCTTTATAAGAGTTATCATAAAAAATCGTATTTTTAAAAGAAAGATATAACCAAATTCCATTTTCAACTTCTTTTAAATGAAGAGCACAAACACCTAATTGATAAATATTTTTTTTTATAAAATACAATAATTCTTCTGTATCAATAATTTTATACTCTGGTCTAATATCAAATTTTTGTTCCAATTTTTGAGGTTTTGGTTCTTGAGTAATAGAGAGGTTAAATATCTTATGCACTCTATTAAATAAAGATTTAAAAGCAAACTCTTTTAAAAATTGACTCATCGAAGTAACCGAGATTCCTTGCCACATAAAATCATTTTTATCATATTCGATAGAAACGTCATAACGAAGTCCAAGTAATTGCCATGAAATGAGCAATTCTTTCGAATAGAGTTGTAATAAATTTTTAATTCTATCATTAGAGACCTTGTGCGTAGACTGTAACAAATTATCTATTGTACAAAATTCATCAAGTAACTTAAGTGCTATTTTAGGACCAATACCTTTTACCCCAGGAATATTATCTGATTTATCTCCTACAAGAGCAAATAAATCTCTTAATTTTTCGGGATATACTCCAAATTTTTCGAAAACATCTTTTTTTGTAAAATATTTCATTTTTATAGGATCATAAATCAAGATGTAATCATCTATTAATTGCATCAAATCTTTATCTGAGGAGACAATAACAATTTTTCTTTTCTTTTGTGTGTTAGGAAAATGAGAATAATATCTAACAAGAGAGGCAATAATATCATCTGCTTCAAACCCCTTTTTTTGCAAGATATGAAAATTAAAAGCTTTGAATAGTTTAGGGAAAAGTTTAAGCTGTATTTTTAACGATTCATCAATATCTGGTCTGTGAGCTTTATATTCTTGATGAACGTCATGCCTAAAATTTTTTCCTTCACTATCCAAAACTAAAACAACATTTTTAGGATCAAATTCCTGTACAAACTTCAAAAGCATAGAAGTAATTCCAAAGATAGTTCCAACAGGTGTATTATTTGATGTTAATTCTGGATAACTATGGTAAGCTCTAAAGATAAATCCATAAAAATCTATAATGAACAGAGTATTTGACATAAGCATTTTATGTTTAAAAATATCGAATCATATACATAAGAGAAAAAGTTTATAACCCAAATTTTTCTAATTTTCCTTGCATATCTTTATAAATTTCTGCTTCTTGAAGAGGTTCTTTTTTCACCAAGATCTTAGGCCAAAGTTTAGAAAATTTTTTATTTAGTTCTAACCAATCTATGAGATCCGGACTTTCTTCCTTAATAGCATCAATAGGACATTCAGGCACACATACACCACAATCAATGCACTCATCCGGATCAATAACAAGCATAGAGTCTCCCTCGTAGAAGCAGTCAACCGGACATATCTCAACGCAATCAGTATATTTACACTTAATACATTTATCAGTCACAACATAAGTCATGTTATTATAAATTTTTTATTTTATACAAAAAAATTTGAGTCTTAGCTAAAACTAAAACAGAAAACAAAACCAAAAATGAAAAAAAAATAATAAGCAAAGGCAGCAACATAGAGCTATCCATAGCAATTCCTTTAGATCTAAAGATACTGGATGATTGATGAAGGCTATTCCAAATTTCTACTGAAAATTGTACTATAGGTACATTAATAACACCTATTATACTAAAAACTGATACAGGAATAGAGGCATTCAATATTGTCTCTCCTATATTGATAATGATTATATTACTCAAATAGAATAAAAAGAGAATAAACATAGAAGTAAGTCTTGAATCCCATACCCACCACACTCCCCATATAGGTCTACCCCATAAAGAGCCGGTAACAAGGGTGATAAGCGCAAAAATTATACCAATATAAGATGAAGAAACCAAAAATAAATAAGCAATTTGCAACCTCCAAATAAGAAAAACCAAGCTACAAAGGCTAATGAAGACATAAATAAGAAGACTCAACCAAGCTGATGGAACATGAATATACATAATTTTTACTAATACACCTTGACGAAAATCATCCGGAGAAAAAAATAAAGCATAACAAATACCTAACGAAAAAGTAACAAGAAAAATACATACCAAAATAGGTAAAATAAAATCACTAACTCTATGAAAATATTTAGGAATAAAAATTTTTTTAAAAAACATTACACACGCCCCATTCAAAATAAGCTACTACAAATTCATCTGAACATTTTATTATACTAAAATCCTCTAAATTACCTAATCTATAAAGCAAAATACTCCCAAACAAATTTTTATCAAAAAGAAGAAATATTCTCTTTTATAAATGATCAATATAACTTTAGAAAGCATAAAAATCTATCACTTATCTGCTAAATATTTTTTAGTGCTGAAATTAATACTCAACTGATAAAGATAGATAGATACTATCCACAAGCAACTTTACTTATAAAATTTCTTTCTTTAACATATAAATAAAAGATAGAGAAGCGTTTCCTCAAATTCATTTCTTGATACAGATGCATTATAAGAGTATAAGTCCGAATCTACTATTAAGATACATCAAAAATTTTGATTTGTTAACTCTATTAAACTATAAACTTAAAAAAAAATTTAACTTAAGTGCAAAAATAGGCATAGAGTTAGAATTTTACCTACAAATACCATCACCAAAGAGTCAATCCACAACAGACATTATAAGACTATTAGAAGACAAATTTAAAATTTTAATCAAAAAAGAAAAGGGCTCTTCTCAATTCGAATTTAATTTCAAGCCTTCTGAATCAATTACAAATTATGCAAACATGATCGAAAAATTTCGATTTGAGGTAAAAAAATTCGCTAATTCTTTAGGAGTAAAAATTATTTTTGCTCCTAAACCTTATAAAAACGACTATGGAAATGCTATGCATATAAATCTCAGTTTTAAGAACGTCAAAAATTATGACCTATATGCACAAATACTATGTAATTCTATGAATAAAACAAAAAAATATTTTTTGCAAGCAAAATCTGAGATAAAAAGACTAGATAAAAGATTTATGGCACCAACTCACATATCCTTTGGAAATAGTACAAATAGGTCTGTAATGATAAGAGTCCTAAACAACAAGCACAGATTAGAACATAGACTTCCATCAGCAAATACCTCCCCCCACATAGCAATATACCTAATACTAAGACCTATACTACAATATCTAGAAACCTCAGAAGAGATAAAGAATTTCTCTAAAATTTTTGGTAATGCTCATGATCCTCAATATAAATTAGAAACTATCTAGATTATTTTTTGTCCTGTTTTTTATTAATATTGACTACATCCCTAGCTATTTTTCTTATATAATCTTTATTGACTTCTGCCATATTACAAATATCTATAAAGTCTTCATTATCCTCAAATAGCCATTTTTTTGCTTCTTTTTCTAGAATGACAGCTTTTTTGCTAAAAGAATTATTACTTACGTCAATTACAGCCTGAAGAATGATCGACCGATACAGTGTAATTTCTGGTGAATCACTATAAAGTTTTGCTTTTTCAAAAGGAGACTGAAATTTTATTACATTATACTGCACTTTTATTTTGTGATTTATAATTTAATTTTAAATATAAAAAATATCACTTTTTAAATATATATATTTAAATATTTAAATAAAAAAGTTTAATATCTTGTTTATTTATAGCAGTATTTTTTTTTACACTAATACAAAATTATATATTTTTAATAAATTATCTTTAATAGCACTTCTTAAGAACTAGATCTATGTACTTTTTTATCCTACCTACGTCTAAGGTTTGGAAGTTCCTCAACAGAAGAGTTAGAAGTATTTCCCTTGTTATTACGGCTAAATAATAATTCTTCTTCCTCCGCAGAATAATCCAAAACAGAATCTTGGTCTAGCGTTTCACTTTTTCTATTAAGCCTAAACAAAGACTTCCAAAAAGATCGTTGTCTCCTAGGAACAAAAATCTCTTTTTGTTCTTGAGCAGAGTTTATAACGTCAAAATCAGTAAAATTATCCTCGTTGTTTTCTTTCTCTCCTAAAGCATCCTCAACTTTGTTGGTAAAATTATCAGTTTTAGGTTCAGATTTTGATGTAACTATTTTAGATAAACCTGATTCTTCACTCTTGACTAATTCTTGGTCTAGATTTTCTTTCTGCAAAAATGCAGAATCACTCTTGTCCTGACTTTCAATATCCAGATCATTTTTTTGAGATAAAAATGCATCACTATCTTTAGTATTTAAAAAAGATTCCTCTCTATCTACTTTTGTACTATGAGACTGTTTTATATGACTCTGCTCTGTAGTTTTTTCCTGTAAAATTTTTGAATCTTCTAAATCTTGATTCTGTAAAGATTTTTTTTTCGCAGGTGAAGAGCTGTAAATATCCAAATATTGCTTATTATAACAAGCTTTAGAACTTTCCGTAATACCCGTAGCCACAACAGATACTCTTATTTTTCCTTCAAGAGTATCATCAAATGTAGATCCAAAAATAATATGAACAGAATCATTATTAATTTCAGAAATAATACGATTAGCAGCATTATCAACTTCATATAAAGTCATATCCTTTCCTCCAGTGATATTAATCAATACACCAGAAGCTCCAAGCATAAAACTATTATCTAACAAAGGATTTGTAATTGCGGCTTCTGCTGCCTGTATAGACCTATTTTCTCCAGATGCCTCACCAGTCCCCATCATGGCGGCTCCAGTGTTATGCATAATAGTTTTTATATCTGCAAAATCAAGATTAATTAATCCTGGCATCATAATAAGATCCGTGATACTTCTAACACCTGAGTATAAAACATCATCTGCAATTTTAAAGGCATCAGTTAGAGTAGTAGTCTCATTGGCAACTCTGAATAAATTCTGATTTGGAACAATAACTAAAGTATCAACATATTTTTCTAATTCTTCTATCCCAGCTTCAGCAATTTTCATTCTTCTAGATCCTTCAAAGGTAAAGGGTTTAGTAACAACCCCAATAGTCAGGACTCCTAATTCTTTAGCAATTTTAGCAATAACCGGAGCAGCTCCTGTACCTGTACCACCTCCCATTCCTGCAGTAATGAAGATCATATTACTCCCTTCTATATAAGGCTTGATCTCATCCACAGATTCCTCTGCAGAGATTTTTCCTATCTCAGGAGACGCTCCTGCTCCAAGACCATGAGTAGAACTCGCTCCTAGCTGTATTTTATTTGAGCATTTTGCATTAGATAGAGACTGAGCATCAGTATTTGCTACAACAAAGCTCACACCTTGCAAATTAGATTCAATCATATTGCCAATAGCATTACTCCCAGCTCCTCCTATACCAAAAATTGTGATATTAGGTTTTAAAATAATATTTTCAGGAATTTGAATACTAAGACCTTCTGACTCCATATAATAAGCAAATAAATTAAAATTAAACCAAATCAAATTCAAAACGATATTTCAAAACAATATTTTGGATATTTTGACCCAAAATTTTAAGATGTATCAACTGAATTCTAGCTTAGCAAGGAATCTAAATCAACATTTAAAATTAATTTATTTTTTCAATCTTTCTCAAACTGTAAATTTTAATCCTACATTTACCCTAAAACTTTTCATTTTCAGATCTAAAGGATATAAAAACACATCTCCTCCCAAAATAGCTGTAACAAATTTGTGAGTTAACTCTGCTGAGCTAGATAAGTTAAAAATATTTTTTACTTGAGATTTTTTCTTATCCTGAATAATAGGCTTGCCCATTTCGGATAAAGATCCTTTTGCTTGAGACATATTTTGTGAAAGATTTTGGTATATCTTTCCTTTAAGTCTAAAATTTAGATCTGTATATTTTTTTAAAGGCACAAAAAAACAACTGTTAATACTTCCTGTAAAATCGAATCTGTTAATGCTGTCTTTTTTCACATATAAATCGAGTAATTGCGTACTTTTGTAATATTTCACTTCTGGTATATGAGTATATTCTATACCTATAGCGGGACTAAAATTCACTCTATCTGTAAGATTTATTTTAATACCCATAGCAAAATGATTAAAAATACTAGATATGAGTGATTTACTCTGAAATACACCTTGAGCTTTCTTTATTTGTTCTTTTTCAGAAAAATCCTTTGTTTGACCAAGTAGGAATAATTTTCTTAATTGTACCATAAATTGCTCTTCTAAAAACACATTTTTATAAAAGAAAAATTTTCCATAACCACAGCCTCCAAACATGTGAGAATCAAATTTATTCTCTTCTGGTACTACGCCTCCATTTCCACTATTATAAAAATAACTAACATCAGAGTAAGAATACAAAGCAGATATCCCTGATGTTAATTTATTTTCCATAAATTTCATTTCCATACCCAAAGCAAAATTATTTGCTGAGACAACATATCCTTTTTCATAAGGGCGAGAAGGACTTTTATTATGTCTTGAATACGAATAATGAGCCCATAAATTATTTTTTGAAAAATCATTTTCTGGTAAAAAACCAGTTAAATTTGACCACCCAATACCTGCTGTTGCCTTAAGATCATTAAAATTAACAAAATTTATCCTCTCATCAAAAATACCAAAATAATCATTTATACTATGCCCTATAATATCATCAATATAGTAGTTAATTTTTGATATTTTAACATATTCCGGAAATTGTTGATCTTTAGGTAGACCCCTAAAGCATTTGTAGAGATCTTCTAGAATGTTGTTCTCTTTTTGAGTAAGTAATTCTTTTTTCGGAAAAAATAAATTCTGGTAATTCTGATTCTCTTCATTACTCCAATCAATGAACTTCATAAATTCTTTTTGTGTATTTTCCAAAAATTGATTTTTTTCAAATTGCTCAAGTTTTTTCTGATTTTCTTCTAACATTTTAAGAAATTGTTTCTTTTTTTCTGCTATAATCGGAGCAAAGAAAGATGTCAATTTTTTCTTAATTATCTCTTTTAGAGATTTCTCATCAAGCTGTTGATCATTTTTTATTAGTAACGATTTTGGATCTTGCATTATTTTATCCAATTCTTTTGTGAATAAATCTTGTTGCTCTTGAGTTAGGTCATCTTCAGGTCTTAGTTGTATTTCACTACAAACCTCACTCAGAGCCTCTGATAGGGTATTGAACACTACAGCATGTACCATGTCCTCATCTACTTGCCCATCTAGTCGTGCCTTATCCAATAAGGCTTGTTCTAACTTTTTTTGCTTTCGTTTTAAGTGATTTATTTCTTTATTCCTAGCTTTAATTTCATCTTCTTTTTTTTGGATTTCTACTTGCTTAGTAGTTACTGCTCGTTGCAATTCATTTTTTTCTCCTTCCAGCGTTTGTATTGTATCCTCTTTAGCTTTTGTCTCGTTCTCTTTTGCTATTGATAACTTATCTATTTCTTCCTTCTTGCTTGCATTTATAGCTTTAATTTCATCTTCTTTTTTTTGGATTTCTCCTTCTAATGCTACTATTTTTTGTATTTGCTCAGCAGCATTTCCTCCTGATATCTGATTTGTATCCACTAATTTATTTATTTCTACTTTCAGCTTTTGTATTGTATCCTCTTTAGCTTTTATCTTGTTCTGTTGTGCTGTTGATAACTTATCTTTTGCTTCATTACTTGCATTTATAGCTTTAATTTCATCTTCTTTTTTTTGGATTTCTCCTTGCTTAGTAGTTAATGCTTGTTGCAATTTGTTTTTTTCTTCTTGCAGCGTTTGTATTCTATCCTCTTTAGCTTTTATCTCGTTCTTTTGTGCTATTGATAACTTATCTATTTCTTCCTTCTTGCTTACATTTATAGCTTTAATTTCATCTTCTTTTTTTTGGATTTCTCCTTGCTTAGTAGTTAATGCTTGTTGCAATCCATTTTTTTCTCCTTGCAGCGTTTGTATTATGCCCTCTTTGGCTTTTATCTCGTTCTTTTGTGCTATTG
>CAYPDK010000012.1:0-52119 GCA_964409505.1 uncultured Rickettsiaceae bacterium
CCAGAGCCGGAATCGAACCGGCGAGTGGAGGATTTGCAGTCCTCTGCATTACCATTTTGCTACCTGGCCACGTCTGTATTTTTGATTAAGGGGTAAATATACATTAAGTATTACTTGTTATTCAAGACTTTATTTTTATAAAATAGGGAATCTTTTATTAATCCATGACAGTGCTTATATTTTTTATTCGAACCACATGGACACAAAGAATTTCTAGAAATTTTTTTCTCATGATCTATATTTTGATTAAATGTATTTTTAACTCTGTTAAGACTCACTCTAGGTGTATTTTTTTCTTGAATTAAATCGTCATAGGTAATATCTTGCTTTGTATTGATATGTAAATGGTATATCGTCTTTATGAAAATATTACTCAAATTTTTTAGCATTTTTTCAAATAAATTAAAAGCTTCGAATTTATATTCGTTTAAAGGATCTTTTTGTCCGTATGCTCTTAAGGATATTCCCTGTCTTAGGTGATCTATTTTATATAGATGTTCTTTCCATAATTTGTCTAAGGATCTGAGTAATAAATATCTTGTAACGTTATTGAGCACTTTTTGTGTGTAAATCGTTTCTTTTTCATAATAAAGATTTTTTAGTTTGGATAAATATAATTCTAATATTTCCTCGGGAGAAGAACACTGATTTAATATTATTTCAGGATCTATATCTATTCCTGTAGAATTTTTTATTTCTCTACTTAAATCATTTATTTGCCACTCTTCTTTAAAACTGTTTTTTGTTATGTAATTTGAAATTATAGTGTTTAAGGCTTGATTGGCTAGATTTAAAACAAAAGGCTCTAGATCTTTTGCTGTGATTACTTCATTTCTTTGTTCATAAAAAATTTTTCTTTGTTGATTTATTACATCATCAAATTTAAGTAAAGTCTTTCTCATTTCATAATGGCTTTGCTCAACTTTATACTGAGCTTTTGCTATAGCATTTGTAATCATTGGGTGATTGATTGCTTCTCCATTTTTAAGTCCGATTTTTCTAAGGATAGCTGAAATTGTCTTAGGAGCAAACATTACCAATAGGTCATCTTCTAGTGACAGAAAAAATTTTCCTTCTCCTGGATCTCCTTGTCTACCAGATCTTCCTCTTAATTGATTATCTATTCTTCTACTCTCATGTCTTTCTGTTCCTATGACTAAAAGTCCTCCAAGGCTTCTTACTTTTTCCTTTTCACTTAGGACATTTTCTTCAATTTCTTTCTTTATCTTGTCTATGTTCTTATTTATTAAAGTCTTTTTTTGTAATTTTTGGAGTAATATCATCTCAGAATTTCCTCCTAACAAAATATCCGTTCCTCTTCCTGCCATATTTGTCGCTATGGTAACAGACTTATGTTTTCCCGCTTGTGCTATTATATATGCCTCTTCTTCATGATTTTTCGCATTTAAAACATTGTGTTTTATTTTAATTTTTTTTAATTTTTGTGATATAATTTCTGATTTTTCAATACTTGTAGTTCCAACTAATATTGGTTGTCCTTTTTCATGACGTTCTTTTATAAGCTCTATTATAGAGGAATATTTCTCTTCTTTTGTTCCATATATTTCATCGTCTAAATTTTTTCTTATGTTTTTCTTATTTGGAGGGACTGATACTACATTTAGATTATATATATCTCTTAATTCTGAGGCTTCTGTCATTGCTGTTCCTGTCATGCCTGATAATTTTTTATACATGCGAAAGTAATTTTGAAAAGTAATTGATGCTAACGTTTGAGTCTCATTTTGGATTGGTAAATTTTCTTTTGCTTCTATTGATTGATGCAGTCCTTCTGAAAATCTTCTACCTTCAAGTACTCTCCCTGTAAACTCATCAATTATCATGACTTTTCTGTTTTGTACTATGTAATCTACATCTTTTTTCAGAATGAAATTGGCTTTCAGAGATTGATTTATATAATTTATTAAACTTATATTTTTTTCGTCATAAATTGTAGATTCTTGTTGAATTAACCCTTTTGCTTTCAATAAATTTTCTATTTCTAAAATTCCATTGTCTGTTAGATGTATAGATTTATTTTCTAAATCTTTTTCAAAGTCTTGTTCTTTTAATTTTGTTACAACTGAATTGATGATTGGATAAAAATCTAAATTTTCATTTACAGGTCCAGAAATTATGAGAGGAGTCCTTGCCTCGTCTATTAGTATAGAGTCAACTTCGTCAATTATTGCAAAATTTAATTCTCTCTGTATTTTGCTTTTTAAAGAGTATTGCATATTATCCTTTAGATAATCAAAACCAAGTTCATTATTTGTAATATACAAAATATCGGAATTATATGCCTTGATTCTTTCCTCAGGAGATGTAGCTCCTGTAACGCATCCAACGCTAAGATTTAAGAAATTAAAAATTTTGCCCATCCACTCAGAGTCTCTCTTTGCGAGGTAATCATTCACAGTTACTATATGTACAGATTTTTCTGTTAAGGCATTTAGATATGCTGGAAGAGTGGCTACTAATGTCTTACCCTCTCCCGTTTGCATTTCCGCAACAGACCCTTCATGTAGGATAATCCCACCCATTAATTGTACATCAAAATGTCTTTTCCCTAAAGCTCTTTTTGATGCTTCTCTAACTGCTGCAAAACTTTCGTGTAACACTTCTTCCAGTCCTAGTTTAGAAGTTTGTAATTTTTTTTTCAAAATATTTGTTGTGTTGGACAACTCTATGTCAGAAAGTAATTCGAAGTTTTTTTCAAGAGAATTAATAATTTCCACGTCTTTTTTTATTTTTATAATCTTTCTCTCATTTTCAGACTTGAATAAGTTATATAATTTACGTATCATCGAATTTTATGTTATGTATTTAAATATAAATATGTATCTATTTAAGAATGATTCTACTGTAAAAACTCTATTTTGCAAAATTCTACTGCACGCAACATACACCGAAATGTAGACTATAACAATAGGACATAAATACACAAATTGGTAATGCGGCTAAACTACTATTATTTTTTTTTACATTTTAAAAGTTTTTAAGTACAAAAAGTAATTGATTTTATGTTTGCTATAGGGTAGCATTTAGCGTTAGTTTTGTATGAAATTTTGAAATAGTTAAAATCATCTATCTAGAAAATCGTTTAGCTAGAAATTTGGGGGTACTTTAGTAAAATTTTTTATATTTTGTTGAATGAGTTTTTTATTTTTTAATTTAAATTATTTGATCGGTATGTTTCATAAATTATTATGTATTTTTTTGTTTTTTTTAATCACAGAGGTGAGTATTCTTTCTGCTGAAGAAGAGGGGGCTCCTCTTGAGAAGAATAAGGTTGTTAAAAAAGATGAAAAAAAAGAGTCAACTTTGCCTTCTGAAGAAAATAAGAAGCAAAAGGAAAAATTTACTCCTAAAGTACTCGCTACATATAGCCTCAGTGCAAATCCTAAAAAACAAATAAGTATTACTGTTAAGGATTTTGTTTTAAATAGGTTTTTTGCTCAAGAAAACTCTTCTTCTCAAGATGAGACGTTAAGAACATTTGAAGAACAAATTCTTTCTGCTCCATATACCTCAAGAAAGGGAGTCATAGATGAACTTATCTTTCGTCGTGTAGTTCTTGAGGAAGCTCAAAAATCTGGAATTAAAAAGTCGAAAGAATTTGTAGAGCATATGAAAAATGTAGAAGAATTATCTTTGGTTAATATGTTCCTAGAACAAGAGGTAAAAAAAACAGTTACACAAGAAGCAAAAGATAAGGCATATGAGCAATATGTTCTTAGCCAAAAAGATCAGAAAGAATTTTTGTTTCAAAGAATTTTGATTGAATCTGAGGATAAAGCTAGTCTTTTGTATAAAAAGGTTACCGCTAGGGGAGCTGATTTCCTAAAAATCGCTAAAGAAAATGCTCAGGATTCAGAAAATAATAATTTTGAAGTAGGTTATGTTGGTAGATATGATTTAACAGAGCAATTATATGATCTAGTGTCTAAGATGGGTAAGAATGAGATATCTAAACCTTTCAAAACAGAACAGGGGTGGGTGATTATAAAACTTCTCGATTCTAGGCCTTTTTCTGTAGGCTCTAGGGAAGATATGGAAAATGAATTATCTCGTGCGCTAGAAGTTGAGGCATTGAAAAAATATAGACAGGATTTTTTATCTAACAAATTGAATATCAAGTATAATTGATATATTATTTTTGTTTCACAAAGAGAGATTTTCTATTTACTCAATATATCGTTGATTTGGGTACTCTTTAAGTAATGAGGATTTAGATAGAAGAAAGGACTTTTTTTGTATATGTTAAGGTGAAAAGTAACAAAGATAATGCCTAAAAAGGATAATTGAGTTATGATTCCGTGATAATAAATAAAACCTTTGTCCTTGGTGTGTTGTTTTTTTATAATAGCAGTTTTTAAATTTTTGTAGCCTAGCGCTTGAGCGTTGTTTGGTATATATTATTTAGTGTATATTTTTTTACTCAAAGATGAAAAGATGATTTTTACTTTGTAGTATGGGGGTAGCATACAATTTTAATTTCTACTTTTTATTGTGATGTTTTCTCATTTTATTTGGTAATGTTTAACCTGATTTATAAAGTATGTTTGTATTGTGTTTTTTTGTTGAGAATTTTTGTGTTTGAGTATAGAGTATAATTTTCTTCTAGAGAGGTTAGTTTGGATTCTTAATTTAGATTCTTTTTTATATATTTTTAAGAAGTATTTATTCTTAAAATTTTTTCTTGTGTATGTAATGGTTGGGAGGGATGAAAAGGTTTTATAGAAATATGTTTTTATATGTTCCTTTTAAATTATGATATTAAGTTATCTTAAATATATGATATTAAGTTATCTTAAATAGAAAACAAAAGTATTTTTTAATCTTTATATTGGTATAAAAATGGTTCTTTGGCAAAAAGTGTTAATAGGTTTTGTTTTAGGTATATTATTTGGAGTGTACTTTCCAGAATATGCTATTTCAGTAAAATTTATAGGTGTCATATTTTTAAATCTTATTAGTTTGCTTGTTTTACCCTTAATTTTTTGTGTTCTGATTTTTGGTATTACCAGTATTAGGGATTCTAAAGATTTAGGACGTGTTGGTTTTAAATCCGTTGCAGCGTATTTATCGACTACGATTTTTGCAGCAAGTTTTGGTCTTACTATAGCAGTAATTTTTAAGCCAGGAGTTGGGGTACCCTACGATTTGGCATTGCTCAAAAGTGATAATCTCTTTCAAAATTATAGTTTCTCTCAGGATGCTTCTGAACCATTTTCCTTTATAAAATTTTTTACTAATCTCTTTCCCAGAAATATCGTTAATTCTTTCCTTCAAGGAAATTTACTTCAAATAGTATTTTTAGCTATTTTTACAGGTGTTGTTATTAATCAAATGATGCCAAAAACTAAATCTGTTGTTGATTTTTTTCATATTATTACAAAAATTCTTATTAAGATGATATCTAACGTAATATTACTCTCTCCATACGGAGCATTCTCATTAACTGCTTGGGTTATAGGTTATTACGGAACATCTATTATTTCCTCTCTTTCTTACTTAGTCTTGTCTATTGTGCTTGCTATGGGATTTCAATATTGTGTATTTGGAATTTTGATTTTAATTTTTTGTCGAGTCTCTCCTATACCATTTTATCGAAAAAGCTTAGAGTATCAGGTGGTAGCTCTTTCAACTGGAAGTAGTAAAGCGAGTTTAGCTACAACTATGAAAGTATGTAGAGAAAAATTAGGAATTTCAGAATCTAGTACTTCTTTTATTTTACCTTTAGGTACCTCTATCAATATGGACGGTATGGCTATTAATCTTGGATTAACGAGTGTTTTTTTTGCTCAGATGATGAATGTTGAACTATCTGCCTATGATTATTTTATGATTATATTTATGTCTACTGTTGGTTCTATAGGAGCTGCTGGTCTTCCAAGCGCCTCTTTAATTGCTCTACCTCTTATTCTGCCTGTTATTGGCTTGCCTGCAGAAGCGGTAGTTCTAGTTGCTGGGATCGATAGGGTATTGGATTTACTGAGAACTCTCATTAATATTACAGGAGACGCTACTATCACCTTGATTGTAGATCATAGTGAGAATAAACTTGATAAAAAGCGTTATTTTTCTTAGCTTCTTAATTCAGAGTTGTATCTAATGAAAAATTTTTTCTTATTTTAATTCTTGAAAATTTAATTTTGATAAGAGCTTGCTGTATTACAGGAATTTGGAGAGTGAATCTTATTTCCTACTCCAGGGGTTGATTATAAATGTTTTTTGTTTATTATCTAAAAATTAAGTTTCTGTTCAGAGTGTTTTTCTATAAAAATTTGTTAAAAAATGGCTTTGTTAAAAGAGGTTAAAAATATTTGGCCTATTAAAAGATGTGAGCTAAAAAAATTTTTACTCATTGTTTCTTTAATGTTTTGTATATTATTTATACAAAACATACTCAGGAGTACTAAAGATGGGATTGTAAATACTTTGATTGGTACTGAAGTAGTAGGATTTTTGAAAACATTCGCAGTTCTACCAGCCTCTTTAATTTTTACTTTGGTTTATATAAAATTTATAAATAGGGTAAGACACTCTCATATTTTTTACGCTGTAATTGTGTTTTTTCTGTTATTTATTTTTTTATTTTCTTTTGTTATTTTCCCTCATTATCGTTTTTTTCATTTAGATACGGAAATTCAGAATAAGTTGGTCTTAAGATTTCCTCATATAAAATGGATTATTTTGATGATTTCTAATTGGAGCTTTTCTTTATTTTATATAATTTCTGAGCTGTGGCCTAATATAGTTTTTGGACTACTTGTTTGGCAATTGATTAATATGATTACAGGAGTTGAGCAGTCTAAAAGATTTTATCCTCTATTCTCCTTGATTTCTGAGACAGGACTTTTCTTTTCTGGGGTTTTGCTTTCAAATTTACATGATTTTTCTTTTTTTGTTCAAAATAAAATTTTTACCAATTCTGACATAGAAGTTATTTTTCTTAAAACTATTACTCTAATTGTTATATTTTTTGGGATGATTTCTATAGCTTTATTTTATTTTATTGGTATGAAGTTCTTGAAGGACGAACAGAGCTCTGAGAAAGTTTATGCATATCACAAAATTCCTTTTAAAGAGGCTTTTAATATATTTATTAGTTCTAGATATATTAGGAATATTACATTTATTCTTATTTGTTATGGGGTTGCTATTAATTTAATTGAGACTCCTTGGAAATCAGAGATTAGATCTGTATATAAGACTCCGTCTCAATATACAAGCTTTGTAGGAACATATCTAAAATATACAGGCATATTAACTATTTTTTTTGCTATAGTGGGCTCTTACTTAGTCAGACTTATTGGATGGATTAATGCTGCTTTAATACCTCCTTTTGTTATGGTAACTACTGGGATAATATTCTTTATATTATACGCTTTTCCTGAAGCGACTATGTATTTTTCTAGTATTTTTTCTGTACAAAATCCTGTAATGATTGTCGTTTTTGTTGGAGCTCTGCAAAATATTTCTGTGAAAGCAACAAAATATACTTTATTTGATTCTACTAAAGAGATGGCTTATGTCCCTTTGGACCCAAATTTAAAGTTAAAAGGTAAGGCAATAGCTGATATTTTAGGAACAAAGCTTGGTAAATCTATCAGCTCTTTTATACAAGCTACGATTTTTGTTATATTTCCTGGTGCAGTCTATAGTTCTATTTCTTCTTTCCTTATGATATGTTTTGTTTTAGTCTCTTTTCTATGGATTTATTTTGTCACGCAGGTTAATAAAGAGTACGAAAAATTGTGTCAACAGAAAGCTTAGTTACCTTTTCCTATTATGATGAGAGTACTTATTACAAGAACTAAAGAAGAAAATGAACAGTTAAGGATAAAGTTCAAGAAGTTGAATTTAGATCTAGTAGAATTAAACCTTATAAAATATAACAGAAGAGAGTTTGATTTTCAAAAAATTCGGAAATATGAGTACTTGGTTATTAGTAGTAAATATACTGCTAGAATTTTGTTAGAAAAGGCTAGAGATTTTATTCTTAAGGATAGAGTGAAATTTTTTGTTATAGGTAATAGTTCTGCTGAGATATTAAGTGAATCTGGTTATCTCGTTGAGAAAATTTTTTTTAATGCTCAAGAACTCTTTTGTTACGTGCATAAAATTCTTGACTCTAAATATGTATTATATTTGTCAGGAAATTATTTTACGTTAAAGCCAAATAAAAATATCGAACATATGGTGTTGTATGATGTGGAATATACTAATACTATATCTTCCTATCTTTTGAAGCATATAACAAAAAAAGAAATAGATTTTGTACTCCTTTTTTCAGAAAATTCTGCTAAAACTTTTATTAGTCTTAGTAGTAAGTACTATGTAGAGGAATTTTTTCAAAATTCTGTGTTTTTAGTTATTAGTAATAGGATTTTATCCTATGTAAAAAATTATTTTCCCAATGTAATAGTTGTTAATCCAAAGGATTTGACATCTTTTTTTGAACAAAATGGGTAATAAAATACACTAAAAATAGTATTAAGATGTTTTGGTAGTTCTTTATGCATTTAAATTCTTTAAATTTTGTAAATTTAGATACTTTCTTCTATAGTTTTTTTTTTTATATGTTACAATACTCGTAGTATATAGGGTCTGGATTCCCATTTTATATCAACTTGTTCGTATTTATGGCATCTACTAAAAGTATTTTTTATATAGCTATTATAGTTGTTCTTATAGGGTCTTTTTTTGTTTTTAAACATTACTTTTTCTCCTCTTTTAAAGGTGAGACTGAAATGAATAATAAAAATAATCAAAATGATCAAGAAGTTCTATATCTAGATGAAAATTTAATCAAAAATACTATATCGGAATTGTTAGAACAGTACTTAGCAGATAAGTCTCTTTTAAAGGTCGAGGACACTGAAAGTGACTCAGCTTCTCTTAAAAATAAGATGAAATATTTAATTAACATACAAAATATGCTGATTAAGTTCATTAATAACGAAACATTTGATCAAGAGATTGATTTTTTGAATAAATATCAAAGCTTAAATCATCAAAAAAAAGAGATTCTTTATCTATTTAATAAATTCAATAACAGTTTAAAATTAACTCAAAACCGCAAAATTAGAATTTTTCCTAAAACATATCCAAAACTTAGCTCTATTTTATCTATAGATAAGATCGACGAGAATTTTTGTGAACAACAATTATTAAAAGAAACTATAATTAATAGTGTCAAAATATTAGAAATAAAGTAATTAATAATTTATTTGTCTATTGTGATTAAATTAGTTGTATTTTTAGTATTATTTTTTCTTGCCTATGTTCTTACCTCCTTATTCGGGGGCTTTGATTATAATATTTTTATTAGCTTTAAGCAATATGAAATAAATGTTGAGTTACTGTTTTTAATTTTTTGCTTCTTACTTTTTTGTTTCTTTTTTGCCTATTTATTTAAAATAATTTCCTTTATTATTAACTCTCCTAAACAAATGAGAAGTTTTTTTTTACAAAAAACTTTATCAAAGAATAACGATGCTTTAAGTATTATTTTTTGTAAATATTTGCTTGAATTAGAATTGGAAGTAGAAAAAAATATTTTGGAATTTAATTATGATATAAGAGATTTTCAAAAAATATTAGAAAGCTCGTCTAATAAAGAATTACTTAATATAACTTCATATTTTCAAGAGAAAGATATTGAACTTAAAATAAAATATTTGATGAAATTACAAAATAATCAAAATTTGAAGATATTTGTTCAGAGAAAATTAGCAGCTCTTACTTTTAATGTTAAAAATTTTGTTGATTCTGAAATATATATCAAAAAGGTTACGGAGGGTAACGATGCAAATCATAAAGACTTTTTTTTACTTTTGTCTATTTATTATGAGCGTGCTTCTAGGGAAGAGTTTATAATTACTTTATCTGAAATATTTAATTTTCTTGATCGAATAAGTGCTAAGGATAAATTGAAAATTTCGAATTTTTGTTTTGAGTTTGCGAAACTTTATTTGCAAGAGCAAAATATTACAAAAGCACAAGACCTTCTTAATAAGGCTCTGCTCTTAAATCAAGGATCTTATGAGATTGTGGAGGCTTTATATAGTATCTATTTAAAAGATGGCAAATACAAGGATATAGATACTCTCATTATTAATTCCTTTAAACATAGACCAAGTTTTCATGTTGCTCTTCTTTATTTGAAATATACTAAAAAAAATACTGAAGAAATTTATAACTTCTTTTCTGGGTTAGTGGATGTCAAAAAAAACTTAAGTGTTTTTATTTCTATCGCCGCCTTTCTTAACTTAACTTCTAAAGTCTCTGAATTAAGTGAATTACTTGAGTGATTTCTAGATGTCCTTGCTTAAAGAGTTGATAATAAAATCTGATAAGACCTTAGATAGATCTCAAGCAGAAATTTTGCAGGTTCTAGAGCAATTACTTGGAATATTAAATGAAAAATCTATCTTTTTAAGACTCAAGAATAGGTTATTTAATAAATTTGTCTGCTATAGAGGAATCTACTTACATGGTAGTTTTGGGGGAGGAAAAACATTGTTAATGAAAAATTTTTTTAAATCTTTCAATGGTAATAAAAAGTTATTTCATTATCAAGAGTTAATGAAATATGTTCATGAACAGCTTGCCTCTTTTAAACAACACTCTAAGCAGGATAAAATATACCATTTAACTAAATCTCTTACCGAAAATTATAGCGTAAAATTAATTTGTATAGATGAGTTTGAAATATTGGATATAACAGATGCTATGATCATTATGAGTTTGTTTAAATTTCTTATTCAAAAAAATATATTTATTTTTATTACTAATAATATTCAAGTAGAAGAACTATATTTAAATGGTATTCAAAGAGAATCTTTTCTGTCATTTATTGATATATTAAAAGAGAAGTTTTTAATTCTTGAGTTGAAAAACTTGTTTGATTATAGAAAACTTATGGCTAAAAAATCTTTGAAAAATACTATCATCTATCCTATTAATAAGTATACAAATAAAATTTTTGATACTATTATAAGTAACATGCAAATTCCTTTTTTTCAGAAATTTGATATAAAACTTTTTAACAGAAAACTTAATTTTAAATGTACCTATAAAAATTTTCTATTTACAAATTTTTCTGAACTTTTTGAACGGGATATTGGTTATGCAGATTATGTTAGTCTTACTAAAAATTTTAATGTCATTTTTGTTAAAAATATACGTGTTGTTAAGGAGTATGAAAAAAATGTTATTATTAGACTAATAAATTTTATTGATAATGCTTATTTTAATAATGTAATACTTTTTGCAATTTTTGAAACTGAACCTATTAATATTTATTCTGAAGGCTTGTTTCTAAAAGAATTCCAAAGAGCTGTGTCAAGGTTACATGAAATGAATGCAAGAGCTTGAATATGAAGGATCTAGTTTCTAAAATGAAGAATTTTGCTCCAAAATTTATCACTTTTGAGGGATTGGAGGGTACTGGTAAAACAACTCAAAGTAGGCTTCTTTATGATTTCTGTTCTAAACATTCTATTCCTGTAATTTGGACACGAGAAGTTGGAGGAACTGATTTTGCAGAAAAAGTTAGGGATTTATTATTTATGTCTTATTCTGTTTCCACTTTATCTAAAATTTTGATTGTCTTAGCTGCTAGATATGATCATTTTTGTAGAGTGGTACTTCCTGCCCTTATGGAGAAAAAAATTGTTATTTGTGATCGCTTTATTGATTCTACTATGTCCTACCAAAGGGATGAAGATGCAGGATTAGATTTTGATTATTTTGTTGATCTTCATCTTGGGCTAATGGAGAAAAGTAAGCATTTCTTGAGCCAAATAGTTGGAGTAAAACGAAAAATTGTTGAAAAATATCTCTTAAATATGATGCCGGATATAACATTTTTCTTAGATATGGATCCAAAAATTTCAATTCAAAGGTCTTTTGAAAGAGATATTCAAAATAAAAATTCTAGTAAAATACAGACTCATAGGAATTTAGATTTTTATCAAAAAATTTATGATAACTTTATAAAATTATCTTATAAGTTTAAAGATAGAGTAATAAGGGTTGATTGTAACAGATTAGATAGTCAAAATATACATAAAAAGTTGTTGAGTGAAATTTTTTTGTCTTTTTAGAACTTTTGTGAAAGATTTTAGATTTTATTTTGTTTTAAATTACAAATTTTTTTGTATTGACACATAAATATTACTTTGATACAATTTTTGGTGTATTCAATTGTTAACTTAAAAAATCTACAAAAATGTATCCAGAGGGTAGAGCTTTCACTACAATAGGAGAGTTGTTTCAAGGACCTATGATATATCTTGATGAGATAGAGTTTGCAATTATTTCGTTATTATCTGATAGATTGGTTCAAGTTAGATATGTCTTAGATTCGAACTGGTGTTATTACGATAGTTTGAAGCTTAAAACAAAAACTCTAAACGCAGTGAATGTTTATTTGAATCTCTATGGTAAAACATTACCTCCAGGATATTTCATTTTTTCTCAAAATATACCAGAAGGAGTAGGTATGGCCTCTTCTACAGCAGATATAGTTGCAACTATCAGATGTTTAGATTCATTATTTGCAATACGCACTCCACAAAATGCAATACAGAACATCCTTTTACAAATAGAAAGGTCTGATAGTGTTTTTTTAAATAAATTTTCATTGTATTTATCATCTAAACAGAAAATATGTGATATATTTCAGTACTATCCCAAGTTCTACATATTTTACTGTATTGAAGATTATAAGATCAATACAGAAGATGTTTCTCTATATCTTAAATCTCAATATTTTCTGTACTTTAATGAATACCAAAAGATATTAAATGGTATTGTGGACGCTTTTTATACTCAAAATATAAAAAATATATGCGAATTTTCTACTCAAGGCAGTATCCTGTCCCAAGAAATATTACCTAAAAAGTATTTTAAAAGAGTACATGATAATTATAAATATTTTAATGCAGATGGAATTTTTGTAGCTCATACCGGGAGTATTATAGGGTATCTTTTTGATATTGAGCCTAAAATTGAAATACAAAAAGAAATATGCTCATTCTTCAGGGAGTATGTAGGAAATTGCTATACGAATTTTATAAACAAGGTGGATTGCCGTGAACAAAATTTATCAACATATTATTGATTATACTAAATCTCCTGTGCTTGTACGGATATCAGACGGGTTATTTGCCTTAAGATTTGACCTTATGAAGATATATTCTGTGTTATATGCAGTTGAGGAGCTGTTATCAAAAAAGATTATTGATAAGAATACAGTTTTAATTGAGAGTTCTAGTGGTGTATATGCTCTGTCTTTAGCGTTAGTTTGTCATAAATTTGGGATGAGATGTTGTCTCGTTTTATCTGAACATGTAGATAAGATAACTCTTATTCAGCTTAAGTTATTGGGGAATGTAACTATTAGGATTTTGAATTCAGATAGCTTAGAAAAAAAAACTTTTGCTAATGACCAAGATCTTAGGGTAGGTATTGTGCATAGGTTGTTAAAGGAAAATCCTAATATGTATTGGATGAGACAATATCATGATCCTATACATTATAAAGGATACAGGGTAATAGCAGAAATGATAAAAAAAACTGTGAATAAAGATTATCTGCTTATAGTAGGCCCAGTCGGGAGTGGGGCTTCTACTTGTGGTATTGCCCAGAGTCTAAACAATATACTCGTAAATTTTAAATTAACGGGAATTCAGCCATTTGCTAGTATCACTTTTCGGGAGGAGTACGATGAAACTTTTCTAGATAATTTTCCGTATAATAGTGGTTTAGGAACAATTGTAAGATGTCAAAATGTTGATTATAAACTATATAATGATATACATTTTGTCTCAGAAAAAATAGCTAAAAAAGGATGCATAGAATTAGTAAAAGATTCTGGTATATTCGCTGGGTACTCAAGTGGAGCTAGTTATAAAGTTGCTCAATATGAACATACTCAAAACCCTAAGGCTGATGTTATATTTATATGTCCAGATCAAGGTTATAAGTATCTAGATATAGTGTATAAAGATCACGAATTAGTACAAAATGATCAGCAACTTAAAGAGGTAGTACCTAAAGAGATCAAAGATACAAAAAACCTTCTGTACCCCTGGTCATTTATTAGATGGAGAGAGAGAAATAATTATTAGTTTTTTATTTAAATATATAAACATATGCAAAATATTATCGTTATAGAGTCCACTAGCTTTGGACTAGATTATTTAGTCGAAGCTGCTAAGAATAAAAATGTTAAAATTCTTTTTTTTACACAAAATATGAAAAATTATTCTCATAATTTGAGCTATTTTGAAGAAAATAAGAAGCATTTTGAATATTTTATTGTAAATACAAAGGATATAAAAGCATTAAAAAGTAAGATCGATGTTATTACAAAATATGCAAATTTATCCGGTATTATTAATTTAACCGATACCTATACAAATGCTACTATCGAAGTAGCGGAACATTATGACTTGAAATTAGATAATGTAGATAGTATCAAAATTGCTCGGGATAAATCAACCTGTAGAAATGTTTTATTTGATCATAAATTATCTTGTGGGAAAAGTTTGCTTGTTAAAAATGGAATTTTACCTGAGAATGTAGATTATACTTTTCCTGTAATAGTCAAAGAAAATGGTGGTACTGGTAGTAAAAACGTTTTCTTGGCAGAAACTCAAAATGAACTGGATAAAATCTTGCAAAACATAAAACAAAATATGCAAGATCTAGACTTTAATCTAGAACCTTATTTTAGAGGGACTGTATATAGCGCTGAAATGATTTCTTATAATGGAGAGCATAAATTATTATCTGTAAGTGGAAGATTTATGTCTAAAGAGCCATATTTTACAGAAAATGTAGTAACACTTCCGGCAAGTTTGGATAGTAAAAAAACATTACTAATTGAAGAAAAAGTTGCTAATTCATTGACAGCAATTGGCTATAATACAGGATTTTCTCATGTGGAATTTTGCTTGAGTAAAAATGGAATAGAAATTATAGAATGTAACCCAAGAATGGGAGGGGCGTTTACCAATGTTAGTTTATGTAGGGCTTTAAATTTTAATTTTTATGAAGATTTTATATCAATAGCTCTTGGAGAAAAACCTCAATCTATAAATCAAGAGCTGAATTTTAGTAAATATTTTGCATACAAAATACTTAATGCAGAAAAGGCAGGAATATATAATGATGTTCTAGGTATAAAAAATTTAGATTCTTTATGTGGGGATCCTTTTGTTGTTTTGAGTCTAGAAAAAGGTTCTTATATAGATAAAACAGCTGATTATAGGGGAGTGCTAGGTATGCTTGTCTGCTCTGGAGATAGTTCTGATGAGGCAATACTAAATCTTATGGAAGCAGATAATGTGTTGCATGTTGATATTTCAGATATATAGGTTTATTTCATAATACTCTAAGGAAAATTTTTTAATTACTTAAATTAAAGTAGTTGTAGTGTATATTTTCAAAATAGTATTTTTTTAAGTTAAAACACTCAGCTATCACAGTGCGTTGAAAATAATAAGTCAAATTAAATTAGTACTAATGATGGGATCAGACGTTCGAGCTCTTTTAAAATCTAATTTATCAGTACAAATTATTGTTTTTTGTTCTTTTTTTGTAACTTTTTCAAGCTTTGCTCTGATTCCGTTTATACCTATTATTTTATCGCTTAAAGCTGCTTGGAGTACTAGTTCTATAGGGATACTCCTTGCTATTATGAGCTTTGTTAAATTTTCAGGAAGCTTTTTTGCTGCGATTTTACTTAAAAAAGTTAACGTTAAAATCTCTATGCTAATTGGTCTTGTACTCCAGATTATTGGATTTGTTTTACTTTTAATTGGTGAATATGATCGGGTTATTATTTGGATATCTGTTTTGCAAATTGCTTTTGGCGAGTCTATATATATGTCTGCTAATAAAGTATATTTGGTCTGCTCCGTGTCTGAGGATGTAAGACATAAAATTCTTGCTATATCCAGTTCTTTCACTAATACGGGCATATTGATTGGACCCATTTTAGGAGGGGCTCTTGCTGTTAGTAATACTGATATGCTTTTTGGGGTTACTATAATAGTGCTTTGCTTTGTGTTTTTTTTACAACTTACTCTAGTTAGAAGACTTAATGTAAATACAAGACCTAAACAAAGTTTGGAAAAAAAATCACATCATATTAGTTCTAATATCTTGGTGTTATGTATTATACAAGTTTTAGGTTCTTATATTTACTTCTTTTTTCAAAACTATATAGGAGTGTTTTTATTAAAGTCATATTCTAGTTCTTTTTATAGTGTGATATTATTTATCAATTCATTGATTATTATTGTCTTTCAATATCTATTATCGGAATTTATTAATAGAGCTAATTTGACATTATTAATATTTTTTATTTTTGTCGCTTTTGCTGGAGGCTTTGTTATCTTATCTAGTAATAGTGTTGTTTTAATTCTTTTGGGAACTGTAATTATAGCTTTTGCAGAGTTTTTTTTATTTTTTAAAGTGGAGTTAAAACTTATAGATTTATCTAGAAATACTGCTGTAGGATATGGATATTTTAGGCTCTCTATGGCAGTAGGAGCATTTTTTAGTAACATGCTTGGCGGTATATTATTTCAATATTTTGACCAAATTGGTGAAATAAAGTATTTTTGGTACTGTATATCTATACAAAGTTTTATTTTTGCTATTATCAGTTTTATAATGCTCTTTTCTACTGAGTTTAAGAAATTTTTTAGTAAAAGTTTTTTTATATCTATAAAGAAGAAATAATTCTCTTTTGACACAATAAGCAAAAAAAACGCCTCTTCCTTTAGTGGATAGGGATAAGAGTGCTATTAGGTTAAATAGAATCTTTGAAATAGCTTGGGACCATTGTAAATGTTGTTCTACACGTATAGAAATCAATCCCATATCCAAATATAAATTGTTGTGTTGGAGGAGTATAGGTTTTAGATTAATACTCTATGATTAGCAGATTATTATCTATTTTAAAACTATTTAATTTTTCAATTACCTGCATACCAAGTAAAGATATACCAGAATAGTTTTCTCCTATATATATTTTTATGTTCTGTATTTTTATATCTCCTATTTCAAATAACATCACTTCATAAGGAGCTGCTCTTGTGATGCCATTTGCTGTATAGTATTTTTTTATAAAGGATAGCTTATTTATATCTATGTCTAGGAGCTTTGCATCATTTAAAGATATGAATACATCACTTGCTCCCGTATCAATAAGAAATTTGATCTTTTTTGTGTCTAACTTTGCAGTGACATAAAAATGTCCATCTAGGTTTTGAGGGATTATTATTTTTTTAGAAGTGTTGTGATTTAGGGGGCTGTTAGGAAAAATATTATATTTGACTCTTTCATATATTAAGGTCAGTTCGTATTGAAAGCTGTATACAAGAATTATTGTTAAAAGTATTAATGTCCAAATTAAAAAATTTATTACTCCGTTTTTCATGAATTTTCTTATTAAGCATTACTTATTAATTAACAAAATTCTCAGGGTATATCCGTCTTTTACAATAAATAAATATTTTGATTAACTTACTCGTATTTCTAAGTGTCTTCGTCATCCTCTTGTGTATCTTGACTTTCTTGTAGCGCTTGTACACATAACTCCTCTAAAGAAGATCCTTCCTTCTTAGAAATTTCATGTATCTCTGAGAGGGCGTTCATTACGTCTCCAGGAACCATGCCACCTCTGTTTTTAGATAACCAAGTTGATTGAAAATGTATAGGATTGTGTTCCTTCTCAGGTGTACCTATATAAAAATCTACGGGAAATGTTTGTCCATTAAAATCACATTGTATAGTGAACTTCTTCATGTTTGTGTTATCAAAAATCCATTTATTAAAAATTATATAACTTATTATAAACTAAGCAGTTAAATTAGTAAAATTTTATTAGAATAAATTGATTTTATTTTGCTATGTTTGGTTTTTATGAAAAATTTCTACAAAATATTTGTCTAAAATATGAGAAGCTTTCAATAAAAATACTTACTAAAGTATTAACAGCTTAGTTTTTTTACAATGAAATACAGATTATTTGAAGATAAAAGGGGTTTGTTGATTGGATTTTTGTTGATTTCTTCATTTAGGAGGAATATCTTATTCATTAAATATTGTTTTAAAACTGGCTTTTATCGTGTGTGTTTTTCGTGTTGATACGATTTTGAAAATATTTTTATATAATTACTGATTTATTATATCGTTAAGTTTGTTGTTAAATTTTTATTTTAAGAATAAAATTTTAAAATTTTAGGTTATGTATTTATAAATGTTTTTATTACTTTTTTTTTGAGGTATCTTATGTCGCTAGATGTTCTTATAATTGATGATGAGTTGAGTGTGGGTAATTTGATTTCAAGTGTTTTAAAGGATAATGATTTTAGCAGTAGAATTGCTTTGAATAGTGATGAGGCTTTTAAAGAAATTTCTGAAAAAATTCCCAATGTTATTGTTTTGGACGTTTGGTTGCAGGGGAGCATTATAGATGGACTCGGAATATTAGAAATTGTTAAGAAAAAATATCCTATGCTTCCCATTATTGCAATCAGTACTCCTAATACGATAGGTATAGCTATGAATGCAATTAAACTTGGTGCATATGATTATTTAGAAAAACCATTCAATAATGAAAAATTAGTTATTCTCATAAAAAGAGCTTGTGAGGCTACGAATTTGATCAAAGAAAATTTAGATTTAAGATCTAAAGTAGTTAGTAAAAACGATTTTGTAGGAGAGTCTATTATAACTAAGAAATTTAAGAATGAACTCTCTAGGATAGCATCTAGTTCTGCTAGGGTTATGATTCATGGAGGAGTTGGAAGTGGTAAAGAACTTAGCGCTTTTCTTTTACATCAAAAATCTAAACGAGCTAATGCTCCTTTTGTTGTGTTTAAATACGTTAATTTTAGTGAAAATGATATTATGATGTATCTGTTTGGAGAGGAGGATACATCTCATCATAAGGATTTAAGGGACGAGAATAATTCTAGTAAATCTTTAAGTAATGCGCGGGAGAGTTATCTTGAATCTGCTCATATGGGAACTCTATATATTGATGAAGTGCCAAGTCTCCCTGCAAGAGTACAAGATAGACTACTTAGGTTTATACAAGACCCTTTTGTGATTAAACAGGGTCAGAAATTGTACTTAAATGTAAGATTAGTAACTTCTACAACTAAAAATGCTGAAGAAGATAAAATATTAAATAATCATTTAAAACAGGATCTGTTATCTCGACTTCAAGTAGCAGAACTAAAAATACCTTTCTTAACCGAAAGAAAAGAAGATATTCCTTTGCTTGTGAGCTTTTTTATTAAACAATTAGTTAAATTCTCAGGTCTTAAAGAAAGAACATTTTCACAAGAAGCGATAGTTGCTCTTCAGGCATATCATTGGCCAGGAAATGTACGACAATTACGTAATGTTGTAGAATGGACACTTATTATGAGTCCTTGTTCGTCTAAAAGCTTTGACTCGAAAATAGATATTTCTATGTTGCCAAAAGAGATCCTAAAAGAAGTCAATATTATTGAAAAATCTGAACATGTTGATATTATGTCTATGCCTTTGCGTAAAGCAAGGGAAATTTTTGAAAGAAAATATCTCTCAGCTCAAATGTACAGGTTTAATAATAATATTTCTAAAACTTCTCATTTTGTAGGAATGGAAAGATCTGCTCTGCATAGAAAATTAAAAATGCTTAGTATTCATTCCAACAATAGATCCCTAGTGAAGGATAGGGCAAGAGCTTTGTAATATTATTATTATTAGTAAAAATTTTATTTGGTGGTTATTGACATTGTTTTTTAAAAAATATAAAATGTGATACTCATTCACCTAAAGAGGAAGTAGGTAAGTAAGTCTTAGGGCGGTCTTATTTTCTCTTTGTTTGATTGATTTTGCACTGATGGTAGAATTGAAAAATTTACGGTAATTTAACAGTGTGTAAAATAGTTTTATATAAAGTTTATTGTTTTAATTGAATCTAATCTAGATGCCGACAACTAATCAGTTAGTACGTTTTGGGAGGAGTCCTAAAAAGAGAAAGACCAAAGCGCCAGCTTTGAGAGGTAATCCATTTTTGAGGGGGGTGTGTGTTTTGGTGAAAACTTTAACTCCTAAAAAGCCTAATTCTGCTCAGCGTAAGATGGCAAGGGTTCGCTTGAGCAATGGTGAATTTGTTAACGCTCATATTCCTGGAGAAGGGCACAATTTACAGGAACATTCTACCGTGCTCGTAAGGGGGGGGAGAGTACCTGATTTGCCAGGGGTGAAATATCATGTTGTAAGGGGGGCTTTAGATACTAAGGGTGTTTCTGGTAGAAAACAGGGACGTTCTCTTTATGGTGCTTCCTTGAAGGGGTAGTCTTTGTTTTAGTTAAATATTTGTCATAAAATTATGTCTCGTCGTCGTTTAGCAAAAAGAAGAAATATTAAGCCAGATTCCAAATATGATTCTGTACTTTTGTCTATATTTATTAATAATCTAATGAAATCTGGAAAAAAAAGTTTATCTGAAAGAATAACATACGGTTCTTTAGAAAAGATTAGAAGTAAATACAATTCTCCGGATGTATTAAAAGTTTTCCAGGAAGCGATCAATAATGTGCGACCTGAGGTTGAAGTGAAGCCTGTAAGAGTAGGGGGGGCGACTTATCAAGTTCCTGTTGCTGTGGATGATAAGAGAGGCAGTGCTCTTGCTGTTAGGTGGGTTATTAATGCATCCTTGAAATATAGTGGAAATACCATGATAGATAAGCTCTCAGAGTGTCTCTTTGATTCTTTTAATAAAAAAGGTAATGCCATAAAGAAAAGAGAAGAAGTTCATAAAATTGCAGAATCTAATAAGGCCTTTTCCCATTTTGCAAATAATAGAAATTATTCTTCTAATTCAGGTTAATTTTTTAGGATTATTTTTTTGGATATATTGTGCTAATAAAAATGAATAAATTTATTTGGTTGGATGGTAAAAAAAATAGAATTAAATGACAATCTTTCAAATGGTAGCTTGTCTAGGATACGTAATATAGGTATATGTGCTCACATAGATGCAGGAAAAACTACTACTACGGAAAGGATATTGTTTTATACTGGAAAATCCCACTCGATAGGAGAGGTGCATGAAGGGGGAGCCGTTATGGACTGGATGGAACAGGAGCAGGAAAGGGGAATTACTATAACTTCCGCCGCTACCACTTGCAGTTGGAAAAATAAAGAAATTAACATTATTGATACTCCTGGACATGTTGATTTTACTATAGAAGTAGAACGCTCATTGCGTGTCCTGGACGGTGTTGTTGCTGTTTTTGATGGTGTGGCTGGTGTTGAGACTCAATCCGAAACAGTTTGGCGTCAAGCCGATAAGCATAGAGTTCCCAAGATATGTTTTATTAACAAACTAGATAGAGTTGGAGCTGATTTTTTTATGTGTGTGGATATGATTAAAACTCGTCTCAATGCTAATCCTGTTATCTTGTATTTGCCTATAGGAAGTGGAGAAGATTTTTCTGGCATCATAGATTTGATTAAAATGAAGGCTATTTTTTGGGATGAAAAATCATTTGGAATGAAGTTTGAATATGTAAACATTCCAGATAATTTGCTGGAATTGTCACAAAAATACAGAAATAAGATGCTAGAATCTGTTGTTGAACTTGATGATAGACTTATGGAAGCTTATTTTGCAGGTGAGCCCATTGGAGATGAGGATATTAAGAAAAATTTAAAATATGGTTGTATTAGTAATAAATTTGTTCCAATTTTGTGCGGAAGTGCTTTTAAAAATAAGGGTGTGCAGGCATTATTAGATTCTATTGTAGATTATTTACCTTCTCCAGAAGAGGCTTCAAAGATAGAGGCTTTGGATATTAAAAATGGTAATAAAATCAATATTGACGTAGATCTAAAAGGTAAATTTGTTGCCATAGCATTTAAAATTATGAATGATGTTTTTGTAGGATCTTTAACTTTTGTAAGAATTTATTCTGGAGCTATTTCTTCAGGGGATACCATACAAAATACTCTCAATGGCAAGAAAGAGAGGATTGGTCGTATGTTAAAAATGCATGCTAATAATAGGGAGGATGTTAAATTTGCGTCTGCAGGTGATATTGTTGCTATTGCTGGGTTAAAAAATACAAAAACAGGAGATACCTTGTCTTGTATTGGGTCTAATTTGGTGTTGGAAAAAATTGATTTTCCTGAACCGGTTATCCAGGTGGCCATTGAGCCGAAATCTGTTGCGGATCAAGAAAAAATGTCTTTAGCTCTTTCTAAACTTGCAGCAGAAGATCCGTCTTTTAGAATTAAGACTGATTCAGAGACTGGACAAACTATTATCAGTGGTATGGGAGAATTGCATCTCGAAATTCTGGTGGATAGGATGAAAAGAGAGTTTAAAGTTGATGCTAATATAGGTGCTCCTGAGGTTGCATATAGAGAAACTATTACTAAAAATAATTCTGTAGATTATACTCATAAAAAACAAACAGGGGGTGCTGGACAATTTGCTAGAGTTAAAATGAATTTTGAACCTAGTAATCCTGGGGAGGGGTTTAAATTTGAAAGTAAGATTGTGGGTGGAGCGATTCCTAAAGAATTTATTCCTGGAGTAGAGAAGGGTCTTAAGGACATTATGAATACAGGTGTTATAGCTGGGTATCCTATGATAGACTTTAAGGTTACTTTAATAGATGGTTCTTTTCATGAAGTTGATTCTAGTGTTCTAGCTTTTGAGATTGCCGCTAAAAACGCTTTTAGAGAAATTGTTCCTAAATGTAGTCCTAAGCTTTTGGAACCTATTATGAAAATAGAAATTACTACTCCTGAGGAGTACTTGGGAGATGTTATAGGGGATATAAATTCTAGAAGAGGTCAGATTCAGGACGTGCAGATGAGTGGTAATTTACAAATAGTAAAAGCTCAGGCTCCTTTGTCTGAAATGTTTGGTTACGTGAATAAGCTTAGGTCTTTGTCTAAGGGGCGGGCTCAGTATAATATGGAATTTTTTCACTACGAGCAAGTCTCTGAGAATCTTGTAGATGACTTGATTTCTAAGAAATCTTCTTTAAAATAATTTTATTAATCAAAAAATATAATTGCTAAGGAAAGTTGTGGAATGGGGTTGTTGTTGAGTAAATAGTGTGAGATGCTTAAGACATAGAACTTGTATAGGAGTGTAGCTCAATTGGTAGAGTGTCGGTCTCCAAAACCGAAGGTTGCAGGTTCGAGTCCTGTCTCTCCTGATTTTATAGGTGAATATGAAAAAAAATATAAAATGTAAGTTTTTGAGTAATGTATATCAAGAGTTTAAAAGAATTAATTGGGTTTCTTATAAAGATTTAGTTAGCTTGTTAATTGTAGTTTTGGCTGCTGTTCTTTTATCTGTAGTCTTTACTCTTGGTGTTGATTATGTTATACATAACTTGGTTAAATTTTTAATTAATTTGTAACTAAAATGTCTAGCTGGTATGTACTTTATACAAGTTCTGGAAATGAAAAAAAGATTAAGAATATGTTAGAAGATCAAATTTCTAGGTATAAAATGCATAATTTTTTTGAAGAAATTCTTGTCCCTTCGGTAGAGGTTCCTCAACTTAAGAGGGGGAAAAAGGTGCTAGTAGAAAAAAAAATTATGCCAGGTTATATTTTGATTAAGATGATTATGAGTGATAGCGCTCTTGATATTGTGAAAGGAGTTGCAAAATACTCGGGGTTCTTAGGAAATGATAATATTCCTAAAGCATTAAGTGAAAAAGAGGTGGAGAATATATTTTCTAGATTACAAAAAGAAAGCCAAAATGTAAATCTTTTAAGTCCTTATAATATAGGAGATAAGATAGAGATATTGGATGGACCTTTTGAAGCTTTTGCAGGAATTGTAGAGTCTGTAGACTTAGAGAATGAAAAATTAAAAATTTCTGTAGCAATTTTTGGAAAAACTACTCCTATTACTTTAAAATTCAGTCAAGTTAATAAATTTAGTTCTTAATATGGTAAAGTCTTCTAAAAAAATTACAGGTTATATAAAGTTAACTATTCCGTCAGGGGAGGCTAAGCCATCTCCTCCAGTAGGACCTGCTCTTGGGCAGAAGGGATTGAAAATTATGGATTTTTGTAAAAGTTTTAACGAACAGAGTGGGCATTTGGAAAAAGGGACTCCTGTGCCAGTAGTCATTACTGTATATTTTGATAAGAGTTTTGACTTTATAATGAAAACGCCTCCTGTATCATTTTACTTAAAAAAATATGCTAAGGTTAATTCTGGTGCTAAGTCTCCTAAAAAAGAGGATAATGTTGGAACCGTTAAAATGAGTGATTGCTTTGAAATTGCAAAAATTAAGATGCAAGATTTAAATACGAATTCAATTGATGCCGCTGTGAAGATGATCTTAGGATCTGCTAATTCTATGGGAATTGAGGTTATAGAATAAATTTTTAAGTAGTGGGGTGTTGATTTTAATATATTAGGTTATTCTGAGTTATGGGAAAAAAATTTGTTGATGTTAAAAAAAAAATAGACCTTCAAAAGGAGTATTCTTTGGAGAGCGCTATAGAGTTTCTTAAAGGTAATAGCACCGTATCATTTGATGAGACCGTTGAGATTGCAGTTAATTTAGGAGTGGATTCTAAAAAAACATCTGATTTTGTAAGAGGAAATTTGATTCTTCCAAAAGGGAGTGGAAAAAAAAATACAATTGCTGTAATATGTGATGGTTCTAAGTTTCAGGAGGCTAGGGATAATGGAGCTGATATAGTTGGAGGACAAGATTTAATAGATAGGATTAAGCAAAAGGATATAGATTTTGATGTTTGTATTTGTAGTAAGGATATGATTTTTAGTATCAGTAGTGTAGCTAAAATTTTAGGTCCTAAGGGCCTTATGCCTAACGTAAAGCTTGGAACTGTTACCGATGATATAGGGCAGACAGTAAAAAATTTTACACTGGGTCAAATAGAATATAGAATGGATAAATATTCTATCGTTCACTCAAGAGTAGGGAAAATTTCTTTCTTATTAGAAGATTTAGTTGAGAATATAAAGTTCTTTATAAAATCAGTTATGAAATCAAAACCTGTGGATTTTAAAGGAGTGTTCTTAAAAAAAATTCATCTTTCTTCTTCTATGGGAATTGGTATAAAAGTAGGAACTTCTAGTGTGTTGTAAAAATTTATTATAAGGGATTGATGTGATTAAGGAAAAGAAAGAAAAGGTTATATCTGATTTGCAGGAGATATATAAATCTTATTCTGTGATTATATTTACTAAGTATCAGGGGTTGAAAACTCATAATCTTGATGAATTGCGTGTAAATTTGAGAGATTTTGGTGCGATTTTTAGAGTTACGCACAATAAACTCTCAGTAATAGCAGCAAAAAATGTCAATTTTACTTTCGAAGAGAGTTTTTTTGCAGGTCCATCAGCTATCGCATATTCAGATGATGTTTTAGGAACAGTCAAAACTTTGTTTAACTTTAGTAAAAAAAATCAAAAGTTAAATATAGTAGCGGCAGTTATTAATTCGAAAATTTATAATTATCAGGAATTAGAATCAATGTCTAAACTTCCTTCTATAGAGATTATACGGGGTAAGATTATTGCTTCTTTATATGCTCCTGGAAAAAAGTTACTTTTGGGTATTAATTCTGTCTCTAGTAAAATTATAGGTTTGTTGAATAACTTTTATCAAAAAAATAATTAATTTAATACAAGAGTTTTATTATGAAAAATATAGAAAAATTAGTTAATGATTTATCTTCACTTACAGTACTTGAAGCTGCAGAGCTTGCGAAAGAATTAGAAAATAAATGGGGAATTTCAGCTATGGCTGCGGCTCCAGTTGCGGCTGCGGTTGTTGAAAATAAAGAAGAAAAAGTTGAAAAAACTGAGTTTGATGTTAAATTAGTTTCTTTTGGAGCCAAAAAGATAGATGTTATAAGAGAGGTAAAATCTCTCTTGGGCTTGGGGCTTAAGGAATCAAAGGAATTAGTTGAAAAGGCTCCAGTAGTTTTAAAACAAGAAGTTGCAAAAGATGAGGCTAATAATATCAAATCTAAATTGGAGGGAGCAGGAGCTGAAGTTGAGTTGGCGTAATAGATAAATTTTCTAAGGCTAATTTAACTTAATTTTGGGGGTATTACAAATCTGTATGAGTAAATTTTTCAGCAATAAGAAAAATAGAAATATTCGTAGAAGTTTCTCTAAAAGTGATTTGGTACATCGTGTACCAAATTTGATAGAAATTCAAAAATCATCTTATGAAAAGCAGTTTTTACAAAAACATGTAGATAAAAATTTAAGGAAAAATAAAGGTCTTCAATCTGTTTTATCGAGTATTTTTCCTATAAAAGATTCTTCTGGATCCTATATTCTAGAGTTCTTGGGCTATTCATTAGGGGATATTTTACATGATGTTGATGAGTGTAAGGAAAATGGATATAGCTATGTTATGCCTTTGAAAATTTCTGTAAGGATGATTTTGTGGGAAAAAAATTTAGATGGTGGTGAGGATAAGGTCTTGGTTACTGATGAGATAAAAGGGATAAAGGATCAGGAGGTTTTTTTATGTGATGTGCCTGTCATGACAGAAAGGGGTACTTTTGTTATTAACGGTATTGAACGAGTTGTAATTTCTCAAATGCACAGGTCTCCTGGAGTGTTCTTTTATCATGATGATGGTAAAAATAATACTTCTGGTAAAATTTTGTATTCTGCAAGAGTTATACCATATCGTGGATCTTGGTTGGATTTTGAATTTGATGCCAGAGATTTAGTTTTTTTTAGAATTGATAAAAAAAGAAAGCTTCCTGTAACAAGTCTATTATTCGCTTTTGGTTTAGAGGTGAAGGATATTTTTGAATATTTTTATGAAAAAATACAATTTTCTTTCGATTCAAAATCAGAGTCCTGGGTTACGAAATTTTTCTGTCAAGAAATGTATTCTAAAAGATTGGATTTTGACTTATTGGAGTGGCCGACTGGTAGGCTTTTAGTTAAAGCAGGAGAAAAAATTTCTCCAAGAAGAGCTAATATTTTGCGTACAGAGGGAGTGAAAGAAATTTTGGTCTCAAGTGAATATTTGTATGGTAAGTATTTGGCAGAAGAAATTGTAGATCAGGATACGGGGGAGGTCTTATTCAGGCTTGGTGAGAAAATTACTAAGGATAATCTTGCCGTGATTCTTTCTTTAAAAAAATATGATATAGCTCTTCTAAAATTTGAAGGTAGTGATGCTTATATAAGGAATACTTTGTTTATCGACAAAAATTTAACACAGGAAGACGCTCTAATTGAAATATTCAAATTATTAAGACCAGGAGAGCAAGCTAATAAAGAGTCTGGAAAGGCTTTTTTGTATAATGCTTTTTCAAATCCTGAAAGATATGATTTGTCTGAGGTGGGGCGTATTAAAGTAAATGCTAGAGTTGATATAGATAGAGGAATGGTGGGTACTGATCACGTTGATACTTGCTTGTCTATTGAGGATATTAAGGCTATAATTAAAGTCTTAATAAAGGTAAAAGATGGTAAAGAAAATGTAGATGATATAGACCATCTTGGTAACAGACGGGTTCGATCAGTTGGAGAGTTAGTTGAGAATCAGTTTCGTCTTGGAATGGTGAGAATTCAAAAATCTATTTTTGAAAGATTGTCTATGGTTGATGTTGACGATGTTATGCCCAATGAACTTATTAATAATAAGTTGTTAATATCTACTGTTAGAGAGTTTTTTAATACTTCTCAATTTTCACAATTTATGGATCAAACTAATCCTCTGTCTGAGATTACTCATAAGAGAAGATTGTCTTCTCTTGGACCTGGAGGGGTTAATCGAGATAGAGTAGGATTTGAAGTACGAGATGTTCATCCTACTCATTATGGTCGTATATGTCCTGTTGAGACGCCAGAGGGGCAAAATATAGGTCTTATTAATTCTCTTGCTACTTATGCTAAGGTCAATCAATATGGATTTATAGAAACACCATATAGGGTTGTGAAAGATAGATATCTTCTTAATGAGATAGTCTACTTATCTGCTATTGACGAGGGAAGGTATAGAATTGCTCAATTTGATATTAATTTTGATCAGAATAATTATATCTTGGATGATGTTGTTAATTGTCGTACGGGAGGTGGTAATTTTGTAATGTCGAATGCTGAGGAAGTGGATTTTGTAGATTTGAACCCTATGCAAGTAGTCTCCGTTGCTGCTGCTTTGATCCCATTTTTAGAAAATGACGATGCAAATCGTGCTCTTATGGGGTCTAATATGCAAAGACAGGCTGTGCCTCTTGTTACTCCTGAGGCTCCTGTTGTTGGGACTGGTATTGAGGAGAGCGTTGGATTTGATTCAGGGAGTGTTGTTTTAGCTAAAAATTCTGGTTGTGTTGTATCAGTTGATTCTAATAGAATTGTTGTTAAATCTTTGGAAGATAAATCGCTTCTTCCTAATTTAGAAATATATAAGATCAAAAAATTTCAGAAGTCTAATCATAATACTTGTATTAATCAAAAGCCTTTGGTTGCTTTAGGGGATGTGGTTGAAAAAGGAGATATATTGGCAGATGGAGCTGCAACTGATAAAGGGGAAATAGCTCTGGGACGCAATATGCTGGTAGCATTTCTTTCATGGAATGGTTATAATTTTGAGGATTCCATTATTATTTCAGAAAAAGTTATTAGAGAAGATGCCTTTACTTCGATACATATAGAGGAATTTGAGGTTGTAGCTAGAGATACTAGACTAGGACCAGAAGAGATAACTCGGGATGTGCCTAATACAGGGGAAGAATCTATTAAATATCTTGATGAATCTGGAATAATAAATATAGGGGCAGAAGTTAAGTCTGGAGATATTTTAGTAGGAAAGGTTACGCCTAAAAGTGAGACAGCTATTACGCCAGAAGAAAAGTTATTAAGAGCTATTTTTGGAGAAAAAGCTTCTGAGGTAAGGGATTCATCTTTATATGTTCCTCCTGGTGTGTCTGGCACTGTTGTGGATGTCAAAATTTTCTCGCGAAGGGGTATGGATAAGGATGAGAGAGAATTATCTATAGAACATCGTAGAATAGATGAGTTGCTTAAGGAGCAAGACGATCAGAGGACTATAATTAATAATTTTACCCTTGCAAGACTTAAGAGTTTATTTATAGATTCTGTATCTTCAAAAAATACTGATTATATAGTAAAAGGTAGAGTTTTTACAGAGGAAATTCTACAAAAAATGTCTCTTCAGGATTATTGGGATGTTTGTGTTGACGATAATTCTATTATGCAAAGTAGAGATGAAATAAAAAAAATTTACTTTGATAAAAATGGTGAATTGAGTTCAAAAATAGAAAATAAAATTAAAAAAATTCAAAAAGGAGATGATGTTCAGCAAGGAACTTTAAAAATAGTAAAAATATTTATTGCAAGTAAATATAAACTCCAACCGGGAGATAAAATGTCTGGTCGACACGGAAATAAGGGTGTGATATCTAAAATTGTTCCGGAGGAAGATATGCCATTTTTAGAGGATGGAACTGTTATAGACATAATATTGAATCCATTAGGAATTCCTTCGCGTATGAACGTGGGACAAATCTTAGAGACTCATCTTGGATTTGCTGCTAAGGGTCTTGCGCTTAGCATTGATCAAAAGCTTCAGCAATGCAGGGAAGATGTTAGGAATCTTCCATCTTTGAGAGAGTTTGTATCAAATATTTATGAGGGTACGTTCTTGGGCAATGAACTTTCTGAGTTAAATGATCAAGAATTTATTAATTTTTGTCGTTCCTCTAGAAAATTTTTACGATTTTCTACTCCAGTATTTGATGGAGCTAAGGTTGAGGATATTAAAAAAATGTTAACTTTAGGGGGAATGGATTCCTCTGGACAGGTGAACCTTATAGATGGAAGAACTGGAGAGTGCTTTGATAGAAAAATTACTGTAGGGTATAAATATATACTTAAATTACATCATCTAGTTGAAGATAAAATTCATGCGAGATCTATTGGTCCCTATAGCTTAGTGACTCAACAGCCGTTAGGAGGTAAATCTCACTTTGGAGGGCAAAGGTTTGGAGAAATGGAATGCTGGGCCCTACAGGCTTATGGTGCATCCTACACTCTACAAGAAATGTTGACTGTTAAATCTGATGATGTTTTTGGTAGGGTAAAAACCTATGAGTCTATAGTTAAGGATAATAGAGATTTTGATTTTGGAACTCCTGAATCTTTTAATGTTATGATAAAAGAACTACGTTCTTTATGTCTTAATATAGATTTAGAATAATTTTTTTAAGCAGTAAACTATCTATAGTGATCTGAAGTATAATTAGCATAACACGAATATGAATTCATTAAAAAGTATTAAGCAATTTGATAAAATAAGGGTTAATATTGCAAGTCCAGAACAAATAAAGTCCTGGTCTTTTGGTGAAGTAACTAAGCCTGAGACTATAAATTATCGTACTTTTAAACCAGAAAAAGATGGCTTGTTTTGTGCAAGAATTTTTGGTCCTATAAAAGATTATGAGTGCTTATGTGGAAAATATAAGAGGATGAAGTATAGAGGGATTATTTGTGAAAAATGTGGTGTTGAGGTTATTTCGTCTAAGGTACGAAGAGAGAGAATGGCGCATATAGAACTTGCTGCTCCTGTTGTGCATATTTGGTTTTTGAAATCTTTACCTTCTAGGATTGCAACTCTACTTAATATGACCATGAAAGATGTAGAGAAGGTACTTTATTTTGAAAATTATGTTGTTACTGATGTTGGCTCTTCTTCCCTTAAGAAATATGATCTCTTGTCTGAGGAGTCTTATGCTAAGTGTCAGGATAAATATGGAGAAGATTCTTTTACAGTCTCTATTGGGGCAGAAGTTATACGAGAAATGCTCAAGGAGATTGATCTTAACTCTTTAAGAAATCAGTTATATAAAGAATTAGAGGAAACAACTTCTGAGACTAAAAAGAAGAAAATAATAAAACGTTTAAAATTGGTTAATGAATTTCTTCTTTCAGGTAATAGGCCTGAGTGGATGATTTTGAATATCTTACCAGTAATTCCTCCAGAAATAAGGCCTCTTGTGATGTTGGACGGGGGGCGTTTTGCAACTTCTGATTTGAATGAACTTTATAGGAGAGTTATTAATAGAAATAATAGGTTAAAAAGATTACTCGAATTAAACGCTCCTGATATTATCGTTAAAAATGAAAAGCGTATGCTTCAGGAGTCTGTTATAGCTCTGTTTGATAATGGTCGTAAAAAGAAAGTTGTTACCAACTCTAATAAAAGACCTTTTAAATCTTTAACTGATATGCTTAAGGGTAAACAGGGACGCTTTAGGCAAAATTTACTTGGAAAACGTGTGGATTATTCAGGTCGATCTGTTATTGTTGTAGGGCCTGAGTTGAAATTACATCAATGTGGATTGCCTAAAAAAATGGCTCTTGAGTTATTTAAGCCTTTTATCTACGCAAAGCTTGAATTATACGGTATTAGTAGTACTATTAAGGTTTCTAAGAAGATGGTGGAATCTGAAACTAATGAGGTTTGGGATATATTGGAAGAGGTCATACGTGAGCATCCTATTTTGCTCAATAGAGCCCCTACTTTGCACAGGCTTGGTATCCAGGCTTTTGAACCACTGCTTATAGAGGGAAAGGCAATTCAGTTGCATCCTCTTGTCTGTTCCGCCTTTAATGCAGATTTTGATGGAGACCAAATGGCTGTGCATATTCCTTTGTCTGTTGAGGCTCAGGTTGAGGCTAGGGTTTTGATGATGTCTACTAATAATATTTTGAGTCCTGCTAATGGCAAGCCGATTATTTCTCCAGATAAGGATATAGTGCTAGGACTATATTACTTGACTTTAGAGAATCCTATTAATGATAAAATAAGGAGCTTTTCTGATGTAGAGGAAGTAGAATATTTACTTTTTCATAAAGCAATAGATCTACATTCCGTTATAAAATGTAGAATTAGACTATTAAATGCAAATAACGAATTTATTACTACTATTGTTCAAACAACTCCAGGAAGATTAATTTTAGGAAAATTATTGCCTCAAAATAATAATTTTGATTTTAGGGTTTTAAATCAACAAATGACTAAAAAGTCTATTTCTAACGCCATTGATACTGTTTATAGGTATTGTGGTCAAAAAACAACAGTAATATTTGCAGATAAATTAATGCAACTTGGCTTTGAGTATGCTTCTAGGTCAGGAATTTCATTTGGTATGGATGATATGGTAGTTCCAAGGACCAAAGGTAGTCATATAAAAAAAACGGAAGATGTTATTCAGGTATTTGAAAAACAATATGCTGAAGGTCTTATTACTTTTGGAGAAAAATACAATAAAGTGATCGATGCTTGGTCTATATGTACTGATAAGGTTGCGTCTGATATGATAGAAAATATTTCTCACTCTTCAACTGCTGCAGAGCAAGGTGTAGAACAAGAAGGAAGTCAAAATTTTATAAAAAATATTAATTCTATACATATTATGGCAACTTCTGGTGCTAGGGGATCTGCTGCTCAGATTAAACAGCTTGCTGGTATGAGAGGTTTAATGACTAAGCCTTCAGGAGAAATTATAGAAACTCCTATTATTTCCAATTTTAAGGAAGGTCTTACTGTTAGAGAATATTTTAATTCTACTCATGGTGCTCGTAAAGGTCTTGCAGATACTGCTTTAAAAACAGCAAATTCTGGTTATTTAACGAGAAGATTGGTTGATGTTGCTCAGGATTGTATTGTTACTTGCTCTGATTGTCAGAGCTCCGAGTTTCTCGAGGTTAGGGCTGTTATTGAGGGAGGAGAGGTTATGGTCTCTCTTGCTAGCAAAGTGCTTGGACGTACTTCTGCTCTTGATGTATACCATCCCGTTACCGGAGAGTTAATTATTAATTCTGGTCAGATTATTGATGAGGAGATATCTGATAAATTTGAGTCTTCTGGGATAGATTTTGTAAAAGTTAGGTCTGTTTTGTTTTGTCAGAATACTAATGGTGTATGTGCTAAGTGCTATGGTAGGGATCTTTCTACTGGAAAGCTTGTTGCTATTGGTGAGGCTATAGGAGTTATCGCAGCTCAATCTATAGGAGAACCAGGAACTCAGCTTACTATGAGAACTTTTCATATAGGAGGAGCTGCTACTAGAGGTGTAAATGTTTCCTCTCTAGATTCTAGTTATGATGCAAAAATTAAAATTTTAAATCGTAACTTAATAGTGAATTCTTTGGGCAATAAGATTATTATGAGTAGAAATTGTGAAATATTACTTGTGGATGATAATTATAATGAAAAGTCAAGGCATAAAATTCCTTATGGAGCCAACATTTTAGTGGATGAGGGAGACCTTGTTACTAAGGGACAAAGAATCGCAAATTGGGATCCTCATACAAGACCTATTATTACAGAAAAAGCTGGAACTGTCGTCTTTAAAGATTTAGTAGAAGGCGTAACTTTGGGTAGCGCAGCAGATGAGACAACAGGTATTGTGAATAATGTTGTTATTGAATCAAATAGGTATCTAAAAAACTCAGACCTTAAACCTAGAATTCAGTTACTTGATAATAATGGAGAGACTGTTATGTCTTCAGCGCTTGAAGTAAAATATTACTTGCCTGTTTACTCAGTGCTTAGTGTCAGTGATGGGGATAAGGTTTTAGCAGGAGATATATTGGCTAGGATTCCTATGGAATCTACAAAGACTCGTGACATTACAGGTGGATTACCAAGAGTTGCAGAGTTGTTTGAAGCAAGGCTTCCTAAAGATTTTGCAATTATCGCAGATGAGGATGGGTATATAAAATTTGGTAAAGACTATAAATCTAAAAGGAGAGTTATTATAAAACCCGAAGATAAAAAATTAGAACCGGTAGAATATATGATACCTAAAGGTAAGCATATTCTTATGAATGAAGGGGATTTTGTGAAAAAAGGAGATGTTTTGGTAGATGGTAGTCCTGTTTTACAAAATATTTTAAAGGTTATGGGTGTTGAGGCGGTGGCTAGATATATGATTGAAGAAATTCAGGCAGTTTACATGTTGCAGGGAGTTAAAATTGATGATAAGCATATAGAAATTGTTATTAGACAAATGTTACAAAAAGTCAAAATTTTAGATCCAGCGGGTTCTAATTTTATTCCGAATGAAATTGTTGATAGAATTGAATTAAATAACATCAATAAAAATCTTATTGAACAAGGCAGAGAACCTGCGGTAGTAGAACCTATATTACAGGGAATTACTAAGGCGTCATTACAGACTAAATCTTTTATATCTGCGGCATCTTTTCAAGAAACTACGAAAGTTTTGACCCAAGCAGCTGTTTGTGGTAAGGTGGATGAGTTACTGGGGCTTAAGGAGAATGTTATAGTAGGTAAGTTAATTCCTGCGGGCAGTGGCTTTTATATGAAAAACTTAAAAAATTCTATTAATGTTAACTCATCGCATAATAAAGAAGGTGAAGCCAATACTGAGCTACACGAAGAGGGTGAGTCTACTAAAACGACTGGGGCTTTATTTGAAGAAGATGTTGATGATAAAGAGAACACTTTAGGACAAGAAGTAAGAAGGTAATATGTTAATTTTTACTTTTTCAATTATTTATTGATTATTTTTTATGAGTTCACAACAGGTTAAGGAAAAATCTTTTTTTAAAAAATTAATTTTTAACAGATATGTTTTATTTGGAATCATTGTTTATTTTGTTCTTGTAGTTATTTCTACTATTTTTAATTTGAATTTTAATAAACAAAAAGTTTTTGCTAATCCTATATCTCATGGTAAGAAAATTGTTTTTTATAGAATATTTTCCCCTTTTAATATTTTTGGAGTTGAAGCATATGGGACTGAAACTGTTGCAGTTATAAGGCTTGAAGGACAGATATTCAAAGGCGTTGTGGATTATGGTATTAGTTCTGATAAAGTGGATCGTTTGTTGAAGAAGCTGAATTATATTTCTAACCTAAAATCAATACTTATATCCATAGACTCTCCCGGAGGGTCTCCTTTTGAATCTGAACTGATTAGTTATAGAATTTCAGAAATTTCTAACAAATTTAAGGTTCCTGTATATAGTTTTATTGAGGCATATGGAGCATCTGGTGGATATTGGATTGCTTGTGCGGCCGATAAAGTTTTTGCAAGTAAAAATTCTTTAGTTGGAAGTATAGGAGTTATCTCTAGTGGATTTGGGTTTGTTGATGTTATATCAAAGCTTGGAATTGAAAGAAGGCATTTTACTGAAGGAACTTATAAAGGGTCTTTGGACCCATTCTTACCGATACAAGAGAATGATCTTGTATTTGAAAAACAACTTTTGAAAAGCTTTTATGATAATTTTGTTTTATATGTAAAGGAAAGAAGAGGGGATAGAATTAATTTAGACAATCAGGAGCTATTGTTTAGTGGTTTGGTATGGACAGGAGATAAAGCTTTAGGACTTGGATTAATTGATGGGTTAGAGGATGTGTCATCTTTTATTTTAAAAAATTATCCTGAGGCCCATGTGATATACATAACTGAAAAGGTTAATGGCTTTCTTAAAAGAAGATTTATCTCCTTTTTTAAGAATTTTGGTGCTAAAGAGCTATTACGGATCTTGTATAATCATATGATAGGATCATCTTTATCAGATGATTTGATTACTAATCAGATATTGAAATCTCAAATGTTGGGAGATTCTTATAATAGTAGGATTTTATACTTATATCAGTAGAGCTTGTATTTGTGAGTATATTTTTACTTGCCAGGCAAGCCAGGAAAGATTTTTTTATCTCGAATAAGTTTTAGGACTCTCTCAGATAGCACTATTTGTGCAGATTTGATGTTGTTATATGGTATGGTTAGCTCTCTGTTATTTTTTTCTAATCCTACCAATATGTTTTTTTTTTGTGCTTTTATAACTGTTGCTATGAATGTTTTACTTAAGATTGGTATTTCTGAGAGTAACTGAAATTTTATATCATAATTTATAAAAAACTTGTACTCTTCTATTTTATTTATTTTTCTTTCTATACCAACTGAGCTAACTGAAAATATATGTTTTTTTTGATCAGGAAAATTTATTGATATTATATTTTCTAATAATTTTCCTATTGTACTGCATTCTCCTAGTGAGGGGCTTGATTTATCAAATTTTTCTATAAAAATATTTATAAAAATAGAGTGCTGAGTTTTATGGGAGTACGATATTTTATATAAAGAGAATCCTAATTTTTGGAGAGTTGAAACAATTAGAGAGTTTTTTTGGTGGCAGATCATTTTCTTATTTTAAGTTTAGTGTATACAATTATTATTTGACTAAAGTGATATAAATGATGTAGATAATATAAAGCAGAGTTATATAAAGTTAAAAATATTTAATAATTTATGTTTTATATTTTTTTTCTAGATGTTATTATGTCATCCATAGTAGTGTTAGAAAGAATACCTATTTTTATTTATTTTATTAATATACGAAACGAGTCTTATTATAAATACATTAATTAATAACATGGAACAAAATAATCTTACAAAAAAAGTAGTTGAGGAAGTAAACCCTTTAAAAGAGGCTATCGACAAATGTAGGTTTGCATTTAAAATAGTCTTTTGTTTTGCATTTGTAATTAACTTACTTATGTTAATTACTCCACTTTATTCTTTGCAGGTGTTGGATAGAGTAATAGGTAGTGGGAATCTAAATACACTTCTTATGCTATCTATAATAATAGCGTCTATATATTTTATATATGCACTATTACAAATCGCGAGATCCTTTACTTTAATTAAGATAGGAGAATGGCTTGATAATAATGTCTCTCCCTTGGTTTTTTCTAGGTCTATATCAGCTTCGGCTATGCGTTTTAGAGTAAGTTCAAGCCAAATGTTAAGAGATTTTCAAAATATTAAAATGTTTTTGACAAGTACTGGAATTAATACTTTGCTTGATGCTCCTTGGAGTATTCTATATATCGTAGTTATTTTCTTTATTCATCCCTACATAGGGTATGTGACTATAGCAGGAGCTGTTATTATAGTATCATTTGGTATGTTTAATGCTGTTGCAACCAATAAGGTTTTAGGAGATGCAACAGAATTTTCTATAAAAGGTTTGAATCAGGCAGAAGTTGCAAATAGAAATTCAGAATCTGTTGAAGCTATGGGGATGATTAAGAATGTCTCTAAAACTTGGTCTTCTTTTAACAAAGGTGCTCTATCAAAGCAATCTGTTGCGAGTTATAGAAATGGTATTTTATCGAATTTGTCTAGATTTATAAGAAATATATTGCAAATGTCAGTTACAGGTATTGGGGCTTATGTTGTTGTCTCTTCTAATGGCAGAGATATGACTACTGGTAATATGATTGCAAGTTCCATTATAGTGGGAAGAGCTTTAGCTCCATTTGATAATGCTATTGTTATATGGAAGAGTATTAGTGGGGCAATCAAATCTTATAAAAATGTTAATTTATTTTTTTCTCAAAAAATATCTAAGGAAGAGTATATGAGTATTCCGGATGTACAGGGAACGGTATCTGTAGAAAATATTTCATTTTCTTTTCAGCATAATATGCTTTTAACTCAGCAAAATGTTATGCCTAAATTCATATTGAAGGATGTTTCTTTTTATCTTGATGCTGGAGATTCTCTAGCAATTATTGGGCATAGTGCTGCTGGTAAATCTACTTTGTCTAAGATAATTTCTGGTGTTTGGGCTCCATCTTCTGGAGTTGTTAGGCTAGATGGAGGGAATACTTATACTTGGAATCGTGAAAATATAGGCGCTCATATCGGATATTTACCACAAGGAGTAGAGTTATTTAGTGGAACAGTTAAAGCAAATATTGCAAGGATGCAGCAAGATCCAAGCCCAGAAGAAATCATTAGGGTTAGTAAAATGTGTGGAGCTCACGAGATGATTTTGTCTCTACCTGAGGGATATGACACAGAAATTGGTATTAATGGTTCCAATTTATCTGGAGGACAAAGGCAAAGGTTGGGGTTGGCAAGAGCATTTTATGGTAAGCCTAAGTTAGTTATTCTTGATGAACCTAATGCTAATCTTGATGAGGGAGGAGAAAAGGCTTTATCTAACGCTCTGTTAAATGCAAAGGCACTAAATATTACTGTAATTATTATTTCTCATAGACATACAGTGCTCTCTGTTGTTGATAAGATACTTATCTTAGAACAAGGAAGAGTTGTTAAATTTGGTAATAGAAGTGATATTATTGCTGCTACAGTACTTAGTAATAAAAAAGACACTGCTTTGAATAATTAGTTATTTATTATTAGTTATTTATTATAAAAATTTTAGTTTAAGTAAATTTATGCAAGGACCAAAAGATCAAGGTAATTCAGGGCAATTTAATGATGCTCAAAAAAAGATTATGGCACTTCAGCAGGCAATCTTAAAGAAAAAAATTTCTAATCTTCAGTCTAAGGGGGGAGGAGCTGGATTGGGGGGAGCTCATAGCAATATTAAGAAGGGATTTTTTTCATATATTGTTTCTGGAATGAATAAACTTGTAAAATATATTGATTTGGTTATTAAATTTGTTGTTAAGGGTAATTTTGAGGCTGGAGCGGATGTAGTAAAATATGCTAAGCCTCCTATATTATTTGGTACATATATTATAGTTTTTTTTGTTTTAACAGGATTGATATGGGCAACAACTGCACCTTTAGATAGTGCATCGATTGCTACAGGGACCGTTACTAGCATTAGTAAAAAGCAGATAATAAATCATCCATATGGAGGTATAATAAAAAATATGTTAGTTCAGGTAGGGGATCAAGTAAGTACTGGGGCTCAATTGATTGAACTTGAAGATCTTAAGACTAGGTCTGAATATGAGAATGCTTTAAGTCATTATATAGTACTTCTTGCAGCTTACAGTAGATTAATTGCTGAAATTAATCACTATGATACTATTGAATTTCCTTCATTTTTATTAGCATTAGAAGATAAAGAACAAGTTGACAGGATTACTTCTACACAAAATAGTTTGTTTGAGTCAAGAATATCTCAAAAACAAGCTCTCATAGATTCCAATGCGGAGCTTATTAGTCAAAATCGTAAAAATATAGAAGTGCTTAAAGCTAAGCAAATATATCTTAATAGAAACTTAGAGCTTATTAGAGAAAAATTAAAATCTACTGAAATTCTTGTAAAAAGGGGATTTGCTCAGAAAATTGATCTCTCAGAGTTACAGGCTAAAGAAATTGCTGCAAGAGTTGAAATTGATATTAATAAAACTGAAATTTTAAGGGAAGAGCAAGGTATATCAAAAATTATTTTTGATTTTCATACCACTCAAGATGAATGGAATAACAAATTATTCAACGAATTTAAAGATACTCAAACATCTCTTTTTACAGCGCAACATAATTATAATCATACGTCAGACGCTCTTGAGAAAAGTATTATTATATCTCCTATAGAGGGTAAAATTAACCAGATAAATTTCTACACAAAAGGGCAATATATACCTCCCTCTACTCCTATCTTAGAGATTACGCCTATTAATGAAGATTTTATAATAGAAGCTCAAGTAAATAATAAGGATATAGATTCTATTTCTGTGGGATCAGTTGCTAAAATAAAATTTCCTGCTTTTAAATCAAGAACTAGTCCTTTATTTAAAGGAAAGGTTATATCTATATCTCCAGATGTTGTCAATGACGGAAGACCTCCTGCTCCGACAGGAAAAGATAAGTCAGACATGGCCTCAGCACAGGCATATTACATAGCAAAAATTGAATTAGATCCAGGGGACCTAAAGAAAATTTCTGAAGAAAGGAACTTAAATCTTTATCCAGGTATGATGGCAGAAATTCAAATAGTAAGAGGTACAAGGACATTATTTAGATATTTACTTGATCCTGTGTTTGACGCTGCATTTAGGAGTTTTAAAGAAAAGTAAACTAGAGTGAGGAGGAGGAGTGCAGAGATTTTAACTAAGATCAAGAACATCTAAGAAAATTTTTTACATATTGACCTTGTACCTAAAAGGGGGTTGAGGCTTTACCCCAGGAGTCGCCTGAGGACACAAGTAATAGGGCAAACTCTTTCTTTCTCTACTCTTTTGAAAGAATTTAATCTAGTTACCTATCACTTGCCTTATTGTATAATACATATTACTATTATTAGTAATTATGGGGATAAAGTACGTTTATTATTTGTTAGCAATTCAGTAAAGCTTTAGTTCATAATTTTTTAAATTCTAAAGAGGAAATATAATCAAAATTGTGATTTTATTAGAAATATGAGTTACAACTCTTATATTTTAGGGGATTGAGTTATATGGAGGCTATGATTCTTTTTTTATTATGCAGTATTGACTATCTTTTAGTAATTCATTACACACATTTTGTGCAGATTTGAATGTTTTATATGGTCCTATAGATAGGATAAAAAATATTTTTTCTTGGTAGATTTTTTTTTGTATAAAGTTTTTGTTTTTTGAGATTAGAGGGTATTTTTTGAAAAAATTATCTTTCATAATACTAAGTGATTCTTCTGAGGAGGCTATTCCTATTTCTATGTTAAATTCTTGAGTATTTCTTTTTTTAGGAATATTAAATTTGTGTCGTTTGAACTGTATATTACTCAGATTTAGTACTTTTGAGTGTGTGTTATCATTTATTATTTCCTCAGGAGATATAATTTTGGAGATGATCTCATCTATTTTGTCAGTGGGTTTTATAGTTTCTATGTTTAAGGGTTGCTCTGGCACAGGTGTTAAATTTTCCTTTTTATCCTTTATGTCTGGAGTAATTTTTTGATAGATGATGTTATCAGAGTAGTGAATTTTTCTCTTTAATGATTTATTTGTTATTTTTATTTTGTAATCTATATATTCAGGAGAAATTGTTATAATCTCTTTTTTTTTTAAATATATGAAAAAAAAAATACAGATTATGCATATAAATATAGCAAAAGCTGAAAATATCAAAATAATATTACTTTTTAGTAGTCTTACTATGTGCATTACATCTCATTTAGCGGTTTTATTCCAATTAGTTGTAATCCCTTTGATAAAGTTTTTTTTATAGATACTAAAAGTGATAATCTTGCAGTGGTTAATTCCGTGTCTTCAGGCACTATAAAAAGATACTCATTTTTAGTTTTGCCTAATGTCCATAAAAAATGGAACTTTGAAGCAATATTTATTAGATAATTAGACAGTTTATGCGGCTCCAAAGAATTTACTATGTTTAGAATCATTTTGGGCCAGGTAGTTAATAATTTGATCAGCTGGATTTCTTCTTCTGTGGATAGAAGTGATAGATTATAGGATTTAGCTAAAAATTTGTTATATATCTCAGTATGTTGCTGTTTTAGCTTATTAATTATTGAGACAATTCTTACATGTGCGTATTGTACATAAAAGAGTGGATTATCTCTATTTTTTTCTATTAATTTAGCAAAATCAAAATCTATTTTTTGATCATTTTTTCTGTAAATCATCATAAATCTTAACACATCACTACCAAGCTCTCTAACTGCGTCTCTTATTTCTATTGTAGTACCTGCTCTTTTTGACATCTTAAGTGGAATTGAATCCTTAATAAAATTTACTAATTGTGTGGTTTTGATGACAGGTTTTACCTTAAAGTCAGACAATATATCTATTATGGCCTTTATTCTAGCTACATATCCTTTATGATCGTCTCCTAAAACATATATTAAAATTTGAAATTTACGATCTATTTTATCCTTTATGTAGGCAAGGTCAGATGCAAAATATGCCCAAGAATTATCTTGTCTTTTTAATGGGCGATCTTGTGAGTCTCCAAATTTACTTGATTTGAATAGTAATTGTTCTTTTGAGATCCAATTTTTTGAATCTATGCCTTTAGGAGGAGGTAATATTCCTTTATATACTAGGCCTTTTACTTTTAAAATATCAATTGTTTTATTTAAAATATCTTTTTTATGTAGGTCTGACTCATAAACAAATACTTCATGTTTTATATTTAAAAGTTTTAAGTCGTCCTTGATACATTGCATTATGGTTGCTATAGAAAAATCTCTTACTATTTTGCTTGAATCATTTTTACTTACATTTAACAATTTATCTCCATGAATTTCTACTAACTTTTTTCCTATTTCTTTTAAAAATTTACCTGGATATAGGTTCTTATCTATTTTTATTTCGGTGTTTTGAAGATGTTCTTTATAACGTAAAAAAACACTTTGAGTTAATATGTCTATTTGTCCCCCTACATCATTTACATAATATTCTCTAGTAACATCATATCCACAGCATGCTAATATGTTCGATATAATATCTCCAAAAACAGCACCTCTTATATGCCCTATGTGTAGGGGGCCAGTAGGGTTTGCAGATACGTATTCAACGTCTATTTTAATATTATTTCCAATATTTGGATACCAAAAATCTTGTGATTCCGATAAAATGTATTCTAGGTATTTGTGCCATTTTTCTGCTTTTATAGTAAAATTTAAAAATCCAGTACCTGCAACTTCAAGATGAGCTACATACTCAATTTTACTTAGTTCCTTTTTGAGTTCTAAAGCTATCTCTTTGGAGTTAGTGCCTTCAATAGAGGCAATTACTAAGGCAATATTGCTTGAAATATCTCCGTTTAATGGGTCTTTGGGGAATTCTAAAATAGATTTGTTCCAAAGTTCATTATTGTTACATATTTTATTTGCAAATATTTTCATATCCTGCATTAATTCAGAAAATATGTTTTTCATGTCTAACTTCTTTATATAGTTTTGATTAATACTTATTTTTATATGCCTAATTCTTCGGTATTGATGTCGAAAAATAACTTATACTGATTTAGTAGGAACCTATCACTCATACCTGTTATATAGTTTAGTATAAGAGTTTTCTTGTTTTTACCTTCTTTATCTATTTTAGCACTCCAATGATTTGGAAGTAGGGATGTATCTTCCATGTAGATCTTGAATAAATTATTTAGCATATTATTAAATTTTTTCATTACAGAAATAATGTTTTTATTCATATAAATTTTTTCAAAGATAAATTGCTTTACTATCTCCATTTTATTCAGTATATCCTGATTTACTGTTATTATAGGCTTTCCTAGATTTCTTATATCTTCCTCTGTCTTTATTGAATATTTTTTGATGTTTTCTTTTATTGAGTATATTGCTGCAGAAATCATTTCTTCTAAGAATTTTCTTTTTACTTCGTGTACGATTTTCTTTGGAGTCATATCTGGAAGTATTGATAATATATTTTCTGCATATTGTGCTAAAAACTTTATACTACTTAGGTCTATGATGGTTATTATATTAGAGTAAAAAGAATCCTCTAGACCATTTATTATTTCAACTACATGACTTGCAAAATTTACAATTTGTGCTTCAAGGGATGGGTATTTGTTTAGTTCTAAATCAAAAATTTTTTCATAATCTAGGATATATTGGGGTAATTGTTTGCCTACTATGGGTCCTTGGTGTTTGAGTATTCCCTCTAGGACTCCCCATGTTAAATTAAGTCCGTTAAATGAGCTATGATTTTCCTCTAAAGACGTCACTACATTAAAAGAGTGATATTTAGAGTGAAAACCTCCTGTACTCTTCATTTGATCATTTAAAAACGATATGCCAGCATATGAACAAGGTGGAAATCCTAAATATATAGACAATGCAATAGTTTCCGATAAATCAATTAATCCGCCTACTTTAAGTGTAATAGATCTTGCTACAGAACTTGAAGAAATTGCTTGTGTTAATCGGTTCCTGTAGTGATCTAACTTATAACTTATAAATATCGGGGCTTTATGCTGTAATCTTTTGAAAGAGTTAGAATTAATGATCCTATTTCTATCGGTTTCAAAATCATTTCTATATATGGACTCATCAAGAATATAATCCTTATATATTCTTGATCTTGCTTTTTCTGAGGTGCATGCATATGGAGCAATTTTAAAATCTAAATTTATCATTTTTTACTTAAAGAGCCAAGATTTAAAATTTTTGTGAGTTTATATTTTATTATATAGAAAATTATATTAGAATGTAGGTGTTGCTTGTAAAATTTTAGAGGTCATTTTATATATAATTTTTGAATTGCATTCTTGGATTAGGTAATCCTCCTCTTCCAGTATATAATATTGTATACATCAATAAAAATTTTTAAATATTTTTGAAAAATGCTTCACCTAACTTCAAGTGCTCAGGAAAGAATATATTATCTTATGAGTAAGAATTATGGAGAGGATCTTTGTCGAGAAAAAAAAGTTTTTTTTAGAGTTTCTGTTAACGGTGGAGGCTGCTCTGGTTTTATATATGACTATTCTTTTACAAAAGAGAAAAATGAGAATGATCTTTTGATACAAGAGGGTAGGATTCAAATCTTGATAGATAAAATGTCAAGTAAATTTTTAAAAGATTCTACTTTGGATTTCGTTGAAGAATTGGGTTATTCTTATTTTCAAACTTCAAACCCTAATGCGGCTACCAGATGTGGTTGTGGGAATTCTTTTAGTGTTTAAATATTACTTGTTATATAACAGAAGAGCTGTCTATTCTTATATTCTTCTTACAATTAAATGGAAAATTAAGACTTTAATGAGTTCTACTGGTACAAAGGGGATAAAGCCTAGTCTGATAGACTCAAGAGTGGATTTTATAAAAAATAAATTTAGGAATAACGTGCCTAGGATTAATGGTATGAGTAATGCTATAAAATGAACAAGATACATGTTATTTGAACTGAAAGAGGAAAGAGAAGAAAACTCTCTGTAGTTCTTATAGCTATAACCAATAATGTAAGAAGATATTAACATACCTAATATATAACCTCCAGACGGAGTAAATAATCGCTCTGAACAAAAAATTAACAAAAACAAGGAAAAAACATAAAAAGTATCTTCTTTTAAAGATAGTCCGATAATCAGTAGAGCAAAGCTCTGAAGCGTTATCGGAACTGAGCTGTAGTATATACGTAGATTTGAAGATAAAAATAGGAATATTACAGCAAATATAATATTTAAACTTTTATTTATTATTTGCCTACTGAAGGGTAGAATATACATATTACTTTTATGTAAGAATAAAATAAGAATAAAATTATATAAGCATAAAACGGACAAAGAAAAATCAAAATGATTTTCCTCTCTTTATTCCATTAATATTATTTTTTTACAGCTTTCTTAATTTCAAATTCTAAGGTTACATCAAATTTATTATTTAAAGAATCTGAATTTTTGTTATCAGATGTGGATGATTTTTTTTCAAATGTTAAATGAAGATTTATTTTATCTCCTTCCACTAAATCCTTTTTAAGATTTAATACCATTATATGCAATCCTCCAGGTACAAAACTAATCTCAGAGTTTTTAGGAATGACTAAATTATCAATTTTTACCATCTTGCTAACTCCATTCTCATCTACGAAGCTGTTATGCAATTCTATTTTATCAGAAAGTTCGGAGTTAAAGGCATTCGTCAGTACATAATCTGTATCTGAAGAATTTGTTATAGAAAGATACGCTGCTGTATTTTTATTATGTTTTGAAGGTACTCTAGCCCAGCTAGAACTAAATTTTAAATCTAGATTTTTTTTAGAAAGATTTTTACTCTTAGTCTTATCAGAAGACTCATTAGTCTTAGACATATTAGAAGATTTCTTGGAAATCGTTAGTCCAAATAAAGACTTTTCATAAGACGCAAACAATGTTAAAAAAGTCATTAACAATAAATACACAAAAATATTTTTAATTTTTCTTCTTATATACATAATAAAATTGAAACCTCGATATAAACTAAAATGAATATTAATAAATCTACTCTACAACGTTATAGCTAAAAAATCTATCTACGCACAACACCTGTGCGTATGAACGACTAATGCCTATAATCACTAGCCAACTACTTCAATCCTCTTGCTATCATTGAAGACAGTGGAATGAAAGACAGTACAATGCCACCGCAACTCCATTTTTTACTACTACAACTCTAATTAGAAGGAGTCTACACTTAAAAAGAGTTTGCATGAAAAATATTATATGAATCTAGCTCAACAAAAATTAATATTGTAACTTTAAAGTCACAATATTTTACAATGTCCTTTAGTGCCAATTTGTATTTTTTATGTTATTATAGCATTTCATGGAATGGTTTGTTTTAGTTAAAAATAGAGATTATATGGTAAATGTTGGCATTAGCGGTAGCAGTGGGCGAATTGGAAAAACTTTGATAAAATTGCTTAATGGCCACTTATTATTTAACCTGAGTGGTACTTTTAATTCTAAAAAAAATAAGGTCGATTTAGACAAATTTTGTCGTGAGTCTGATTTGATAATAGATTTTTCTTCTTCTCTTTTTTTAGACACTCTTCTTGAACACGCAATAAAACATCAAAATAAGTTATTTATTGGCACTACTGGTTTGACTGAGAGACAATTTATTTCTCTTAAAAATGCCTCAACTGAGATTTCGATTTTTTATACAGAAAATACTAGCATTTTAGCCTATGTTGTAGCAGATATTTCAGCACAAGTCGCTAGTCTTTTAAAAGGATTTGATATTGGAGTAATTGATATACATCATAAGAGAAAACGTGATATTCCTTCAGGAACTGCTTCTATGATACAGAATTTTATTAAGGCAAAAATTGATGGAAATGTAGCTATGTCTAGTTTAAGAATAGGACAAAATTTAGGTGAGCATTGTGTAATATTTGATCATGAAGAAGAAACACTAGAAATTAAGCATAAAGTTTTAAATAAAACACTTTTTGCTAAAAATGCTCTCGTTATATCTGAATGGTTTATAGGTCAACAAAAATCCCTCTATACGATGAAAAACTTCTTTCATGCTTTTCTTAATAGGGTATATTAAGGTTATTTTCCCTTTTTAAATACAACATATATAAAAAAATTAATCAATTAATAAAAAATTAATTGCTTCAAATAGAACCTTATAGGATAATTTTTAGTGATAATACATTTTATTAATTAAGGTTTTTTTGAATGGAAAAAACATATCATCTTGTATCAGATCCTTTATTTTTAGGCTTAACAAGACCTACTTTAATATTTGGCGTTAGTATGTACTATGCTTTGTTGAATTTAATGGGATCTGTTGTCATTTTTGTACAAAGTTCTGATTTTAGGATAATTTTTGTTACTGCGATAATACATGGAGTAGGCTATTATTTGTCTTTTTCAGAGCCTAAGTTTATGGAAATACAGATGAAATATGCTAATAAATGTAATAATTGCCCCAACAGAACATATTACAGTGCAAATTCTTATTGTTCATAAGTTAAAAGTAGTACAGTAAATTTGCCGGTTTAGTTGTTTTTTTATACACCTTTTTATTCTATGTTTAAGATATTTAAGACAAGACCCAAAAAGGAAAATATTTCTTCTAAAGAAGTACCAATTTCTCATTTTCTACCCTACATACATTATCTAAACGATCACACCATAGTTACGAAAGATTATAATTTGTTACAAGTGATTCAATTATCTGGATTTGCGTTTGAAACAAAAGATGAGGAAGAACTGGATTCAAATAAAAATTTGAGAAATATGCTCTTTAAAAATATGGAGCTTGATAATGTAGTAATATATCTTCACACTATAAGAAAAAAAATAAATACTACTAAAAGTGGTTATAATTTAGATAATTTTCGAAGTACTAAAAAAGATTTTCTGAATTATTTTAATTATAAATGGCAACAAAGATATTTGAATAGAGATTTTTATACTAATAGTTTCTATATAACAATATTACATAACTCTACTAAGTCAGGAGTATCACTTATAAAAAAAATCTTAGATGGGATTAATGCAAAAACTAGTAAACTCAATTGGGAAAAAAATATTAAAAATATTTACTACAGTATTAATGAAGTTACCACTAAGTTAGTGACGGCTTTTGATAAATATCACCCTAAATTACTAAAAATAAGGAAAAAGAAAAATGGATATGTTTGTGAGATGCTGGAATTTCTAGGAACTATTGTTAATTTGGGAATCTCTGGAGAAATGCGTATACCTCGTGGTAGAATAGATGAGTACTTAGGTCAGGGAAGATTATTTTTTGGTAAAAAATTACTAGAAGCTAGAGTGCATGGTGATACTAAATATGCTGGTATGATTTCTATACAGGAATATAGTTCTAATACATATGCTGGTATGTTAGACAAGTTTTTAAGAATGCCTTTTGAATTTATTATTACTCAGAGTTTTATATTCCAAAATAGAAGAATAGCAATAAATAAATTACAACTTCAACAAAATAGAATGATACAGGCTGAGGATAAAGCTGTTTCTCAAATTGCTGAAATAACAGAAGCACTAGATTTGGCAACTAGTGGTACTATAGGTTTTGGAGAACATCATCTGACAATGATGTGTATAGAAAATAAGTTAGAAACAGTAGAGCAGGCTCTGTCTTTCTCTGCTATAGAATTTACTAATGCTGGTATGCAGCCAGTAAGAGAGACTAGGAATATGGAGCTTTGTTATTGGGGACAGTTACCTGGTAATTTAGATTTTATAGTGCGAGGAGCAATGATTCATACTGTAAATTTAGCAGGACTAGCCTCCTTTCATAGCTATCCTTTAGGGAAGCAATCAGGAAATCATTGGGGAGAACATGTTGCTTTGTTAGATACTAATTCTTCAACTCCTTATTACTTTAATTTTCATGTCAACGATGTAGGACATAGTCTTATTATAGGTCCTACAGGAGGAGGAAAAACGGTTTTAATGAATTTTTTATGTGCTCAAGCTTGTAAATTTCTTCCTAGAATGTTCCTTTTTGATAAAGATAGAGGCGCTGAAATTTTTGTTAGAGCAATAGAAGGAATTTATACAATTTTAAATCCTCTTGGAGAATGTGGACTTAATCCTTTGCAGTTGGATGATACTAGTGAAAATAGGGCTTTTTTACTGGAATGGTTAGAATCTCTAGTACTTACACAAGGAGGGGATATTAACTCTGATGAGCGAAAAATTCTCTATGATGCCATAGAGGGGAGCTTCAGGTTAGAAAAAAAAGATAGAAAGTTAAATAATATTGTACCTTTTCTAGGTCTTAACGTTAAAGGTAGTCTTGCTAGTAGAATTGCTATATGGCATGGTAATGGTTCGTATGCCAAAATATTTGATAATGATACAGATAAGATAGATTTTGATAGGGCTAGAATTTTTGGATTTGAAATGGGAAATTTACTTGGAAATAATAAAGTACTTGGTCCTGTGTTGTTATATTTGTTCCATAGAATTAGGATATCTCTTGATGGATCTAATACTATGTTGGTGCTTGATGAGGCTTGGGCTTTAATAGATAATCCGTTTTTTGCTCCTAAAATCAAGGATTGGTTAAAGGTCTTAAGAAAGTTAAATACATTTGTTATTTTTGCAACTCAAAGTGTGGAAGATGCTGCAAATAGCGCTATTAGTGATACTTTAGTACAGCAAACTACTACACAAATTTTTCTTCCTAATTTAAAGGCTACTAGTGCATATAGAAAAGTTTTCATGCTATCAGAAAAAGAATTTGAGATTATTAAAAATATTGATCCTTCTTCTAGGTATTTTTTAGTTAAGCAAGGGACTCAATCTATTATGGCCAGGGTTAATTTGAGTGGAATGGATGATATTATCAGTGTGTTGTCAGGGAGTGCTAAAACTGTCAAGATTCTTTATGAAATTATGAAGACAGAAGGTGTTTCTACTAAGGATTGGATAAAATTATTTTATAAAAGAATTGAAGAGTTAAAGGCTCAAGAAAATAGTAAAGATGAGTAGTATTAAAAATTACTGGTATTTATTTTTTTTAAAAAATGCTTTGTATTTTTTTATCATTTTTTTTTGTGTTTTATCTTGTAAATCAGCTGTTTTTGCTCAAGAAGAACCAGAGGGGGGTTATACCGAGGGATATAGTTGTATTGAAACTTATACAACTTTTTTAGAGCATTTTTTTTGGGATATTTTAACTTTAGGTATGAAAAGTACCGGATATAATCAGATAAGGCTTAAGGGAAAGGTATATGATGGTAGTGCTTATGGTCAAGAAATAGATCAATGTTCTTTTGATAAGAGAGCTGAGTGTATTGGAATGAGTTCAAAAGGTAAATGTAGTAATGTTTATTTAGACTTTTTAGTACAAAAAGATGACAGTTGGAAGAAGTTTAGTTTATCTTTGGTTCCAGGTGAAAATGATGAAGAAGTAACTATTAGCTCTAAGCTTTTAGGATTTATTCCTACTAGTAATACTCTTTATTTAGCGCAGGTAAATGATAGTATTTGTATTAAAGCTTATATGATTTTTTACTACATATTTTTGAGTTGTACTTACCTCAAGGAGCCTTTTCAAGAATCTATTTATGTTAACATATCCCATAGTAATGACAGGACTGGGCATGAGAGTGAAGAATATAAAGGAAGAGTTGCATATCCTGGTATATTTAGTTCAATGGGAAGTTGTATTTTTGACGCTAATATGCATTCTAAGGCAAGAACATCTATTACAGGTGTAGTAATAACTTGTACTAAGCATGTATTGGACAAAATTATTTTTGATAGACTTGTTTCTGTACAAAACGGATTGCATAAATCTATAAGATATCTTCTTATTATGTATGTAGTGTTTATAGGATATAAAATATTATTGGAAGCTAGAATTACTAAACAAGATGTTTTGAATAATATCATTAAGGTTACGTTAATTACTTATTTTTCAATAGGACTATCTTTTGAGTGGACTGAGTCTTCTAACTCTAATGAGCCCAAAGGAGTGAATAAGCCCAAAGGAGGAGGGTTTATACAATATGGTAATGAGCTCCCAGTATGGCATAAACCTCCAGTATGGACTGAACCCCAAGGAGAGAACGAGACTAAAGGAGGTGTTGGAAAATATGTTATTCCTTTTCTTATAGAGGGTATGTTTGGTGTAGCAGGTTTTTTTTCTTCTCACATGGAAATATGTGAATTTAAAGCGGGCGAATATGCTAGTGGTTACGAGTATCTAGCTTTATTTGATAGTGTAGATTGTTTCTTAGAGCTTTTTATTGTGAATGAAGTTACTTTTTATATGATACTTTATACAAAATTGTTTCCAGCTCTAAGTAAACTTACTAATTATATCGTAATGTTTTTTATGCTTATAGTTATGACTTTTGTATTTTTAGCAGAAATTTTTGTTAAAGCTCTTATTGCATCATATACACTTTTAGTACTGTCTCCTATCTTTGTAGTGATGTATTTATTTAGCTTTACTAAAAGTTATTTTACGAATTGGGTTAACGCTCTTTTATCTTTTTTTCTACAGCCAGCAATGTCTTTAATTTTTGTTTTTTTATCAATGGAACTTATACAGAAAATGACTTTTGAAGATTGTCAATTTAATTATGAAATGATTAATTCTTCAAATCAAGGGTCCTCTTCTTCTCCGGGTATAATCCAGTCTTCTAGTGTTGGATATGATAAACAATATAAGAGATATTATGTAGATAAAAATAATGCTTCTTTAAAATGTAAAAACTCTTTTATATATTTTATGTCTGACACTAAGAATATGATTCTAAACGGAACAGATCCCCTTGTGGCAATAGGTTTTGGTATAATAACAAAACCATTTTTTTTTCTTGTTCTTTTAAAACTTGTAATACTTTTTTATTTTTTAAAAACTATACAGAACTATTTTGCTAATAGTATTAAATCTTACCTAGGAACTGCTTCTGGTGGGAGTGGCTTGGGTACTTTTAGAGGTGATCCAATACCTTACGGAAGAGGTGTGCAAGCACAAGATTCTGATAAAAATATTGATGGCATTGGTGGCTTTAACGTGGAAACTCCTAAGCAGGATGGTATTGGTGGCTTTAACGTGGAAACTCCTAAGCAGGATGGCATTGGTGGCTTTAACGTGGAAACTCCGAAGCAGGATGGTATTGGTGGCTTTAACGTGGAAACTCCTAAGCGGGATGGTATCGGTGGCTCTAACGTGGAAACTCCTAAGCGGGAGGGTATTGGTGGCGCTAACGTAGTAACTTCGGATAGTAGTAGTGGCTTTAACGCGGAGACTTCTAAGCAGAATGGTATTGGTGGCTCTAACGTAGTAACTACGGATAGTAGTAGTGGCTTTAACGC
>CAYPDK010000013.1:0-3027 GCA_964409505.1 uncultured Rickettsiaceae bacterium
AAAAGACAATAGAGAAGAAAGAAAGTATGAGCTTTGGACATGATAGTAAGAGAGATAGCATACATATAGGAGAATCAGAGAAGAAGGAATCGATGGTTTCAAGTACGGATATTCTTAACCTTCCAGACCTTGAATGCTACATCAAAATTGCTGGTGGATTGCCCGTATCTAAAGTAAAATTCAATGTTTTTAAAAAATAAAATTAATTATTTATATATTTTTTGTATAGAATTATATTCTGTAAGTTTTACTTAATGCTTACAATTGTATTACAAAAAATTTCACTTGTATTCATATTACACTATAAAAAAACTTGTTTGAAGTTATTCTAGAAAGAATCTTTAATAAAATTTAGTATCTTTTTATTTATTTTATCGTAGTTTTCAGCAGAAAAATTTATCAATCCTCTGATAATTTGAGATTGAGAAAAATTCCTTCTTAATTCTTGTTCATTGATGAATTTTGAAATTTTGCTTAAATTTTGAAAATCTGATTCTCTTAATCTGATAGAAATTGTCTTTATATTTTTAGTGTTATTTTTAGTGTTAAATCCCATTTTAGGCAAAGAGGAGTTTTCTTGTTCAAAAGAATTTAATGCTGTTGCAAGTTTTGAGTTGGAAAAGGAATTTTTTAATTTTTGGGACATGTTGTTAAAATTTCTTGAGTTAACAATTTGAAATCTATAGCTCCGTTCGAATTTGGTTCAAAAATATTTACTGGTAAATTTAACATTTGAGCTTGATTTATGGCTTCGCTTTTTCTCAATAGAGTCTTGAATGTTAGATGATTCAAATTTTTTAACTGTTGTTCTATATAGTTGTTTGTTTGAGAATTCCTTTTATCAAACAGATTACGCAGTATAAATATTTTATATTTTTGCTCTTCTTTGATTTCACGAATAGCACTCAAAATGTCTGCCATTCCGTCTAATGCGTATTTACTGAAATTACATGGAATTAAAATATTGTTACCTGTAAAGATTCCGTTGATAGATAAAACTCCCAGTGTAGGAGGACAATCTAAAATTATATAATCAAAAAAATCTTTCACCTTTTGTATTTGATTGTGCAATATTTTTTCTCTATATATTCTGTTAGAAATCTGTTCAGTTATGAGAGATAAATGAAAATTTGAAGGAAGTATATAAATAAGATCAGAAGTAACATTTCTGATCTTGGCTTTTATGATGATATCTTTTAGGTGTTTTTTTTTATTCAACAAGGCTTCATTTACTGTATTTTGAGAATTTGGATTATCACAAAAAATGCAGGAGGAGTGAGCTTGGGGATCTAAATCTACTAAAAGAACTTTTTTATTCTCTAAAGAAAGATTATAAGTTAAGTTAACGCTAATTGTTGTTTTTCCCACTCCTCCTTTTTGATTAATGATAGTCAGAACTTTAGATGTCATTTTTCAATACATAGGTATTATAAATATTATTTGCATGAATTCATATTGTAGTACAAATGTATTATAAATTCAAACGATTTTTACTCTTCTTATAAAGAAATGATAAGGATTGTTAGGAGAAAAATGATCGTATTGTACATTTTTAATTTGGGAAGAATTTTTTATCCCCAATCATAAAAATAAACAGGAATCTAAAAAAATAGTGAAGTGTTAGCCAAAAGAGTTCTCCCTATTAGAAGTACGAGGAGAAGTACGAGGAGGAGTACGAGGAAGAGTAATGCGTCTTTCACTTGACGTGGTTGTATTTGCAATATCTAAGTAATCGGAAATCCTATGATTTACCCTTTGAAGCTCATTGTACCTTATTTTAAAATGTAACACGTTTTTTACTTCCATTAAATTTTGGGAAGGTTGATTTGGTAATCCCCTTTGATAATCATTTATTTTTTGCAAAAGCTCGGAACCTTTGGCTCTTTGTGCGTACGTGAGATTTTCAAAAATTCTTACTAAAGTTTGCTTTTGTGTTGCGTTGTTAAGATCAAAAGTTATGTTTTGTGTATTATTGTCAGTGGTTTGAAACACAAAATTTCTATTCTGAAAGTCTAATCTGTCTAAAATTGATTTTTTTAAAGCCTTTTTTATGTCACTCAAGTGACTAACATTCTGATTTTGGCCCTGGTCTGAAGATGGTTGCAAGCTATTTTCGTATGTGTTCATTTTTTGCAACAGTTCAGAGCCTTTGTTTAATTGTTCAATACTACAAATGTTTTCAAAGAGAGATACTAAAGATTGTTTGAGAGTTATCTTCAAGCGAAGATTCTGATGTTGTCTAAGTGTTGTGTCCACTTCAGTATTCCTATCCAAATCAACAGTAGTTTCTTTGCCAGGTGGGTATGCTCTGAGTACAAATCCGTTTTCAGCTTCAGAAAAATCTAGATTTCGAAAGAACTCATCTAACATCAAAGTTTTAGCTTTGGATTGTATTTGTTCAGGTATATTAGTAAAATCTGCAGGATAAGGTTTGAAGTGAGCACCAGGATATTGTAACGATATCCCTGCCTCTTCATAAGCTTTTAATACAAAGTAACAGGGGGCACAAGATAATTTGCTTATTCCTATATTTATTCTTCTTGTTTCTGGATTGTTCAACCTTTGTTCCTGATGTTCTTGATAATATTTTTGAGCAAGTTTTAACTCTGCGTGCACTCCTGTAGGTCTAACACAATAACCTTGTTGGGGGTTAAAGATAATATTTGGAATATTGGAAACATTAGATAAGTCTCTTAGAAAAATCCTTTCTTGCTCTAAGGTTTTTCGGAATTTTTTGATTGAAGTTGACTGTTGTATTCTATATAAAGTGTTTGAAATATTATTCACTTCTTGTTGATAGTTTTGTATCGCATTTTGTACACTGTTTGTATTTGCCCTTTTTATACTGTCTCTAAGTGTATCAAGTCGCCGCTGTTTGGATTGAAGTAAAGTATTAGTTCTCCCATAAGAATCTGCTATAACTTCTATACGCTCCCTATCTTGAGCATTTGCAAAACTATTGATGGCTTCTCTTTTGCTTGTTTCAGATGGATCTTGGACATATTGCACTACGTTCTGAATATGTTG
>CAYPDK010000014.1:0-66874 GCA_964409505.1 uncultured Rickettsiaceae bacterium
GCAGCGGCTAGCTCTAAAGAGTCTGTAGAGCCCTTAATTAAAGACGAGTCCCCTACAACTACTCAAAATGAGTATGAAGAGACTTCTATACACTTTGCAGAAACGAATAGCTCTAAAGAATCTGCAGAGCCCTTAATTAAAGACGAGTCCCCTACAACTACTCAAAATGATTTAAGAAATACTCCTATGTATGCTCAAGATGAATTAGGAAACACTCCTCTGCACGTAGCAGCAGCGAATAATTCTCTAGAAGATATACGGAACTTACTCAAAGCAAAGGCTCATGTGGATGTTCAAAATAAATGTAAACAAACTCCTCTGCACTGTGCAGCGGCAAATAACTCTAAGGAATCTTTAGAGCTCTTAATTGAAAAAGGAGCTACTATAGATGCTCAAGATGAGTGGAAACAAACTCCTCTACACTATGCAGTACTAAAAAATTCTAAGGATACTATAGAGCTCTTAATTAAGGAAAAGGCTAATGTAGATGCTCAAGATGAATTAGGAAACACTCCCCTGCACATGGCAGCATACTCTGGTTCCCGAGAGTTGCTAGAGCAATTATTTGAGGCATCCGCTAATGTAAATATTAAAGATGGTTATGGAATAACTGTTTTAGAGCTAGTAAAGACTCTTAATAATCAGGAAATAATAACATTAATAGAGGAAAAAATAATAAACGACACTACAAGTCATGCCCCCACTACTAATGAAACTGTGACAGATATCGAGCCTTTAGTGAGTGACCAATCTCTTGATCAGGTAGAGAATACTGAAACAACTTTAGATGTTGCAGGTAACGATATTTAGCGAGTAGCTAATTTCATTAATACTAAAAGATAGTAAACACTAACTTATTTTTTGATTAATAATTATTTAGCTAAGAAAGATTTTCCTCTTAGCTAAATATTTCTGCAAGACTTTTATCTTTACAGCAATTAATTAATACTGATTTTTTTTATATTCTATTTGATATCAATTTCTACTTGTATAAATAAAAAAAATAGATATAATCAATCGTAACTGATGGTAATCAGTTTAATTATGATATTAACTAAATAGGTAAAAGGATATTATGGGATATATTTTGTCTGGTATTTGTTCTTGTTTTTCTTATAGTATTGGTTATGGTATTGGTATTTGTTTGGGTTTGTTTTGTGGCTGTTGTTTCTCTACAGAAGAAGAGGAAAGCACTAAAAATCACAATATGAATACTGACAATATGAATACTGACGGTATTGTACATAAAATCGGCAATGACGGTATTGCATATGATAAAAGTAAGATAAATCACAATATGATTGCTGACGGTATTGTACATAAAATCGGTAATGACGGTGTTGCATATAAAATCGATAATAAGCATAAAATCATTAATAAAGCTCTCGATATGATTTTGATTGCTGACGGTAGTGTACATAAAATCAGTAATAAAGATCACAATATGACTTTGATTGCTGACGGTATTGTACATAAAATCAGTGATAAAGATCACAATATGATTTTGATTTCTGATGATGTTTCACATAAAATCAGTAATAAAGATCACGATATGATTTTGATTTCTGATGATGTTGCACATAAAATCAGTAATAAAGATCACAATATGACTTTTCTTGCTCACGGTACTGAGCATACAATCGTGCATGCTGAAGATTTAGCAGGTGTTTTAGCTGATGCTTTAGTAAGTGACTCCGCACATTAAATGCTGAAGCAGAGTAAGCACTAACTGATAATAATTATTTAGCTAAGAAAGATTTTTCGTCTTAGCTAAATATTCCCACAAGATTCTTTATAAAAACTGCATCCTACTAATAATATTCTACTCTATATTTTTTGTTTAAATACTACTTTCATAAAAACTAAAATAAAAAAAGCTACAATTAGTAAAATAGGGATAAAATATATAGCTACTCTAAGATCTTCCTTGGAATAGAGCCTAACATTCTCCAATCCAATTTCTCCATTCCATCTTGTATCTAAAATAAACCCCATAACCTTATGAATAACAATTCCAAAAGACATTTGTATCATATTAGAAATTGAAGCAGCTAATGTCCTTAATCTATCAGGTATAAATTTTAAAACGAGCCCTACAAAAATTGATTGATATGCACAGAAAAAACCTATAACAAGTAGTAAATTTTTAACTGTAAAAATACTAATATCATCAATACTTAAAATACACAAAAATGCTGTGGCCATAAAAAAACAAGAAATAACAAGGATAAAATAATGTACCCCAAACCTATCTGCAAAATAAGGCAAAATTATTACTCCTAAAGCCATTCCTAGCAATATGTAAGACACAATATGATCTGCAAAAATTTTGTCTAAGTCATAAAATTTGACCAAAAATAAACTACCCCAAGCATCAGCAAATCCTTCTAAAGGACCAACCATAAAAGCTGCACAAAAACTTATTATTATTGCCTTTTTATTTAAAAATATAAGCTTTATATCTTCTTTTACGTTTTGCTTTTCTTGATAAGAATTCTTAAAATTTGGAAAAAAATAGTAATTAAAAAAACAAAGCAATAAAGAAAAACAGAATAAAACAGCTAACACATACCTCATACCAAAAAGTAACATAATCTCATAGAGATATCTTTCACTAAAAAATCCTACAATAACTCCAAAACATATCATAGCTCCAACCATTTGTGTAAAATGTTTATAGTACATTTTATGAAATACACGATACCCAATAAGAATCGCGCATGAAGAGCCTATACCTGAAAGAAATCTTCCCACAAGAACAAACCACCATTGGTTTGAAAAAATTATAGGTATCAAACTAAAACCTGTAAGCAAAATTGAAATTGAGACTATAAGTCTATTATTAAAACGCAAAATCATAAAACCTAAAGGTATATGAAAAAAAATATATCCTAAGTAATACATCGATGCAAAAGAAGCGATTTCTTTAGAACTAATTCTATACATAATCATTAAGTCAGTCATAATACTATTAGGAATTAAACGAATAATATATTGATAGCCATAAAATGACATAATACAAAAAAAAACTGTAAAAAAAGAACCTCTTAATTTTATTCTAAAATTAAAAAATTTGTGCATAAAGTAAAGTATATTGTAAACGAACTTTAAAATTGTAAAAATATTACTTTTTTAAATCTAATCTAGCAAATTTATTCTTCATAAGGAATAAAGTGATAAAAGCTATAATTAGTAAAATAGGAATAAAATGAATGGCTACTTTAAAGTTAAGCTTAGAATAGACTCTACCGTTAATTGCGCTATCGTCTGAGACGCTCATAATACTCAAAATAGAGCCTATTACCTTGTGTACAACAAACCCGAAAGACATAATTATCATATTAGCAACAGATGCCGCAAATACCCCTATCCTCTCTGGAACAAGTTTGAAGACTATGCTTGGAAAAACAGATTGATAAGCACAAAAGAACCCTATTAAAAATAACAAAATTTTTACTGTAAAAAGATCTATATTATGAATATTTAAAATATATAAAAAAAAGATCCCCATAAAAAAAGAAGATGCAAGCATAACACTATAACTTAAACTAAATTTATCTGCAAAATAAGGTAAAACTATAACTCCAAAAGACATTCCAAAGAATATGTTAGAAATAATATGATCTGCTAAAATTTTTTGTAAATCATAGGATATTACTAGAAACATGCTTCCCCAAGCATCTGAAAAACCTTCTAAGGGACCAACCATAAAAGCAGCGCAAAAGCTTATGAAAACAAATTTTTTATTAAAAAAAATATATTTTATATCCTCTTTCAGAGAAGGTTTGTCTCCTGATTCTGAATTTACTTCTAACTTAGGAAAAAAACAATAATTCAAAATACATAGAAAGATACAAAATAAAAACAAGATCTTCAGTACATTTTTCATTCCAAAAATTAATATAATTTCGGATAAGTACCTCCCGCTAAGAAAACCTGTAATTAATCCAAGAAGTATCATTAATCCCAGCACTTGTGAAAATCTTTTATAAAACAACTCCTGAAAAACAAGAAAAGCTATAAGTACTGCACAAGAGGATCCAATTCCAGAAATAAATCTACATATAAGCACTAACACCCAATTATCTGAATAAATTATAGGTATTAAGCTAAAACCTGTAAGTAAAATGGATAGTGAGACTATAAACTTAGTCCAGGATCTCAAAAGTAAGATGCTTAGAGGTATATGAGAGATAACATATCCAAGATAATATACACCAGCAAAAGAGCCAAATTCTCCTGAGCTTATTCCATATATTTGTGTCAAATCCATACTAATACTATTAGGTAGTATCCGGATAATATACTGATAACTGTAGAATATAGCTATACAAAAAAAAACTATGTAAGCAGATATTGTGTCTCTTGCAGTTGTGCTCATACCAAGTTTTTATAAAACCTTTAAATTCAAAAAAATAATTAAATAAAATATCTAACACTACTAATATTAAAACACAAAAACACCTATCATCTTATAAGAAAAATAGTTACGAATTGTAACAATCTTTTTTTCTATAAAACCTGTTAAAAACCTTTTTATATTATTCAAAAGGTTTCATTATAACCATAGAAACAGCAACAATCATCAAAAGAGTAGGAATCTCGTTTAATATACGATAAAATTTAGTGGATCTTACACTTCTTTTTTCTTGAAATTCATTTTTTAAGTGAATCGAAAAAAAATGTATAAGAGTAAGTACTAAAACAGCAAGCATTTTTATATAAAACCAATGTCCAAGGGCAACGAATCCAAAAACATATGCAATAGAGATACCAGAAATATAAACAGTAATCATAGAAAAATTCATGATGTATTTTATCACTCTTTTTTCCATAACACTAAATATCTGATACGTGTCTTGAGAAAGATTAGGTCTGCTGTGATAGACAAAAATTCTTAATAAATACATAATAGATGCAATCCAAGAAATAACTGCTATTACATGAACTGTCTTAAACAAGTAAAAATTATTTGATAAAAATTCATATATTCTTTCCATAAGGACAAGCACCAAATTTTTTAGGACAAAAACGAAAGTCTGGTATTTTTCTTATATTTGAATTAATGTCTTCTATATTCTCAAGAGAATTACTACTAAAAATTTTACTGTAATCACTTCTCATAAGTGCTTTCAGCATTTTACAAAGAGAAAAAATAAAATGTTTTTCTGTCCTTAAAGTTTCGATTCTAATGTAATTTACACCTCTCATATCTGCAATTTTTTTATATCGAATATCTAACTCTACTAAAACTTCAATGTGTTCTGATACAAAAGCAACAGGTATCAATATAATATTTTTTTTATCCATTGCGGCCTTAAGTACTTCTTTTTCAGTACTTGGAGAGAGCCACTTAATAGGACCTATTTTACTTTGATAAGTTATTTTATACTCTAAATTCACAAATGATAAATTTTTAACTACCTCGCTTACCGTTTGTTGTATTTGACATTGATAAGGATCTCCGGATGCTATGACCGATTCTGGTAGACTATGCGCTGAAAAAAGAAAAATATATTCTCTAACATCAAAAATTTTTGCTGCTTTAAGGGTATTTTCAATAAGTCTTACATGTGCTTTAATAAAATTTACTTCTATCGGGTAGCAACAAAGTGCTTTCACTCTTACATCAGACAATCCATATCTTTTTAAAGTTTTCTTAAAGTCCCTAAAAGAAGACAAAGTAGTCGTGGTAGAAAATTGTGGGTATAAAGGTATAAGAATAATTTCTTTCGCAATATTTTTTACAAAATTTTCTTTGATTTTTTGAACTACTTCTTCTGAGAGAGGTTTCCAATATCTCATTGAGATAAAAAAATCACAATCAAATTTTAAATTTTCAGAATTTTTTAAACTTTGTAACTGAGCCTGGGTTTCTTCTAACAAAGGAGATCTGCCTCCTAAAAGAGCATATTCCTTTTGGACACTCTTAGATCTTATCTTAGAGATAAGCCAAGCCAGAGGATATCTTATAAAAAAAGGTATTCTTAGGATAAGTTTATCCTTAAAAAGATTAAAAAGAAAATTCTGAATTGAATCTAAATTATGAGGACCTCCTAAATTAAAAAGAACTACCTGAACTTTTTTTGGGGTCAGATTATTTCTCACTTAAAATTTTTTACGTAATTAATTAAAAATTCTACATTTTTTAATGGTGTATTTGGAAGTATTCCATCTCCTAGGTTAAAAATAAAACCCTTTATATCCATAATGTCTAATATTTCTCTTATTTTTCGTTCAATAATATTTTGTTTAGAAAATAGGATGATAGGATCTAAATTTCCTTGAACCAATAACTTATTTTGCCATTTCTTCATTATAGAAACAGGAACAGAATAATCAACCCCTAACCCATCTGGATTTACTTCTTCCAAGTACTTTTCGTAATAAAAACCTGCAAATTTAGGAAAACAAATAATTGGTATTTGAGGATAAACTTTTTTGATATTATAAACAATTTTTTTTGTAGGATTTATTACAAATTCTTGAAATTCTTCCCTTCCAAGGACCCATCCCCAAGATTCAAATATTTGAATAGTTTCTACACCTGATTTAATTTGGTTTAATAAAAATTCTATAATTTTTTCTACTAAAATATCTATTAATGTACCCAATAAGTTTCTCTGATTAACAGAAAATATTCTACTTAGAAGAAATTTTTTATCATCAGAGCTTCCTTTTAACATGTAATGAGCTATACTCCAGGCAGACCCTGTAAATCCTATTAAGGTTTTTTCTTCAGGAAGAGTTTTTTTTGTAAGTGCTATCATCTCATAAATATTATCTATTTTTGAAGAGAATTTTGATGATAGCTTTTTTATATCTTCTTTTCTAGAAAATTGTTCTAGTATTGGTCCCTTATTTTTAATAAAATCCACTTTCCATCCTAATAAATCAGGAATCACTAAAATATCTGAAAAAATTATAGCAGCATCTAAGTTATAAAATCTATTAAGAGGTTGTAGTGTAATTTTAGAAGCATCTTTTACTTTATAACATAGATCTAAGAAAGACTTATATTTTTGTCGTATTTCCATATATTCTGGTAGATATCTTCCTGCTTGACGCATTATCCAAATGGGGATATTTGTGTTTTTTTTTTTGAAACTAAGTAAGATTGGTTTTTTAGACATTTGGGAAATAATCATAAAAATATATTAGTAATATTTATTATATAGATATTGTTGTTGATGAATAGTTTTTTTTGTGATTTATGAGTTATCCACATAGTTATCCACAATATATTTTTTTTCTAAGAAGGAGAGAAAGGTTTACAACGGAGTTATTCACAAAAAAAATATGTAATAAAAATGTTGATTAACTCTGTGAGTGTAATGTGAATAATTGTGGTAAAAGCTTTAAAACATAAGATGTTAACAACATATGCACATAGTTATACATTAGTTATTAACATCTAATTTGAAATTTTTTTTAGGGTTTTTATTTTTCTATCTCAAGGTTGACGTTTGATATTTAGCTAAATTTTAAAAAGATATTCACATTTTGTATTTTATAATGTGATTAGATTTTTGATTCCCTATTGTTCTCTTATTTGGTATATTATTCTAAGAATTGAAGTTAATTTTTATCTTGAGATGGAAGAGATATATGTATTAATTGTGAAAGCAAAGAAAAAGTATTTTTCTAAAAAATTAAAATTTGAGAGAAAGTTTAAAGTTTTGATTTTGTTAAATAATTGAGATTTTTATGTACAATCTATTATAAAATGTAGAATAATGAGTTCAAGAGAAATAGTGCTAGACACTGAAACTACAGGACTGAGTTTTATGACAGGAGATAGAATCATAGAAATAGCAGGAGTAGAATTGATAAATCAAGAAATTACTGGAAATTACTTTCATGAATTTGTAAATCCAGAAAAAAAAATTAGTTATGAAGCATTTAAAATTCACGGGATTTCTAATGCATTTTTACAGGATAAGAAAAAATTTGTAGATGTAGCTCAAGATTTTTTAGATTTTTTAAAAGATTCTACTATAGTAGCTCATAATATAAAATTTGATCTGGGATTTTTGAATTATGAGTTAGATAAGATTAAGATAGCTAAAATTTCTAATAAGCAGATTGATACTTTGGAACTTGCAAGGAAAAAATTTCCAGGAGCTAGGGTCAACCTTGATTCCTTATGTACCAAGTTAAGAGTTGATAATTCTGATAGAAAATTACACGGAGCACTTAAGGATTCTATGTTACTGGCTCAAGTATACTTAAGGCTTGTCTCAAGTATTCAGGGATATTTTGATTTTTCTGATCAGTCCAAAAATTCATTTTTTTTTAAAAAAGAAAATGAAAAGAATAACAAAACTTGTATGAAACGTTACGAAAATGATTTTGTTGTTATTCTTCCTTCTAAAGAAGAACTCTTCTACAATAAGGAATTTTTAAGAAGCTTTTTTAACAAATAGGTTATAAAAATTTATGACACATCTCTCTGAGATAATTGAATATATTAACAATATTGAAGATAGTTGGTTTATATTTATATTTTTTATCGCTCTATACTATCCTTTATTAGTGCTTATGAGGAAGGTTTTATTTTTTTTGATAAAAAATACTACTAAAATTAAAGGGGAAATATATGGTAATATTTTTAATAAATATAAATTGGTTAAACATCTGACTCACAGTTTTATAGCTCTTTATATCTTGTTTTGGAGTGAAATACTTGAACAGGGCTACTTATGGGATCATTTAAGGAGTCTTTCAAAAATCTTAGATCTCTTATTAACAAAGGTAAAAGATATTATTATTTCTGTTTATTGTACGATAGCTTTCTCTAGGGCTATCCTAGCATCAATAAATGCTTATGTGGATATTTTTAGAATTCAGGAAAATCTCTCTAAGAGCAATGTAACCCTTTATGCTCATATATTAAGATTTATTGTTGTTATATCTACAATAATTGTTTTGATTGCAAATATTTTAAATGTATCTGTTAGATACTTATTTACAAGTATAGGAGCGGCTGCGGCTTTTTTAGCTTTTGTTTTTAAGGATACACTGTTAGGATTAGTAGCAAGTTTGCAAATATCTCTACAGGATATAATTAAGATAGGTGATATTATAACTCTTCCCTCTTACGACCTTGATGGTACTATAGAAGAAATTACTATCACGGTTGTAAAGGTTAGAAATTTTGATGAGACTCTATCAAGTGTACCTACTACTGTTTTTGTGAATAATTTAGTTAAAAATTGGAGATTTATGCATGAAAGAGGGGGAAGGAGAATAAAAAGATCTATTAATATTGATATTAAAACAATAAGTATATGCTCGGAGGAGATTTTGCTAAAAATTTCTAATTTTGGAGTGATGCAAAATTTTGTTACAAATAATCCTTCTATTTTTAATATGAAAGACAAAATTACAAATGTACAAATTTTTAAACAATATCTAACTGAGTACTTAAAAGAATGTAAGCAGGTTCATCAAGAAGATTTTTTATTTTTAGTAAGACAAAAAACTTCTACTCCTCAAGGGCTTCCTATAGAGATTTATATCTTTAGTAAAAATACTGATTTTATTGATTACGAAGATCTCCAATATGAAATATTTTCCCATATATTTAGTGTTCTTAATATCTTTGAATTGAAAGTGTTTCAAAGTCTAAGTACTATTAATAGACCAAATTAGAAGGTTCGAATATATATGCTTAGTATTATACCTAATCTCTTTACTCTTTTTAGAATAATAATTATACCTTTTATTTTAGTCCTTTTTTATCTAGAAGAATCAAAATTTTTTCATAGACTTGCCTTTTTTTTATTTATACTTGCAAGTATTACGGATTTTTTTGATGGATATTTGGCACGTAAATTAAAACTTGTAACAAAAATGGGAATAGTACTTGATCCTATTGCGGATAAGCTTTTGGTTTGTTCTCTTATTGTAATGTTAGTTGGTAGAGGTATAGCACATGAAGTTCCATGTATACTTATCGTAACAAGAGAAGTTGCTATTTCAGGGCTAAGAAATAGTCTTTTTAGGTTAAAAATTCGCTCTCTTCCCGTTAGTTTTTTAAGTAAAGTTAAAACATTTTTGCAAATGAGTTCTATTTCTTTATTACTTCTTGGTTCTAAAGGATCTGGTATAGAATCTTTAGATGTAATTGCAAATTTTCTCTTATGGATTGCATCTTTCATAACAATTTTTACAGGAGTGATTTATTTTTTTAAATCTTATAAATATTTTTAATTAAAAATATTAGTTTATGGAAATAAAAAATCAAAAATTTTTGTTAGACTTTGAACAACTTATAGGGTACATAGTTTATGAGCTCGAACAAGTCAAGGACTCTTCATTAGATTTTGACTTTAACGAAGAAGTGCTCAGTATTGATGCTCCGGAAGGATTTTTCATAATTAATAGACAAATTTTTTTACAGGAAATTTGGCTATCTTCTCCAATAAGTGGACCTTATCACTTTAAATTGGAAGGAGATACTTTTACTACTTCTAAAGGAACTTTGCTTTTTCCTTTGCTTAGCAAGGAACTTGGCATTAGCTTTGATTCAAAATCTTTTTCTACATTTTTAAAAAAGGAACATTAAAATGGATCAAAATTTTAAAAAAGATCTTTTTATACAAAAAATTTTTTCTGAGGTTGCAAATAAATACGATTTTATGAATGATCTCATGAGTTTTGGGCTTCATAGAGTTTGGAAAAAAAGGCTAATTTCTAAAATAAAGAATCTGAATACATCTATATTGGATGTTGCTACGGGGACTGGAGACATAGTTCTTTATATAAATGAAAAGTCGAAAAATTTTGGAGCCAATACTTCAGTTACAGCATGTGATCCAAATTTTGAAATGCTTGAGATCTGTAGAGAAAAAGTCTTTGATAAAAACGTTAAAAATTTTAGCTCCTGTGTAGCAAATGCAGAAAAATTGCCTTTTGAAGATAATTCTTTTGATTTTTATGTTATATCTTTTGGAATTCGGAACGTCTCTTCTATAACGAGTATGATGAGGGAGGCTTATAGAGTTCTCAAGCCTATGGGAAAATTTTTATCTCTTGAATTTACAAGGCCGCAACAAGATTTCTTAAGTTACTTTAAAGATATTTATTTATCTTGTGTAATACCTAAATTGGGTAGATTTATTGCTGGGAATGAGGAGGCTTATAGCTATTTGTCAGATAGTATTAAGTCTTTTTATTCTAGTGAAGAGCTAAGATCTTTTATACAGAATGTAGGATTTTTGAATGTAGGGTTTGAAGAAATGCATTTTAAAGTTGCTTCTATTCATTTCGGAATTAAATATGGATAGAGCTTATGTTTTATTTTTTGAAAAATATTTTTAAACTTCTGAAGATATTTTATCTAGCAGAGAAGTATTCTATTTTTTGGGAATATGAAAAAATTTTGCCTTTTCATATAAATTTTGTTAGAAAAATTTTTATTTTAGTTTTTTTGACTAAAAATTTTTTTACAAAACCTAAGGATGCTTTTGACAAAAGGCTAGTGGATTTGATAACAAAACTTGGAACTATATACATCAAGTTCGGACAAACACTATCCTCTAACGAGAACATTATAGGAAAAAAAATTGCAGCTGCATTGAGAGATTTACAAGATAAATTGCCTGCATTTGAGTACTTTATATTTGTTCAAAAATTTGAAGATAATTTTCAAAAAAAAGTAGATAATGTTTTTTCTTATATTGAAAAAACACCAATGGCGTCAGCATCCGTAGCTCAGGTATATAAGGCAATTTTGAAAGAAGGAGAAAGACGAGTTATAATCAAGTGTTTAAGGCCTAAGATATATGAAATATATGAAGAGGATTTAAAATTTTTAGAATTTTTTGTTGATATTTTTGCTAAAATTTTTAAAAAGTTTAAAAGATTAAAGTTAAAAGAAGTGGTGTTTCTATTTAAAGCAGTTATGAAAAGGGAATTAGATCTACGAATTGAGGCATCTTCTGCGTCGTTGTTTAAAGATAATTTTCAGGGCGATACTAGTCTTTATGTACCAGATATTTTTTGGGAGTATAGTTGTAGAGAAATTTTGGTAATGGAACAAGTTCAAGGTTTTTCTATTTATGAACATGATAAGATGAAGATGTATAAAATTGATCCTGCTGAAGTAGCTGTAAAATTAGCAAGGGTTTTCTTTAATCAAGCATACCGAGATGGTTTTTTTCATGCAGATTTACATCCAGGAAATATATTAATTTCCCATCAAGGTAATATCATTCTTGTAGATTTTGGTATTGTTGGTACCTTATCAGAGACTGACAGATTTGCTATAGCTGAGATTCTATATGCACTTTTGCGTAAAAAATATTCTTTAGTAGCAAAAATACATCAAAGAGTAGGATATATTCCAAAGAATACAGATCTTGTATTGTTTGCTCAGAGTTGTAGATCTGTTGCTGAGCCAATAGTAGAAAAAAATATTCAAAACATATCTATAGGACAGCTTTTGTCTCAATTATTTGAAGTTACAGAAGAATTTGGAATGGAAACACAAATACAACTTGTACTGCTTCAAAAAACTTTGGTGGTGTTAGAGGGGGTTGGACATATTCTTTGTTCTGAATCTAATATCTGGCATTCCGTGGAGCCATGGATTAAAAAATGGGCAATACGAAATTTGACTCCTGAAGCCAAGATCATGAGATACATAAAAAATTTTTTTGTTCGTCTTAATTAAGGTAGAGTACTACTTTTTTTCTTTTAATATTTTTACTTTTAATGAAAATTGTCACCTGGAATATTAATTCTCTTAACCTAAGAATTGAATTGCTGAAAAAATTTGCTTATATGGTTAAGCCAGACATTATATGCTTGCAGGAAACAAAATCTACAGATCAAAATTTCCCTGTAGAAAAAATCATAGATATGGGTTATAGGCATTTTGTGTTTAGAGGTGAAAAATCTTATAACGGAGTTGCTATATTATCTAAATACCCTATTTTAGAGAGTTTAAAGTTAAAAATTTACAATGATGATGCTCGTTATATTTCTATAAAGATAAAAAATTTAGAAATAATCAATATTTACGTCCCGGCAGGGGGAGAGGTTCCAGATCAATTGACAAATCCTAAGTTTAAACACAAGTTGGAATTTTTGTTTTTGTTTAAGAAGTGGTTTTTAGCTAATAAAAGTAGTGATGATAATGTTGTATTGTTGGGAGATTTTAATATTGCTCCTTATACGAATGATGTTTGGTCTAGTAGGTCATTAAGGAATGTTGTAAGTCATACTTCCATTGAGAGAAATAATTTGGTATCTTTAAAGGACGATTTAGGTTTTATAGATAGTTTTAGATATTTTATAGAGCAGGAAAAGAAATTATATAGTTGGTGGAGTTATCGTAATAAAAATTGGAAAAAGTCCAATAGGGGGAGAAGATTAGATCATATATGGGTAAGTTATAACCTAGAAAAAAAACTTGAATTTGTAGAGATGTTTCCAGAGGTGAGGGATTGGCCTAGAACTTCGGATCATATTCCATGCTTATTGAAATTAAAAATTTAAAAAAAGAGGCTTATGTGGATTCAAAAGAGCAAAAAAAACAAAAACCTAAAGCAGATCTCCTTAATGAATCTACATTAAGTGTATCGGAAATTTTTACTAAAATGCTAGATAAGGATGAAAAGGAGGAAAGCTCTATTATTGAGATAATTAACGATTTATATGAGGATAGCTTATTGCTTGCTTTGATTTTTTTTTCCCTACCAATAGCCATTCCTCTTCCTTATCCTCCAGGATTTAGCTCTGTTTTTGCAATACCGCTAATCGTTTTGTCTTGTCAGATGGTTATGGGAAAGATGATAGTTATTCTTCCTAAAAAAATAGGGAATTATAAAATTAGGAATTCTACTCTTTTATTGATTTGTAAGAAAGCTATACCTGTAGTGAAGTATCTTGAAATTTATATCAAGCCTAGAATGGCATTTCCCCATAATGAATCAACTAGAAGAATGATAGGTGTTATAGCACTGATTTCTTCTGTTTCCATTTTTATTCCTCTCCCGTTTACAAATGCGATTCCTGCTTTAAGCATTACACTTATGTCTTTAGGATTTTTGAACAAAGATGGATTTTTGATTATTTTTGGAGTCGTTGTATCTTTTATTGGGATTTTTATAGCATTTATTGCTACAACCAGTGTTTTTTTTATAGTAAAGAAAGTTATCTCGTTCGTATTTTTTTAGTTTAAAAGCATCAAAATTATACTATAGGCTATTTTTTGAGGAAAGAAATACTGGTAAATTTTTTATTAAACGCGCTGATACTTTTATTAGAATTTCTTACGTATTTCATAGAAGATTTATTCCATGCTGGATGCTCTCTAAAATCCACATCCATAAGTAACTCATCTTCCTTATATGTGGATTTAGTGACTATTTCATCTTTGCCTATTTTAAGTTTCAAATCTTTATATTTTGGGTGAATATCCTTTTTCATAAATTGTTACTCATCTGTATTTTTAGTCTTTTTTAGCTTTTCAGCAAGAATTTCTTTTTTGATCTTTAGTGCTTTAGGAGATAAGTTCTTAGTCTTTGCATTTATGATGTATGAATCAAACCCTCCGGCTTTGTCGATATTTCTAATACAACTGCTGCTTACTCTTAAAGAATAGGATTTTCTTGTATGAGAGCTTTGATAATTTATTTGACAAAGATTGGGTTTAAATTTTTTTCTAGTCTTCCTATTAGAATGAGAAACATTATTCCCAAACTGACTTCCTAAATTACTGACCTCGCACTTAAAAGACATCTCTGTAAAAATTTTTATTTTATAAACATATATTCATAACATATAGTACAATATATAGTGCTATAATGTGGAATGTCAATATTTTAGCTTTTATTTGGAATAATATTCAAAAAATATTTAGTTAACTAAGAAGAAAGAGATATGGAAAAAGATTTAGGTAAAGATGTATATGATGTAAATCATAAAAAATCCTTTTCTTGCAGAGGATTTCTACATCCGTATGATCATCCTAACGTATTTTTTAAGGCTGACTCTTTGGGCAGAGCTCAGTGTCCTTATTGCGGCAAAAAATTTAGTAATTAAGTAAATCATATAAATTTAGTCTGTGAAGAGAATTTAGTGGTTAGTTGGTAGAGAACTGTGTGTGAAAAAATTTGTGGAGATTTTCTTACTTCTAATCCACTCTGCAAGTACGTCAATTGGCATCACAGGATTTATTTTCATAAAGAGTAGAATTGTTATTTGTACCAGATTTTTTTTTCAATTTTTCAATATTATGCTCTCTTAATGTTTTACTATATACTATAGTTCCATCATTTTTTGCTAAAAAATACAAAAAATCTGAAGGTTCATTTAGGACAGCTGCTTCTATAGCTTTTGCTCCGGGACAACATATGGGACCAATAGGAAGTCCATAAATTCTATATGTATTATACGGAGACGTTATCTTTATATCTTCATAAGAAACTCTTCTGTTGAAATCTGCATAAATTCCGTTTGATAAGGCATATACAACTGTTGCATCTACTTGAAGTTTCATTTTTAACCTTAATCTATTAAGTAGTACGGAAGCTATTTTAGGCTTGTCTGAATCATATTTGGACTCTTTTTCTATGATGGATGCAAATATTAGTATATCTTCTTTATTTTTTATCGGATAGGATTTAGACTTAATATGTTGTTCTGCTTCACTGAGAGCAAGGTTGATTTGATGTTGCATTTGTTCAATGATAGTTTGCCTTGAAGTGCCATAAGAGTAGAAATATGTTGAAGGAAAAAGACTCCCTTCGCTTATGTCGTTTTGTAATATTTTTCCACTTAAATAAGGGATTTTATATAAAAAGTCTATTATTTGTTTTACAGTATATCCTTCAGGGATTGTAAATTTTCTTTGAAAAGACTTGCCAGAATATAATTTTTTGGTAACTTCCAATAAAGTTGTATTTTGTAAAAATTCATATTCTCCGGACTTTATTTGTGGATTAAAGAGTTTTTTTTGAATAAGATGTAACATATTAAAGATCTTGTAAGAATTTATGATATTTGCATCAAAGAGTCTTTTTGCAACAATTTTATGAGTTGCTCCCTTTTCTACAATAAATAATTTCCTTTCTTTAAGTGGTCCAGGTAAGTTGATAAAAATAAAAAATATTATCAAAATAAGGCTGCTTACTATCAAAAGACAGATTGAAAATAAAATGATTTGTTTATATACTTTTCTCATGTGCTACGTGCTAGCCCTGTAAGGAATATAAAATTTGGAATTACTAAATTTTGAAATATAAAGTTTTATCGTGATAATCTCAAGTCATTATACTATAGTTTTTTAGAGAAAGGAACTGGTTCTTGGTCAATAGGATTTAATGTTTTGTAGCTGTAAAATTTTTCTATAGTCTTTTATAATTTTTTTATTAAGAGAAAATATTGGTCACTAATTTTATGAGATGTGCTTTTTATTGTATCTCTAAGGAATTTGATTTTAAATCTTTAGTTGCTTTTTTAAAAAAGAAAAAAAACTATAAAACAGAACTTTTTGAAGATGCTGTGTATATAAATGTAGGGAATATAGATTTTTTCTTATTTGAGTTTGGGTCTTTGGTAATTTGGGGAATAGAGAGTCATAAGAGAGAAAAAATTATTGTAGAAAAAATTAAAACTATAGTAATTGATGCAGAAAAAAAAATTTCGTTTGACGAAATTAGATTTGAATATGACTTACATGCTCAAGAAACTTATATTGATGAAGAACAAAATCTTATTTACCTAAATAATCATTCTCACTTCTTAAAGTTATCTGTATCATATGCACTTGCTCAATCTGTTAAATTAGATATTTTAGAAGATTCTATCTTGACTTTATTAGGAAATACAAAATCTATTAATAAGGTTTTGGCTAATAATGGGAAGGTTAATCTTAGTAAAAAAGAAATCTCAAAAAAAATAGGAGTCCTGTTTGGAGAGAGATACTTAATTAATTTGCATAATGATGTTTTGGATACGCCAGAATTTTTCTGGAAAAGGCCTCAATATGAAAAAATATATTTAAAAGTTGCCTCTTTTGAAGATATACAGGAAAGACATAGTATCTTAAACAGAAGATTAGACATGATATATGATTTTTATAATCATTTGTCAAATGAGCTTAATTATAAACACTCATCTAGGCTAGAAATGATCATAATCCTTCTTATTGCAATAGAAACTACTCTTGCGTTGTGTAGCAGTGATACTATAAAAAATTTTTTAGTGAAGATGTTCAAAATTTTTTTCTCTTAATTTTTATTTATGATTTATAACTCTTTTTCATCAGAAAATTTTTCTTCTAAGTTAAATGATAAGCAAATTGAGGCAGTAGAACACGATAAGGGTCCTTTACTCGTGCTTGCAGGAGCAGGAACGGGAAAGACTACTGTTCTGACTCATAGGATTTTTTCTATACTTAATAAAAACATTGCAAAGCCTTCTAATATATTGGCTATGACCTTTACTAATAAGGCAAGTAATGAAATGCAAAATAGATTAAAATACATGATTCAAGAGGAAGTAAATTACTTAAGTATTGGAACATTTCACTCTGTAGCTCTTAAAATTTTAAGACCAAATATCTCTTTTTTGAAAAATAAGATAGACTCAAATTTTACTATAATTGACCAAGCAGAACAGATTTTATGTATTAAGAATATTATGTTGCAAGAAAATATTGACATAAAATTTTATCTTCCAAAAATTATCTACACCATTATTATGAGGTTAAAAGATAAAAATGTTCTACCAGAAACGGCTCTACTTCAAGCTCAAGAGGATAGACAAGTAGATCTTATAGCTAAAAGAATATATCCTCTATACCAAGCTGTTTTGCAAAAATCTAATTTATTAGATTTTGGAGATATACTTTTGTATTCCTACCAATTGCTCCTAACGAATGAATCATTATTGAGGCTTTATCAAGAAAAATTTCAATATGTGCATGTTGATGAATATCAAGATACAAATCTTATTCAGTACCTTTTCCTTAAATTAATTGTGGATAAGGGAAAAGACAATATAAAAAATATCTGTTGTGTAGGAGATGATGATCAATCCATCTACGGGTGGAGAGGGGCTGAATTGTCACATATACTTAGATTTGAAAAAGATTTTCCAAATGCTAAAATAATCAAATTGGAAGAAAATTATCGCTCAAGTAAATCTATTCTTCAAGGAGCAAATTCCCTTATCAGCAACAACAAAACAAGATATAAAAAATTACTTTGGACGGGGAGAGAAATAGGGAATAAAATAAAAATTATCTCGTGCATAGATGAGTTTGATGAATCAAATATTATTACAAGTCTTATTCTTAAGCTAAAACAAGAAAAAAAACTTAATAATAATTCAGATCAATATGCTATTTTAGTAAGGTCTAGCTTCCAAACAAGAGCCTTTGAGGAGGCATTTATAGCTAAGGCTATTCCTTATAAAATTATAGGTAGCATTCGTTTCTATGAAAGAGCAGAAATAAAAGATATTGTCTCCTATATAAGGCTTAGTATAAACTATAATGATGACCTAGCACTTGAGCGTATTATAAATAAACCAAGAAGATCTATAGGAGTAGTTACTCTAAACAAAATTAAGAAATATGCAATCGAGAATAAAATTTCCATGTTCGGTGCTATTGAGGATCTTATCAATAAAAAGTTTATCAGATCAGAAACTACTCTGAAAAACTTAAAAGATTTTATAGAATTGATTAAATTTCTAAATTTTGAATATAAGAATTCTAATCATATAGAAACTACAAATTTGCTGCTTTCTAAGTCTAAATATTTAGATTTTTTGTCCAATTCTAATGTAGGACAATCTGAGGTTATGGTAGAAAATATTAATGAGATGTTGAGGGCTATTTCAGATTTTACAAATATCTACCAGTTTATAGAGCATATAAGTCTTGTTACAGAGAATCCTATGATTAATGATGTTGACTTTATGGTTAGTATTATGACTATTCATGCGGCTAAGGGATTGGAATTTGACGCTGTGTTTTTGTCTGGTTGGGAAGAGGGTATTTTTCCAAATCAAAAGGCTCTCTCGGATGAGAAATCTTTAGGTCTTGAAGAAGAGAGAAGATTAGCCTATGTCTCAATGACAAGGGCTAAAAAGGAATTATATATTACCTATGCACAAACTAGAAGACTGTTTAAGGATATTATTCAATCTGTTCCCTCAAGATTTATAAAAGAAATTCCTGAAAAAAACGTTATTTTGCTTTCTTCTAATGAAATGGTAGAAAATTCTTTCTCTAATATTCAAGAGAAAAGTTTTTCAGGTTTTTATAATAGAAAAAAGCAAATTTATATGCAGCAAAAGCCTCAAGCACAGAAAGAAACAAATAAGAGTCTGCTTCTTGGAAGGCGTGTAGAACATTCTAAATTTGGTCATGGTGTGATAGTAAAAGCTTTTGAAGATAATTTAGAAATAGTTTTTGAAAAAATAGGGCTTAAAACTGTCAAAAAATGTTATGTTACTGTTATATGAAAAGCTATCTTGTGTTTTGAAGAGGATATATCTTTGTAGAGTTCAGGATTTTGCTGTTTACTTTTAGTAATTGTGCATTTGTTTCTTTTATGTGTTGTTCGGAACTTTTGGGAACTATTAAAAGTGTTTTATTCTTATCTTTTTCAGTTTTTAATTCTTCTTCAAGAGTTTTAATTTTGTTTTGTAGTTCTTCAATCATCGTCTCTTCGTTGGCAAGTTTTAGAACGGAAGAGTTATTATTTTTTTGATTTGTGTTGGATTGATCTTGTAAGATTACTACTTCTGAAGTATAGGGAGCTTCTTGTAGAGCTTCTATTTGTTCCATGTCTGAGAGCCTCTTATAGGATGTTTTATATAAATGTGAAATCTCAGAAATTTCTCCTATTTCATCTTCATTAGGATAGTAATTCTGAACATTTTGTTTTGCTAGTTCTATAGAGCGCTTATTTAAGATAGGGACTCTTTTTTCAGACAAATTCTGCAAGTAGGTCTTTTCTTTTTTATTCAAAAATACAGTTTCATTTTTTAAAGGAGTACAACTTGTAGAGTAGAATATGATAAGTATATAAACAAATATTTTTAATACAAGTGTCATTTCTTGCAGGTGTAGGGTTGTTTACAGGAATAATTTATTAATCCAAATATCTGAATTTTCTGTAAAAGAAACATTTGGAATATTTTTTTGGTAAATAATTTTTTTTCTATTAGAAAATATTTTATTCATTTCTTCAGCAAGGATTTTATTAGATAGTTTTTCTTCAGTATAAATGTAGACATTATTTTTTTCACTAATGTTTTCAACATTTAGGTATTGATGATTATCTTTTGAGTGTTTTAGAGGTATAAAAAATACAGTTATGTCTAAGTATAGAATTTCTGCTAAGCTATTTGCACCAGATCTTACAATTGCAAGATCTGTATGGGGATAAATCTTGTCTAGGTTATAGAAAAAATCACTAACTTCATGGAGTACATTTAGTTGCTCATATAGTTTTTTTACTTTATGTATATCTTGCCTCGGAGTTTGATGAATTACCTTAAGCTTAATTTTAGGATTTAGAGTTAATAGTAACTTTAGTACCTTTGGAATTAGCTCAGAAAAAATGCTTGCTCCTTGGCTCCCTCCGTAGATTAATATGTTAAAATATGTAGATGTCTCTGTTGTAATATATTTACAGAATTTTATTTTTTCTCTTATTAGAAATCCTATATATAAAGTTTTATATATATATCTTTCCTCTATAGATTTAGTTTTTTTGAAAGCAGTCAATAACAGATAAGCTTGTTTTAAAAAAATTTTATTAGCTCTTCCTAAAATCGCGTTTGCTTCATATAGTATCGTTCTTATTTTTAAAATTTTTGCAACTAAGAGACAATGAAAAGAGTTATATCCTCCAAAACCGACTATAATAGAAGGTTTTAGTCTTAATATTAGAAATAAAGTTTTAAAGAATAAAATCATATTCTGGAATATAAAATACGTTTTATTCCAAAGGGTCTTATGCTTGTTGTATTGATTTAAAATTAATACTTTAAAATGAATGTCTTCTGTTATAAATTTTTTACATCTTTGATCCGTTAAGATATATATCTTAACATATTTTTGATTTTTGATTATTTGTTCAGCAAAACTAATAGCAGGAAAAAAATGGCCTCCTGTTCCTCCTGCTGATAAAAGTATTTTTTGCATTTTAATCTTTGTTGTATGAATAATTTAGGAAGATGTAAATTTCATGAATAACTCATCCAATTCGAGGAGGTTCTTAAAGTGAAAGGATATCTTTCCAGAAGATTTGTTCTTTTCTATTGTAATTTTTTGAGAAAATTTTTTTTTTAGAGTATTAAGTAAATCTTCTAACTCATTTTCTTTAGGAATAGGATCTACCAGATGATTGCTTTTTTCTGTTTGATCTATTTGTTCGATGTTTTTGGTACGCTCTTTTTCTTCTTTGGTAAGAGCTTCCAATTGTCTTACAGTTAAATTCTCTTTGATTGTTCTTAATGCCAGTTCTTCAGGATTTTTAGATAAGATTAAGCATCTTGCATGTCCTTGAGATATTTTTTCAGTACTTATCAATTCTTGGACTTCTTTTGGTAGTTGTAATAAGCGTATAATATTTGAAATATGACTTCTGCTTTTACCTACAATTTTTCCAATTTCATTATGAGAATACCCAAACTCTTTTAATAATCTGGTGTAACTATTTGCCTCTTCTATTAAAGATAAATTTTCTCTTTGGATATTTTCTATTAATGCTACTTCAAAAGCTTTTTTGTTATTACTTGATACATCAGTATTATTTATTATTGCAGGAATATTTTTTAATCCTGCTAGCTTAGAAGCTCTATACCTTCTTTCTCCTGCAAGGATTTGGAATTTGTCGTAAGAAACATTCGAAACTACTATAGGTTGAAGGACTCCATGATGCTTTATTGAATTTGATAATTCTACTAAAGATTTTTGATCAAAAAACTTCCTTGGCTGAGATGGATTTGGTTCAATTTTACTGAGCTCTATTGTTACCAGAGAATTATCATAATTTATTGGGAGAGTTTCTTCACTAATGAGCGAAAATAATCCACGTCCTAGGGGTTTTTTTTTGTCATTCATAAGCTAAGTGTTCTTTTTTAGTTAGAATTTCATTTGCTAGATTTGTATATGCTATGGAACCTGTACATTTTTTATCGTAAATTACTATTGGCTTACCATAAGAAGGAGACTCTGCTAACTTTACGTTTTTAGGAATTGTTGTTGAGTATACCAAATCTCCTAGATAAGATCTTACATCTTTTTCTACTTGTTCTGTTAATTTACTCCTTTTATCATACATAGTAAATAATATACCAGATAAGTGTATCTGATTATTGAGATGTTTCTCTACTTTAGTAATGGTCTTTAGAAGATTACTTAGTCCTTCAAGAGAAAAAAAATCGCATAACATAGGAATAATCACTTCTTCAGACGAGGTAAGGGCATTAATTGTGAGCAAACTTAGCGAGGGAGGACAGTCTATAAATATGAATTCATACTCATTACCAAGAGACATAATAGCTTGTTTTAAGATGTATTCTTTTTGAGGAAAATTTGCTATTTCTATGTCTATGGAAGATAAATGAATATTTGCTGGAATTATATTTAAGTTTTTTATTTGGCTTGGAGTTATTACATCATTAATTAATCGTGTCTTTTTTAATATTTGATAAGAGGTTGCATTTCTCTCGGTTTGCTCTATGCCGAGGCCAGTAGAAGCATTTCCCTGAGGATCAAGATCTATTAATAGAACTTTTTTGCCCATTAAAGCTAGAATAGATGCTAAGTTTATAGCAGTAGTAGTTTTTCCTACTCCGCCTTTTTGATTGACAATCGATATAATTCTACTTTCCATCTTTAAGAAGCTTTTTTACTTTTTCTATACATAAAACTATTCCCTTTGGGGAATAAAAATTTTTGGATTCATTATAAACAAAGTTCCACATTTTTTTTGCCAAGGCAATTTCTTCTAAATAAGAACTTCCCTTGAGTAATAAATATTTATCTTTGACTCTTATATTAGAAGTATCTTTAAAGATTTTGTCTAAAGTTCCAAAAGCTCTTGCAGTTATGATATCACATTTCATATGTGTTCTGTAGGTAATAAATTCGTTTATTAAATTAATTTTATTACAGGAAAGTTTTGATGCTTCAAACAAAAATGCAAATTTTTTTTGATTAGATTCAATTAATGTGATATTTTTTACTCCTAAAATAGATAAAACAATCCCAGGGAAGCCTCCTCCAGACCCAATATCAATTAACTTACAATCAAGATTTGGAATGAAGTTTATTAGTTGTAGGGAATCTAGCACATGCTTGGTCCATATTTGATCTATTGTGCCCTTTCCTATGAGATTTGTATGAGAATTCCATTTTAACAAAAGCTGGATAAATTGGTTTAGTTTGTTTATGGTTTCACGTGAAACATTTTCAATCGTAATCAAAATTTTTTTGGTAATTTCTTAGATAAATCAATAGAGCAAATATGTTAGAAATCGTTATACCAGGAATTTTTTTTGCTTCCTTTATCGTTATAGGACTATGTTGTGAAAATTTTTCTATTGCTTCATTTGATAAACCTGGTACTTTTTTATAAATAATTGTTTTAGGAATTTTTTTTAGATCTTCTTTTTTTAGTAGGGAAATTTCTTCCTTTTGTCTGTTTATATAAAAAGAGTATTTAGATTCTATTTCTAGGTATTTTAATAATTTTGAATTCTCTTTTTGTAGTTCAGGAAAAATTGTATAAATATTTTTTGTTCCTATATTTTCAAGTCCTATGAGTTCAAGAGCGGATTTAACATTTCCGTCTTGTGAGATAGGAATGTTTTTTTTAAAAATCATATTTTTTGAAATTCTTAAAGATTGGAGCTTGTTTTCTAATGTTTGTAGTGAGTCTTTTTTTCTGAAAAAGGAAAGTTTCCTGTTGTAGGAAATAAGTCCGAAGGAGCTTGCGTATTCTGTCAACCTTATGTCTGCATTATCTGCTCTTAAACTTAATCTATACTCAGATCTTGAAGTAAACATTCTATAGGGTTCCAATACGCCCTCCTCGACCAAATTTTCAATCATCAATCCTATATATGAATTAGTCCTATCAAGACAAAACTCCTCTCTATGTAAAGAGTTAAGAGCCGCATTAGCTCCAGCGATAACCCCCTGAGCAGCAGCCTCTTCATATCCTGTAGTTCCATTTATTTGTCCTGCAAAATATAAATTTTTTATTTTTTTACTTTCTAAAGTTTTAAATAAATCTCTAGGATCCAAATAATCATATTCTATTGCGTAACCTGGTTGAAGTAGTTGTGATTTTTCTAATCCTGGGATAGTTCTAATAAAATTTTCTTGCACCTCTTCTGGAAGAGAAGTAGAAATTCCATTGGGATATATAACATCAGAATTCAAACCCTCTGGCTCAAGAAAAATTTGATGTGAATTTTTGTCATAAAATCGTACTATTTTGTCCTCTATAGAAGGACAATATCTAGGTCCACTTGAAGAGATATTTCCAGAATAAATGGCTGAATCTTTTATGTTATCTTTTATGATTTTGTGAGTTAAAGAGTTAGTTTTTGTTATGAAGCAGTTTATTTGTTTGAGTTTTATTTGATCTGTCATCTCAGAAAATGGGACAGGTACGTCATCACCTTTTTGTATCGTGGTTTTTGTGTAATCGACTGTTTGTGACAAGATTCTTGGAGGGGTGCCTGTTTTAAATCTTTTCACGGAAAAATTATTTTTTTTAAGTGCATGTGACAAATTAAAAAAAGATTTCTCACCTATGCGTCCGCCAGGAAATTTTTTAAGTCCTATATGTATAATAGAGGATAGGAAGGTTCCTGTTGTAACTATTACAGTTTTGGCTAAGATAATTTGAGCTGTCTCTGTTTTGACTCCATAGACAAAACCATTTTCTATGAGTAGGTCATGGACTGCGTCTAAAAGTAGCTCTATATTAGGATAAGTCTTTATTTCGTGTAGCATATTTTTTCTATAAAGAACTCTATCTGCCTGGGCACGTGGTCCCCACACGGCAGGACCTCGACTACTATTGAGCATTTTATAATGAATGCCAGATTTATCAATAATTCTCCCCATTAAACCGTCTAGCGCATCAATTTCTTTGACTAAAATTCCCTTTCCAATTCCCCCAATCGAAGGATTGCAGGACATCGTACCTATATTTTTTTCTTGAGGAGTCACTAATAAAACTTTAGCTCCAATTCTTGAGGCAGCGGCGGCAGCTTCACAACCAGCATGTCCTCCTCCTATTACTATAACATCATATTTATGTTTCACGTGAAACCCTTATTTATCAAAAATCTCTTTTTTTGTAAAAAGTAGAGAAATTTCTCTTTTCGCATTTTCTGGAGAATCTGATCCATGAACAGTGTTTGATTGTATATTAATCCCGAATTTATGTCTTATTGTTCCAGGAGCGGCATCTTTTGGATTAGTAGCTCCCATAAGATCTCTGTTTTTACTTATTGCATTTTTCCCTTTTAACACTTGTACTATAACGGGACTAGAAGTCATATAGTCAATCAAATCATTGAAAAATTTTTGATGAGAATGCTCTTCATAAAACTTTATTGCCTCTTCTCTTGAAAAAAACACCATTTTTTGAGCAATTATTTCCAATCCATGTTCTTCAAAACAAGAAACCACCTTCCCTATTATGTTTCTTTTTAAGACATCGGGCTTTAGTATTGATAAAGTATATTCTAAATCCATAATTTGAATTTTAGGTATATTAGTTAAATTATATTAGTTAAATAGTTTTTATTTAACACTTACTATGTAACTTTGCATCATAATCAAAAATTCTCTTATTTTCAATGAAATTTTGTAAATTTTATTTATATGTAGTGAGATAGGCAATCACATCAGCTATTTCTTCTTCTTGTCTAAGACCTATAAAAGACATTTTAGTTCCAACTATGTATTTGCTAGGTTTTTGTAAAAAAAAGAATAAAGATTCTTCGTCCCATACACCTCCTACTTCTTTCAAGGCCTTGGAATATGGAAAACTTTCTTTTGAAGCCTTAGGACTTCCTACGATGTTAAATAAATTGGGTCCTATTTTATGAGATCCATTTTCTTCTACACTATGACAAGAAATACATTTTTTAAAAATATTTTTTCCTCTCGCAGCAGAAGCTTGTTGTATCAAGTTTTTTATTTCCTCAGAAGAAAGCACAGTTTTTTGAGGTGTAGGGGAATTAGAGGTGTCCGTTTTTGTTTCGATAACAAAACCTCTTTCGCTCTCCTCTATATGTATATCTGGTTTGTATAAAAGATCTACAAAAAAACCTGATAGCATGGCAAGTAGGCTTCCTACTAAAATGGAAGCTATTACTTTGTTTAATTCAAGACCTGACATATTTAAAAAAGCAATTATTTAATTTATTTTAATTAGCAATTTTCTATGTTCCAACGAGCATTTGGTAAAAAATTTATATCATCTATTATATCAAGTTTAAATCTTTTAAGTCCAGCAAAAGCTATCATGGCAGCGTTATCTGTGCATAAAGATTTTTGAGGAGAGATAAATTGATACTTTTGTTCTTTGATAGTAGATTTTAACTTTTCTCTTAAATATAAATTTGATGCTACTCCTCCAGCAAGAGCAAAATACTTTTCTTTTAAAGGAATATTTATTTTTTTCGTGAGTTGTTCAAATAGTTTTATTGCTATTTCAGTTTTTTTACACAAAATACTACTAACAGTTTTCTGGAAACTTGCAGAAATATCTTTTATATCTTGTTCAGATCTAGGAGAGAGGGTTTTTATTTTATTTCTTACAGCAGTTTTTAATCCCGAAAAAGACAAATTACAATCATTAGTTAAAATTAAAGGTTTAGGAAAAGAAAATCTGTCTTCGTTTCCTAAGGATGCTTGGCGTTCTATATGCACTCCGCCTGGGAAGCCCAAACCTAACATTTTAGCAACTTTATCGAAGGCCTCTCCTAGTGCGTCATCAAGTGTTTGACCTAGTATTATATATTTTTGTAATCCAAGTGTAGCTATAAATTGTGAGTGTCCCCCACTTATTAAAAGTAACAAATAAGGGAATGGTATTTGGTTGGACAGTTGAGGACTTAATATATGGCCTTCTAAGTGATTTACAGAAATAATTGGTTTCTTTAAAACAGATGCTAAAGCTTTGCCATACATAATTCCTACTAAAAGGCTACCAATGAGACCCGGACCTGCAGTAACAGCAATTGCATCAATTTGGGATAAAGTGATTTTTGACTCATTTAGAGCTTTTTTAATAGCTATCTCTACATTATTTAAATGTGCTCTTGATGCAATTTCTGGAACAACGCCTCCGTATTCTCTATGTTCTTCAGATTGTGAAATAATTACATTAGATAGAATTTTCCCATTACTATCAATAATAGAAGATGAACTATCATCACAACTAGACTCAATTCCTAATATAAACATAAACACTAGTACATAGAAAGTAATCTTTATTCTTGTTTAACAGTAGCACTAAGCTTAGATTTGTTATTTATATAAGGCCTTAATGCTTCAGGAATTGTAACGGAACCATCATCATTTTGATAATTTTCTAGAATAGCCACAATAGTTCTTCCAATCGCAAGAGCTGATGCATTTAGGGTATGTACAAAACTATTTTCTCCATTGGGATTTTTATATTTTGTTTTCATTCTTCGTGCTTGGAAGTCTTGACAATTAGAGATGCTTGAAATTTCAAGGTACTTTTGCATTCCAGGGCACCATATTTCTATATCAAAAGTCTTACTAGCAGTAAATCCAGTATCTCCACTGCAAAGTAGTACAATTCTGTACGGCAATTTGAGAGAAGATATTAAACTTTCTACCACATTCAACAAAAATTGATGTTCCGCTTTTGATTCCAGTTCTGTAGTAATACTTACTAATTCCACTTTTCCAAATTGGTGATTTCTTATTAATCCCTTTGTTTCTTTGCCAGCAGCGCCTGCTTCTTTTCTGAAGCAGGCGGTGTAGCCAACATATCTTATAGGTAGGTCTTCTACCTTAAATATTTCATCACCTACCATGTTCAGCAAAGGGACCTCTCCTGTAGGAATAAGGCCTAAATCCTCTTTCTCTATCATATAAAGATCATCTTGAAATTTTGGTAATTGTCCTACTTTGTATAGAGAATTTTTTTTTACAATAAAAGGTACAGAAATTTCTTGAAACTTGAATTTTTTATTGTGATCCAACATGTAATTTATTAATGCCCTTTCCAGTTCTGCAAGCTCTGATTTTAAACTTACAAAACGAGCTCCAGATAAAAAAGAAGTTTTTTCTAATTCAATCATATTAAGAGATTTTGCAACTTCTAAATGATCTTTAGCATTTTTTATATCTATTTTAGTAGGGACTTCTTTTATGACATGATTCATAGAGTCACTTTTTCCTTCGGGAACGGACTCGTCTAAAATGTTAGGGACGGAGTCGAGTAAACGATTTAACTCTTCCACTAAAGACAACTTTTGGGTTAATTCTTTCATTTTTTCATTGATGTGATCTATATCTCTTTTTGTATCCAAAAATTCTCTACTAGCGCTTCCACGTAATTTCATAAGTAATTTGGACTTTTTATTTTTTGAATGTTGAAAGCTCTGAATTAATGTAAGAAATTGACGCTTTTCTTCATCTAAAGAGAGGAGTTTTTCTATATCAAAAGAGGTAATATTTCTTTTTTTTAGTAATTCACGAAATTGATTCGGATTATTTCTTATCCATTTTATGTCTAACATCTTTGTCTAAATATTTTAAGATTAAAATTGATATTTCATATAGTAAGATTAAAGGGATAGCCAAACAAAATTGACTCAAAACATCTGGGGGTGTTAATATTGCGGATATTGTAAAACTTAATACAATCGAAATTTTTCTAAATTTTTTTAGAAATTTATAGTCTATAGTTCCTAGTGTTTTAAGGATAACCATTACAATGGGTAATTGAAAGGCTATTCCAAAGGCAAGGATAAACTGCATAACTAGTTCTAGATATTCGCTTATTTTAGCTTGTAAGACTAGAGGTAGTAATAGAGAGGGTTTAGTTTTTTCAAAACTTATAAGAAATTCCCATGTCTTAGGCATTACGAAGTAAAAAACGAATATGAATCCAAGGGCAAACAAGACAGGGGACAAAAAGAACATGTAAGCAGCAATTTTTTTTTCTTGCTTCACTAATCCGGGAGAAATAAACCTGTATATGTGCCAATTTAATACAGGAATTGTTACTAAGAAGGAAACGAATACACAGAGCTTTAAGTAGCTAAAAAATGCCTCTGTAAGGTTGGTGTATATTATTTTATCTACATTATTTATTCCTTTCTTCACAAGAGGTTTTAGCATAAATGAGTATATTTCTTGTGTGTAAATATAACTTAAGATACAACAAATAAAAAAAAAAAAATTACAATTCTCAATCTAAGCTGTAATTCGTGAAAATGCTCTTTTAAGGAAGATCTTTTTGTATTCACAGTTAATAAAAATTAAGAAAAATCCAGCAATAATATATGAAGTATAAACAATATAAAAAAAAATACAAATTTTTATTTTACTCTGGAGGAGATTTATGTAGTATGTTTAGGATTTTTATCTTTTCTATTATGGAATCTGGGAGCAGTTTTATTAGATATTTCATAGATTTATCGAGTGTAGGAGTTAGTTTAGAAATTTTTATAAATTCTGGATAATCTTTAACTTTTAATTTATAAATTTCCTTTCTAATTTGTTCAGTAGAAGAAATTTTATAGATATTAGAATTTGAAATAACAATCAAGGTAAAAACAATTATTGCTACTAAAAATGAATTTATCAAACCGCTCATTAAGCCTAAGAAATTATTAATAGCTCCTAAATTAACGTTTTTTAATAGCAGAGTGCTTTGAGATTTTATTAGCTTGTAACATAAAAGGAACAGTACATACATTGAAATAGTTAATACTAAAAAAAACAGCAAATCTTTCTGGATATAAAGAAATAAAACTTTTCTTAAAAAAGGATAGATCATAATATTTATATATGCAGATAACATAAATATTAACATTGATAAAAACATCCTTATAAAGCCATAAAACAACCCCAATAAGGCTGAGATTGCTGTAAATAAGATCATTATTATGTCAAATATGCTCTTAAAGCCCAAAATGCTATCTTCTAATATCATAATTTTAGTATCATCTTTTCAGTTACTATATAATTCAGTTTAACATCATGTTTATTTCTTAGAAAGGTGTTTATTAGGAATTTATGCATACACACTCCTACTAAAAATAGAGAGTCTTTTTTTAGATCGTTTATATACTGATCATACAAGCCTTTTCCAAATCCTATTCTATATCCCTCTAAACTAAAGGCTATTCCTGGGAGAATTATCACGTTTGGATAGAGGATATTATTTGTAGAAGGGGTTAGAAGATTCTTTATTTTGCTCTTAATCAAAGGGATTTTATTATAATCATATTCTACCATATTTAATTTATTTGGGGAGGTGATCTTGGGTAGTAAAAACGTCCAGTTTTCTTTTGTATAAATTAATATTTTTGATATATCTACTTCTCCTGGTAGGGGATAGTATAGGCTTAAGAGGTATTTAGTTCGTTTAGGGATCTTGATGGAGAGTTTCTTATGCAGTAGATTTAGTAGTAATCTTATGTGTAGTAAAATTTTTTCATTTTTTTTATTAAAATTTTTTTCGTTATGTTCGTAGTAAATTTTTCTTAGGTGCAAAAATTTAGATCTAATAGCATCTTTATCAAAATTATTTGATGAGTTAAACATAGATAAATTTAAAAACAGGATTTTAAAAAACTTTCTAAGAAGTTAAAAGCCACTTTAATTTACGAGCATTTCCAGAGAGTTAGAAATTATTTGTAGATCGTATTCGTTTGATAGATTGTGAGCAGAGTTTTTAATGTATTGGAGTACTACTTTCTCTGAGGTTAACTTTTCTGCAATTTTTTGAGATATAGAAGGAGGAACAGTTGTGTCTTTAGTACCGTGTATTAATATTGTAGGACAATTTATCTTTATAAAATCTTTTGTTAGTAGTAAATTTTTTCTTCCATCATTTACTAAATTGTAACTAATTAGGTACTCTATATCATCAGAACAATTATTTTTTACATTTATTATGTCTCCGTTCTGAAGGGATAATTTCTCTTTTTCAGATAAATTTTTCCAAAATAAATCTTCTGTAAAATCTGGAGCAGGCGCTATAAGTAAGAGTCCTGCTAAATTGTCTCTGAGCATCTTTGTAGCAGTAAGAAGGCTAATCCATCCACCCATGCTAGAACCTACCAATATTACTTTCTTAGTTTTTGCAAAATTCTCTATGATAATTTGTAAACCTCTATGCCAGGAAGTAATTGTTTGCTCTATAAATTCTCCTGAAGACTTGCCGTGGCCAAAATTGTCATATTTTACAAAATTATATTTCTTGGAAAAACAATGTTTTTCTATATGCATAGCTTTTTTTCCGTTTAAATTTGACATTAAGCCATGAGAAAATATTATGCAAAAAGGACTCTCCGGAAAAGAAATAGACTCATAATATAAGAACTCCCTTTCGGAGGTTTTTAAGTAGGAGGCCGTGCAAGATAAATTATCCTTTTTTAGAAGAGAGGTCATTATGATCCGGCAATATATGTTTTTTTCTTTATAGTTTTTTTGGTAGGTTGAATGATCTCAACGTCATAGGCTTTAGAGTAATCTACAGCTTCTTTAAGAGAGTCAAACTCTAACTTTACTTCACTCATCATGTGCGTGGAAGACACTCTGTGCATTAGAGGCTCTACGAATTTCGATTTATCAGTCTTTATAAATTCTAAAATCCATTTAGCAGAATTTTTTTTTCCAGATTGCATTGTAGACTTTGTAGGTTTAAAAATTCTTACTTTCATTTATGTGTAATTTATACTAGAATGAAAAATAGATATGTATTTATTATACATATAATCCATATGTAATGGTAGATAGAGTAATGATAGATTAAAATGGCAAAAGATTCAAATTTTGAGAAAGATAATCTTACAAAAAAAAACCATATAAAGAAAATGAGTTTTGAAGATGCTTTTGAAAAATTACAAAAAATTGTCGATAAATTAGACTCAGGGAACGTGTCTTTATCTGAAACGGTTAGGTTTTTTGAAGAAGCCGTGATGTTAAAGCAACATTGTCAATCTATTCTAAAATCTTTTCAATTAAAAGTAGAGCAAATAACTTCTAAGAATAATGATGAAGAGATTGAAATATCTGAGATAAAATTTTGATTTAAAGGTAAATTTTTAGTTCAAGGGTCGTGCTCTTTGTTTGCAGAAGAGGTAGCAAATTGGTGGATTCATTACTATTTTTTGATTTTATAAAAATTTCTTTTTACTTCCTTCTCTTCTTGGTTTGGGTCTGTTTGTTTTATTCTTTTTTTTCTTGTTGTATTTTTGAGAATGTCTAATTTTTTTGGTTGGGACTCTTTTTTCTCTAATTCTGCAGGTTTAAGTTTTTGAAACTCTTTTTCTGCATTTAATGCTTTTTTATCACTTTTTTTTGGAATTGATTTGTTTTCATTTATCATATATTTTAATTTTTCTATAGAAAAACTTTCAAAACTGTTTAAAGAATTTATGTCTGAGTGAAAATTCAACTTCACTTTATATTCTTTTTCTATAAAATCAATTTCTTCTCTTTTATTATTTAATATATATAACGTGGCTGTAGGGTGAGTTAGTACGTTAATCTCCTTTATGGAAAAAGAGGGTTCTTTAAAAATTTCATTTTTTATTGTTCTAAGGATTAACATTGCATTAGATTCTCCAATTCTTACTAATCCTTTTCCATTGCAATAAGAGCACATATCTGAGTTTAATTCTAAAAAAGAGGGCCTAAACCGTTGTCGTGACATTTCAAGTAATCCGAATTCGCTAATCTTGCTTATTTGTATTTTGGCCTTATCATATCTAAAAAATTCTTTTAGAGATCGTTCTACAAGTTTCCTGTTATATGTTAAGTTCATGTCGATAAAGTCTATGACAATTAAGCCTGATAAATTTCTTAATTGTGTTTGCTTTGCTATTTCTTTGCTAGCTTCTATATTATTTTTTAGAGCCATTTCTTCTACATTTCTCTCGTGAATGAATTTACCAGAGTTAACATCTATTGAGATTAGAGCTTCTGTTGGGTGTATTACAATAGCTCCACCAGAAGGCAAGTCTACGTTTGATTGATATAATAGGGATATTTGATTTTCTATGTCGTACTCGATAAAAATAGGAGTGTTTTTAGAATATTTTTTAACAAATTTTGACTTATCTGGAAGTATTTCTTCCATTAAAAATTTTAATTTATTATGTCCCTCTTCTCCCTGAATTATTATTTCAGAAATATGCTTATCAAAAAAATCTCTTACAGTTCTTAATAGGAGATCTTCTTCATGATGTATGAAAGCAGGGGCATTAGATTTTAATGTAAGGTCTCGTATTTGATTCCACAATCTAATCAAGTAGGAGTAGTCTTTACTTATATCAAGATAATTCTTATCCATAGACGCAGTTCTTGCTATTATGCTAGCGGACTCTTTATCTTTTTCAGAGTTAAGGGAATTTAATATATTTCTTATTCTATCTCGTTCTTTGGAGGAAAAGATTTTTTTAGATATACCATTATGAGATCCTTTATTTGGTAAGAGAATGCAGTATTTACCTGCAAGAGAGATAAAGGTCGTTACGGTTGCCCCCTTGTTTCTTTTTTCATCTTTTAGTATTTGTACTAATACTACATTTCCTTTTTTTATTACGTCTTGAATTTGATAAGAGTTTTTTTTATCAAACGTCTTACATTTAGGAGTAAATCTTTCTATATCTATGTCTGGTTCTTCTATTTTTATTTTAGGATCTTGATTGTTTTTAACTAAAGATTCTATTTTAGATAGATTAATATCTTCTTCTATGTCAAAATCTTCTCCTGGTAAATCCTCATTTGTATTTTCTTTAGAGCTAAGGTTTTCTTCATTTGGATTCTTTTGAGTGAGAATTGTTTGATCAGCAATATACGTTAAATTTTGGTCTTTGACTGGGATGTTGTAGTAAGTCTCTGCAATTTCGCTAAAAGGTAAAAAACCAGATTTTTCTTCTCCAAAATTTACAAAGGCAGCTTGTAAGGAAGGTTCTACTCTAGTTATTTCTCCTAAATATATATTTCCTTTTAAAGATTTTTTATATTGGGATTCAAATTCAAAAATTTTTATTTTCTTATTTTTATCCAGAACGCAAACCCTAGTCTCTTTGGGGATAGTTGCATCTATTATTATTTTTTCAGTCATGAAAAGCCCTTAATTATCTAACTATTGAGCTTGCCCTAACATCCTATCAACAATAATAAGTGTTTAAGAGTTACAAATAAGGTTTTTATTTATTTTTATTTTCTAATTTTTCAGCTTAATACTTTCCCTTAAAAATGAGATAATCCGAAACGCGAGATTAATAAAATTTTTACGTTATAAAATAAGTTTTTAATCATTTTGAAATGAAAATACAAAATTACTCTAGAAAGTCATAAAACAATAACTCTATAAAACAATAACTCTAAATATCAATAATAATCCAAAAAATTTCGGTATAAACACTATTAAACAAATTTTATTTAAACTAAGTAAGCTCAATATATATTTCTACATTTTATAAATACTGAATGAATTTGTATAGTTTTTTTAAAAACAAAATTCACCACCAAGCACATTCTATATATATTAGAGAACAATGTCAATAACTTCCTTTTTTTTGCAAACTAAGATCTAAAAAGGAATTTCATCATCTAAAAATTCTCTTTCTCCTAAATCACTATCTGAAGAAGACTTAGAATCTTTTTCGTTTTCATGAGAGCCGGGAATTTTTTTTGCATCTAATAGTATTAGACACGAATTAAATCCTTGTAATACAACTTCTGTTGTATATCTTTCTCTTCCCTCAGAATCAACCCATTTTCTTGTTTGCAACTGCCCTTCCAAATAGACCTTAGAACCTTTACGAAGATAGGTTTTGGCTATATATACAAGACCTTCTCTAAAAATAACTACTTTATGCCACTCAGTTTTTTCCTTTTTTTCACCTGTAGTTTTATTTTTCCAATTTTCGCTAGTGGCAACACTTAGCAAAACTATTTCCTTACCCTCACTACCTGTAGATTTAACATCTGGATCCCTTCCTAAATTACCTATCAAAGACACTTTATTTAAACTATTTGACATAAAATCACTCTCTATAACGACATTCATAAGCCTATTCGTAAATATAACATGCAAATGCTAACATGCAAATGCTACATACTATGAATATTATATATTATATAAATAATAAAATATAAACATAACAAGTGAGTATATATCACAAATCCAAGCAAAAATCAAAGATCTTTTAATTAATAAGTAGGTTATTTATTGGAAAAGGGAAGAAGATTCAGAAAGTAAATTCAATTGAAGAATTTTATTAGAAATATTTTGGCATAAAATTTGCTTTTGTGGGTGTAAGTATTTTTTTTTGAGATAGTGTAAATTTATGAGTAAAAATATAGACATTATTAGTACAGTCGAACGGAAAAATTTTTCTACTTCCCAAAATTGTACAGAAAGAACTGAGGATAAAGCATCTACAGTCCAAAGTGAGCAAATAGGTGAAAAATTTACAGATTCTCTAGATAAGAAAGTAAAAGAGCAATCTAAAAAAGAAAAACAAAAAGGAAATTATTTACCTATACAGGGAAATTTAGATAATATTTACGATTCTAGTGCAAAAAAAATTCTTGAGTTAAAACATAATAAGTTTGATTCAGAGCTTTATCTGCAACAAGAAGTACCTATTGAGCAATATCAATATTCTAACAATGAAGAAGATATAACATTAAAAAATGGATTGATCAGAGAAATTAAGACTGTTTATCAAGCTCTTGAAAGTACTTTTTCTGTAGAAACTCAATTACAAGAGTCCTCTTTAAGTCAGGCCTTAAAAGAAGAACCTTTAAAGGTACAATTCAAGGATACGAAATTAAAAGAAGTACAACTCAAGGACACTGAATTAAAAGAACAGATTAAAGACGGGCCTAATTTTTTTCAAAAAATGGAAAATAAGAATTATAATTCTAAATCTGCTATAGAGATCAAATATTCAGAAACTTCTGAATTAGCAAATTCGGAAGATTATCCAAATTTTGAAGAAACTTTTTCAGATACAGATAATATGTCTTATGATAATTTCTCAGATAAACAGAAAGAACTACAGTCAGAAGAATTACTTCTACAGAAGTGGGATATAAAGAGATTTAATCTAGACTCCAGGGAATTCGGGAGTGTTATTCTTAAACCTTTGAAAAATAACTTGTTAGATAAAATTACAAAATTAACTGATCAAAATACAAGTAGTAAAATTGAATTTAACTTAAGTCCTAAATATCTGGGATCAGTTCAGGTGCACATGGAGTTTTCAGAGCAAAAGACTGTTCAAAAATTACATATAGTTTTAGATACAAAACCTGTATATGAAATGTTTATACAACATGCTAAAGAATTAAAGAATTCTTTAGATCTTCAAAACATAGATGTTAATACCTCTATTGAGTTTTCTTTTAAGGAGGGAGGTAAAGGTGAACAAAGAAATCAAAAATTTTCAAATTTAAAAATTTCTGAAGTTGTATCTCAAAATAATTCAATGATTCCAAGGAATTTGAATGCGATTGGCTTAGTTGAACAAGGACATAGTCTTGGAATGGACGTGTTAAGAAAAATTGATATTTTAGTTTAATAATTTGTACTTAATTATATTATCTAAGGGAGGAAAATATTGCTTATGACTTCTATCTTTACTGAAAATTTTAATTTGAATGCTAAAAATAATTTTTCAAGTCCAAAGGCAGAAGATTCTCAACACAAAATAGAACGAGACAATGCTTGGAACAAAATTTTATCTGAACTAGAAAAAGTAGAAGATGATGCTTTGCAATCCTTTATAGCTCAGGCAAAAATGCCACAAAATGTATTGTCAGAAAGTGATGACTCATCTAATGACTTGAATAGTGCTCAGAATTTAGTTGTTCAAACAAAAATTGCAAAAATACAAGCCAAAACTCAACTTCAAATGTCTAAAGAGTCTTCTGAGAATGTAAGTAAACAAGAAAAAATGAGTTTCTTAGGAAAAGTAGTCTCATATAGTAATCAAACGCAATACTTCGATGGTACAAATGATATAAAATTTCGTTATAAGTATTTGCTTGATAAAATGGATCAAAATTTGGCAAATCAAGAAATACAATCTGAAATTCAAATTATAAATTCTAGAGGAGATATACTTATAAAATATAAGCAAAATGATTCTGTAGATCTTGAAAACCCTTTCGCAGAATTTATACTAAATAAAGAAGTTCTACAAGAAATTCTACAAGATAAAGGAGAGCCAGATAATTATTCTATAAAGGTTATTCCACAAAATGCAGTAGGAGTATCTTATATGATGACATCGAAAGTAGACTCAGTAGAACTAAATACTGACGAGGAGCCCAATATAAATTTAGAAAATAATGATCAGATTGAAGTAAAAGACATTGTAAGTGTCCAAGAATCATCCCAAGTACAGCCAAGATCAAGTACTATAGAAACAGGTCATGAGGGTGATTCGTATTAATTTTGTTTTTTGAAAGTGTTTGTTAGTGTAATTTTAGCTGTACAATTTTTTTTATCAAGTCTATAATCAAGACTCTATCGTTTGAGCAGTTCTTTTTTTTAAAGTTTCTATTTTACTTTAGTTTAACTAAATAATTCTTGAGACAGGAACATAACTTATATCATTCATAAATTAAGGTCTATAAATTAAACTCGTTTATATGAAATTTATAAAAAATATTTGGCCAGTCAAAAGACACGAACTCAAAAAATTTTTTTTCATATCGTTTTTGATGTTTTTTATTTTGCTTAATCAAAATATACTTAGGATATTAAAAGATACAATATTGATCTCTGAATTAAATGCTGAGCTGATAAGTTTTACGAGACTTTATTGTGTTACTCCTTTAGCTGCAATTGTAGTTATAATATATACAAAGCTATTAAATAATATTTCACTGAAAAAGATTTTTTATTATTTCATTTTTATTTTTACCTTTTTTTACTTATTTTTTGCGTTTTTTTTATACCCAAATAATAGTGGAATACATTTTTCTCCAGAAACAATATTAGAGTTAACAGATTCTTATCCATATCTTAAGTGGTATATAGTTTTGGTAGGAAATTGGTCTTATGTGTTATTTTACTCTTTTTGTGAGTTGTGGCCTAATGTATTTTATGTTCTGTTTTTTTGGCAATTTGTAAATGAGATAAGTTCAACTAACGAGGCGAAGAGATTCTACACTTTGTTTGCATTTATTGGTAACTCATCTTTATTGGTTGTGGGGCTTTTTATGGGTTATTTAAACTCGGATAATATTTTTTATCAAGTGACAGATGTAAGGAGCAAGCTTTTTATGGTTAAGGTTGCAATGACTGTACTTAGTATGTCATCTATCACTTGTTGTGTAATATTACATAAGTTAAGTGCAAAATTTCCTGAAAAAAATACTTTTTCCAAAAGCGGGGCAAAGGAAATTGGCGAGGTAAAGGCAATTACTCATAAAACAAAATATCTTGAAAATGAAAAGATGTCCCTTGTTCAGAGTTTTAAATACATATTAAAATCTAAGTACCTTTGGCTTATGTTTGTATGCTCTGCTTCTTTTAACACGTCTATGGATTTTGTTGAGGGAATATGGAGAGCTAAAATAAAAGTATTATACCCAAATATAAGTGATTTTGGATCATTTAACAGTAAGTATATTTTTTGGACTGGTGTTGTGATAATGATTTTTACTTTGCTTGGAAATGGATTAATTAGAAAATATAAATGGCTTGTATCTGCTATTATTACGCCTCTGATTATACTTATTACTGGCATTATATTTTTTGTTCTAATTATTTTTCAACCAAATATTGCAATATTTTCAATACAACCTTTAGTGCTCGCAGTTTATACTGGAACAATTCAAAATGTCTTGTCTAAGGGGATTAAATTTTCTATTTGGGATTCTGCTATACAAATGTTGTATATACCACTTGATAGGCAGTTGCGTACAAGAGGTAAGGCGGCTGTTGATGTTGCAAGTCCTAAGATCGGCAAATCATTTAGTAGCTTTGTACAAACAGCAATATTCACATTTTCAATAAATGCCACTTATTTTTCTATTGCTCCTTTGTTATTAGGGATCTTTTTGTGTATATGTCTATTTTGGATATATTCTGTATATCGCTTAAATATAAGATACGAAGAGCTTATTAAGAATTGATTATTTGCTGTTATTTCTTGCAAATAATCTGTGACAGGGGGACAGTTTATAGGGGCGTATTCGAGAAAAAAATACTTAAAGAATTAATTAAGAATTCCTATCTCATTCAGGGAGATGGGAATGAGATGGCCTAATTACCTTGGCACTCATTGAGCTTAGACCTGTGAGGTTAGACACGTTTTTGATTCTTATCCCCTTAGAGTGGATTGAGAAAATCAAAAAAAAACGTTTTTATTTGAAAAATATACGTAAGTAGTGTAGAATCATCCCTGATCTAGCTATTTTAGAGATTTGTTGAATTTGCCTTGCTTGTAGTTTTTCTGATTTTTAGGATCTGTTCTTTCTCAGAACTGTTACTAAGATTTTATTTGGAGGGGTATGTAGAGTTTTTAAGTTATGTTTTCTTAAAGAGTTATATATTTTAGTAAAAATGACGTGCGTGGGGGGGGCTGTTCATATTTCATTAATGGCGTCATTATAAAGTATTTTAGTTTAATTATATAAAGTGAACACAGAGATTTTACATATTCTAGAGTCCGTTGCCAGGGACAAAGATATACCTAAAGTGAAGTTAATAGAATCCATTGCCTCTGCGGTTGAGGCGGCGGGAAAGAAAAAATATGGTGAAAATTACCAAATTAGAGCTCATGTTAACCATCATACTGGTCAGATACGGCTAGATAGAGTTATGCTTGTCGTAGATGAGGTGGATAATGTATTTACAGAAATTTCTCTTAAAGAAGCCTTGATGATAAATTCTTCTGTTCAAGTAGGCCAACAACTTTTTCAAGAGCTTCCTGTAGTGAATTTTGACAGAGGTTATGCACAAATAGCTAAGCAGGTTATGATGAAAAAAATTGGTGAAATAGAAAAGTTGAGGCAATACGAAGAGTATAAGAATAGAGAAGGGGAAATAGTTACCGGTATATTAAAAAGAATAGAATTTAATAATTTGGTTTTAGATCTTGGAAGAGCAGAAGGAGCACTCAAAAAGAGTGAAACAATCCCTGCAGATCAGTATAAAATTGGGGATAGAATTAAATCTTACATAAGAAAAGTTGTACCTGAGAGTGAGGGGTATCAAATTTTTCTTTCAAGAACTAGTAATGATTTTCTAGCAAAATTGATGGAAATGGAGATAACAGAAATATATGATAACATTATACATATTAAAGCTATAGCAAGAGATCCTGGATCCAAATCTAAAGTAGCCGTTTTTTCCTCAGACGTCACAACTGATCCAATAGGTGCTTGTGTTGGAATTAGAGGAAGTAGAATTAAAAATATTATAAGTGAGCTCAATGGAGAAAAAATTGATATAGTAGTTTGGGATCAAAATGTGGCTCAATTTATAACAAATGCTATGAAACCTGCAAAAATTTTAAAAATTGTTCTGAATGAAAACAGAAAACACGCAGAAGTTATTGTAGAGGCAGATCAATTAAGCTTAGCTATCGGGAAAAGAGGGCAAAATGTTAGATTAGCTTCTCGCCTTACAGCTTGGGATATAGATGTTATTACTGAAATTGAAGAATCTAAAAGATCTACAGAAGAGTTTGCAAAAATCACTAATTTCTTTGTAGAGCATCTAAAAATAGACACTACTAGTGCACAATTATTAGTGTCAGAAGGTTTTAACTCTATTGATCAGCTAATAGGAGTTGAGCCTGAAAAATTCCTTACAATTTCAGAGTCTTTTACTGAAGAATTACAAAATACAATACGTGAAAATGCTGCGCAATATATTAATTCTCGTAATGATAAAATTTTAAGAGAGCTTGAAAAATTAGGAGTAGAACAAATGTTATTAGATCTATTAGGGTTTATTCCTCCAGAATATATACTGAAAATAGCACAATACGGAATAAAAACTATAGAAGATCTAGAAATTATTACTGTTTCAGAATTTAGAAAATTAGTGCCAAAAGAAATTATTAGTAAAGAGGAAATTGTTAATCTGCTGAAATTTGCTAAAAATCAATCTGAGCTAGATTAGATTTTCATTATATTTTATTGAGGAAATTTTATTAACATGAATAATCGTAGAGTTAATGAGGATAACGAAAAAAAATCAACCTCTAAAAATCCTGTGGCTGTAGGACAAAAATTATCCTTCAATATGTATTCTAAAACTAATTTTTCAAGGTTTTCTGGAGCTAAAGGAGATATAACACGAAATAAATTAGTAATCGAAGTTAAAAGAGGCGTAGCTGTTAAAAATCAACAAGAGAGAGAAACTGTATTTGATCAAGAAGAAGAACACGTCTCTCTTGAGACGTCTGAGATTAGTAGAAGAATTAATGCTCTTAAAAAGGCTAAAGAAGAGGAGGTAAAGAGAAAAATTTTAGAGGCTCAAGAAGAATTAGAAATAAAGAATCAATATCGAAGTAGTGAAGAGATTCAGCAGGAAAAATCTAATCTAGAAATGGATCAAGAAATTACTATTTCTCAAAATTTGAAGGAAAGTGATTCTCAAGAAAACAATCAGTTCTCAGAAAAAAACTCAAATTTAGACTCAAAAAGATCAGAAGTTTCTGAAATTGAAGACGATCCTCAATCATTGTTAAAAGAGAAAAAAAAGATACCTAAAAATCAAGAGCCTCACAAAACAAATCATACGGATACCAAAAGGAAACATTCTTCTCCTATAAAGTTAAATTCTGCTGCTCCTAAAACAAGTGCTGTTGTTCCTAGTACAAAAACTAGATTAAAAAAATCACATCTTGCAAGTCTTATAGATGACGAGTCGGGTGATATTCTAGAAAAAAGAAGAAGTCTTGCATCTTTTAAAAGGTCTCAGGCTAAAAGCAGAAGGAATAGGAATGAATTTAATAAGCAAGAAATAAAAAAAATATATAAGGATATATTAATTCTTGAAAAAATTTCTGTAGGAGATTTAGCAAGTAAACTTTCAGAACTTGCTGTTAATATTATAAAAGAGCTCAAAAATTTAGGTATCTATGTAAAGAACAATGATTTTATACTCAGTCCTGATGTTGCTGAATTAGTTTCAGTTTCTCTTGGTCATAAAGTTCGTACTACCTCTAAATCTGTAGAAGATATACTAACGATTCCTAAAGACTTAGACAAAGACTTAAAAACAAGGCCTCCAGTGGTTACAATTATGGGACATGTGGATCATGGTAAGACTTCTTTACTTGATTTTTTTAGGTCTAGTAGTATTACATCACTTGAGAGCGGAGGCATAACTCAGCATATAGGTGCGTATAGTATATCTGTGGATACAGACAAGTACATAACATTCCTAGATACGCCAGGCCATGCAGCATTCTCTGAAATACGTCAAAAAGGTAGCAATGTTACAGATATAACAGTGCTCATGATTGCTGCAGATGATGGTATTAAGCCTCAGACAATAGAATCTATCAATTTATCTAAAAGTTCTAATGTTCCCATTATAGTTGCAATTAATAAAATCGACAAAGAGGGAGTGAATATTGATAAAATTAAGCAAGATCTTCTACAATATGACCTTATCTCAGAAGATTTTGGAGGTGATACTATTATTGTTCCTATATCTGTTAAAGAGAAAAAGAATCTAGATAAATTAGCTGAATCAATTTTACTACTCTCAGAAATTAAGGAGTTGAGGGCACGATATGATGTTGCGGCATCTGGTGTTGTACTTGAATCTAGAGTAGATTATACAAGGGGTTTTTGTTCTACATTACTTGTGCAAAGAGGATCTCTTAAAAAGGGAGATTTAATTTTAGCTGGGACTAGTTATTGTCGGGTTAGATGGATTTTAGATGATGCCTCACAGGAGTTAGAAACATTGGACCCATCCTTTGTAGGAGTTGTATTTGGCTTTGACTCTTCTCCTTCCTCGGGAGAAAAATTTTATGTTTTGGAATCAGAAAAAAAAATTCAAGAAATTATAGAACATAGAAAAAAAATACAAGATATATCTGAAAAAGATTTGTTACAAAAGAGTAATATACAAAATGTTGAAGATTTATTTTCTAAGCATTCTCTCTCCAAAAAGAAAGAAATTACTCTGATTATAAAAGTTGATGCGTATGGCTCTATAGACGCAATAAAAAACTGTCTTAAGCAGATACAGCACGAAGAAGTTAAATTAAAATTATTGAGCATCAGCATTGGTAATATTACTATATCCGACATAAATCACGCAAGTATTGCAGATGCTATTATAATAGGATTTAATGTAAAAATTGAGGCTAAAGCTTTATCTTTATCTGAAAGAAATAGCGTTTTGATACAAAATTTTTCTAATGTATATCAAATAATAGATAAACTAAAATCTATTACGCAGAAAATGTTATCTCCTATTTTAAAAGAAGTTTATACTGGATCTGCAGAAGTAAGAAAGGTTTTTGAAATAAAAAAAGTAGGTAAGATTGCGGGGTGCTATATTACGGATGGCATTATTGAGACCGCTTCTAAAGTTAACATAATTCGGGATACTCAAGTTGTGCATGAAGATTTTGTAGATACAATCCAACAGCTTAAAACTCATGTTAAAGAAATAAGAGCGGGGCTTGAATGTGGGATTACTCTTAAAAAGGACTTTGATTTTCGTTTAGGAGATATTATTAAAGTATTTAAAATTGTACATGAAGAAAGAAAACTTTAATCAAAAAAATTCTTCAATTCAAATTTCTCCAGAGCAAAAGAGGTCAAGGCTAATAAAGCACCTTATTATATCTTGTCTTCGTAGGGGAAAAAAATTGGATTTACGACTTATATCATGTCCTATTACTATTACAAAAATAGATTTTTCTAAGAACAGATCTTTAATTAGATGTTATTTTATAGCATTTAGTGCAAAATATTCTCCGGAAGAACTAATGGAGGCCTTTAACTTATCTAAGAATTATATTAGGTATTTTCTTACTGGAAAATTGCAAAGTAAATTCTCTCCAATTATAGATTTTTTTTATGATTATGAATTCTTAAAATTAGAAAAATTTAGATCTATTTTCGATAGTACAAACTGATTAATTCTAGTAGTTAAGTTTATTAACAAGGAATCTACACTCTGAGGAGTATGTCAATGTTTGAGATAAAAATACTCCTCTGTCAAAAAAACTTAATCTTTTACTTTGTTTTTAGTAAATGTAATTTTCTTATTAAGGTACAATTTAAGGAATATTTCAATAATTCCTGAGATATCTTATGGGACAAGAACAAGATAAGTTTTTTCACAATTTAGAGAAAATTAATTATTTCTACAGAGAAATTTTTTTAGAATTAATGAATAAAAAATTTTCTCTTTTTACTAATTTATTTGATCTTTTCGATATTAAAAATACTGTTAGTTTATTTGGTAGCTATTACAACAGAATTTTTTATAACCCACTACAAATATTTGCATTATTTAACAAATATCTTAAGAGCTTTGAAGCATTGATAAATAATTTTAGAAAGGAATACTTCAATCTTCTAGAGAAAAAGGATATAAATAAGACTCTTCCAGATTTCAAAGAGCCATATTGGTATAATAATATTTTTTTAAAATTTTTATGCGAACATTATTCTTTATTTGCTTCGCTTTTAAAGGATTGTTCGAAAGAGTTCAGATTTAGTGATAATAATGAAGATTTTTTTAATCTCTATAAAGATCATTTTTTACAAATGATTTCTCCGAGGAATTATTTTTTTCTAAATCCTAAGATTTTTTTCTCTTTATTAGATAATAATTGTGAAAATTTTGTAAAAGGTTTAGAAAATTTTTTAGCAGATCTGAAGAGTTCTAAGAATATTTTTACTGTTTCTATGTCGAAAAAAGAGTATTTTGAACTAGGTAAAGATATTGCTACTACTCCAGGTAAAGTCATTTATCAAAATAAACTTCTACAATTAATATATTTTCAACCTAAAGAAAAAACTTTTGATATTCCTATCTTTATAGTTCCTCCAATAATAAATAAGTACTACATTTTAGATCTTTCTCGGGAAAAATCTTTGATTAGGTGGCTAGTAGAAAAAAATTTTCAGGTTTTTGTCATTTCCTGGGTTAATCCTTATAAAGAACTTTCAGACATTGGATTTGAGGATTATGTCTTAGAGGGAGTCTCCGCCTCATGTGAACATCTAATTCATAAACTTGGGTATAAGAAATTCAATTTTGTAGGATACTGTATAGGTGGAACTCTACTGGCAGTTGCGCTTGCCTATTTTAAAAAAAAGAAAATGAATATTGCTAATTCATCAACTTTTCTTACAACTTTAATCGATTTTTCTAAGCTAGGGGATTTAGCATATTTTATAAATGATAAATTTTTAGAATACATCAACACCAATATAAAAGAGAAGGGGGTCTTTAGTGCAGAATATTTAATAAATGCTTTTAATCTAATCAAACCCAAGGAATTATTTTGGTATTTTGTCATGAATAATTACATTTTTGGCAAAGCTCCTCCTACATTAGATTTTTTATACTGGAATTATGATTCTACAAATCTTACTTTTCAGATGTATTACGACTTTATACATAAGATTTACTTAAAAAATTTACTTGTAGAACCTAACAGTATAAGTTGTGGGGGAGTGAAGATTAATATGAAAAACATTAGTATACCTGTCTTTGCGCTTGCTGCTAAAAAAGATCACATAACTCTTTGGGAGTCTGTATATAATAGTCTGAAATTTTTTGGTAGTAAAAATAAGACTTTTTGTCTGACAAATGCCGGGCATATAGCAGGAGTTATAAATCCTGAGACTAATTCTAAATACTCCCATGTACTTGGGGGTTATAAAGATAGTCTTGCTCCAAATTCATGGGTTGATCGTAATGTTTCTTGTCAATTTTCTTGGTGGAAAAGTTGGTATAAGTGGCTTTTAGTAAGAAGTGGTAAATTTACTGATGCAATTCAATATCAAAAATTGTCCTGTATAGAGCCATCACCAGGTAGCTATGTTAAAAAAAATTATAAAGATTTGCACTGACCTCTCACAGATACCCGAGAGAATTTGTAAAAATTTTCTCTTTCTTGCCTAACATTAAATCTAAAGTGCGTGGAGTATGTAAATCTAACATCTTTCATTTGTAGAATTTTTTATTGTAAAGACTAGTGTCACAACGCTTAAAAAGAGTAAATATAGGTAGGATGTAGAGAAATCTTTTGTCCAACGAAAAGTTAGAAAAAAAATTACATTCGCAGATCTGCCTAAAATTTCTATTCCTAAAATATTTGTTATAGAATTTAGTAGATATTTCTCTTTATACCTATGAAATAAGTTAAAACTCATGATATTTTTTATTATAGAAAAAATAATTCCTAGCGCTATTAACACAGACTTTATGCTTAATAAAAGAAGAATGTTTTGTATAAAGATTAGTCTACATAGTGGAACAATTATTATTGTAAAAAATGTCAGGGAAATAATGGTGAGGTTTTTGATTGAAATAAAGGAACTCTTATAAAAAAGCATTCCTATGAATAAATGTAGTAGTGCATCAAGAAGTAGAAGATAAGGGGTATAATTTAGCATTTCCTTTGTGGAGGAGAACCCTATTTTCGGTATTAAAAAATAATCTAAGAATTCAAAAATAAATGTGTAAATACTGTAGGAGATAGCACCAAGGAAAGTAATTTGTAATATTTGAGGATGTAACTCCCTGATCAGAGAAAAGATATTTTTTATATTGGGAATAGTAACTTTTTTCTTTTTTATATTTGTTCTTTTTGTTGAGGTTCTTAAGTACATTCCGTATATGGATGTGAAAAATGTAAATATAAAAGGTATTCTCCAGTATAATTGTGAAGATTCTGAGAATATATTTTTTATTATTACTATTATAAATGCTCCTGTGGCTATTCCAAGCATGCTAGAAAAGGAATAGATAGTAGCACTTTTTATCTTTTGCCTTGCACTCAGATTTATCTTTTTTTGATGCGCAAATATGTATAGTTCAGAGAGAGTAATTTCTCCACTTCCAAGCATATCTTGGATTATGCGTAACAATATTAACAATATAGGTGCAAATATTCCTATTGAGTTGTAAGTTGGTAATACTCCTATTATAAGTATTGTTATATTTGCTCCTAAGATTGTTGCAGTGAATAAATTCCAAGGAGTGTATATTAAAGATAGATAACCAAAAAATATATAACCACAGATTTTAGATAGAGTTTTGAGTATTTTCGAAAAACTATATATTATGAATATTACTTCAATATATGAATTATTTTGTATTAATGGAGGGAAAAATTTTTCTATAATATAAGGGGATAACATTAGATATAAGGAAGAGTTAAATCTGTGTAAAAAATTACCTATTATTATAGGTAGCATGATTTTTATGTTCATTTTTATAGATTTTTACTGTACATAGTTTATTGTTTAAAACATACTCCAAACTAAAATTAGTAGTAAAATTTTTAAGTGAGTATAAAAGGATTATTGGTTTGAGCATCAGTATATTAATCGAAATTTATTAGGCAATATGAGATATTTTTCAGAAAAAGTCAATTGGTACGGTACTTTTGTCTTATCCTTAAGAGAGATTAAGCGCTTTTTAAGGGTATATCATCAAACTGTATTAGGGCCTGTTTTTAATGGGTTAGTATTTTTACTTATATTTTTTTATGTTATTAATTCAGATCAACCGACTGACAAGGTAAGTACTACTATAGAGTTTATAGGTTATGGTATTATTATGATGAGCATTATACAAAATGCTTTTGCTAATAGTTCCTCGTCATTTATTATGTATAAGGTTATAGGTTATATTAATGATATACTTACTCCTCCTTTTGGGAGTTTAGAAATAATTATTGCTTTCATTATAGGATCTATAGTAAGAGCCGTAATTGTAGGATGTGCTGTTGCTGTTGCTCTATCATTTTTCATAAATTATCATGTGCAACACTGGAGTTATTTAGTAATATTTGTCCTGTCATCTAGTGTTTTTTTGGGTCAATTAGGTTTATTATCAGGACTTGTTTCAAAAACTTTTGAGCATAATTTTGCATTTTCCAATTATTTAATAATGCCCTTTTCGTTTTTATCAGGTACGTTTTATTCTGTTAAGTCCTTACCTTTGGTATTTCAGAAATTTAATTTATATAATCCTTTTTTTTATATGATTAGTGGCTTTAGATATAGTCTTACAGATGATTTAGAGTTTGATTTGGTATGGGGTATTAGCTATTTGACATTTATTAACATATCTCTTTTTATTATTTTAAATATAGCTATTGATAGAGGTTGGCGTATTAAGGAATAAAAGTTTTGGGACCAAGAAGTTATATACCCCTAGATTTTACAAGTCTAGGGGTAAGAAAAAATGTGTTGTATTTATGTTTAATTAGTATTTATCAAGACTGACGCTGCCTCATCTGAATTTCCAGAGAGTGTAATTGCATCATCCATCATAGGATATGTCTCTGAATTGTCTGAGTTGGACAAAACTGCTGATACATCTCTTGTAGAATTGCTTATTTGGTCTAAGTTATTGGTTTGAGAAAGTTCTATTTTTTCTTTGATTTCAAGTAAATGTGTTGCCATAGGGGGCCGAGGAGAGCCATATACATTATTTATATTGACACTATAAAAGTGATAGCTTACATCTTCTTGATCTACATTTTTATTGTATTCGTTGCTATAAGTGTTACTAATAGTATGTTGATTTCCATATATAGTGGAATTTTCGATAGATTTTTGAAAATTTCCTTCTACTTCAATATTGTTATATTCATAATGTTTTTCAGATGTTTTAATCATATGTGATTCATCATTTTGGTTTGGGAATTGATTTTGTGATTTTGTGTTTAGCTGCTCTGAATCAGAGGGAATTTTAGGGCTAAAGCAACTTGTGAGTAAAGATTTTATAAAGGGGAGCAGTGCTTGTTTCATATTTATACCTTATTAATTAATATAATATTAAAAAATTAATTATTTAACTATAATTATTACACATTTTTAGAAAAAATTAAAGAAAAAAGGATAAAAAACTTGCATAGTAGTATTTATATCTTAATATAAAGCGAAGTTTTATCTGGATTTTTGGTTAGAAGAATTTTGTTTGTTAGGATTTGTTGGTAAAATGATACTTTTATTTTCTTGAGATTTTTTTATTGAATTTTTGTCTTTGAGTTGTATAGTTATAGTAGTTCGAGTTGGTTCTTGCGGAATCTTTGTACTTTTATCATGGCTATTATAGGATTTAGAAGAGTTGATTTTTGAAATAGGATTGATATCATGTGTTTTATAAGTTGTGTTAGATATATCAATTTCTTTATTTATTTGAGAAATTGATTGTGTCTTTTTAAAATAGTCTGACTTTAAATTTTTCTGTATTTCATGCATTGTCTCTTCTTCATGAGACAATGTTGTAATAGCATTTTTACTAAATGGTTTAGAGAAGACGCTCCAGAATATAGATAAGATTTTTTTTGGCTTTTGAAAAACTTGATTTAACCAAAATTTGGATTTTTCTAACATGATGTCAATACATTAATGATATGTATATAATTTTAATATATACATTAATAATATATAAAAATTTTAATAATTTATATATAAACGAAAATATTTAGAGTAAATTTTATTAGAATTGTGATATCCCATTGCTAAAACATTGCTAAAAGTGTTTTTTTTGAATATATAATTCTTTTGAGTACTTATAAAGGAAAATATTGTTGAGTGATTTTGTATCAATTTTGTATCTAATATGTCTATAAATAAAATTTTAGAAGGTGCTTATTCAGATTCTAAAAATATAAAAACTACAGAAGAGATAAAAAGTTTTAGGAATAAATTTTTAGGTAAGAATAGCCTTCTTATGTTAGAGCTTAAAAATTTAAAAAATCTTCCTCTGGAGGAAAAAAAGGAATATGGGAGTATAATAAATAACGCAAAAAAATCATTAGAAAAATTAATTGACAGTTTAAAAAGTCAAGTACAACAAGAACAAATTTTAAAATTTTTAGACGCAAACAGAATAGATCTTACTATTCCAGGTAAAGATTATAAGATAGGTACTATACATAGTATATCGAAATCAATTCAAGATTTAATAAATATTTTCATGCAGTATGGATTTACTGTAAAAACAGGCTCAAACATTGAGAATGAATGGCATAATTTTAGTGCATTAAATATACCTAAGCATCACCCAGCAAGAAAAATGCATGATACTTTTTATTTAAAAGACTCAATGAGAGAAGATTTTGAACATTCTAAAGTCTCATTACTAAGAACTCATACTTCTCCTATACAGATAAGGGAAATGAGAAAGTCTAAGCCTCCTCATAGATTTGTATGTGTAGGTAGAACCTATAGAGCAGATTCTGATAAAACTCACACCCCTATGTTTCACCAAGTAGAGGGGCTTATGATTGATAGGGGCTTGAATATGGGACATTTAAAACACTTGATGCTAGATTTTATCAAAAAATTTTTTAAAAATCAAAATATTCAGACGAGGTTAAGACCTAGTTTCTTTCCTTTTACAGAGCCGTCTTGTGAGATAGACATTAGACTTAGAGGTCAAGAAAAATGGTTGGAGATATTGGGCTGTGGTATGGTGCATCCTAATGTACTGAGTAATGTAGGAATAGATAAGAGGCAATATAGAGGATTTGCTTTTGGACTTGGAATTGAAAGAATTACTATGATCAGAAATAATATCAGGGACTTGAGGGATTTTTTTACAGGAGATTTAAGATGGCTCCAATACTATAACTGTAGTCCTTTTAAGTTATAAATTAGTAGGATGTTAATATGAAATTTTTATTGAGTTCAATAACACAGTTTTTAGAACTAAAAATAGATGATATGACAAATCTTGCTGAACAAGTAACAAATAGGTTAACTCACATAGGTTTTGAGGCATCATTTATAAATACAGAAAAAAATCTTTTAGAAAGTTTTGTTGTAGGGGAAATATTATCCGTAGAACAACATCCCAAGGCTGATAGACTTAGAGTAGTGCAAGTGCGCTATATGCCTGAATCTAAAGGAGAACAGTTACAAATTATTTGTGGTGCTAAAAACTTGACTCCTGGAGCAAAAATTGTACTTGCAAGGGCTGGTTGTATTATTCCTTTAAATAAAACTAAGATACGTAAATCTAAAATCAGAGGAATTATTAGTGAGGCTATGATATGCTCTTTTGAAGAACTGGGACTGGAAAAAAAATCTTCAGAAGAAGAGGAAATAATAGAATTACCTCGGGAGGCAAAAATAGGTGAAAGTGTTGAAAAATATTTAGGAATAGAGGTAGATGAATTAATTGAGGTTGACATAACACCTAATCGCGTGGATGTTATGTGTGCTTATGGAATTGCGCGTGAGCTTGCGGGGAGTGGTTTTTGTAAAATGAAATCAAATTTATTTCAAGAGCCTACTAAAACTAGTTTTCCTTCAAACATTAGCTTGGGTGAAATAGATAAGACAATATGTAATTTTTTTTCTCTGAGAGAGATAAGAAATATTCGTAACGATCATAAGACTCCTACATGGCTGAAGGAGCGGTTACATAAGCTAGGTATAAATTTAGTTTCTCCTTTAGTAGATATTGTAAATTATGTAACTTATATATTAGGTCAACCTCTTCATTTATATGATTTATCTAAAATAAAAAACGATAAGATTTCTGTTTTAAAGTTAAAGAGAAAAAATTTATTTAGGGCCTTAAACCACGAAACATATGAGATTGGGTATGAGGATATTGTAATTCAAGACAAAAACTCAGGAGAAATTCACTCACTTGCAGGCATTATAGGATCTGAGTTGAGTGCTGTATCTTCTACGACGTCGGAGATTCTTATTGAATCTGCAGTATTTAGTGCGGAGAGTATATCTAAGACAGGAGATAGGTTAGGTATTCATAATGTTGCTTGTGGGTTATTTGAAAAAAAATTAACTTCTTATCTTTCGATAGATGCTATTAATTACGCTGCAGAGCTCATTCTTAAAATTTGTACCCAGGAAGATGGAGGACAGTTATCAGAATTAGTTATCTTCTCAGATGAGCTGGATCGTCTTTATAGAGAAAAATCTATAATATTTCCTTACAGATTTTTAGAGAGTTATTCTGGATTAAAAATAGATTCTAATGAAGTAAAAAAAATCCTTTTGAGACTTGGCTTTTATATAGAGCCATTTGACGAGTATTTACGAGTAAAAATTCCTAAGTATAGGACTGATGTAGAGGGTCAAGAGGACTTGGTAGAGGAAATTATTAGGATTTATGGGTACGATAAGATACCTTCAATTAATCTTCCCGTCTTCTCTCGTGCATTTGTTACAAAGGAATCTCAGCTTTTAGAAATAAGAAAAATATTGGCCTTTAGAGGATATAATGAGAATATTAGTTTTTCTTTTGTAAATAAAGAATATGCTAAATTATTTACGGATATTAGTGATAAATTAGAAATTATAAATCCTATCAGTGCTGAGATGAATTATTTGAGATATTCTGCTCTTCCTTCTTTACTTGAATGGGTTGCTTATAACTTAAGGAGGTCTATCAAAAATTTTTCTTTATTTGAAATAGGGCCATCATTTCGATTGAGTAAGAGTCAGAATTATAGTGACAGTGTTATAGAAGAAAATGATTTGTTTTTATGTGCGATAAGGGTTGGGTTAAGAGAAGAAAAAGGATTTTTTAGTAAAAAAGGAGAGGAATTTGATCTTTTTGATCTTAAAACTGATTTAGAAGTTATTATTGATCATTTCAGAATCAATAAGCATACTTTGGAGTATTCTCAAGAAAATAGGAAAAAATATTTTTGTCCAGGAAGATTTGTGTCTGTTCTTGGAAAAGGAGGGGAAACTATAGCAGAAATAGGTGAAATAGACCCTAAAATATTGTCTAGTTATAAAATATTAGGGCAAAAGGTCTTAGTTATGGAAGTTGACTTAGAGGCAATTCTACAATATAGATATACTCAACCTCTAGTGTTAGAAATGTCAAATTTTCCTCAAATTACAAGAGACTATTCCTTTTTAATAAAAAAATCTTATCCTATAGGAGAGTTGATAAAATTTTTGTCTAAATTAGATCGTAATATAAAATCCGTTAGATTATTGGATATTTATCAAGATAGTGATAAGTCACAACACTCTGTTTCAGTATCATTAAACATACAAAATGAGCAAAAAACCCTATCAAATGAAGAAATTTCTAAGATACATGATAGGATAATAGTCCAATCTCAGAAGGAATTTGATTGTGTTGTAAAAAATTTTTGACGTATTATTGAAGAATTGACATAATATTATTATTTCTAAATGCATACAAATTAGCTTTGCACGAGGTATTTTACGTAAATTATCGTAGATATAATAATAGCAAGAGATTTTTTATATAAGGTTCTGTTAAAATAAAAACAAGGATTTGTTAAGAGATTTTTGCTGAGGTGGTGTTAAGTTGAAAGATACTCAGTAATTCCTAGATGCTTTATCTCAACTATAAGCTCTATTCCTAATTGTTTTTTTGTTAGTATTTTTACTTTTTGTATTAAAGATAAAATGTCTTTTGACTTAGCGTTTCCATTATTTACTATAAAATTTGCATGTTTACTTGATATAGAAGCTCCCCCTATCTCTGCACCTCTAAGACCTAAAGAATCAATTATTTCCCATGTTTTCCTTTTTGGAGGATTTAGAAAAACACTTCCACAAGTTCTTTTTGATGGTTGATTTTGAGACCTTATATAATTAAAATCTTTTATTTTTTTGTTGATATCAAAAATATCTCCCTTTTCATATTTTAATATTGCTCTTGTATATATTAGGTCGTCTCTTAAATTATTTTTTCTATATGCAAAATTGCATTCGTCTTTTGAAAATTCTAAGATATTTCCTTCATGGTCAATTGCTTCAATTGAAACTAGAATGTCTTTAAGCTCAGTATCATAAGCTCCAGCATTCATTTTTATGGCTCCTCCTATATTGCCTGGGATTCCAGATAAAAATTCCATTCCAGATAAAGAGTGCATTTGAGCAAATTTTACTAGGTTAAAATTCAGACATCCTGCTCCAACAGATAATCTTTTGTCGTCTAGAAAATGAATTTTTGTAAACTCATTAACAAGTCTTATAACAATACCTCGCACACCAAGGTCACTTATCAATATGTTAGAACCAGCTCCAATTACAGAAATAGGTAATTTTTTATTATTTAGAATAAGAAAATTTTGTAAATCTTCTAAATCTAAGGGTTTAAAAAAAATATCAGCGTTTCCTCCTACCTTAAACCACGTTAATTTGGCAAGATTATAATTCAACTTATAGGTTCCTTTTATTTGGTTTAGAAAATTTAAGTTATAAAACATCACTTTAGTCCATTTTTTATGGAATCTGCTATATCCCCTATACTTCCTGCTCCCATCAAAAGGAAAATATCATTTTTTTTTGAAAGAGACTTGATGATCTGGGGAATTTCTTTTAGGCAACTAAGGTAATATACTTGAGGTTGTACTTCTTGCATTTTTTCTACTAAGTTTTTAGAGTTAATATTTTTTATTTTTTTTTCATGTGCAGGAAAAATATCCGTGACATATGTTATATCAGAATTTGAGAATGAGTGAACAAAATCTTTGAATAAAAATTTTGTTCTTGTATATCTATGTGGTTGGAAGATTGTTATAACTCGTCCTGAAATTTTTTTAGCTATATTATAAGTTGCTCTTAATGTAGCCTTTATTTCATTTGGGTGGTGTGCATAATCGCTTAATATTACCGATTTTTTATAGGTAAGTATTTTTTCAAACCTTTTTTTTATTTCAGGTAAGGTTGAAAGCCAATCTTTTATAAGATTCATGTTTTTCGTTAATGAGAGCCTTATAGATATTGTTATTGCTGCTAGAGCATTTAGGATATTATGTTCTCCTATAGTGGGTATAGTAAAATTTTTTAAAATTAACTTTTTTGATGATATTTGACTTATATTTATTTCTACGTCAAAAATAGACGAAAAATTTTCGGTAGTCCTTATGTTAAAGGCCCTTACATTTGCATTTAACTTTTTTATTCCGTAGGTAACTATTTCTTTGTTCAGTCTTTTGGGTAATTGATGCATCATTTTTTCTACTCCTACATCATCTATACAAACTACAGCAAGGCCATCAGAAGAAACATTTTTAATAAAAGTTATAAAACTATCGATTACATTTTGAAAATTTTTATAAAAATCTAAATGATCTTTATCTATGTTCGTAATAATCGCTATGTTGACAGGGATTTTAATAAAAGTTTTATCAGATTCGTCTGCTTCTATTATGAAATATTTTGAATTTCCTAAATGGTTATTTGTAAGGTCTTGAGAGTTTTTTTCTCCATTTAGAAAGCTAACTGGAATTTTTGCACGTCTGAATACATAAGATATGAAGGAAGTTGTAGTAGTTTTTCCATGAGAGCCAGAAATTGCAATAGTAAATTTGGATTTTAAAATTTCTCCTAAAATTTCATATCTTTTTATTATAGGAATATTATTTTTAATTGCATATTGTAATTCTACATTATCGTTGTTAACGGCAGCAGAGGCAAGAACAATAGACGCATTAAACATATTTTTTTCATTGTGATTCACAAACACTAGCACTCCAATAGAATTAAGCCTTTCTGTTCTATAATTCTGACAGATATCAGAGCCTTGTACGTTGTACCCTAAGTTAAATATGATCTCAGCAATACCACTCATACCAGCTCCTCCTATTCCTATAATATGAACTAAAAATTTGTCTTTTGTAAGTGGGCTAATATTGGCATCTATTTCATAGTGATTAAACATGTTGATTGAACTTTTTAAGTATTACGAAAGCAATAGCGAAAGGATAATCATCTGAGAGAGAAATGTCAAATTTGTAATTGTTTTTGTAGAATAATTGTGAAAGTTTTTCTATTTTTACAAATGGTTTGCCTAAATTATCATTTAGTATCTCTATTTCTTTTAGTTGGATTTTATACGGAAGTATTAATTCTTTATAGGAGGCTTTTTTAACTGCTTCTTTACCAGCAAATCTATTCGATAAAAATCTTGCTTTTGCTTTTTCATTCCTAAGATTGGTGTATTTTGCTAATTCTAACTTCCCCAATATTTTTGCAGGAAAACTTTTACCAAATTTTTCTAACGTGTTTTTTATTCGTGCAATATTTACTATGTCAGTTCCTATGCCAAGAATCATTGATTTGTAACTTATTAGTGCTTGTAATATCAGTGCCAAGAAAATTTTGTCTAATATTTGTAATTAGTGGAAAAAAAGATAATATCTCACCCATCTTTATTGCAAATCCGATTCCGCAAGAGAGTATGTCTAAAATTATCTCTACTTCTCTATCTGAGTTATTTATAATACTTATATTTAAAATTCTTGACTTATAGCGTTTTAAATGTGCAGATAAAGATCCAAATTTAGATATATCATTCTTGATATGAATCGTAAACCTTGTCAGTATAGGTACAACATTATAGTTATCCCAATTTGGTAGGATACTTATTTTAGGGATAAATATACAATTTTTTACGATCTTGCAATATCTGTTATGTAAAAAAACATTTTTGGTATTATTCAAAAATCCAACAACTTCCTCTCCTATACGGGGAGAGCAGCACTGATTATTGAGCGTCGTGTCTTGATAGAGGATATTAGGGAGGTCCTTTTGTATTTTTAGATTAAATGGATATACTATACTTAAGGATGTATCCAAAAATCTTTCTATTAGATAATCTACATCTATTATCTTTCTACCTATTAGGTAACAAATATGGTTTATCTCAGAATTATAATTTTTTGATATTATTTTCAATGCATGATCTATATTTTTTATGTCTCTTTCGTTTAATCGTGTAACTAGCTCTCCTTTCCCAAGGGAGATACTTTTCATTCTTTCCTTAAATTTTTGTATGTTTCTTATTGCGCTTCTTGCGTAACCAGTTACTACAAATTTTTCGCAGGATGTGGAAATGTAGTGCTTAGGCGAGGTTCTTATTTCTACTACATTCCCTGTGTTTAATATCTGCCTTAAGGGTGCTGGCTCTCCATCTACAGTAGCTCCTATGCAATGATTTCCAATAATGTCACTTATTGCGTATGCAAAATCTACTATTGTTGCATTCCTTGGTAGAATTATTATCTTACCTTTTGGGGTAAAGCAAAAAATTTGATCATAATACATAGATAGTTTGGTATTTTTAAAAAACTCTACAGGATCCCTATTATTTTTTAAAATAGATAATAGATCTTGAATCCAAGAGTAATTCGCTCCCTCTACGGCATTTGTATAATTTTGTTTATATTGCCAATGTGCAGCTATTCCAAGTTCAGCAATTTTATGCATGTAATGCGTTCTTATTTGTACTTCTATTGTATGTGTTGGGGGGTATACTATGTTTGTATGGAGTGATTGATATCCGTTATTTTTGGGAATACTTATAAAATCCTTAAAAGAGTTAGGAACGGTTTTATAATTCTGATGGAGTATTCCCAATATCTTGTAGCAATCATCGATAGAATCAACCATTATTCGAAATGCTAAAATATCAGAAATTTTATCCAAATCTATGTTTTTCCTTTGGGATTTTGTCCATATTGAGTAGGGGCTTTTAGCCCTGCCTTGCATTCTTATATTTTTAATACCTTTGCTCTCTATGAGAGTGGATATTTTAGATATTACAGAATTTATGAAATTTGGCTCTTTCTTTTGGGTAAGGTTAGTTTTCTCTAATACTTTTTTTCTAATTTCAGGAGATAGAATCTTAAAGCAAATATCTTGTAATTCTGCTTTGATATGTTTAATACCAATTCTTTCAGCTATTGGAGCGTATATCTCCATTGTCTCTGCTGCTATGGAGCGTCTTTTTTGTTCTGATTCTATAAAGTGTAGAGTTCTCATGTTATGCAGGCGGTCTGCTAATTTGACAAGTAATATTCTTATGTCTCCACTCATAGAAAGAAGTAATTTTCTAAAATTCTCAGCTTGTTTTAAATTTTCAGAGGCAAATTTGAGCTTCTTAAGTTTTGTTACTCCATCTACTAATTTTGCTACTTCTAAGCCAAAATTTTGTTCTATGTCAAGAAGGGTAAGTTTTGTGTCCTCTACCGTATCATGTAAAATCGCAGTGATTATAGATGTGTTATCCAAGTTCATTTGAACTATTATTTCAGCTACTTCAATTGAATGAAAAAAATAAGGTATTTTGGAGGCTCTTAATTGATCTCCGTGGAACTTTACTGCAAAACTTAGTGCCTTCTCTATCAAATTTTCCTTAAAATTTGAGTTATAAGATTTATATTTCTCTAATATTGCTTTATATTCTATCATTTAAAAACACATAATATTTTTTAATAAAATAAAAATAATTTTTTATCAATAAAATAAAGTATAATTTGAATCAAAAAATAATTCAATTATTAAAAATTTTTAATTTTTATAAATTAATAAAAAAAAAATAATTTACTATAGTTCTTTTTTATTAGAACGGTAACTATAAGTGATATGATATACATCTATAATTAATAAATGATTAATTTTAAAAATTAAAGGTCGTCAAAATAAAATTTTCTAGAAAAGATATTTTGCATTGTTATGTGTATATCCCTGTACTGTCCCAGTAACATATCACATAGGATTAACTAGGTTATATGTTTTGATAATTAGGTCAAGTTAATTTTGACAATTTACAATATTCAATAATGTAAATTTTTGTTTTAGTTTCTATTTTCCTATACAAAAACTAGAAAAAATTTTTTTTAATACATCTTCATTTGTAATTTCTCCTGTAATATTTTGTATATGTAATTTTGCAGACCTTAAATGCTCTGAGAGAATGACTAAATCTTTTTCTAGATAGGCATTTTTTAAAAAGCTTATAGTTTTTTTTAATTCTAATTTATGTCTTTCTCTTGTGGTTTGAATTGAATTGAGATTATTTTTATCTGACATGAGTAAATTTTTAGCACTTTGTTCTATAGACAATATTAGTTGTTCCATATTTAGTTGTTGCTTTATAGATATATTTATAATGATAGGATTTTTTTTTAAAGCTTGACAATTTTCCTTTAAATTTTTTTCTAGAATTTGTTTTTTTTTCTCTGAGTTTTTTGTTAGATCTATTTTATTTAAAACAAAAATTGTTTGTGTTTTTTTTATTATATTTTCGAATATTTTAATATTTTTAGGTACAAGATTTTCGTATTTGACATCAAACATTATTATGTTTATATGTGCTTCTAAAGCTTTTTTTATAGCTATTTTTATTCCTTCTTTTTCTATTATATCTGTAGTATTTTCTCGGATACCGGCCGTGTCTTGTAAAATTATAGGAATTCCTCCTATGTCAATGTTTTTTTCGATAACGTCTCTTGTAGTTCCTGGAATGCTTGACACTATAGAAGAGTGGTTTCCTATTAAAAAATTCATTAAGCTCGATTTGCCTACATTAGGAAATCCTAAGATGCATAATTTTATTCCAGTTCTTAGTATTTGTCCCATGTTTTTATCATCTACATGTTTTGAGATATTGGAGATTAGTTCTTTGATTATAGTTTTTACGTTAGGAATTAATGTTGTTGGTATGTCTTCCTCAGGAAAATCAATTATCGCTTCTATGTTTGAGATTGCTTCTATTAAAAGGTTTCTCCATTTTTTATAGAATTTTGATAATTGTCCTGACATTTGGGACACGGCTTGCTCATGCTGAAGAGATGTCTCTGCATTTATCAAATCAGAAAGAGCCTCTACTTCAAGTAGATTTAATTTTTCATTAAAAAAGGCTCTTCTTATAAATTCTCCTGCTTTTGCGAGTCTTATATTTGGAATTTCTCCTAAAATTTCAGAAATAATTTTTTGTAAAGCTATACTGCCGTGTGTGTGTATTTCTACTAGACTCTCGCCTGTAAAACTTTTATGTTTTTCAAACATAACTACTAATGCTCTATCTAGGACAATTTTTTTTTGTGGATGGTATATTTTTCTCAGATACATTTTTCTAGGTTTTAGAGAGCTTGTTTTTTTGTCTCCTAAAAGTAAATCTAGGACATTAAAACTTTGCTCTCCAGATATCCTAAAAATACAAACACCCGCCTTCCCAGAACCGGACGAAATTGCAAATATTGTCTCCATTTAAAGTTGTTTTTATATTATTGTTATTTATTAGTGTAATATTTCTTTACTTTGTTTATTTTAACTTCAAATAAAAAAATTTGTTACCTATTGAAGAAAAAAAAATATATAATAAGTTATAAAATTATATACAATGATTAACAATTAATAATTTTATCATTAATGAATATAAATTTAATTATTTTAGTATGTAAATTATATGCAATATCTTACGAAATTTGAGAATTACGGTGATTTAAATGACTCATTTATTAATGATTTTATTAAAAATGATCAAAATATTGGAGATCTTTATTTAAAATTTGTAAGAAGACTTATTAAACATATAGCGATTGATTATCGATTAAAAGAAGATACATCTGTTTTCTCGGAGATATTTCATAATTCTTTTAACTTCATAAAAACTCGGACGTTTGAAAAAAGAAAAATTCAAAGCTCCTTGTCTAAGAACAAGAAATATTTAGATTTTCTTATTTTAAGTAATCAAAATAATTTTTTAGTAGATTCTATATATTCCTTAATAACAAGGCTTAAACTTAACTATACTTTATTTTTTCATCCTTTAATTATGTCTTATAGAGATGAGAATGGTAATTTATGTGATATTGCTATGGAAGATGCTAAAATATCAGGAATGCTTTCCTCAAAAACAAGGGGAATTAAGGAAATTTTTATTTTTGTAAGATTTAGATTTGATTTTTTAGAAAAGAAAAAAAATGTAATAGAAAAGGCTTTTTTGGAAACTATTGATCTTGTTGATGAGGCTAATGAGTTATGGAAGCCTGTATCTAAGGGAGTAAAAGAGATAATAAAATCTTTTGAGCTTAACTCAATGTCTAAAAATCAAAAAAGGGTAATAGAATTCTTACGTTGGCTTAATAAAGATAATTTTACTTTTTTAGGGTTAATGAAATTTTCTCATGAAAAAGAGATTACAAAAGACATAAGTATTAAGCAAATTAAGGAAGTCAAAAGAGAGGATCTTGAACATCTCATTGAGTTCTCTGAGCGGGATAAATATTCCAAGGACATTATGTTTTTAGGTAAAATCAATCTTATCTCATATGTACATAGAAATACGTTTTTAGAATATATCCTGGTTAAGAACTTTAATCAGGATAAGGATGATTGTTATGGGTGGATAATTTTGGGCCTATATACTAGTTCTATGTATTTTGGTCATATGAGCACTATTCCTATATTAAAGGATGCTATAGTAGAGGTGGTACATGACTTAGGGTTTACTTTAGATGGTTATAGTGCAAAAAAAGTTAGTAACATAATTGAGCTAATACCAAGGGATGCGTTGTTGCAAATTAGAAGAAATAAGCTCAGATATATCTCAGAACATATATTATCAGGTATGAATAACAATCTGCTAAAACTCTTTATTTACGAAGATTGGTGTAAAAATTTTACGAATATTATCGTATTTATGCACATAGATCAATTGACTCCAGAAGCCTATAACAATGTGATAAAATATTTGTCTCAACAATTTGGAATGAACCTACAGATTCATAGTATGGATGTTGTTATAGAGAAATTTATTTTATTATTTATTATTTTTCCCTCTTCACTTATATCTAAGAAGCCTAAACTTTCTGTAGACAAAATTGAAAAAGGTTTAATTAGCACTACTACAAATTGGATAGGACAGGTAAAGCAGGAAATATTTAATCGTTATAAGTACGAAGAGGGGGTGCTGTTATATGAAATGGTTAGTAAAATATTCAATGTAGAATATAGATTAAAATTTTCTCCAAAAGTTTCTCTAGAAGATGTAATTTTTTTGCAAAAAGCTTCAATAACTTCAAAAAGATTCTTTAATCTCATAAAAGAACAAAATAGATTTTCGTTAAAAATATATAGCTCAGAACGTTATATTATTCTCTCAGAACTTGTGCCACTAATAGAAAATATAGGATTCGATATTCTTGATGAGCAGAGCTTCTTAATTAATTCTTTTGAGTCTTTTAAACAGAGCTGGATTTTTTTTTTCAACATAAGACCTCGTAGTAATAATAAAATTATTATATCAAAATTTGATTTTTTAAAACAAAATATTCAGGAGGCTTTGGTCAAAATGGATGAGGGGCTTCTAAAAATTGATACGTTAAATCAATTGATTCTTTTTGTAGGATTTAAATGGGGAGAAGTTTTTTTAATTAATGCATTTGTCTCGTATCTGAATCAGACTGATATATCTTATTCTTCAACCTATATCAAATCTGTATTAATTAAGCATTATTCTTTTGCTTTGACGTTAGTGAATTTTTTCTATTCAAAATTTCAGTATAAATATGATAACCGGCAAAAATTTCAAGCTAAGTTTGAAGAGGAGATTTTACTTTATTTAGAAAATGTACAAACAACATCTGAAGACAAGGTCTTGCGAGGGGTGTACTTATTAATTGTTGCTATGAATAGGAGCAATTATTTTCATACTCATGTACAGAAGAATATGGAATATATTTCCTTTAAGCTAGATTCTAAAAAAATTCCTAACCTGCCAAGGCCTATTCCGTATTCTGAAATATTTGTCTACTCTAATAAGTTTGAGGCGGTGCATTTAAGGGGAGGAGCCGTTTCAAGAGGGGGAATACGATGGTCTGATAGGGGAGAGGATTATAGATTAGAGGCGCTTGGATTGATGAGAGCTCAGATCACTAAAAATGTTGTAATAGTTCCTACAGGTGCTAAAGGTGCTTTTTTTATAAAAACTCCAGAAAGTTACTTTGAGTCTAAAGATTTATATATGGAACATGTTGTGAGTTGCTATCAGAATTTCTTAAGAGCTATGTTAGATATTACTGATAATATTGAAAATAATAAAATTATATCTCCAGCACATTCCATAATATATGATCAGCAAGATCCTTATTTAGTGGTCGCAGCGGATAAAGGCACTTCTAACTTTTCTGATTATGCAAATTCTATTTCTAATGAGTATAATTTTTGGTTAGGAGATGCTTTTGCTTCAGGGGGGTCCGTTGGCTACGATCATAAAAAAATGGCTATTACTGCAAAAGGAGCTTTTGTATCTTTAAGGCATCATATGTATTCAAGGGGAAATGATATTTCCTCCGCTTTGAGTGTCGTTGGAATTGGGGATATGTCTGGAGATGTTTTTGGTAATGGAATATTATTATTTGGTTCTAATATAAGACTTGTTGCAGCTTTTAATCATAATTTTATTTTTATAGATCCTAATCCAGATCCTCAGGTAAGTTTTAGAGAAAGAAAAAGGCTCTTTCATTTAAAAAAGGGCAATTGGAATGAATATAACACAGATCTTTTATCTGAAGGTGGTAAAATTTTTAATAGATCTTGTAAAGAAATCACTCTTTCTAAGACTATTAGGGAGCTCGTGGGAGTACATGAGCATAAAATTTCTCCGGAAAAGTTAATAAATTCTATTTTAAAAATGAATGTTGATTTAATATGGAATGGTGGCATTGGTACTTATGTTAAGTCATCTCTTGAATCAAATCAGGATATAGGAGATAAGGCTAATGATAGTCTTCGCTGTAATGGATTTGAGATTCAGTCCTCAATGTTTATTGAGGGAGGTAATTTAGGTGCATCTCAGCTTGGACGAATAGAATATGCTCGATATGGGGGGGGTGTTAACACAGATTTTATCGATAATTCTGCAGGAGTTGATTGCTCAGATCATGAGGTAAATATCAAGATAGTTCTAAATAATGCTCTTAAAAATAACAAGATTTCCTTCGAAAGCAGAAATCAAATTCTTTTTGATATGAGCTCTTCTCTTGAAGAACTAGTGTTAAAAAATAATCACGAGCAAAATCAGGCAATTAATATTGCTCAAAACTCTCACCTGATAAATCATGAGCTTATAGAGCAATTAATAGTTCTTTTAGAGAAAAATAATATTTTAGATAGAAATTTTGAATTTTTACCAAGTAGAAAAGAGTTAGTTAGGAGATCTATGAATCAAGAAAATTTTACTAAACCAGAACTTGCGATTCTACTTTCTTATAGTAAGCTCTATCTTAGGGAAAAATTAAAGGATGCTCAATTAACGGGTAGTAAAATATTTGATGAATATTTATTGAAATATTTTCCAGAGCAAATGCAAGAAAATTTCAAAGAAGAGATTATTTCTCACCCGCTAAGAAAGGAAATGTTAAATTCTATATTAACCAATAAGTTAATTAACAAAATGCATGGAGCTTTGGTTGTTAATATTCAAAAAGAAACGGGTGTTAAAATATGTGATATTATGAGAGCTTATGTTGTTATTTCTGAAATTGTAGGATTGGAAGAGCTTTGGCAAAAAATTAGTTCGATGATCGAAATTAAGTTTCACGTGCAGATGAGTATGTTCTCACGGGTTATTAATGTTTTAAAAAGAGCTATAAATTGGATGCTTAAATACTCACAATTTCCGATTAATATAGAAAATAAAATTCAATCCTATGGCCAAGATAGAGTTGATGATTTGACAAAGATCATTTCAGATCTATTAATAGGAACTAGAGCTGAAAAATACGCTGAGTTGATCAAGTTTTATGAAGAAAATTTTGTTCAAATTAAGACAGCTCAAAAAGTTGTATATCTTGACGTGTTGGTTTCTGTATTTGATATATTGCATATATCTAATAATTCTAAATTAGATAATTTGAAAGAAATAGCAAAATTATATTTTTATATAGGGGAAGAATTTTATTTTGATCTCTTGAGAGAGTTATTAGAAAAACAATTAAATGGACAATATTGGAATAAATTATCAGTACAATCAATAAAGGATGATCTATATGATAAACAAAAAAGAATAGTATCTTTTGTAGCAAATCTTTATAAATCTCAATCTAAAAAAGAGCAATTTTTTATTGAGTCCATAAGGTTCCTTAGGGAAAAGAAAAATTCTTACCCTGTATTTCAAAATTTTATAGATGATATAAAAAGTCAGGATAATATTACGATTCACATGCTAATACTTGCGAATAAGAAAATAGAGAGTTTTATCAAAATTTTGTAGAATAATAAAATGTAATATTTTTTGAGATATTTGTTGATTTCATCTTATAAGGCTGTTAATCTGTCCTTCTAAGAAAATTTGTATAAAGTTTTTGAGGAATCCTAGATTTATCTAATATTTTAAGGTAAGTGTAAAGATTTAGCTGGGATTTGGCTGTTTTAAAAGTGTAAAATAAAGCTTCAAACACCGCGATAATATTATCGTGTGAGTGATGATGTTATGAGATGTATAATGTTAATTCTGCATATATTAATTTAATGTAGTTTTCTTAAAAATAATAATAAGAGCATTTAGTGGATGCCTTGGCATTGGAAGGCGATGAAGGACGTAATACACTGCGATAAGCTCCGGGGAATTGTGAATAAATTTTGATCCGGAGATCTCCGAATGGGGAAACCCATCTGCTTTGCAGATATCATATAGAGAATAAAATATTTATATGAGGTAAACTCAGTGAACTGAAATATCTAAGTAACTGAAGGAAAGGAAATCAATAGATACTCCGTGAGTAGTGACGAGCGAAAGCGGATCAGGCCAGTAGTTCTAATTTAATAACTAAAATAACATGGAAAGGTTAGCAATAATAGGTGATAGCCCTGTATAGGTAAAAATTTTTAGAACTCTTGAGTAGGGCGGAACACGTGAAATTTTGTCTGAAGATAGGGGGCCCACCCTCTAAGCCTAAGTACTCTCCAGTGACCGATAGTGAACTAGTACCGTGAGGGAAAGGTGAAAAGTACCCCGAGAGGGGGGTGAAATAGATACTAAAACTAAATGCTTACAAGCAGTCGGAGCGAATAATTTATTATTTGTGACGGCGTACCTTTTGTATAATGGGTCAGCGACTTAATTTATCGAGCAAGCTTAAGCTGTTAAGTGTAGGCGTAGCGAAAGCGAGTCTGAATAGGGCGATTTAGTTCGATGGATTACACCCGAAACCGAGTGATCTAACTATGAACAGATTGAAGCTAGAGTAATATCTAGGGAAGGATCGAACCCACTAATGTTGAAAAATTAGGGGATGATTTGTGGTTAGGGGTGAAAGGCCAATCAAACTCGGATATAGCTGGTTCTCCGCGAAATCTATTTAGGTAGAGCGTTATATATTTAGTATCGAAGGTAGAGCACTAGATAGGCTAGGGGGTCTTAACGACTTACTAAACTTAACTAAACTCCGAATGTCGGTACTTTACAGTATAGCAGACAGACTATGTGGGCTAAGAGCCATAGTCTGGTTGAAATATTCGCATCTCGCCGTCTAAGGACCCGAAATTAAATCTAGGCGTTAAATTATGTGAACATGCTAATCCAACTCAGTATCTGTCTTTTAAGCAGCCGACAGTTAAAGGAAGCGTACTGCATCAGTAATCTAAATAAGTGTCTTTACTCCTACAATTAAACTTTGCTAGAAATAT
>CAYPDK010000015.1:0-23559 GCA_964409505.1 uncultured Rickettsiaceae bacterium
GAATACGTTATCGGGCCTTGTACACACTGCCCGTCACGCCATGGGAGTTGGTTTTACTTGAAACTAGTGAGCTAACGCAAGAGGCAGCTATTTATGGTAGAATTAGCGACTGGGGTGAAGTCGTAACAAGGTAGCCGTAGGAGAACCTGCGGCTGGATTACCTCCTTATAAAATGCTCTTTCACTATCTTTATCTTTTTACTTATTTTATTTTTTTGTACTTCTTACATTAAAAGTTGTTATGTTATTATTTATATAAGGGCTGCGGGCTACTACTTTAAATATAGGAACAAGGGGGATTTCGTAGACAGAGATTGTTTTATTTTGATGTAATCTATATCTAGAAAGTTTTGTTTGTGGAGAGTTTCCTCACTCTTATTAAGAATATCTCAAAATCGGGGTAATTTTTTTCAATTATTATATTAAAATATTGAGTTGCTCTTAATTTTTGAAAATTTATATAGGTAGTATTGGTTAATTGTGTTGAAGAAATGTAGCTTTATACAGATTTTTCTAGTATAGTCTGCTTATATAAGAATTCCTTTTAATTAATTCCTTTTTAATTGTTTAAGAGGTTAGAGATAGATACTTTTGATTTAGGTAAACTGCTACTAATAATCTAGAAAAAAAATAGTTTTGATAGGGGGATATAAATTTCTAAACTCTTTCCAATTAAGGTAAGAGTACACATAAGAAAATTAATAATTTTACCTGAATCTTTTACAATAAAATATTGCTTAGTGTTATTGCTTAAGATAAAAGGTGTTATAAAATAAGAAAAAAATTCACAGCAAGAAATTTAAATTGATAATTTATTATAAAGTAATGTGAGAAATTTTTTTTCAGAATCATTATAATGTAGATATAGGAGTTGTTATAAATTCAGGGAGTCGGCTTATTGATACAATAGAATGAAAGTAGATAAAGTGTTTCTTAATATATTTTATCCAAGGTAAATTGTGTAATTCTTTACAAGTTTGTCAAAATATTATAAAATTAATTTAATAACATTAATTAATTAATAAATAGGTTAATATGCACGTTTCAGAGAATAAAAACTCAAATCCCAGTAAAATAGAAAATGTAAATATTTTTTTAGGGCACATTTCACAAATTCTACCTAAAATAGTAAGTTGTATATCTGTAATTGGTACTTTTTTATGTCATAGTAAAGGTTCTACAGACCAGGAGGATAACAATGTTGAGAAGGATACTATTTTTCAAGAAAACTTAGGATCCAATATAGAAGATATTAATCAACAAAATCTAGAACAAGTAAACCAAGAAGGTGCTTTTGAAGTAGAAGAAGGTGCTGTTGAAGTAATAGGTAATTCTACACCAATTTTGTGAAGATTTTTTTGAGTTTGCTTTCTTTATACATTGCAAATCAAATTTTTCTGAAATCTAGTATTAAACTAAAGTAAAAATAGTATCGTAAATAAAAGGTGAATATATTACGAGCCCCCTTTTGAGTGGCTGGTTGTCTCTATTTATTCAGTTGTTTTTAACTCAGCACGATAGTGGGGAGGAATAATTAAATTCTGAGCCGAGATGCGCCCGTCTTGAGAGTTATTCTCAACGTTGTAGTACATACTATTTGATTTATTCGAAGTACATGAATTAAGTAGCAAACACAAAAAAAATGCTAAAAAAAATTTGTTCAAAGCAATACCACTACTAAATTGATATTATAAAAATAATTTGTATGACAAGTTTTCTTAATTAGACTGTTTAAATTTTGCATTCTTAAATTTAATTAGCACTAAGATAATTTAAATTATTGTGATTTATCTTTTGATATCTGTTGAAAACTATCCCTGATTTTCAGAGGTATTAAATTAAGATTTTCTTCTTTTTCTAGTGAAAGGAACTTCTTGATTCTATCAGATGGAACAGCCCCTTTTTTTAACCAAAGTAAAATTTTCTCAAAATTATATGCAAATCTCTTGCCTTTTTCTAATAGAGGATTATAGGTTCCTATTTTTTCTATAAAATCTCCATCCCTTGGAGCCCTAGAATTTGCAACAACTATTCTATAACAAGGTCTCTTTTTTCTACCGATTCTTGCTAACCTAATCTTTACTGCCATATAAAAATTTATTCGTATTTGATTATATTAATTAATTTAGACTACCTATGAAGGACTGTCTATATAAACGTACTTACTGTTTAGGTGCTGACCATTTAGTTAGTAAGTCCATTAACAATATATTATTTCATCTTCGCTTCTTTAAACAAGACATGTTTTCTAATTTTAGGGTCATATTTCATAAAAGATAGTTTTCCCGGTAGCTTTTTGGGATTTCGTTTTCTTACCAAAAAATATCCAGTATTAGCGCTACTAACTAGCCTTAGTAAAAGCCCTTTGCCTTTTTTAGAAGACATATAAAAAAAATTATTGAATAACAAAATAACTTATTGAAATAACCTATTGAATCTCTTAGGCTATTACAAGAACATTTAACATATCAAATATTTACTACAATAGTAAGTACTTATGTTTAGAAGTGAATTCTAACTCAAAACATTTTATGAGGCAAGATTTAAATTCTAAAATATAGATTTTTATCTGCGGACAGAGTATAATCACATGTTCATACTTGTGGCAAGTCTTTTTATGGTTTAGGATAAATTTTTTCAATGTTTATAGTATTAGTAATAATTAGTAATAGTATTAGTAAAAAATAATGTTTAATACTTTAAGTCAAGGTTTTGTAAGCATTTTTAATAAGCTTAGGTCCCATTCAGAACTACGAAAAGAGCATCTATCAAATCTTTTAGAAGAAATAAAAGATAACTTAATAAATGCAGATGTGAGTTTGGAATTTGTTAAAGACTATATATTTGAAGTAAACAAGAAGATCTTAGAACAAAAATTACTTGAATTAAATTCTGTTGAAGAAAATTTAAGTAAAATTCTCTATGATCAAATGGTAGACTTCTTAAGTTGTAAGGATCTAAATTCTCATTTAGTTCTTTCTCCTCAAAAAGTAAATAATATCTTGCTAGTGGGAATACAAGGAAGTGGAAAGACAACAGCATCCGCAAAGCTTGCTTTAAAGCTTAAAAAAGAGAATAAAAAAGTATTGCTAGTTTCGTTAGATATATATAGACCAGCAGCGCAAAAGCAATTAAAAATACTTGCAGATTCAATAAATATAGACTCACTACCAATAGTGCAAAATGAAAAAGTTATAGATATTGCAAAAAGAGCTATACAAGTTTCAAATCAAGAATTTTATGACGTTGTAATCTACGATACAGCAGGAAGGCTACACGTAGATCAGGATATGATAGAGGAATCTATTGAATTAAAAGAGTTTTTAGCACCTAAAGAAACAATTTTAGTAATTGATTCTATGATGGGACAAAAATCTGTTGAAATATCTGAAGTATTTAATCAAAAATTAGATATAAGTTCTCTTATTATTTCGAGAATTGATGGTGATGCAAAAGGAGGAGCTGCTCTTAGTGTAACTTATGCCATAAAAAAACCTGTAAAATTTTTTAGTAGTGGAGAACATCTAGAAGATTTTGAAAATTTTGAACCAAAAAGAATTGTTTCTAGAGTCCTTGGAATGGGAGATTTAGAAACTCTTGTAGAAAAAATTTCTGAGCTTACAGATAAAAAATCTGTGGAAACTAAAAAATCTAGAATTAAAAGTGGTACTTTTGATTTTAATGATTTTTTGTCTGAAATTCAGATGGTAGGTAAAATGGGTGGTATGTCTAAAATGCTTAATATGCTGCCTAATATAGGAAGTTCTCTACCAAAAATTAATTCTATAGATCAAAGCAGTTTTAAGATGTATAAATCTATAATACTGTCTATGACACAGAAAGAAAGATCCATTCCGGAAATACTAAATCTTTCTCGAAAAAAAAGAATATCTCTTGGCTCTGGCACCTCTATCAGAGATGTTGAAAAATTGATTATAAAGTTTAATAAAATGAAAAATCTTTTAAAAAAGATGTCTAAAATAAAGGGTAACATGTTCTAATATTTTCATTAGAAATCGTTTGATATGTTGACCAATGTTTTTGAATAGTAGATAATCATTAAGATAAGTTTTAAAATATATATTTTAATATGGTAAATAGTTATGGCACAGGGAAAGGGTGTTTCTAAAAATAACACTGAAAAAAGATCAAAATCTAGAGAGTACTTATATCAAGGACAGAAGATAAAGCCAGTCAAGATCATTTCTACTACTCGTTCATTTTTAGCAGCTAGTTATTCTGAAAATAATAAGCTTGTTTTAGGTAAAGGGGGAGAAGCCATGTCTTGGAAAGAGGCAATTAATAGTTAAGCAATATGTTTTTTCTATGGAATCTTTATGAGGCTTAACTGGTTAAAGAAATATAATTTTCTTATTTTTGATTCCATAGATAATACTAATGATGAGGCTGTAAGACTTGCACTGAGCGGAGTAGTCGGAGATTTTTTAATCTGGGCCTACACACAGACATCGGGTAAAGGACAAAGAAGAAGAAAGTGGTTATCTGATCAGAACTCTCTTACCTTCTCTATTATGCTCCACAATAAGATAGTCACAGCAGAGCAAAAGTCTCAGATGAATTTTCTTGTCTCTGCGGCAATTAGCGCTGTTCTGAGAGAGTTGTTCTTAAAACATAAGTTATCTCATAAAATTCATGTTAAATGGCCTAATGATGTCTTGGTGAATTATAAGAAAATATCGGGAATATTAGTTGAATCTTTAAAATATAAGCAGGAAGATTTCTTTATTATAGGAATTGGTATAAATGTCTCATCTTATCCTGTAGAGCTTAAAAATTCTGCAATTAGTCTTTTAGAACTTGGTGTTGAAACTAGTGCAGATTTTTTGTTAAATAGTATCGTAACACATTTAGATAGAGATCTTTCTTATTACCTACAAGGCAAGTATAGTTTTCAAGAAATAAAGGTGAAATGGTTACAAAATGCTTTCAGAATTAATGAACATATAAATATATGGGACGGTACAAAAAATATTTCTGGAATTTTTTACAGTGTTAATGATGATGGGTCTATTAAAATAAAAGTTCGAGAAAATAAATTTCAAAATATATTCTTTGGAGATATATACGATTATAGAAGTAAGATATGTATTGTTTAAAAGAAAAATTTAAAAAATTTAGTTGTTTTTTCATTGTAATATATTGCTGTAGTTCTTGTACTGGGCGAGATATTCCTGCACCTATAGAGCATAAATATGATTCCCATGTAAAATATTTTTCTAATCTACATAATACACTTAAGCCTGTAGTAGACAAAATAGATAAAACATCTTCTCCCCAACAGAGTAGATTAACTAGTAATAATAAAACTATTGATGTCAAAGATTTAGAAGAAAATTCCTACCTAAGTAATAAGGATATTATATATCATGAAGTTCAAAAAGGTGAAACTATAGAGGATATAGCTATTAATTACAACCAAACAATACATGATATTGTCAAATTAAATAGGTTAACTCCTCCCTACTCAATAAAAGAGTTTCAAGTTCTGAAAATTAATATAGAAAATACTATTCCTGAAGTAAGTAAAAATACGAAAAAAAAAATTTCAACAGTAGGTGTCTCAGAAGAGAAAAATAATCTGCCCAATCAAACCATTCCTTTGCTCAAACCAGTAGATGGAGTTATAATCAAGGGATTTGGTTATAAATCTCCTAAGGGAGTTATAAACAAAGGAATTAACATTAAAGCTCCAAAGGGAGCTAAGGTTTTAGCTGCACTTGATGGAAAGGTTATTTATTCAGATTTTGATTCTACTTTTGGTAATTTAGTCATTGTTCAAATAAATAATCAAAATTTGGTTCATATTTATGCTCATTTAGAAAGTGTTGTTTTAACAACAGGACAATTTATTCAAAAAGGTAGAATTATAGGTTATGTAGGAAAAACAGGTAAAGTAGATGAAACACAATTATATTTTGGTATGAGAAAAGACAAAACTGCTATAGATCCAACTAAATTCTTTAATTATAAAATTGAAGAGTAATTCACAGCTGTAGACTTATTGCTAAAAATATAAGAAAAAGATATATGAGCGAAAATGAGAACAAGTTTTTTGCATTTTGTTTTATATCGATTTCGTTTTTATTATTGTAGAGCCTATATACATAAGCTAGAAGTACAACGCCTAAAATAGAGGATGTTATGAGGTAGACAATGCCGGCTATATTAAATATATACGGAAAAAAAGCACTGGTAATTAATAATATACTATATATCAAGATATACTTATTAGTATAATCTATACCTTTTATTACAGGCATCATTGGTACATGAGAATTTTTGTAATCATCTAATCGAAATATTGCTATCGCCCAGGAATGTGGTGGAGTCCACAGGAATATTATTAGAAATAAGATAAACGATTCTTTTGTGATGCTAGAGGATATACTGCTATACCCTATCAAGGGAGATAATGCTCCTGATAGTCCGCCTATGACTACATTTTGGATCGACGATCTCTTTAGTAGAACTGTGTATACTACTGTGTAGTGAAATATTGCATAGCCAAGTATTATAGCAGAAATTAGGTTTACTAATGTAGACATGACCAAGATTGCTATAAAACTTAGCACTATTCCAAAAATAAAGGCCTCTTTTGGCGTTATTACCTCCCTTATGATAGCTCTTTTGGCAGTTCTGAGCATTATTTTGTCTATATCTCTGTCATACCACATATTTATTGCTGCGGCTCCTCCAGCTCCAAGTGTTGTCGCAAAAATAGAAAAAAAGCTCTTAAAAAATGTGATATTTTCGGGTGCAACTATTAATCCACAAATAGTAGTAAATATTACTAATAACAAAACCCTTGGCTTCATTAAAGAAATATATTCAAAAACTTTACTCACAAAATATCTTTATTTTTAAATTTTATTCTGATGATAGAGATGTTTAAACTGTTAAGTATGTCTATATGTAATTATTTCATACTAAATACATAAAAAAATCTATTAATTATTTCTTCTAAATTTAAAGCGGACTCAGTCAGAACAATTTTATCATTTGCGGATAGATATTTTTTATCACTACCAATTTTAACAGATATAAATTTATGATCGAATAAGCCAGCACTTTTTATTACTGCCTTTGAATCTATAGGTATTTTTATTTCATTTTTGATTGATAGCTTAAGTAGAACATAATAATCATTAGTAAATTTAATATCCTTAACATATCCTATAGTGATTCCAGATAATTTAACTTCGCTTTTAAGGGTTATACCTTCAATATTTTTGAACTCAGCTTCTAGGAGATAATAATTTTTAGAATTTTTTAATTCATTTCCTGTAGAAGAGAAAAAAATTAATGCTCCAAGGGAAACAAAAATAACGATAAATCCTATTAAAATTTCGAATATACTATATTTCATAGTCTATTTTCAGTATGTTAAAAAAGGTAAAAACTAAATATATGATTTTGGATGAAAGTTTATTAGTTGAAGTACCATATGTTAATGATAGGGATTATGGGCTTTTTTTGTTCCAGATAGGTTGCCTTTATGTTTTTTTTCCCAAGGGAATGGCTTTGATTTTGAAAGATAAGGGGTCATTTTATCTATTAGATAATGCAACCACGCGTGTTCGAGTGCAGGTACATATGACGTATCAAGAGATCTATTAGTTTCGCTATAAATTACGAATCTTTTATTTTTGCCTAAATAGTTCTTATCCGGCGAAATGAAATATTCATTTCCTAAATAATCTTCGTGAATTTTTTTGCAAAAACATCTTATGTAAAATTTGAAAAACCAATGCATTATTAATACCTTAATTTTTAATCCAATATTATCTAGGATTTCATTCTAGCATCACGAGCTAATTTGTCTACTCTATTATTTTCTAAGTTCATATCATGTCCCTTAATCCAAAACCAATTAATAAAGTGTTTATTTGTTTGTTTAATAAGTTCTTTCCAAAGATCCATGTTCTTAACTTCTTTCTTGTTGCTTGTACGCCAATTATTTTGTTCCCACTTATGTCTCCAAATTGTTATTCCGTTTTTTACATATTGACTATCTGTATATAACGATATTTGAAAACTTTCCGTTAACTCTTGAAGAGCCTTAATAGGAGCCAATAATTCCATCTTGTTGTTGGTGGTACTTTGAACTGAACCTGAAATAGATTTTATTACTCCTTCCTCTACGAAGTTCAATGATGCTGCCCAGCCTCCAGGGCCCGGATTGACAGAGCACGAACCATCTGTATATATAACTACTTTTCTCATTGTCCAAGACAGATATGTTAAACTATATATGTATATTTATTTTATCTTTAAAATTAATCATCTCTCATAGGAATAAAAATCTATAATTTTAGCACAAGATATTTTTTTTTGAAGTGGGTCTTTATAGTTTTTTCTACATATGTGCTTACTTTCTAACTTTTTTTCATAGAATGCTGAGGAATTGATACCAGAGTCTTGCTTAAACTGTAGAACAAAATTATATGCAGGATCTGCAAAATATGTAATTGATTTAAAAGGGACTTCAATTGTTTCTAATATATTATCAAAATAAAGAGACACTATAAATTTGTTTTTTAAAACTTCCAGATTTTGGTACTGATCTTGTAATACTATCATTAATTCCTTTTGATGTTTTTTCCTCAGAGTTTTAGATAATATTACTCCTTCCTCTATAAGAAATGAGACATAAAAGCACTCAAATCCATGAAAGGATTTTTTTTGTAATTTTTTAAGAACATCTCTTATTATTCCAAGCATTGCTTTATTTATTAGTAAAGGATAATTTATGCTATTCATGTTTTTTAATGAATTTATTAAAATTCGGGATAGTTCTCATCAAATGAGAATAGCATGAATACTAAAAATAATCGAACAATTCACAAGGAGAATTGGTTTTTATATTTTTTTGAGGGCTTTTCTGTTGCAAGGTAACGCCCTCTAACCCCACGAAACATTAAAAGCAATTAAGCAGCTAATGCTTCATAACGCCTATTATCGTTTGCGTTTATTTTTAGACCTTTTGTTATAACAACCAGCAGTATCATACTGAGTAAAAATTATATTTTTATTGAATACGTCGAAACTAATTTCGCTCCCTAAATTCACATGCGTGGAAGCGTCGAGTACCGCCCTCGAGTCCGATATTCCTATTCCAAATAATTTTTTATTACCATAGCATAAGCAATAATATCATAAGTAAATAATATTGCAGACGCACTCACATTATAATACTATATATTCTTTTTTGCAAAAAATATTTTATACGAGCTTGAATTTAGAATTTTATGACAAAAAAGGAACTTTTTGTCTGAGTCTTATAGTTTTTTTTTATAAAAATTCATGGTTTATGGATGTAGTTTTTTTTATGTGTTAAAAATTTTAGGATAATAGTTGTTTATATAGATGTGGTATATAATTGATGCTTAAGTGGATTATATTTTTTGCTGTTCTTATTTTACTTTTTTTAGTAGATGTTTTTTTTATCAGAAAAAATTCAGATCAAACAAGTAAAAAATTTTTATATTTGAGTATTTTTTATGTTTTGGTAGGGATGGTTTTTAGCTTTTATGTTTCTTATATAAAAGGCCCTGATTCTGGAAGGGAGTATCTTACAGGTTTTATTTTAGAAAAAACTCTTTCTATTGATAATTTATTTTTAATGATTGGTATATTAGATTTTCTTCAAGTGCCACAAAAATTTAGGCATAGAGTTATTTTATACGGAATTATTGGAGTTATTGTTTTAAGGGGTATTGCTATTTTTGTTGGGGGCGCGGTATTACATTATTTTGAATGGGCTTTATATTTGATGGGAGTCGTTATTATATTTACAGGTTTAAAAACAATTTTGCTATATATCAAGAAAAAAGAGCCTGAGAAAAAAATAGAAAATATGTATCTATATAAATTCCTTAATAGGCATTTTAATATATATCCTAAAATTGAGGGAGATAACTTTTTTATCAAAATAGATGGAAAATATTATATTACAAAATTATTCGTGGCATTGATTTTGATAGAATTTGTAGATCTTGTATTTGCTATTGATAGCATACCTACTATATTTGGAATTACTCAGGACCTATATATAGTATATAGTTCTAATATATTTGCTATTATGGGGCTTCGCTCTTTATTTTTTGTTCTTGAAGGAGTTTTACTTAAGTTTAAACATGTCAAGTTGCTTCTTGCTATGTTGTTAATTTTGATAGGATGTAAAATTTTGATCTCATTTTTTATAAAAATTCCTGCTTATGTTTCCCTTATTAGTATATTTGTTATTTGTGGAGCCTTTTTTCTTTTTTCGTATTTTAGCTTTTTGTTACAAAAAAGAAGATAATAAATTATTGGAATTTTTAAGTTAGAGTTATTCTTATTTTGATAGTACTTAGGGGGTTGCTTTTTTTTGCTAATATAAAGTATTATTGCATAGGCTTTGTTTGGCATGGTTGTTACTAGTGAGTAGTTACCTTTATTGGTGTAATTCGGACAAAATATTAAGTGATTTACTTTTTTAAGAATAGGAATTAATTTATAATAAGTAATAGGATTATATGTCGGAAGTTTTTTTTAATGGGCCTGGGGGTAGGATAGAAGGTAATTATACTGAAGTTATAAAAAACAATATTCAATCAGCTTTGGTTTTGCACCCTCATCCTTCTTATGGAGGAACTATGAATAATAAAGTTGTTTTTAACACTTATAAGGCTCTTTATGAGAGTGGGTTTAATGTTTTTAGGATTAATTTTAGAGGCGTAGGACGCTCTGAGGGAGAATTTAAAAAAGGAATTGGAGAGTTGTCAGATGCCGCGGCCGCTCTTGATTGGCTTCAAATGCGCAATCCCTCATCCAAAAAAATTGTTATAGCAGGCTTTTCCTTTGGAGCATGGATTGCTCTACAATTGATTATGCGTAGGCCTGAAGTAACCGATTTTATAGCTATTGCTCCTCCTGTTAATAAATACGACTTTAGTTTTTTATACCCATGTCCAATACCAGGAATTATTATTCAAGGAAATCAAGATAGTGTTGTTGTTGAAGAAGATGTTGAAAAATTTGTGTATAAAATTTCTAGACAAAAAAATACTAAAATTGAGTATTCGATTATTGAAGGAGGAGATCATTTTTTTAGAGATAAAATACATGAGTTGAATGTTGCTCTCAAAGAATATATAAATTGCTATATATTAGACAGCACTCATAATTAAAAGTGGTATTCTGTATATAATTTGTACGCTACTTTAAGTTATTTTATTTTTAATGAGTTTAATTTATAAACGTAAAAAGATACTTCTGCCCTCAGATGTTATATACCAGGTTATCACTGATGTAGAAAAATATCCTGAATTTTTGCCTTGGTGTGAGAAGGTGAGTCTCTTTTCTCAGGAGAGTGGTTGTTTTGTTGCAGATCTTGAAATTAGATTTAAGTCCTATATTTTTAGTTATAGGTCTGAGGTAGAGCATTTTATATCGTTTGATGATTTGAACTTAGAACAAAAAATTTATACTGTAAATACTAAAGCCTATTCGCAGGATTTGCATTATCTTAATAATTGTTGGCGGATAAGAGATTTTATAGAATATAGTCTTGTAGAATTTATGATTGACGTGTCTTTCAAGTCTTTTTGGTTAAATACTTTGTTTAAAGTCATGAAAAATATTGCTCAGAACAAAATCTTAGATTCTTTTATTTCAAGGGCTAAAGTTCTTTCTTCTAAATAGAGAAAGTGTTTTGATAATAACAAGTAATCATTTATTTTATAGAGCTCTTTCTGTGTGTTTGGTTATTTAAAATACTCTATTATAATATCCTCTTCTTGTGATGTATTTTCTTGAGTGGTTGTTATTATCTCTCCTGTATGATAATTAATTGGCATGAGATTGATAGATTTAGGAATTTTAAAATTTACGGAAGGTCTATGTTTAAAGGTATTTAGCATAAAATTTAATAAGATTGGAAGAGTTGTGTTTGCTCCATATATTTTTTCTCCTAAGCTTTTTGAGATATCGTTACCTACAAATACTCCAACTGAAATATTAGGGGTAAAACCTACTACCCAGGTATCTATGCTATTATTTGTTGTTCCTGTTTTAGCTGCAAATGTTTTGTTCAAACTTAATAGTCCTTTTGCTGTTCCTCTTTTTACTACTCCTTCGAGAAGTGAAACCATTTGAGCATTTGTTGCACTATCTACTAGTCTCTCATGTTGTTTTTTTTCTACTTTAGGAAAATATTCTAGAATATTACTATTTGTTGAATCAATCAATTTTTGAGGAAAAGAACAATTACTGCATTCTCTATAATCTCTTTTATATATAATGTTTCCTTTGTAGTCTTTTATTAATTCTATGTAATGTGGAATAACAGCTCGTCCTTTATTGGCAAATACAGAATATGCTGTGGTGATTTTTTCTAATGTTGTGTTAAGGCTTCCAAGGGCTAGAGCATCTATTGGGAGTATGTTATCACTGATGCCAAATTTTTTTAGAGTTGAAATGATTTTATTTTTACCTGTTGCTTGGGCTATTCTTACTGTAGAAGCATTTCTAGATTTTTCTAGAGATTTTCTAAGAGTTACAGGTCCTAGGAATTTGTCATCGTGGTTTTTGGGAGACCAAAAAGGAATGTCATTACCTTGAAAAATTTCTGTATATTCGTCATAGAAAATTTCGTTAGGTGCTATATTTTTTTCTAGTGCACTTAGGTAAATAAATGGTTTTATTAGTGAACCAATTTGTCTTGTTGCCTGTGTTGCTCTATCAAATTGACTTATATTAAAATCATATCCTCCCTCTAGTGCAATTACTTTTCCTGAATCAGGTTCAATTACTATTATAGCTCCATTGTTCTCTGGGAATTGTTCTATTAGATAGGCTCTATTTTTTAGTGTTACTAATAACACGTCTCCTATAGAAAATAGAGTAGTTAATTCTTCTGGTTCGATCATATTTTGAAGCCAAGAAATTTTTTGTAGGTTTATTGATGATGTGGATCCATCACAAAGTCCTATTTTTACGGTTAAGTCTTGCATATCTAAAATTACTGCTAACTCGGTATTTGAGATTTTTTGACAGGAAACTTCATTTAATTCTTTTTGCCAATTTTTTATATTTATTTTAGATAAGGGACCTCTATAGCCATTTTTTTTATCATGTCTTAGTAGGCCAGACCTTAAAGAATGTTGAGCTTGTTTTTGTATTTCTGAGTCCATACAAGATATTATTGTAAGACCTGCTTTGTTTAGGTATTCTTCTCCGAACATGCTAATTACTTCTCTTTTTACTTGATTTGCATAATAACCACTTTCAAGTTTATTGACTTTTGTAAATCTTTCTAATGTAATAATTTTACTCTTTGCTATTTGATATTCTTGTTCTGAAATAGCTTGATTTTCCAACATTTGCTTTAATACGTAATCTTTCCTTGTCATAGCAAGGTCATAATTTTTAAAAGGATTTAGTTTTGAAGGAGATTTTGGAAGAGCTGCTAGAAGTGCGGCTTCTTCTATCTCTATTTTATCTAAAGGCTTATTGAAATAATTTAAAGATGCACAAAATATTCCATATGAATTATTCCCAAAGTAAATCTGATTCAGATACAGTTCTAGAATTTTTTCTTTTGAAAAAATTCTGGATATTTTATAGGCTAAAATAACTTCCTTTATCTTCCTTGTTAGAGATTTTTTTGGTGAGAGAAAAAATGTTTTTACTACTTGTTGAGTTATTGTTGAGCCTCCTTGATGGAACTTTCCTCCTTTTTGAATATTTACTAAGGCAGCTTTGAATAGTCTAAATATATCTACACCAGGATTAGAGAAAAAATTTTTGTCTTCTGCTGCAATAAATGCTTGTTTTACAATATGAGGAACATAGCTAATTTTAACAAAAACTCTATTTTCTTCATAAATCTCATCCATCAAAAGTCCATCATGTGAAAAAATTCTTGATGTAAGGGGAGGATGATAGAATCTTAATGTTGAATAATCAGGAAGATCTTTGTTAAAGTGATATATAACGCATGCAAATACTATAAAAACTAAAGTAAGGCAAATGAACAAGTATTTTATTGCTTTGTAGAATATTTTCATTTATTTCTGATACCAATTGCTCTTTTAGGCTAATTTTCCTCTAAGTGCGTTATCAAATGTTTCAGTAATTTTTACTTTTCTTATTTTTCCTATGAGATTCTCTTTGCTTTCTATGTAGACAGATTGTAGGTACTCGGTTCTACCGACTAGCTGGTTTTCAAATTTTCCTTTTTTTTCAAATAATACTTCCATATTTTTATTCAAGCAGTCATTGTTGAATTTTAATCTTTGTTTTGAGAGTAATTCTTGTAATATGGCTAGTCTTTCAGATTTTAACTTATCTGCTATTTGCTCTCTTGTTTGCGCGGGAGTGCCTATTCTAGGGCTGTATTTAAAGGAATAAGAATTAGCATAACCCACTTCCTTTACAAGGTCTAATGTTTCTCTAAAATCTTGATCCGTCTCCTCAGGAAATCCTACTATAAAGTCTGAAGAAAGAGCTATATTAGGGCATTTTACTTTTAATTTTTCTATTATTTTTAAGTAATCTTTTTTTGAATGCCTTCTATTCATTTTTTTTAGAATCTTATCTGAGCCGGATTGTACTGGTAGGTGAAGAAAGGGCATTAATTTTTTTTCTTCTGCATGTGCTTGTATTAAATCATCCGACATGTCTTTGGGGTGAGATGTTGTGTATCTTATTCTTTGTAAGTCCTTTATTTTCGATAAGTGCTTTATCAAACGAGATAATGTAAATTCTTCGTTTAATGAAGATATGCCATGATAAGCATTTACGTTCTGTCCAAGTAGATATATTTCTTTCGAGCCTTGATATACCAAATTTAGTGCTTCTCTATATATATTTTCCACATTTCTTGAAAATTCACTACCCCTGGTATAGGGAACTACGCAAAATGTACAGAATTTATCACAACCCTCTTGTATTGAGAGGAAAGAACTTGTAGGACTTGTAGAGTTGTAGCTCTTTATTGGTAAATTATCAAATTTTGCTTTATCTATAAAATCTAAGGATAGGATATGTGTATCTTCCTTTTTTTCAACTTGCTCTATTAAATTTGGCAGATTATGGTAGGACTGAGGGCCTATTACTATATCTACATAGGGAGCTCTGTTAAATATTTCTTCTCCCTCAGCCTGTGCAACGCAACCTGTAACTACTATTATTCTCTTTGATAGTTTTTTTCGTAAATTATTATTATGTGTTTTTTTTATTCTCCCTAGCTCTGAATATGTTTTTTCTGCAGCTTTCTCCCTTATATGACAAGTGTTTAATATTATAACATCAGATTCAGATATCTCATTGCAGTGAGAAAAACCTAAAGGATACAATAATTCTTCTATTTTTAATGAATCATAAATATTCATCTGGCAACCATATGTCTTGATATATAATTTTTTTTTATTCATTAATTTTTGATTAAGTATTTATTTTATTCAGAGCATATAGCTCACTTTATAGAGATTTATCAATGAATGCAAATAAAAATAAAAAGTGATAAAATGTGACATATTGGTAAAATTTATATAGCAATTTTATAACGTTTTTGTCCTTGCATGTGGGATATGATTGATATCTTTTAGAGATTTTATTAATAATGTGTTGTACATTTTTGTATTTACTGAGTAAAATGTTTTGTGTAAAACTTACAGAGGATTGTTATGTTAAAAGTTAATAGCAGATTTTTTCTTAAGAGAGTTTTGCAGAGAGTTTGTAGCGTTTTTATATTTTTTAGCTGCTTTTCTTTTGTCCTCTCTTATGAGGATAAATTATTAGAAGAAGCTCAAAATAATACTAAAAATTCTAAAGACTTCTCTAAATATTATAGGCAATTCCAAGAAGCCTTTGAGCATATATCACAAGAATATCTAAATGAACCAAATTATCAATCTCTGATAGATAATGCTATAAAAGGAATGGTTTTTTCTTTAGATCCCTTTTCTGGTTATTATACAAAATCTGAAATTGTTGAAAGAAATGTAGATAGTAATTTTTTTTCAGGAATTGGCATTTTAAGTGTAAAGCAAAAAAATGAGGAGGGAAGTTTTTTTTTAAGTGTTGTTGATGTTTTTGAGGATTCTCCTGCATCAAAGGCAGGCATTGTTAGAGGTGATAGGATTATTGCTATTGATGGTTACGATATTAACTTTGCCTCAGAGGATGAGATTGAAAGCTTTGTTTCTGAGTTAAAGGGAGAATCTGGAACTAAGGTTAGTATATCTATTCTAAAGGCTCAATCAAGAGAGAGAAAAGAAGTGGAGCTTAAGCGTGAATATATTAAAATTTTTAATGTTCAATATGATTTTGATATCTTTAAAGAAGGAGGAGTTGCTTATATTAAAATTGGTCATTTTTTACCTGGAACTATTAATGATTTAAAAAGATCTGTTAAAGAATCTGAGTCCAAAATTAAATTTTATAACAAAAAATTATTTGGCATTGTTCTAGATTTAAGAGATAATACTGGAGGTATTCTGGAAGAGGCTCTGAATGTTTCCGAGTACTTTATTAGCTCTGGTTTAATTACAAAAATTATAGGTAGAAATAAAAAATATGATGAAGAATATTTTTCATCAGAAAATGCTGAAAAAGGGCCTAATGTGCCTTTGGTTGTTTTGATTAACTCTAAAACCGTTTCTTCTGCAGAGCTAGTTGCATCTGCTCTGCAAGACCATAAAAGGGCTATTTTATTGGGAGAAAATACTTTTGGAAAAGGATTGGTACAACATTCAAGGCAACTAAATAATGATTCCATTATAAAAATTACTACGTCTCAGTATTACAGACCAAATGGCACATCTGTCAATGCTGAGGGAGTAAGTCCAGATATTTTCGTTACTCAAAGAGAAATTCTACCAGAGGTTAATATATCAAATGTTCCTAAAACTCCGTTAACTAAATCTTATTTAAGTAAATATAATACAAAAGGTCGAAATATAGAAATACAAAAATCTCAAAAAAAGAATATATCTGATGATTATACTAGATTTTCTAAAAGATATAATTATGATTTTCAATATATAAGAGCTGTAGATCTTATATACAGTTTAGGGATTAAAAATTTATCTCAATCAAAAGGTAATAAGTAAAATTTTAGTAACTAATATGAAAAATTATACAAAATATTTAAGTTTGTTCAGTATAACTCTTTTTTTTATATTTTTAGTTATGATGTTTTTGTGGGCATTTGTTCTTCATCCTCAGAGATTAGATTATGCCCAAAAAATTAAGCATTTTTATAAATTTAATATTAATGACGTAGCATCGAGTCAGAATTTATCAGGAAATTTTACATACAGAGTACAAAAAGAATCTTATTCTTCTCTAGAAGATACTGATGATTTTAATTTTATGGTAGAAAATTATGGTAATAATAGTCAAGCCTTTGATAAGAATGTGTCGACTAAAAATAAAATAGCTATAATTATAGTCAATCTTGGTATTAATGAAAAAGTTGATGAATTAGCTCTAAATCTACCCAGTCAAATTTCTTTTGGTATATTACCCTATAAAAATTATGTTCAGTATTTTGTATCCCAGGCAAAAAAAACTAACCATGAACTCTACTTAAATTATCAACCTTCAAAAGCAGATAATTCGAGTAATTATTATAGTACAATATTTCATCAACTCCTAGAAGATAAAGAGTACAAGTCTCGGATTAAAAATTTTATAGATATGTTTTTAGAATTCAATGGATTTTATTTGGATTATAAGATTCTGAAGGAAAAAGACAGATATTTTTCTATGCTTGAAGAGTTAATAAAAATTTCTAGCAAAAAATTGATTTTAAATCATAGGTCTAATGCTCAATATGTAGGACAGGAATATCTTGTTTTAAGTGATGTTATTCTGGATGAAAATATTGATAAAGACTTTATTAATAATAAACTTAAAGAATTGGTAGGTCTTGCTAGAGCAAAAGGATATGCGGTAGGGATTGCAAATAATTTTCTAATTAGCGTTGAGACAATTAATTCTTGGGTTAAAAGCTTAGATACTCAAAATATTGAATTAGTCCCCATATCTCAGATTGTTTATAGATAAATTTTATGCAAGAAAAATTCATTTTTCTACTGGTAATTTTTCTTCTATCTTTTAGTCAAATTAAAGATAATGCTCAAAAAAGTCAAATAATTAATAATTATATCACTCAACAGGTTCGTAGTAAAAAGACTATAGATCTTAAGCAAAAATTTGGGAGTGATTTGAGTAATATTAGTTTTAAAAATATCAATTTAACAGATCTAAATTTGTCAGGAGTAGATCTATCATTTTCAGGATTTGAGGAAGTGAATTTTGTTAAGGTAGTGCTTAGTTCTTTGAATCTTTATGGGGCTTCATTTTATAATTGTAAATTTAGTGATGTAGAGTTATCTAATTTAAATTTGTCCAAGAGCTTTTTTAAGGATTCTACTTTAGAAAAATCCATGATAGAGAGTAGTGATTTTTCATTTGCAACATTTGAAAATGTTGCTCTTCAGGGCGAACATATATTCAATTCTAACTTTTTTTCTGCTTTTTTCTCTAAAGTTTCTTTTTTGGATAATAGAATTCTAGAGTCTACTTTTGAGGCTTCTAAGATTTTAGATAGCATTTTTAAAAATTCTAATATTGTTAAGAGTAACTTTTATGGGGCAAGCTTTGATAACATTGCTTTTCAGAAAGTTTCTTTACAGGAAAATACTTTTGTATCATCTCATGTATCTGTCTCTATTATGGAGAATAGTAATTTAGTACTTAATAACTTTAATTATTCCTTTTTACAAGATGTACACTTCTTGAGTAAAAATAGTATTACATCCTCAACCTTTGTAGAAAGCTTTATGAAAAATACTTTTTTTAAAGCTACCTACATTGTAGAGTCCGACTTTACTAATTCTAGTTTTGAGCATACTGAATTTTCTAGAAGTAATATTTCTAGAGTCAATATGACTAATAGTAAGTTTTTTCATTCTTTGTTCAAAAAAGTAGTTTTTGAAGATACAAATTTTTATGAAACTCTTTATACTAATAGTAGGATTGAAACCAGTAAATTTCAAAACTCACTTTTTCAGGGGGTTGAATTTTTCTCAGGTGTTATTATTGATTCTAAGTTTTTTAGTACGGATTTTAGCAAATCTTCTTTTGTTCAAGTGCAATTAGAAAATACTCAATTTATTTCAAGTAATCTGAACTTCTTTACAGCCTTTAAACTAGACGCTAAAGAGTTTTTACTCCAAAACTCCAATATGAATAAAGGAGCTTTTATAGAATCAACATTTTCTAATATGGTGCTAGATGAATCTGTTATTAAAAATTCTCAAATTAAAGGTAATATTTTTCGAAATTTAGACTTACGAAATAATTCTTTTAATCGAAATCTTGTTATTGGAAATGCAGGACTTGATAGAGTAGATTTGTATTCTATTATTAGTTCAATCGATGCACTAATGAGTGAAAAAAATCTTAGTGAACTTAATCTTGATTATATTGATTTCTCAGAAAGAGATTTATCAGATAGAAATTTTTCATATTCAAGTCTTCGAAATGCTAAATTTAACAATTCCATGTTAGACAGGTCTTTTTTTGTTGAGAGCGACTTAAGCTATGCAAATTTTTCGTATTCAAAAATATTCAATTCTAACATTGTCAATTCAAAACTTGATTTTGCAATTTTCTATCATAGTAATCTTAGCTATTCGGTATTAAAGGATCTTTATTTTAGCAAGTCTTTTATGAATGGAGTAATTTTAGATGGTATCAGAGCTGAAAACTTAGAAGGAATATGAAAATGCGTATCATTGTACAAAAATTTGGAGGAGTATCTGTCTCTACTCTTGCTAAAATAAAGGAAGTCGCACAAATTGTCATATCTCAAAAAAGAAGAGGAATTAATGTTATAGTGGTTGTATCTGCTATGGAGGGAGTTACTAATTCTTTAGCTAGTATGTTTGAGGATGTTTGTATGAATAAAAATACTCAAGCTCTTCAAGAATACGATAATTTAGTTGGGAGTGGAGAAATTACGACAGCAAGTCTTCTTTCTCTAGAACTACAAAATATAGGGTTTAAGGCTAAATCAGTATTTTCGTGGCAAATTCCTATAATTTCTGACGAAAAATTTGGTAATGCTTTGATCAAAAGTGTTAATAGTGAATTTTTATTTAGACTCTTAGCAGATGATTTTATTCCTGTTGTTACAGGATTTCAAGCAGTAACATCTGATAACAAAATTACAACCTTGGGAAGAGGGGGGTCTGATATTACTGCCTCCGTTATAGCGGCTTCTATGAGGGCGGATTCTTGTCACTTCTATAAGGATGTAGAAGGGCTTTTTTCAGCAGATCCTAGAATAGTTTTAAATGCAACAAAAATACCTATAATAGATGCTAAATTAATGGTTGTTTTAGGAGAATCTGGTTCTAAATTACTTCATTCAAGAGCAATGACTATTGCTCTTAGATATGGTATTAATATGTCTATATTTTGCTATATGAGCCCAAAAGTGCAGAGCACTTTTATTACTAATGTTGATAGTCATGTTATGGAAGATAGAGTTATAAAGTTAATTACTTATGATAAAAATCTACTTGAGATAGTAGTTGTAGGGCCTATTCAACAAGGTCTGTTTTATAATCGTCTTTTAAAAGGCAATTTTCAGATAGATACTATTATTCATAATCAAGAGCAGGATTTAGCTAATATCGTGGGACACTTAAATGATATTAGTAGATATAACGCTCTCTTAACAGAGCTGAAACATGATAAGGTTATTGTAAATTTTAAAGTAAATACTGCTCTTGCAAAGGTTAGTTTAGTAGGTTATGGCCTGAAAAATGATACTTCCTTATGCTTAAAAATCATCAACCTTCTATCCGGATACAATATATCAGTATGTAGATTTGAATTCTCAGAGTTAAAACTTTCTCTCTTTACTGAAGATTGTTATGCAGAGACAGTTGTAAAGCTTTTACATAAAGAGTTCATTCTATGATGAAAAAATCTACTCGTGAATAGTTACTTGCTCTGGTAAATCTTATCTCTTAGATCTAAAAATCAAAACTTAATAGAAATATATAAGATTAAAGTTTTTTACTTTATTTTAAAAATTACGTCGATCCTAACCTCTGCAAGGATCAAAATTTGCATATCTATCCTCTTTTTTTTCAAATTTAAACAGAATCTCTCCTTAAGTCTAAAGGGAACAAAGGTAATATTTGTTTCTTTTTTGAGTATTTTTTTATAAAAAAGATTGAAATATAATAAAAAAATGTGTTTTTAAAAATTAAAATGATAAAATTAAATTATTAAGATATATCTATTGAAAATATAGATTTTTATGTATAATAAAGAAATTTGAATAAAAGTAATGGTTAAAAAAGAAGTAAAAACAAATTTACTAGTTCATCATAACTTAATCAAAGAAGCAAAAACAAATTTATGGGTTTACAGTTTACTTAAAGAAGCAGATCTAGATCTTGATCCTCAAGGAAGTTCCATTATTGAAATTAATAGAGCCTTAAAAACAGCATCAAAAAACGATACTGGTAATATTGGGTTTCCCGAATTTGTAGGTGTTGTTGAGGATTTTATTTTGGTTATAGAAAATAAAGCTGATCTATCAAAGCATTTAAAGCGAGAAGATAATAGGTTAATCAGTACTGAGTCGAAAGATGTTATTGAGTTTGCAATGAATGGTGCTTTGTTTTATGGAAAACATTTAGTTCAAAATACCACTTATAAAAAAGTTATAGCGTTTGGCATTTCTGGGGATGAGTCAAAACATCGGATAAGTCCTATTTATATTGATAAAACTAAAAATTATAAAGAGCTACCTGAAGTAGAGTCTTTTATTTCATTTAATGAAAAGAACATAGCTGAGTATTACTTAAAAGAAATATTGGAAAAAGATACTAATAAAGAAAAAGATCTATCTGAAATTTTGCAAGACGCTGCAGAATTACATGAGGATTTAAGGAATTATGGTAATTTGAAAGATGTTGATAAGCCACTAGTTGTTTCTGGTATTTTATTGGCACTAAGAGAACTTGAGGCAAAAAATTTTTCTATTGATAAATTAACAGGTGATGAGGTTAAAACAGATGGAGATAAAATTTTTAATGCCATTAAATCAAACTTAATCAGATCTAGTATTGTTCCAGAGGTTAAAAGAGACAAGATTCTTAGCCAATTCTCTCTAATCAAAAACACTCAAGTGCTTAATGAAAAAAACACTACTTTAAATAAAACTCCTTTAAGGCACTATACAGAATTTCTTAACGAAAAAATATATAAAAGTATAAAATATACTTCCTCATCAGAAAATTATTTAGGTCGATTTTATGGCGAGTTTATGTCTTATTCTGCGGGGGATGGCAGAACTCTAGGAATTGTTTTAACACCCAAACATATCTGCGATCTCTTTTGTGATTTAGTACAAATCAAACCGGATGATATTGTACTTGCTCCTTGTGCTGGAACAGGAGGCTTTTTAGTCGCTGCAATGCATCAAATGCTCTCTAAGAGTAGTAGTGATGCGCAACGAAAAAATATACGAGAACATCAACTACATGGGATAGAGCTGCAGCCTTATATGTTCACCATAGCAACTACAAATATGATCCTAAGAGGTGATGGAAAGAGTAACCTTATCAATGCCAATTTTTTAAAACAAGATCCTTATGAATTACAGCTAAAAGGTGCTACTATAGGTATGATGAATCCTCCATATTCTCAAGGCTCAAAGAAAAATCCTGATTTGTACGAGATTTGTTTTATAGAGCATTTACTTAACTCACTAGTAAAAGGAGCAAAAGCAGTAGTAATAGTTCCTCAATCAACAATGGTTGGAAAAACAAATGCAGACAAAGCTACAAAAGTAAATATTTTGAAGAAACATACATTAGAGGGGGTGATAACTTTAAATGAGAATACTTTTTTTGGTGTTGGAACTATGACCTGTATTGCTGTTTTTACAATAGGGGCTCCTCATCCCAAAGACAAGGAGTGCAAATTTATAGATTTTAGGGACGATGGTTATGAGACGAGGTTACATAGGGGGTTAGTCGAGACAGAGCAAGCGCCTGTCAAGAAAAAGCATCTTTTAGATGTATGGTTTGGGCGAGCTAGTGATAGGACAAAGTTTTGCGTTAAAACAACGATAGAACCCGATGATGAGTGGCTACATAGTTTTTATTATTTCGATGATTCAATTCCAACAGATGCTGATTTTGACAAAGTAATGAATGATTATCTAACTTTTGAGTTTTCGATGGTATTGCAGGGGAGAGAGTATTTGTTTGAACAGGAGGAAAAAAAAGAAAATGAGAAAAGAGAGCTTTAAGAATAGATAGCAGCTTCTATTCTTCGAGAACGATATATTTACTTAGATAAAAATAGGCATTCTACTAATTAAACGCCATTAACTACATTAAAATATTCCTTATGATTCGTCAAGAGCTACAAACAATGGCATTTATAACTTTATTGGGAATAAAGATTGAATAAGACTTTTTTCTAATTGTATGACCATTGAAAATGGTAGAAA
>CAYPDK010000016.1:0-7058 GCA_964409505.1 uncultured Rickettsiaceae bacterium
GTCATTATCTTCCCTACTAAAAGAACTTTACAACCCTAAGGCCTTCTTCATTCACGCGGTATTGCTGGATCAAGCTTTCGCTCATTGTCCAATATTCCCCACTGCTGCCTTCCGTAGAAGTTTGGGCTGTGTCTCAGTCCCAATGTGGCTGATCATCCTCTCAGACCAGCTACAGATCATCGGCTTGGTGAGCCATTACCTCACCAACTACCTAATCTGACGTGGGCTCATCTATCAGCGATAAATCTTTCCTCTCTCGAAAATATACGGTATTAGCTCCTGTTTCCAAAAGTTATTCCGTACTGATAGGCAGATTCCCACGCATTACTCACCAGTTCGCTACTGATATTTCAAGGAAAACCCTAAAATACCCGTTCAACTTGCATGTGTAAAGCATACCGCAAGCGTTCGTTCTGAGCCAGGATCAAACTCTCAAATTAAGTTTGATTATGTCCTAACTTTAAAAAAAGTGTGACATTTAAATTTATAAAACCTTTCTTACGAGAGACTTTATAATTTATATAGTATATATAAACACTACTATCACTACCTTCACCTAATTACTAAATAATTATTTATTGTACTTGTAAAACATCCACGGCTGAGTTTGAACAAATTAAATTTACTCAATAAAATACCCAAAAAACTCCGGAATTTCTGATACAAATTCTTAATTTAAACTCTAGTTGCAAAAACAGAGAAATCGCCGTGTCAATAAAATCACAACAATTCAACTACGACAATCACATCTATAGAAATTGCCTAGAGCTCATAAATTATCAAAAATCAGCCACACTAAATAGTAATAAGGAAAAATTTCTTTTTTGTCAACTACAAACTCAAAATAAAAGATCTCTGTTGAAATTTTATATTTTATCTAAGTAAATAAGTGTTTATTCTTTGTTATTTTTAATCTGAGAAGCAATCTTATCTAAGTATGAAATAAGCATTTCGTAAGAATCTTGAAATTTACTTTTAATCCACTGAGACTTTAATTCTGTAAGTAGAATGCCAATCATTTTGGGTGGAATATTTGCATTTAACAAGTTTTGTCCTGTTATAGGAAATATAGGTTTAATTTTTATAGATCTTAAAAAATTGTAATGCTGCTCTATACTTTGATGTTCTAAAGACAAAAACATGGAAGCTAATAATATATATTGTAGAGAGAATATTCTATTCTCTAACCAAAATTCCGACACCATGCATAATACTTCTGAGATATGCAAAATTTTGTCTCTTATTTTTTTAATAAAATTTATCAAAGATAAAAGTACTTGGATTTCTTTATTAGAAAATGCAAGTTCGTTCAATTTTCTTTTATCTAATCCTTGTATATCTACGAAAAGAAGAGCGTATATTGTAATTATATCTGGCTTAATTGAGTAATTTTTGCTAAAATCTATCTTTTTTAAATAATCAATTCTAAATTCGTTTTTCTTAAAAGGAAAAATATTTTCTAAAATTGAAGAATTGTTTATTATTTCTAAATTTTGTATTAATCTATTTTGGTCAAAATTACCCAATAATATATCAAATTCATTTTTTAACCTTTGAGGAGCAAGTTGCCTTAACCCTTTTCTAAGAGCAATACAAGCGTTAAGAGACTCCTTATGAAATTGATCCGAGTATTTTGTAGAAAATCTAAAAAATCTCAAAATTCTAAGAAAATCTTCCTTGATCCTTTTCATAGGATTTCCTATAAATATAACTTTTCGTTCTTTGATGTGCTCAATCCCCCCAAAATAATCAAAAATTTTTTTTTGAATAGGACAATAACTCATAGCATTAATGGTAAAGTCTCTTCTTGAGGCATCGTGATAGAAACTACTTGAAAATTTTACTTCTGCGTGTCTACCATAACATTTTTTATCTTCTCTTAAAGTTGTAATTTCAAATTTTTCATTCTTAATAATAGCTGTAATGGTTCCGTGTTTTATGCCAGTTCTTATAGTTTTTATACCATGAGAATTGAGAATTTTTTCAACTTTTATAGGTAAAAAATTTGTTGCAATATCTACATCATAGGACTCAATACCTAAAAGACAATCCCTTACAACACCACCTACTAAACGAGCCTCTCCCCCCTCAGAAATAATATACCGAATAATATCAAGATAATATCTTGAACTAATAGTAAGATTTTTTTTTAAAATATTTTCCATCTAAAATAGAGTTAATTCATATCTAGAAAAATCTTATCATCTTTTACATCAATTCTAATTGAATCACCTTCTTTCACTTTAGATTGAAGTAACATATTTGCAATGTAATTCTGTAATTCATTTTGTATTACTCGTTTTATAGGTCTTGCTCCATAATTTTCTATGTGTCCTTTCCTTTTAAGAAATTCAATTAGACTGTACTCATAATCAATTTTTATATTCTTATTTTCCTTCATTAAACTAAAAAATTCATTTATCTGAAGTTCAATTATTTGTGCTATTGATGAATCATCAAGAGCATTGAATAGTACTATCTCATCTACTCTATTTAAAAACTCAGGCTTAAAAATTTTATGCACTTCCTGCATTATATTGTTTTTTACAATCTCATAATCCTGATTTAAATCTCTATTTAATAAAATTTCTGATCCTATATTGGAGGTCATAGTAATTAGGCTATGCTTAAAATTAACAGTATTACCTTGAGAATCGGTTAATCTCCCCTCGTCAAGAATTTGTAACATTAAATTAAATATATCGTTATTAGCTTTCTCAATTTCATCGAACAAAATTATTTGGTAGGGGCGTCTTCTTATTGGTTCTGTAAGCACTCCGCCTTTCTCATATCCAACATACCCAGGAGGAGCTCCAATTAATCTAGATACAGAGTGCTTTTCCATATACTCAGACATATCAACTCTAAGAATTGCCTTAGGGTCGTTGAATAAAAACTTAGCCAAAACCTTATTTAGTTCTGTCTTACCAACTCCAGTAGGACCCAAAAACATAAAAGATCCTATAGGTCTGTTAATATCTTGTACTCCTGTCCGGGACCTTCTGATTGCATTACTTACAATTCTTATTGCCTCATCTTGACCTATAATAGATTTTTTGAGAATATTTTCCATTTCAAGGAGCTTCTTTTTCTCATCATATAACATTTCTTCTATTGGAATATCTGTCATTTTAGATATTACAGATGCTATATCGTGCTCTGTAACTTTTTCTTTTATGAACTGGGTTGAACCTTGAGTTTGAAGGTCTTTTATAGTACTTTTTAATTCTGGAATAATTCCATATTTTAGCTCACTTGCTCGTGTCAGATCTGAGATCCTCTCCTTTTGCTCTAATTCTAATTTTGCATTTTCTAGGTCTTCTTTTAATTTTTGAGATTTCCTAATTTTTTGTTTTTCAGTCTCCCAAATAAGAGTCATATCTTGAGACTTTTTTTCAAGCCTTTCTAACTCTTTGTTAAGATTTACAATTTTTTCAGAAAATTTTTCATTTTTTTCTTTTTGAAGAGCAGATAACTCTATTTTCATCTGTGTTATAGATCTATCTAACTTATCTAATTCTTCCGGCTTACTAGATACCTCAATTTTAATCTTACTTGCAGCCTCATCAATCAAATCCACGGCCTTATCAGGTAAAAATCTGTCCGTAATATATCTGTTGGACAAATTAACAGCAGCCTCAATCGCAGAATCAGATATAACAATTCCATGATGCACTTCATATCTATCTTTTATACCTCTTAAAATAGAAATAGTATCCTCTATCGAGGATTCAGGTACAAATATTGACTGAAATCTTCTTGCAAGGGCTTGATCTTTCTCAATATAGTTTTTATATTCGTTAATTGTTGTAGCTCCTATACAATGTAGCTCACCTCTTGCAAGCATAGGCTTTAAAAGATTTGCTGCATCCATTGCGCCTTCAGTACGCCCTGCACCCACAAGGAGATGTATCTCATCTATGAATAAAATAATCTTTCCATCAGAATCTTTAATTTCATTCAACACAGATTTTAACCTCTCTTCAAAGTCACCCCTGAACTTAGCTCCAGCTATAAGACTCCCTATATCAAGCTCTATCAGCTCAGAATTAATTAATGATTCAGGCACATCTTTTGAAATTATCCTATGAGATAAACCCTCAACTATAGCAGTCTTACCTACTCCAGGCTCACCTATCAAAACAGGGTTATTTTTAGTTCTACGAGACAAGACCTGTATTAATCGTCTTATTTCTTTATCTCTCCCTATAATAGAATCTATTTTTCCAGATGCCGCAAGAGCCGTAATATTTTTTCCGTATTTTTCAAGAGCCTCATAAGTAAGTTCCGCATTCTCATTTACAGCGTTTTTTCCTTTTCTCATTTTTAATATACCTTCTGCAATATTTTGATTATTAATTCCATATTTTTCTAAAATTTTACTTATAGTATTATCATAAGATAAAGCTTCAAAAATAACTTCTAAGGATATAAATTTATCTTTTCTTTTTTCTGATAAAATAACAGCCTTTTCAAATACTTCTATAACCTCATAGGAGAAGGAAATCTTTCTCTCTAACTTATCATGAACAATAAAACCAGGAATTTTTTGTAGAGTTTCTTTTACATCGTTTATAATTTGTGTTGTAGAATTGCATATATTTTTTATTAAGTTTAATACTATTCCATTCTCCTCTTCCAAAGATGCACAAAAAATATGTATAGGCAAAATTTGTGTATGATTTTTTTTTTGTGCCAATAAATATGCATTATTTACTACAATTTTTGAAGTATGTGTAAAGTTGTCAAAGTCCATTTTAGTGATTTAAGCAAATTTAAAGCAGATTAACTGATATTTTATTCTTTAATAGAAAAAAAGGTCAAGACAAAACATTTAAAAATATCAATTTTAATTCATTTCATAAGATAAAATTTATCAAATTCTAAATTGAAAATTTATATTAGGAAATATAGAAAAACTTCCTCTTCCATTTTGCCTAAATGAAAAGGATTTTTCTAATGATATATTTAGCGTACATGAGCAAATATCCTTGTATATTATACCCGCTCCAATATCTAGCAAAAAATTATCAAGATCTTTTATAGGGCCTATATTATGCATATTTTTAACTTTTGTAGATAATATTTCTTTATTTTGGGGGCCACATAAGGTTGCACTAATTTCTGGATAGGAAGTTTTTAAGTTTATTTTACCAGAGATGCTTGTTTCAAGCCCTAGAAAAAAGTTGTTTTTTATAGGAATTTTATATGGTTGTATCTTTAGTCTTGGATAACATAATAGGGAATATGAGTTCCCTATAGAGCTTATTTTTTTTATGTCCATATTTTGTGTTGAATATTGGACTCCTTGAATAAATATCGCAGAAAAACCTATAGATGGCATAAAGACTAATTTATCCGCGTACGTGTAGTTATTACCTAAAGCAAAAGACCCGTAAGATAATAACCTTCCAGAATATGAGGCGTGCTCATTTTCAAATCCTATTTCTTCTAAAGAAAGCAATTTTTCTGTAGAAAAAGATCCTACTCCCACTGATATATTTGAGAATGTAAAACTATTTTTTTTTATTAGAAAAGAATTTCTATTATATACAGATATTAGAAACCCACTAAAATCATTAATTTGGTCATAATATTTGGTATAAAAATTTTGCTTCCCATCAAAATACAATCCGTAAATTCCAATTTTATAGGTGTAACTATTATAGCTAATACCCATAAGCAAATCCTTAATATTTGATTTTGGTACTTGTTTTAGGGAATCTGGTACAAAATATTCTGTTTTTTTTGCAGAGCTCTGACAGATTACTTTCCAAAAATTTTTATCATTTTTAACATGTTCATTAAAATTTCCTACTATAAGATTAATTTTTCTACTAACAATGTTTTTTATCTCTATATCCTCCCTTGTATTTGTAAATTCTAAAATGGAATTTAATATATTTATTTTAGACTCATTAATTAATCTTTGATCCTTTGTTTTAATCTTTTTGTCTTTTTGCATTAAATTTTTTGTACTATTATTGAAAATTTTTTCTATTTTGTTCCCATATTTTGTATTATTGATCAAGTCTAACAATGCAAGGAGTGTTTTGTCATTTATATCAAAAAAACTTATATTTTTAATATAATCTTCATTAAAAATGCCCTTAATATCCTCAAGTTCAAATTTTAATTCTGGTATTTTACCCTTCTCTATTTTAGATTTGTTAATAGATGTAGGAGTATTTGTAGAATTATTATTAAGCTCGTTATTATTAAGCTTGTTATTATTAAGCTCGTTATTATTAAGCTCTACTATTTCATCAAGATACTCTGGAGAGATTACATTTTCAACACTAGATATTTCTGTGCTTTTGGTCTTATCTTGCTCTGTACTTTTGGTCTTATCTTGCACGTGCTCTTGATGTCTTGGGTTTGTAGATTCAACAATAGCATTGTTTTGTACATCCCCCTCAAATACTTGAGGCGGTTGATAATCATCATAAGGAGTTGTTTCTTGATCTATTAACCTTTTAGATTCTATAATAATAGCCTCATTTTGTATCTCCTTATCTCTAGCCTCTTGAGAAATTGGAATCTTTGTTAGTGAGTTATCAGACGATATAAAGGAATTTTTGTTGGTATCCGGGTATGACTCAGTTCTGTCTTGTGTATAAAATTTGTTGTCTTTAACTATTCCATCTTTGAAGGGAATACCTATAACCTCTCCTTTTAGATCATCTCTGACAGAGTCATGCCCTTGTGAGAGTCCTCTATTTTCAACTATTCTATCTTCACTTGGAAAGTTATTAGTAACCTCTTCTTTTATACCATCTCCAATAATAGGGTTAAGTTCTTGCAAAAATTCTCTGTCGTCGACTGCTCTATCTTCACTTGGAAAGTTATTAGTAACCTCTTCTTTTATACCATCTGCAATAATAGGGTTAAGTTCTTGCAAAAATTCTCTGTCATCGACTGCTCTATCTTCACTTGGAAAGTTATTAGTAACCTCTTCTTTTATACCATCTCCAATAATAGGGTTAAGTTCTTGCAAAAATTCTCTGTCATCGACTGCTTCCATTGAAGTGTCAACATCTCCTCCATGATAGAACAAG
>CAYPDK010000017.1:0-14331 GCA_964409505.1 uncultured Rickettsiaceae bacterium
TACCTCAAGAACATCAGTGGATATGGGAAGGAATTCATTCAGATCATGAGTTTGCGTATTCAGAGCATGCTTTTGGGTATCTTGATGAAAATTTTTTCTACACAAAATGTCATCCCGAGCCTTTTGGGGGATATATGCTCAAAGTGAGTACATATCCTATATTTGATCCGGAAGATGTTGCGCAGGAGATAGAATATGTAATACAATCAGAGACCCCAACAGGTAACACTTCTGGTATAATTTTAGAGGATGATTATACTGAAATACATAATCCCCCAGCAGGGAATTTATGGTTTAGGTATCCAAAAAACACTGATCTTACAGGTAGTATCCATGTCAATATTGAACAGAGTTCTCAAAATAGATTTTTTGATACTTATATATATAAACCTGTTATTCAGTATGTAGAGACTAGTTTTCAGTCAAAAATTTCAACATATTTTTCAGATTTAACTAGTAACTCTCAAATACACAAAATTATACGGGCATTATTAACTCTATATGTGATGTTATATGGGATTTTTTTTTTATTGGGTAGCGTATTGATTACTATTAAAGATCTTGTAATTAGGTTTCTTAAGATCATAGTTATTAGTACTCTCTTTTCTGAGACTAGTTGGACTATATTTAATAAATATATATTTCAGGCCCTTATCAAAGGATATTCTCAGTTGTCAAGTTCTTTGATTAATCCCTTGGTTGTGGTTGAAGGAGAGGGAATACATCCTTTTTCATGGGTAGACCCAATGCTTTCTAAATATTTTCATAAAGATTTATGGTCTTTTATTTTCTATCAAATGCTTGATTCTTTTGGATATTTTATAATTACTATTCTTCTTGTTATAGGAATTTTTAAATTTTTAAAAATAATACTAAAAGCAGTTGCAGGGTACGTTCTAGGATTTGTAAGTCTTGCTATTATGATAGCTTTAGGTCCTATATTTATAGTGTTAACTTTATTTGAATATACAAGAGATATTTTTGAAAGTTGGTCTAGAATGCTTATTGGGTTGACTTTATATCCTACTATTATGATCTTTTTTATCTTGCTTTCTGAGGAGGTGTCATATGAACTAATAGTTGACGCTTTGTCTCATCAATGTATAATAACACATCCGGTATACATACCATTTCCTTTATTTGGTATTGCTACTCTTAAGATAAAGATATTTAGTTATGACTTATATCATCCAGCATCGGATGATGCTCTATCAGGAATAATTTATTACCATCATAACATGATTGCGTCTGTTATATATTCTGGACTTATCTTCATTATTTCCAAAATGTATGACTCTTTTTCTAAAATAGTTTCAAGCATTTTGAGTAAAATTTCAGGTATTTTTTTTGGAAACTTTGAGAGATGAGGTTTATGATACCTAAGTTAATACCTAAGTTAAGAATTCTATTTTTTATTTTTTTGATATTATTTCTTAACGGATGTGCTGAACCTTGCATTGAAGCAGACAATTTTGGTAATAATAGTACGAATGTTTATGTAGAATCTAATTATTCGAGATCATTTTCTCCTTCTCAACAAAGGCCAGATCAGGTAAGTAAAACGTCTTATTTAGAGCACTTTACTTATGAGAATGCCCCATGGCAGGATAATGATATTAAGATAGATGATACATTTTTGCATCTTTTATCAGTAAATTTTTATTCTACTGAATATTTTGAAGGAGAGGATATTTCTCTTTTTGATGGTATATGCAATTGGTATGGTGATTCAGAAAGTACTTCGTTTGATTCTGAGTATACATTATCGGTGACTTCATTGTGTAAAGATTTGCCTATATGCTCGGATAGTAATGTTTGCGGTCTGCAGAATAATCCTGATAATAAGGCATATTTATTTGCAGGAGGATTAGGTTTGAGAGCAGCTATTTTTGATGAGGATACACAAAATATATTAGATTATTTGCACTTAAGCCCTATTGACAAAGGTGTAAATATTTATTTAGCAGGTCCTAATTACCTAGATAGAGTACAAAAAGTATCCTCTGGCTTGTCTTTTATTTCTCAAGAGTTAGACTCATCTTATGTAGGAAAAAAATTACTATTTAAAGTTGATAGTAATTTTTATGATAATAATACAGGAAAATATTCTGTTAAAGTATTTTCAGGAGTTAGTGAATCAGGATTAATGAAAATTTTTAATGATCTGACTAATAGTATACAGAATCTTTTCCTGAATCCGAATGCAGATGAGGGTATGGAAAATCAAGTTGTAAATAAATTTTATCAAGCTTTAGTAGAAAATAGTGACTATAAAATAACCGTTAATGCATTACTTTCTATTTTTTTTATATTATATGCTATTAATTTCTTAATTGGCAATATTCAAATTACATCAATGGATTTGGTTAAAGCCTTTTTTAAGGTAATTATAATCTCCATTTTAATTAGTACAGAATACAGTTGGAATTTTTTTTATAATTATCTTTTTATATTTTTTGTAGAAGGAGTTAATCAAATTAAAAATATTGTTTTTTCATCAGGAATGTCTGGATCTCATAACGATATTTTTTCATTAATTTTTTCAGATGTTGTTTTTAAAAAATTACAAGCACTACTTATGGTGTATCCATTTCCTTTGGGAGTTTTTTATTTTGTAATAACATACATCATTTTTATATTTGTTGTTTTTGTAGTTTTACAAGTTACATGTATTTACATGATATCATTTTTTGCTTTATGTATTACTATTATTTTAGCTCCTTTGATGATAGTTTTTCTACTATTTTCTTTTACTTACCAATTGTTTTCTAATTGGTTGAAAATGCTTGTATCATTTTTTATCCAAATGTTACTTTTATTTGGAGGTGTTTCTTTTTTTTTTGCTCTAATAGGAGATGAAGTATATAAAACTTTGGGATTTAGAGTCTGTAAAAGAAATATAATGGGAGTTATATATTATTGGTACCCTGATCCTTATCTTTCAAGTGATTTTATGATTACAACAGATATTATTCCTGTTCCTATTTCCTACACAAAACATGAAAATGGCGAGGACAAAACCTGTCTTCCCTATCAATGTATAGATGAGAGGTATCCAGATTTACCTACGTTAGATCCTAAAAATTCACTTGATCAAATGATGTTAAAAAATTTTCATAACGAAAATTTTTTACAGTGGCATGCATTGCTTATAATGATTATATATCTTATTTTGTGTAGTTTTTATATTAGAGTGGTTGAGAGTTTAGCTTCACAGGTAAGCTCTGTTAATCGTCTTGCTATTAATTCTGGAGGTATGGTATTTGATCTTACACGTCGTACATTATGGAACACTCCTAAAAATCTTGTAAAAACAGTTATTGCAAGAACAAAACAAAAAATTGTATCAACGGGTAAGAAGATGGGGTCTAGGGCTACTTCTACATTAGTTCATAAATTTGCTGATGGAATGGAAAGGTTACTCTTCAAGCCAAAGGCTTATAGCCTAGGACATAAAAAAAGGATAGGAAAGAGAGCGGTAGCAAAAGAAAACTCTATAACCTTAAAACAACGTCTCAAAAATGGGTGGAATCAGGTAGGACGAGGCATTGATGCTACAAAAAACTTTACAAAATCTTTACCAACTCGTTTTAAAAATGGGTGGAATCAGGTAGGACGAGGCATTGATGCTACAAAAAACTTTACAAAATCTTTGCCAACTCGTTTTAAAAATGGGTGGAATCAGATGGGAAAAGGGATTAATTCTGCAAAAAACTTTACAAAATCTTTGCCAACTCGTTTCAAAAATAGTCCTAGTCAAATAAAAGGAGGTGTTGGTTCTTTATTAGAGCGTTTTAGAGGAAGAGTTAAAAAAATTATTGAAACTGAGGATAATTTTATAGAGAAATCTACAAAATTTGAACAGAAACAGATTATAGAGTCTGTTAAAGAGGGAGTAAAAGAATCTGAAGTTCAAAAGAAAGCGCATATGGTTAAACAAGGTATAAAATATGTAAAAGGCGAAGCTAAGCGTGGAGTAGAACAGTCTATAGAGCTAGGAAAAAAGTCTATAGAGCGAGGAAAAAAGTCTATAGAGCTAGGAAAACAAGCTATAAATATAGGGAAACAAGTTGGGCAAAAAGCTATGTATATGAGTTACAAGGCTAAAAGAGTACTTAGTGTCATTAAAGCTTTAGGAGAGGAAGATTATCATCATCTCTTAAATATAGTCTCGAGTAAAGATGAATTTAAGAAAACTACACAAAAACAACTAAAATTAGAAAAAGAAATTCAAAACATAAAAGACACTGAGGCCATAGCATTATCAAAAGAAGTGGAAGAACTATATAATCAGGGTAAATATACAGAAAATAATGTAATAGATAAATTAAAAAAAATAAGAGATGATGCTTTGATTAGAAAAGGGGAAAAGGAAATAGATGAGAAAGAAAAACAAAAATTGCAAGATAATCAGGAAAAAAATTAAAATCCTAACAAATGATAAAACAGTAAGGGCATTAAATATTAGTAATTAATTCAAGGAAGGTTAAACACCATGCATTATAAGGTACAGAAAAATTATCACATTATAGCTACGTAACTTTATTAGTGGTATAAAAACAAGCTTTAGAGAGTTCTATTTAATTAATCGTAAAAAATAAAATCTTTAGGTTTTTCTAATTTCTAAAAATATTACTATTATTTTCTTATTTTAGAACCTCTTAAGAATAGCATTTTGCCTATATTCATTAATATTTTTCGTTATCAAGTTGAAAGATTTTGTATATTTCTTATAAAAGAATTATATAACTCCATTGAAATTTTGTCTCTGAGCGTCTATATATACCATATTATATTGCTATTGATAATGACGTGAAGTTATTTTTAGCAATTTTTAGCAAAGTTGTTATTAATCTAATCATTTGGTATATAAGTTTATGGGAAAAGTAATTGGAATAGATCTTGGTACTACAAATTCATGTGTAGCAGTAATGGAGGGTAAAGAGCCTAAAGTAATAACTAATGCTGAGGGTTCGAGGATTACTCCTTCTATGGTGGCTTTTGCAAAAAATGAAATATTAATAGGAGAATCTGCAAAGAGACAAGCTGTTACTAATCCTAAAAATACCCTGTATGCTATAAAGAGGTTAATAGGAAGGAACTTTGATGATAAGGCTGTAACAAAAGATCAATCATTAGTTCCGTATAAAATTGTTAAGGCAGATGGAGGAAGTTATGCATGGGTTGAGATAAATGGTAAAAAATACTCCCCTAGTCAGATTAGTGCATATATTTTACAAAAAATGAAAGAAACTGCAGAAAATTACCTAGGAGAATCTGTAACTCAGGCAGTGATTACGGTTCCTGCATATTTTAATGATGCTCAGCGTCAGGCTACAAAAGATGCCGGTAAAATTGCTGGATTGGAAGTATTAAGGATTATAAATGAACCTACTGCAGCTGCATTGTCATATGGCCTTGATAAGGCTAAAACTAATAAACTAATAGCTGTTTATGATCTTGGAGGAGGTACCTTCGATATTTCTATTCTTGAGATGGGAGAGGGATTATTTGAGGTTAAATCTACTAATGGGGATACTTTTCTTGGAGGAGAAGATTTTGACTTAAAGATACTTGATTACTTGATACTAGAATTTAAAAAATCCAGTGGAATCGATCTAAGATCTGATCCTCTTGCTCTGCAAAGATTAAAAGAAGCTACTGAAAAAGCTAAAAAGGAACTTTCTTCTGCACAGCAAACTGAAATTAACCTTCCTTACATAACAGCAGATGCATCTGGTCCTAAACATCTATCTATGAATCTTACTAGGTCCAAATTAGAATCTCTTGTGATGGACCTAGTAGATCAAAGTCTTGAACCTTGTAAAAAGGCCTTAAAAGACGCAAAAGTTAAAACTTCTGATATAGATGAGGTAATCTTGGTAGGGGGTATGACTCGAATGCCTAAAGTGATAGAAAAAGTAAAATCCTTTTTTGGAAAAGAACCTCATAAAGGAGTAAATCCAGATGAGGTTGTTGCGCTTGGTGCTGCTATTCAGGGAGGTATAATTCAAGGAGATGTTAGGGATGTATTGCTTTTGGATGTTACTCCGTTGTCTCTTGGAATTGAAACTCTGGGTGGAGTCTTTACCAGGCTTATAGACAGAAATAGTACGATTCCTACTAAAAAAAGTCAGATCTTTTCTACAGCAGAAAATAACCAACAATCTGTGACTGTTAGAGTTTTTCAGGGAGAAAGAGAAATTGCTTCCCATAATAAACTTTTGGGACAGTTTAATTTAGAGGGTATACCTTCTGCTCCTAGAGGAGTACCTCAAATTGAGGTTACTTTTGACATAGATGCTAATGGAATAGTTCATGTATCTGCTAAGGATAAGACATCAGGAAAAGAACAAAAGGTTACAATTCAGGCATCAGGAGGGCTTAGTGAAGAAGATATTGAAAAAATGATTAAAGATGCAGAAGAAAATGTTGAATTAGATAAAAAACGTAAAGAATTTATAGAGGTAAAAAATCAGGCAGATACTAGTATATTTGCAGCGGAAGATTTCTTAAAACAAAATGAGTCTAGTATTTCTCAAGAGGACAAAGCACATATGCAAGATGCTATAAATAATTTGAATAAAATTATGTCTTCTTCTGAAGAAAATAAAGAGCTTTTACAAAAAGAAATTACCTCTTTGGGTGAGCTAACTTTAAAAATGACTCAAAAATATTCTAATGTAGAGACTACCAAAAAAGATGATACTGAAACTACAGAAAATGATTCTGATTCTTATAAAAATAGGGATAGTAAAGTAGTCGATGGTAGTGCTAAAGATGTTAGTGATAATTAATCTTTCTTGTTTTAGATTTTATATACAAATACGTAATATTTGTCATATATCCTCTTTCCTATAAGATTTTAGAGGAAATTTTATTATTTTATTTTAGTATTATGATTTATAATAAAAGAAGTGTTCTTTCTTTATATTTGTAGGACTACTTTTTGTAGGATTATTTTCTTTGTACAAGAATTTGGATGTAATTTTTGTGAGGCACTTATTGTTCGTTATATTATTACAAGGTGGAGGGCTTTGTATCTTTTGTATTAGTCGTTAATTACTCTTCGGCTTTATATTTACAAAAAAGTATTTCTTTCATGAAGTGCTTGGGTAGTTTTATGTTTATTATTTTATAATTTATGTCTAAAGATTATTATTCAATTTTAGGATTAAGCAAATCTGCTAGTGCTAGTGAGATAAAAAAAGCTTATCTTACATTAGCTAAAAAATATCATCCAGATCATAACAGTGGGTCTAAAGAATTTGAAAAAAAATTTAAGGAAGTTAATGAGGCTTATGAGGTGCTAAAAGATGATCAAAAAAGAGCGGCATATGATCGTTTTGGACATGACACTTTTAAACAAGGTGGTATGCACAATTCAAACCAAAATGTACATCACGATATACGCATGGATGATATATTTGGAGATTTTTTTAGTGACTTTATGGGCGGAGGCAGAAGAACTCAAACAAGACGAGGTAATCCTAGCACTAATATTAGAGGGTCTGATATAAAATATAAGTTGAATATTACTTTGGAAGATTCTTTTCAGGGGTTGGATAAAAAAATTTCTTTTAGAAGTGAGGTAAAATGCTCTTCTTGCTCTGGTAGAGGTAGTAAGGATAACTCGGGAGTTGGTTATTGTTCTTATTGTAACGGCTCTGGAGTGCAAAAAATGCAGCAAGGGTTCTTTTCTATTTCGCAGACTTGTAGTGAATGTAGAGGTATGGGGCAGGTTATCAAAAATCCTTGTTCTTTTTGTCAGGGGAATGGTAGGTTTGTAAGAAATAGAGATTTGATTATTAATATTCCTAAAGGTATCGAAACTAATACTAGTATGCGAATAGTAGGAGAGGGAGAAGCTGGCATTAGAGGGGGAGCTTCTGGTGATTTATATATTGAAATTCAAATTTTGCCTCATAAAATATATAAGGTAGAGAATGGAGCGGATTTGCATTGCAGGTTGGATGTACCTTTTACTAAAGCAATTCTTGGAGGGGAAATTGAAGTTACTACTATAGAGAAGCAAAAAATTACAATTTCTATTCCACCAAACACTTCTAATGGGGATCAGTTAAGGGTTATAAACAAAGGTATGCCTAAGGTCAGGAGTAGTAATAGAGGAGATTTGTATGTTCATTCTTATATCTCTATTCCTAAATCTCTTACTTCTAAACAAAAAGAATTATTAAAAGAATTAGATCAAGAACTTGAAAAAAGTAATAAAGATTATAAAGAAGGATTTTTTAGTAAAATAAAAAAAACTTTTTTATGAGATTTTTTTAAAGAACAAGCGGAAATTCCCATCTCCTTTAGGGGAGAGGATGGGAGCGCTAATTACCATTGGTATTCATTGATATATCTGGTAATTGTTTGTACCAAAATATTGCCTGCAGTACCAACGTAATAACTACTAATCCAAATCCCCCATATTTGTGAGAAATTCTTTTTAGACTAGGAAAATTTTATGTACTAAATAAAGTAAAGAAAATATTTATAGGAAATCCAACAGGGATAGAAAAGAAGAACACAGGAAGAAAGCATAATCAAAGAATGTCTCAATGGGAATATGGAAAAGATATTCAGTATATAAAGGAGAAAGCGTTAGAGTATGGCATAAAGTGCTCCACGGGCTCAGAGAGAGGAACATCAAACACGTGTCCAAAATGTCAAGCAAGGTAAAGAGTGAAAGGAAGGAATTGGAAATGTAGAGTATGTAGATTTACGGGTCATAGAGATTTGGTAGGAGCAATAAATATGCAGAGAATAAACTTTGGAAAAGAAATAGTCCTCTCTCAAGTAACACATCTATGACCAAACCAGCAATGGGAGGGGAGTAGTAGATGCCTAGATACAGGGCAACCAAAGTATAAAACTGGTTAGTAAATGTAGTAAGTTGTTTGCTAAAGCATTTGTATAATATACAAAAGGGAGCAATCCTAGCTACAGTAGAACAATATATACATAGACTCATAGGACTTAGATGTCCTATCTTGATGAGGGGGTAATTGAGCTCAGAGTTGCTTCTAGATGCTCATCCCCTTCAGGGGGGATTGAGAGTATCACCACGGAATCCACGTACTTTGGTTGTTCAGGACATCAATCATATATATGATTTTCAGTATAGTTTTCGTTTAATAGTAGTTGTTTTAAAGAGCCTATCTCGTCTCGTATTTTAGCAGCTTTTTCAAATTCTAAGTTTGATGCTTCTTTTTTCATTTTTTTATTCAAATTTTCTATATATTTTATAATTTCTTTTTTGTTTGTAAATTTGATTTGATTTTTTTTCTTATTTGTATTCGAATGTTTTTTTAATTCTTCTAAAAGATATATTTTTTTTGTTATTGTTTTAGGAGTAACATTATTTTTTTCATTAAATTCTTTTTGAATTTCTCTTCTTTCATTAGTAATCTCTATCGCTTTTTTTATTGATTGAGTTATTTGATCTGCGTATATTAAAACTTTTCCGTTTATATTTCTAGATGCTCTGCCAATTGTTTGTATTAAAGATGTTGTAGACCTCAAAAACCCTTCTTTATCTGCATCAAGAATTGCAACAAGACTGCATTCAGGAATATCAAGTCCCTCTCTTAAGAGATTGATTCCTACAACAATATCTATATTTCCTTCTCTTAGATCTTTAATAATTTGTATCCTCTCAAGCGTTTTTACAGATGAGTGTAGATATTCTACTTTTTGTCCTAATTCTCTTAGATAATTTGTTAAGTCTTCTGCGTTTTTTTTTGTAAGGGTGGTTACTAAGACACGTCCATTTTGTTTTATTGTTTGGTTTATTTGGTGTATGAGATGTTCTATTTGCTTTGACGAGGGGCTTATTATACATTCTGGATCTAATAGTCCTGTTGGTCTGTTTATAAGATGTGTTATTTTTTTGCTGCTTTGGGTTATTTCAAACTCTCCTGGCGTAGCAGAAACATATACTGTCTGAGGCTTTAATTTAAGCCATTCTTCAAATTTTAAGGGTCTGTTATCAAGAGCTGAGGGGAGTCTGAATCCATTATCTACTAAGTTTTTTTTTCTTATCCTGTCTCCATTATACATAGCTCTTATTTGTGGTACCATTACGTGACTCTCATCTACGAATAATATTGTGTCTTTTGAAATATATTCAAATAGTGTTGGAGGGGGTTCTCCTGGTAATCTTCCATTGAAGAATCTAGAGTAATTTTCTATACCACTACAGCTACCTGTAGATTTTATCATTTCTATATCATAAGTAACTCTTTGTTTTAACCTTTCTTTTTCTAAAAATTTATTTTTCTTATCCAAAAACTCAATTCTCTCTTCTAGTTCTTGCTTTATATTTTTTAGTGCTTGTTTAATGATTTTTTGAGGCATTGAAAAGTGAGAATTAGCATATATTATGGCTTTTTCTATCTTTATTAAATTTTCTCCTGTAAGAGGGTCAAATTCATAAATATTTTCTAAAGTTGTTCCCCAAAACTCTAGTCTCCATGCTCTTAAATCGTAATGAGAGGGAAATATGTCTATGTTTTCTCCTCTTACTCTAAATATTCCCCTTTGAAAGGAAATATCATTTCTTTTGTACTGCATCTTTGTTAATTGAAGAAATATTTCTTCTCTTACATATTCTTCTCCTGTTTGAAAATTCAAGGTCATTTGATAATAAAGATCAGGAGACCCAAGACCATATATACAAGAAACAGATGATACTACTATAACATCTTTTCTCTCAAACAGTGACCTTGTAGCGGAGTGTCTCATTAGATCTATTTGCTCATTAATCAACGCATCTTTTTCTATATAAGTATCAGTTTTTGAGATATATGCTTCAGGTTGGTAGTAGTCGTAATACGAGACAAAGTACTCTACAGCATTATCTGGAAAAAGTTCTTTCATTTCATAATATATTTGAGCAGCTAAAGTTTTATTAGGAACCATTATTAGGGATGGTTTATTTAATTTTTCAATTATATTTGCCATTGTGAAGGTTTTACCAGAGCCAGTTACTCCTTCTATTGTTTGGGAAGGGTTTTTTGCTGCTAAGGACTCTAAAATATATGATATAGCTTTTGGTTGGTCTCCACTTGGAGTAAAATTAGATTTTAAGGTTAAATTTGGCATTAAAATATACTATAAAGTTCACTAACTACCAGTAATTATCAAGAATTTATTTATTATATAGGTATTTTTGATAGATGAAGATGATTTCGTTATTTACAAATGTAAAAAATTTAACTTACTTGCCTCAAAATAGTTGTTATGGTACTATATGATTTGAGTTAAAATAAAAATCTACACTATATGACTATATGATGACAAATAAAGTTGTAATTTACACGAGTAAATTTTGTCCCTATTGTGAGAGAGCGAAATCATTGCTTAAGCATCACGGAATAGAGTATAAGGAAATTTCTGTAGAGAATCAAGATGTTAAGGATGAGATGATTGTTCTTGCTAAAGGAAAGAAGACTGTTCCACAAATATTTATTGGCCGAGAGCATATTGGAGGATATGACGAGTTATATAAATTGCAGGAGAGTAACTCTCTTGAAGCAAAACTTTTATAATTCTTTTGTGTGGTTTTAGGTTAATATTTTTGTCACACATATAAGGATTAAATAGTGGTGTGTGCGAAGAGACAATCGAGTTCTTAGGGTATGAGTTTATTGGCCACTACATACAGATCAGAGTGTAGTTATATACTAAAAATCAACAGAAAAGGAGTGATTTAATAGCGGCATTTTCTAACAAAATTATTTAGTTATTCTAAGAAGTAAATTTAAATTTTGGACACTTCGTTGAGTAGTACAAAAAAAGTAAATAAGGCAGAAAAAATTGTTTATTTTTTTCAAGAAGGTTTACAAAGGTGAAAAAAGACAATAGCAAAATCTTGTTAGGATAATCTCAAATTTTGGTGTTCAAGTAGATAGAATAGAACCCTCCATATAGCTTTCATTTATTTTCTATGAATTACCTAGTACATCCTCGGTGGAGGTGGAGGGAATCGAACCCTCGACACTCTGCGTGCAAGGCAGATACTCTACCACTGAGATACACCCCCAATTTTATCTAATCTACATTTAGTGTTTCAAGTCTTTATATCATTTTATATCAAAGCAATCAATAAAAAAGTTATTTTGATTCTAATATTTTGAGCCTAACAGCTTGGATTTTAATAATATTAGTATGGATAGGTGTTTTTTTAGTTTAAAACAATATTGAATATTAATAATAATTAATATATACTAAAAGAAAAATATTAATTATTATTAATAAATATTATGATAAAAAAACATTACCTGATAAAAATATCTTTTATTTTTGTTACTTTTTTTTATATGTTTACAAATCTTGTATGTGTAAGCTTTGCAAGCTCAGCCATATCAGAATTGTCTGTTAGTTCTAAGTTAAGAAAAGAAACTTTTCCTAGCTTTTTCAAAAGCTATGTTTTAGATACTAACGTTTTCGATACTAACCAAAAAAAATATTTGCAGACATTTATTCCAGAACTATTTGGTGAAAGCAAGCACAATAATAACCTTCCAGAAGTTTATTATTGTGCATCTCAATTGTATCGTAGGACTTCTGTTCTTCAAGTTATGAGTGAAGAATTTACTCTAAGACATAACCCTGCTAATTCTGGAAGTAATATAATGAAAAATTTGTTTACAGAGTATTCATGGTTACTTTTTCCACAAAATTTAAATCCCGATAATACAGCTAACACAAAACCTTTTTTTGATTTTGCTCATTTTTTGGTAAAAGAAGCACATGAAAAAGAAATTGAGATAAGAGATATTATATTTGGTACAAAAAATGTTTTAAATATTTCAAAATTGCACGGTAATACTCCAAATTCAAAGCAAATTTGGGAGATTCCCTTCATGGACAAAAGTTTTTTAATAAGCCAGAATTCAAGGGATTCTGCTAAGCATGAACAGAAAAATATAGGAAGTGAAATAAAAAAAGTACTAACAGTATATGTACCATCAACAGCACTTGACTTTTATAGCTTTATTAATGACCAATCAGAACAATTGTTAAAAAACCAAAATTTTGGTGCTTCTGTACAAAAAGTAGAGAGTTCAATAGGTACCGAAATGAAAAATATTCAAAACAATATTTGTGGATCTAATCAAAATAACACAACATCAACAATAGAAGATTTTTTTAATCAAATTAAAGAAAAATTCCAAAATTTGAAAACAATACAGGAAACAAATTGTTCAGATGTAGTAAAAAGTCTAAAATTCAACAATCAAAAAGAAAAACAAATTGCTACAAATTCTGTAAAACTTTCAGATGTTAACAATTTTATCTGGGTAGATTCACCCTATATAGGGGCAATACAAGATAAGTTTAAGTCATTAAATGAACAATTTCAAGCAATTTTTCTCTATGAGATTGGCAGTCATTTTAAGTATATGGTTCCATCATTGATGAAGTCTGTGATGATGGAGTTAAAAAGTAATATTTTTAAGTGTTATATGGAGAATACCACTACCACTATTATTGAAAATAACGGTCAAAGAAGTATTATTCGGTTATCAGAGTTGTATAATAAGGTTGTTGAGGGGCAGTGGAGTAATTTTTTAGATTCCTTATCTCAGAATGTAGAAGATACAACTCCTCTCAATTTTTATTTTACAAAATACGTAACTAATGTGCTAGATGACCTAATAACAAGTCAGAGCTCATATGGGGTTCAAAACAGTTTTATACAAGGGGATCAAGGGGAAGAAGATAATTTTCAAGATTGTATTGAAGAACCAAAAGTATTTGCAGTAGCTAAGACTGCACATGTTTCAGAGGTAATAAAACCTCAAGAGTTAAGCAATTCTTCAGCAGGTTTTGGAACAAATGTAGCAGAAAGAACGCATTATTTTTCGTTACTTCACAATGTAAATAGTTCTAGTTCTTCAACTAAACATGACAATAAGAGTGTACAAAACGCACACAACCAAAAAAACGAAGAAATACGAAAAACATTCAAAGAGCGTGACAAAACTATTGAAAAGCAAAAAGAACTACGAAAAACATTAGAAGAGTGTTACAAAGCTATCGAAAAGCAAAATGAGCGTATATTCGTACTGGAGGCTAGCATAAAACATTACCAAGCTGAAATATCTGAAACCCAAGACTATTACCAAGCTGAAATTAAAGCTACAAATGCAAGTAATGAAGCAAAAGATAAGTTATCAATAGCACAAAAGAACGAGATAAAAGCCAAAGAGGGCATAATACAAACGCTGCAAGGAGAAAAAAATGGATTGCAACAAGCATTAACTACTAAGCAAGGAGAAATCCAAAAAAAAGAAGATGAAATTAAAGCTATAAATG
>CAYPDK010000018.1:0-16128 GCA_964409505.1 uncultured Rickettsiaceae bacterium
TAAATATATTAGTTAAAATTAGATCAGTACAGAGTGTTACCTAGAAAACGTAAGATTTAGCTCTTCTTTAAAAAGAGCTAAGTCTTACAAGGATAAATAATGTAGTAGGCCCCTTGTAAGTAGACTACTATACCATATTTAATACAAAATATTTACAAAAAATCATAAAAAATCATTCTCAAAAATCATTCTCTTTTCAAATTAATAAAAAGAATTAATAGTACCTACTCATTACAGATCTGAATTAAAAGTAAAAAACCAAGCAGAAACACCTTCACAAGAATAACACTCAGAAAATTTGCTTTACTATACTATGTAAAACAAACAATTTAGACAAACACTACATCTAGAAGCCTCAGTGCACAGTTTTTTCGTTTCCATAACTTTCTGAACCTCCTACTTGCACAGATTCCACCTGATATTCATGTACATATCTTTCTTCTTGTACCACAACTTGATTTAGATCTCCTAATTCTTTATATTTATGTACTATCACTTTTGGTTCTGTTATCCTTAATTCTGTTATCTCTACTCTACAACACACTTTTGCTAAACATAAAGACACTGGTAAACAACAAAATCCCATGAGAAAATATAATACCATAATCTTTTAACCTCTAAAACATAATAAATACTCAATTGTAAAGACAAAGACATAGGTTTATTATAAATTTCATCTATCTTTTTGAGAGCTCTAATACAAACCACCTACTCTTTATTAACGCCTATCCTAGGTATTATTTCATTATTTTGATAATCTGTAAAGAAATCAAAATACACTTTTCCTAATTAAATTAACAAAGTGTTCCTTTAAACATATAATCACTAAATTTTAGATACATCAAAAGTATTTTTTATAAAATAAAAAATCTAAGAATATGAAGTAGAATTTCCTGTTACTTCAGCATTAATTGTTTGTTTCTATATCCTTGGTAATCTTAAGTTACATACTCTTGTTCTAAAATTTCTTGAAAAATGGTTTCATCTTGTATATTTTTTCCAGAAAAATTTTCTTCCTCTTTTTCTTCCCTCTTGTTTTACAGAATTTTTACTATGACAACAAGCTCCTACCTTAGACACAAGGCTTACTATTTTAGATAAAATTTGTGAAATATGACTAAGAAAAAAGTATTGATATTTTCTATCTTGCTAGGATTAGAGTCTTGAGTATTTGACATCTGTTTATTAATTATTTACTTTTATAAGTTAGTTTTATAACATATTAATCATTTTGTAAAGAATACAAAATATATATTTCCTGTAAGTATCTGAGTATATTCTTTATCTTAATGCTTGACGCATATTGATAAATCTTCTATGATTTTAGTGTGCTTTTTATGCAACTAAATTATTAATTTATTAAGTATATGAATATGATTAGATCTATTTTAAATATGTTAAATATGTTTAGTAATAACACTATCTCAGAATCAAAGCTTTTTGATAGACTTGACGCAGCTTGTGTTCCTGGTAATATATCTCCTGAAGTCAAAAATATTGTTGAGTCTAGGAATAACGCAGACCTAATTATAGAATGCTTTCAGGATGACTCACCATACAGAGACAGAGCGCTTGCATTTGCAAATAATTTGACTCAGAATTATGAGGCCGCATCCTCTTTTGTTAGTTCTAAGGTATTTGGTAAATTTATTGGAATAAAAGACCTTGTAAATACTAATTTACTCAAGGTGCAAGATCCTCATGAGGGATATAGTTGTCTGTGGAAAATGTATTATAATCCTATACCTAAGTACAATCAAGTAGAAATTTTCTCAAATCTGATTGAGAGTGGAGATATTACTACTGACTTACTCAAAATCCAAAATCGACGGGGTGAAACAATACTATTTGATATAGCAAACAGAGATAATCCTAATGAAAGCAAACAAATTATTCATCAAATGTTTCAAAAAAATTTGATTGATAAAGATTTAGTTAAAATCCTAAATTTTCAGAATATAACAGCGCTTGACTCTTTTGTGAAAGATAGTTTGCTTTTTAGCGAAAGTGAAGCATTAAATGAAAGAGCAGAATTATTTTGTGAATTTATTGATCAAGATCTCGTGGATAAAGAATTGCTTAAAGTACAAACTCCTTCCGGAGACAAAATAACAATATTATGGAGAATACTTAATAACAGATATGCTCCTAAGCTAGTTAATAAAATTTTTTCTTATGAAAATGGGAGTCTTATTGATGAAGAGTTATTCAATATACAAACTGCCCAACAAAAGACAATAATAGACCGAGTACGAGAAAAAGTACAGAGTGATAGACAACCTTTAGGAACACGAATAGATCTATTAAATCTCTTTGAAGGCGCCCTACGGAAAGTAGGATTAACTGATGCAGCAGAATCTTTACATCAAGAATTACCACTGCCACCTCAGGCAACACCGCAAGAACTTGCAGAAAGAGTACAAATACCAGTACAAATACCAGTACAAAGACTAGTAGATCTTCAATATTATCAAGATAGTTCTACTGATGTGGGAAGTGATAACGACGAAGATGTATATAGTGTAGATTTAGATGGTGATACTTATGTAGGAGATTCTGATTCTTTATGAGTCTCCTACTAACTCGAAACTTAAAGATATAACCTACTGTATATATGGAAGTTTTTTTTTGAAAAGGTATTAGTGAAAAATTAAAATAATATAAAATTAAGACTATAGAATACTAATCACAATTTACCAAGATTTAATAATAAACAGAATTGAGATTTCTAATATTTTAATCCCTAATATCAGTAAGAACAAATTTAACATAGAAGATTTTGTAAAAGGAGTTATATAAGGCAGTTTTTTAGGAATAAAGGAATCAATTATGCCAGTTTGATGTAGATCTAATTTTTGTAATACCTGACCTAGTGGATTAATTACAGCAGATATTCCATTATTAGAAGATCGAAGTAAAGGCAAACCATTTTCTACCGCTCTTAATTTATTGATAATAAGGTGCTGATATGGCTGAGAAGAATCTTTATACCAAGCATCATTTGAGAGATTTATTATAACATCTAGGTTTTGATTTATAGATTTGACTTCATCTGAAAAAATACTCTCATAACATATAAGAGGTAAAATATTGAGATTTGCTTCTTTAAAATTAACATTCTCCCTAGATCCTTTAGAGTAAGATATAGATCCATAAGTAACTTTTTTTATAGGTACTACTTTTAAGATGAATTCTGGAATATATTCTCCAAATGGTACCAAATGAGATTTATAATATGCAAATAATAATTTTGCCCTATTATCAACTCCCATTAATGATACATAAATCTTAGTCTTTGTTAGAAAATTTATAACATCAATACCTCCTGTTATAAGGAATAGTTTTTTATCTATAGATTCAAAAAAATCTTTTAAATGTTTTTGTACTATTTTATTCGTAATAGGAAGAATTATTGCAGATTCAGGCCATATTATTATGTCTATTTCGTCCAAAGGAGCAATTTTAGATAAATTTACATGTGATATTAAATTACCATCTAATTGTTCTTTGTTCCATTTTTGTTCTTGTTTTATGGAAGGTTGAACAATTCTTATTTTCGTGGGTAAAAATTCTTCTTGGTACTCATATATTCTTTTGTACCCATACGATATTTGTACTATGAGAATTATGCAAGATGTAGTTAGAATAGTTTTGAACACAATCTTGTTGTAATAAGAGTAAAGAAAACTTCCCAAATAAACCACTATAAAACTAATACCAAGTATTCCAAAAATATTCGCGGACTGGATCAATATATCTGAAAAACCAAAACTATAACCAAGACAAGCCCATGGAAAACCTGTAAAAATCCAGGAAATAAGCCATTCAAAAAGAATCCATAACATACAAAAAATACTATGAAAAAGAAAGTCTTTTTTTCTAAAAAAAAAACTCAAAATAGCTATACCAGCTATAAAAAGTGATAAAAATCCTGGTAATGAAATTGTTACAATTGGCAGTAAAAATAAAAAATTCTTCATATATGAGCTAATTGCGATTCCTATCCAGTAAAAACTGACCACAAAAAAGCCAAATCCAAAAATATAACCATGAATAAAGGCCTCTTTTTTAGTACTAGAGTTATAGATCTTATAAGTAAGTAAAGACAATGCATAAATTCCTGGAATAAACCATACAGGCGCAAAGCTTGTAGCTAAAGTAACACCTGCTAGAAGAGAAGATGTCTTGCTGTATTTGTCTAAAATGGCACGATATGTCATCCAAAATAAAATATCTCGTTTAATAACTAATTTATTTAAAATATCATTATATTATATCTTGCTATAAGTACTGAATTCTTATTTATCACTTTTCTTATTTATCACTTATTTATTATTGAATAAGAGTAATAAATATGTTACTTTTTCTGAGCCTATACTTGTGTGATCGCACAGTATTTATGAATATAAAGATCTAACAAAACAAGTTAAAGTTAATTTTTAGAGGTTTTTTATGAATGAATTTCCTGCAGACTTAATGAAAGGAAAAAAAGGTATAGTTACAGGTATTGCAAATAATATGTCTATTGCCTGGCATATTGCACAAGCTCTGTATCATACAGGAGCAGAGTTAATACTAACCTATCCCTCTATTGCCATAAAAAATAGAATTTTAGATATTTCAGAAGAAATAGAAGTAAATTCTATAGAACCCCTAGATGTTTTAGACGAGAATTCTATAGATAACCTCTTTTCTAATCTCGAAAAGAAATTTGAAAAACTAGACTTTATTGTACATTCTATTGCTTTTTCAGATAAGGAAGAACTAAGAGGGAGATTTATAGATACGAGTTTAAAAAATTTTTTAACTACAATGCAAATCTCTTGTTTTTCTCTAAATTCCCTTGCAAAAAGAGCAGAAAAATTAATGCAAAAAGGTTCATCCTTAAAGAGTCAGAATGCGGGAGGTAGTATCTTAACTTTATCCTATTATGGTTCAGATAAAGTATTTCCTGGATATAACGTAATGGGAGTTGCTAAGGCGGCTCTTGAGAGTAGTGTTAAATATCTTGCATATGATATGGGAACTTATAACATACGTGTTAATGCTATCTCTGCAGGTCCAATTCAAACACTTGCATCTCGTGGAATAAGTAATTTTAACGACATGTTAAAAATTCACTCTAGCAGTGCCCCTTTAAGAAGAAAAATATCTGGACAAGATGTTGCCAAATCCGCACTTTATTTATTAAGTGATCTATCACCCTCTGTTACAGGAGAAATCCATTATGTAGATGGAGGATATAATATTATGGGTATAAATGCGTAAAAGATCTTGTAACTTCTTGAACGAAATCGCTCTACGAGCCTTTGTGGTGGAATGGTAGACACGATAGACTCAAAATCTATTGTTATTTATAACGTGCCGGTTCAAGTCCGGCCAAAGGTATCAAGCCTTACATGTTCAAACATAGAAATTGATATAGAAACAAACTCTATTCTTTGTGTAGAGAAGCTTCAAAGGCTGCAAATATAGCAAAATGTATAATGTCGTTAACTCCAGATCCAGTAGGAACAACCTGTACAGATTGTTTAAATCCGTGTAGTAAAGGACCTATAAACGTTCCTTCTGTGAGCTCTTCTATAAGATCGTTTGCAATAGATGCAGAATTTAATCCCGGCATTATTAACACATTTGCAGGAGCTGTTAATCTACAAAAAGGATATAATTTCTGTAAATTTCTATTTAAAGCAACATCTAAACGCATATCTCCATCATATTCAAAATCTAGATCAAGTTTATCAAGAGCTTTAAGACATTCACGTACTTTTTCTGTATTTTTACTATATGGATTACCAAAATTAGAAAATGAAAGCAAAGCTACTCTTGGAGAGTACCCCATAGATTTGGAGAGATTTGCTGATTGAATCGTAATATTTTTCAGAGTTTCTGAATCTGGAACTTCATGTTCTGAGGTATCAGCAAAGATGATTCTATGTTCTTTTAACAAAAGAACAGAATATCCTATTAAAAGATGATCTTCTTTAATATCAATAATCTTCTTTATATCTTCTAAATTATTGTAGTAATTTTTTGTAATACCTGTAACCATAGCGTCAGCATCACTACAAGCTACCATACAAGATGCAAAGGCGTTTCGATCTCTGGTAACAAGTCTTGCACAATCTCTATAAAGATAACCTTTTCTTTGTAATTTAGAATAGATGTAACCTATGTAGAAGTCTATTTTATGGCAAACAGAGGCGTTGATGATCTGTATTCCCTCTAGAGATACATTATGGGATATATGAGACAGTATTTTATAAATTCTCTCTTCTCTACCTACAAGAATAGGAATTGCATATTTTTCGTCTCGTATTACCATTGCAGCCTTAATAACTTCTTCTTCTTCTCCCTCTGCAAAAACAATTCTTTGTAATTTAGATTTCTTAACCTGATTAAAAAAATTTACCATATAATGAAAAGTAGGATTTAATCTACTACTTAATGTGATTTTATATTTTTCTAGATCAAAATTTGTTATTTGAGCTACACCACTTTCAATCGCCGCCTTTGCAACTGCATGAGAAATAATAGTGATAAGCCTTGGATCAAAAGGAGAAGGTATAATATAATTCCTACCAAAGAGTTTTTTTTTAGAATTTTTGTTATTACTATATGCTTTTTGTACTATTTGCGGAACAGGAGCTCTTGCAAGCTTTGCTAAGGCTTTAGCTGCTTCTATTTTCATATATGTGTTTATTTGTTTTGACCTAACATCAATAGCACCTCTAAAGATATAAGGAAAACACATGACATTATTTATTTGATTATCATAATCGGACCTTCCGGTAGCAATTATTGCATCATTTCTTATTTCTTTAACTTTTTCTGGCAAAATTTCAGGTTCTGGATTTGCAATAGCAAAAATAATTGGATTATCCGACATAGAGAGAACCATCTCAGTTGTAAGTATATTACCTTTAGAGAGGCCTATAAAAACATGGGAATCTCTCATAGCCTCTTGAAGTGTACGATACGATGTATCATTTGCTCTTACTTCTTTCCACTTATTCATACCAGTATTTCTCCCTTTGTAGATAACACCTAAACTATCACACAAAGTAATATTTTCATGTACCCCTCCCATCGCAAGAATAAGATCAAAACAAGCAATTCCTGCAGCCCCTGCTCCATTAATAACTATTTTAACATCAGAAATTTTTCTATCAGTTAAAAATAAAGCATTAATAAGGCCTGCCAAAACAACAATAGCCGTACCATGTTGATCATCATGAAATACAGGAATATCCATTAGCTCTTTAAGAGTCTGCTCTATTAAAAAGCACTCAGGAGCCTTAATATCTTCAAGATTAACCCCCCCCCAACTAGCACCTAAATACTTCACAGAATTAATAAACTCATATGGGTCCTCCGTATTTACTTCAATATCAAAAGCATCAATGTCAGCAAATTTTTTGAACAATACAGCCTTACCCTCCATAACAGGCTTAGCAGCAGAAGCGCCTAAATTTCCAAGTCCCAAAACAGCTGTTCCATTTGTAATAACAGCTACAAGATTCCCTTTAGAAGTGTATTTATAGATATTGTTAACATTTTTTTGAATCTCAAGACAAGGAGCAGCAACTCCCGGTGAATACGCTAATGATAATTCTTTTTCTGTATTTAAACTTTTTGTAACCTTTATAGCAAATTTACCAGGTTTACCCTTGTTATGGTACAAAAGTGCACTTTCATATTCTTTCATAAAGTTTTATTTTTTTTTAATAATATCTAATTTTATAAAGATTGCTTTATATATGTAATAAAATCAATACTTATCACTTATCTATTGTTATTTATAAAATTTTGTGTAAGTAATTTTACAATCAAATTTTTTATTGTAAAATACTATTGTTATTTTATGCACAGATTATTTGTACTAAATATTAATAGAGGTATTTCAATGAGTAATTTGATAAAACTATCTTTTCTAATCTTTATATTTTGCTCCAATATTTCCTATGCGTCACTTAATAGTAAAAAAAATACTCCTGATGTTAAAGAAAGAATAATTTTTGAAGAAATAATACAAGATTATAAAGAGTATCTCGCTACCATACCTCAAAACATAAGAGATGAAATAATGGAATATAGAAAAAAAATTTCTAACCTAAATAAACAAAAAACTCTTCTATATCAACAACTAACCCAAGAAAGTCAAAGTTATCTTGCAAAAGAACAACAGTTTAAAAAAAAATTATCCTTAGAAGATAAGAATATCCTGAAGTAGAAAAAAATAGAGGATTATCAAAGAATTAAGCAGAGAGTATGGAATGATGGTCTCGTGCATGAAAGAGATATTAGAGTGTATAACATTACGAAAAAGGTGATAAAAAATTACAGAAGGGAATTTATATGTTTTTTATTCATTAATATTGCACAAAACTCTTTCAAGATAGAATTCCCTACATACTAAAACTCTACCTCCACACTCAAAATAAAGACAAATTGTAGTTACTACATTTTTCTGTCAGGGCTTATTTTCCTACCTAAACTTTTAGACATTTTATAACTAAGAGTTGCGTATTGTTCTTTTGTTACAGGATGTTTTCTCTTCTTTATACAAAGCACTCCAAAAGATCTAATTTCTAATCTTTTATTCGCACATATTTCCTTTTTCAGAGTAGAAATGATACTCTTAAGAGAATCTTCTACATCTTCTCTTTTTAAAGTAGTAGAAAACTTTTTACAAAGTTTTTCTGTTAATATTTTTCTACTTGAAATTTTTGTCCTTTCTTGATCTAATACTTTTTTCTTAGGAGTCTTCCTTTTTGTATATTCCATTCTCGTTCTTTTTTGACGTGTCTTTTATCAAAGAGTTTTTTTCCTTTTCCAAGAGCTAATTCAATTTTAGCAAGATTTTTATCATTAAAATACAAAGATAAAGCAAGCAAACTATATCCCTTTTTTTTTAGCTTTCCTATTAAAGTCTTGATCTCTTTTTTTTTTAGAAGTAATTTTCGTTTTCTTTTGGGCTCATGTCCAAAATTTTGTGAATTTTTATATTCTTTAATATAACTATTATATAAAAATACCTCTTCCCGTTGTACCGCTGCGTATGCACCTTCCAAACTTGCTCCATTAACACGTAAAGATTTAACCTCACTTCCCATCAACGATATACCCGCCTCAAATCTAGATTCAATAAAGTAGTTATATACTGCTTTTTTATTCTGTGCGATTAATATCATCCCCCACTCATCCAATTTTATTATTCCTACATACTAAAACCACTAACACCAAGATTCAATATTTATTCTTTCGCATTTATACATTATTTCACCAAAAACAAGATACAAGAACAGAAATAACATCTAGGACAAATAATATCCAATCTTGTTAGAGTTAGAAAATCTACTTACACCACCAACCACCTTCTATTTCATTACCTTACCACCAAAAACTGTATCAGGTCCCACAGGGGCTGTACCAGGTCCCACAGGGGTAATACTAATAGAACCACCAGGACGAGGTTCTTTAGGTTCAGGCGGTGGAGGAGCTGGGGGCATCTTAACACATAAACCTCTCTCAGCAGGATTTTTGCTTCTTACCCCTTCTGTGTTAGTATCAAATGACTCGTTTATATCAAAAAAACTATCCTGACTAAGCTTTATCTCACCTGATACATATCTAGGAAAAACTCTATCTTCTATAAAAGGACTCACCTGACATATAGGTTCTTTTAAAGAATTTTCTGCATTATTATAACAGTATTGCTTCTCCCTTGAAACCCAACAATTTTTAATGTAAATGCCTGTTGGGACATTATCTATCCTAATTTCTTTTACTTGCGAACAGTTTGTATGTACTTCTGAATTACATAATGCAACTGAATCAGTATATTCATTACTAAAATCTTGTATTTCTGAATAAAAATCGTCACATTTATTATGCACTAGACCTAAATTTGTAAGTTTTGCAAGAACACAATTTTTTTTATTAGAATAACTACACAAATACTCTGGATCTAGTGGTTTAATACACATATACTCTCCTCCCTGAAAATACTTGCCATTTATATACTCAAGACCTTTATAATAGGTAAAATCATGCTTAAAATTTCCATTAGAATCAAAAGGGGGACTATCCGTTAGATAATCTTGTGCATCCAAGTATACCCCATGTATAGTTGAGTAATTAATAGTATTTCCCTTATAAAATGGTTTCATTCGAAATGACTTATCCGTTACTACAAAATCAAAACTATTACCTGTAAGATAAAAAACTGTATCGTACATACCAGATGATATAATATCTTTCTTTTCTGCAATATAATTTGAAGAATTGATTGAATTATAAGTCCTCCTTATAGAGGCTATTAATTTAGGCCATTCATATGTTGATTCACATGCAACAGATGCAGGTATATCGCATCCAGAACTTAGATTACATCTTTCTATATCAGGATAATCTTCCCCTTTAGTTTTATAATCACAAGGAAAAATTTTTATCTCTGGAGATAAAATCCTATTTTGACACTCTGGTCTACTCAATCCTAAAACACAAATTTGACTTGGTTCTTGAACAAAGTCATATTGTGCAAAAAAATAAGGTTTGTTTACAATATATGCCTTACATGGCATATATCCTACATTCTCTTCTAAAGAATAAAAATAACTCTCGTCTGATTGTAATTCTGGATATGTAACACTAATGTCTTGATTTTGTTCTATATCTGCGCCCCATAATCTTTGACAAATTTTGCCATTATCCTCTTCATCCTCAGAACAAATACCTATATTATCAAGATCAGAATCCTTAAATTTATCTATATAATAGTCTAGCACAAAATCTTTATCTAATATCTTCATACCATATATTAGCTTCCCTTCTATACTACCCCCTCCCCCTATAGGAAAATTATGAAGTGTTTTTGTATTTTTATTAAAAATTAACTCATTATTTGATCTAGAAAATGTCATAAATCTATTGTTAATACCCTGATTTCTAATGTTTAAACATGAGTAAACATATTTATCATTTCTACAAAGAGGAAGTATTGTTCTAAGACCTACGGCTATAGTATTTGTGATTGAGTCATTGATTATGTCTGAACTTATTGTGTCCTTCTCACAAGGATATTCTAAAGTACTATTCAAAAGTGGGTTATCCAAATCTTCTTCACTGTGCATACACATCCTACTTGAATATGAATCAACTACACCTTGCTTAGGAAGCATATTTGGTGCGTTAGGAATAGATACACATCCTATTTCTTTGCCCTCAACACTATAAAAAGGTCCCACTGATGAGAGTCCAATACTATCATCCACATAAGATAAATACAAAAATATATTACGATTTTGTAAGTCTTGACTTGTGTAGCCTGGAATTTGAGTTTTGCTTCCAAAAATTCTAGAAAATAATTTGTTACCTTTATCTTTAGTGAATTCTCTTTTCTTAACTGGAGATATAGGCTGCCACTTTTCAAATAGATCTAAATTCCACCGAGATACTCCTAGGTAATAGTCTCTGTTTTCGTTATTATCATAATACACACAAAGTTTATAAGAATCTTGAGTACCACCATCTACACCAACTTGCTTAAGTCGAGCGCATACTCTAGGACTGAAGAACTCTCCCCTTCTTGGAATATAGTACCCAGGAATCACTCTGCAAGCTCCCTGCCCCTCAAGCACATAAGAACCAGTACTACATTCAAAAAAATTACAAATTTGCCACCTCAACCTTACCTTAGGATAAAAATATGAAGAACTCTCTATTGGCTCTACACATATATTCTCATAAAAATCTCCTAGAATACTAGGTTCCTTTTTGCTAAGGCAAGAGTTTCCTTCTTTATAAGATAGTTCTTTATAAAAAGGTGGGTATAACTCTTTATTCAAAGACCTATCTACATTATCCCAGTAACTGGAATATAAATTAATAGGGTAAAATATACTAACGCATGTATGACCCAAAATAAGAAAAGCTTCAAGCAGAAATATTCTCATATATTAATCTAATTGGGACAATTTTTTACAAAAAGACTCAAATAAATCTGAAGATTTATCCGAAAAATTTTGCTGTTTTATACTATAAAATAATTTTCTTTCTTGCTCATCTGATGAAAGAATACTTTCTGGATATTTTTCTAGGTTAAAAATAAAATTCAATATGAATTCTTGTTTATTTTGAGTAACCAAAAATTTATGATCTACAGTTTTTAAAGATTTCAGTCTTATTAACATTTTTTCTGAGATATTTAACACTTGACTAAGTAGTCTTATATCAAAATTAAAAGGTAAAAGTATTTTGGTTTCAAACGATTCTAAGATTTTGATATCTTCTGTTATAGAAAAATCCTCTATTAATTTATTAGGATTAAGGGTAACTAAAAGTACCGTATCGGAAGATTTTAATTCATCTAACAGATGTTGGTATATTGGAAGATATATTATTTTACCAATATTATCTATGGCTAAAATTCTTTTCTTAATGTCCTTTTTTTCATAAGAAAAAACGTGATATATTGAATATAATAATGCCGCATTAATACTTCTTATTATATTTATTTCTCTTTTTATCACATCTTTAGACTGCTTTTCTAAATATGTTTGTTGATATATAAAATATTCTTCATTAAAACTTTCTAGACTAAATAATAATTTTTCCTGTGCAAACATGTTGTTATTTTGAGATTCAAAAATTTTATTATATTTCCCTGTTTTTGAAAAAGGAGCCAATTTTTCTATAAAATCTTGTTCGAGCTCTGTATTTGTAGCATTAAGCATAAAATACTCTATTATCTCAGATAGGATTCTTTTATTTTTTGGTAAAGATAAAGAATACTCAACAAAAAAATTTATTATTTTATTTTCTTCTTCTGATAAATTTTCCTTATACTTTTGTGCTATAATTTGAAAGAATTTCTTCAAAAATTCTTCCTGTTGACTCTTATCAATAGATAAAAAAGGGTTAAAGATCCCATCAAAATTTTCAATTTTAGAAAAATTTAATAAAGAAAAAAACACGTTAGAGTCTTTATTATTAGTAATATATAGAATATTTTGTACCGTTTTCTCTGCTTCCAATATTAGAAGGTTAAGTAAAAAGGTTTTTCCTGAACTTCTAGGACCCATAATAATATTATTGGAATTACCGTGATAATTTTGAAAATGGAAAAAATATATTAAATTTTCTTCAGTCCTAAAAAGAGAAATAGGCTCTTCCCAATTATAATCATGATAATTTTTAACTCCAAAAGACGCTATAGACGCAAAAATTGCTATATCGTCTTGAACATTCAAATATTTTCTCTTGATAAAAGAAAAATTTCCAGGTAAATGTGACCAAAAAATACTCTCTAAGTTAACATCTTCAAACACATGTGATAAACTTGAACGAGCTAGGGTATTAGACAATATTTGTAACTCTTGTTTATGAATTTTTAAAGAATCAGAAGAAAGAGTTAAAGTTAATTGCTGAGTAACTAACTCATTATTTTTATTAAACTTCTTGCTACCTTTGGTTTCATCAAAGATACGATCTAATCCAAAAATTTTTGATATATCCTCTTCCTCATCTATCCCAAGTAAATATGCGTTATGTTTTAGATTTTTTTTACTCAATTCAGAATCTACTTGATCTACATAAAGTATTTCAGTAATCATAATTTTTAGACCCATCCTGAGAATAAGATTGATTATTTTTTCATCCAAATTGAAATACTCTTTCAAAGATATAATGGAGAAAAATTTCTTTTTACCTTCCTTTAACATTTCTAAAATGTTATTCCCAAAATAGTATTGGTTACGCTCTATTTTCTTAGAACTATCTGTATCGTCTAATACAATTTTTGATTTTTGTGCCTCTATTATTTCTGCATAAAAGGAGAGCAGTTCAGAACTATATATTTCACTTTCAGGATTTTGTGATACACTTAGCTTGTATGGGGAATATTTTTTAAGCTTTTCTAGTAAAAATTTACTTATTTTATCTAATATTCCTAAATATTTTATAACTCCTGAAAAATATAATTCTTGTTTTACTTTAGTAGATTTAAACTTAAAAAAATTCTTAATATTATTAATAATTTTATCTTCGTTTTTTAATACAATAGATATATATATTTCATTTACGTAATGATTATGAAAATTATGCTGCTTAATCCATAAATTATGAATTTTTTCGATCAAAATACTATCATGTGAAATTTCTTTTGCATAATTGCTTTTTTGAAATATTGTATGTATCCAAAAGGAACATTTTTCATCCAAAATTTCTAGTAATGCGTTTTTTATATCTTTCTTTAAATTATTCAATATATATCCATTATCTACATCTTTTGCATCCTCAGCTCTAATCCTTATCACTTGTATTAATTCTGTATTTTTAGTAATAAGTGTATCTTTTCTTAAATGCCCTATCGTTGGAATAAAATTTTTAATTTTCGTTATATATTGACTATTCATTGAAATTGATACAAATCATAAAATATTCTCATCTAGCATTTAGATTTTATTACATACAAGCTAACAAAAAAATAAGTAAAGCTTGATTTTATAATGAATTTATATGAATAGTTTTAAAAATGCATTTTTTTATTTAAATTTTAATAAAAATAAGTATAATAAGAAAATAGATAATATTAAATTTTAACTAAGTAAATTATTAATATGAAAAACAATACATTTATAAAAAAATCACATAATTTGAGTAATGTAATCGATTCGGGTATTTTAATATTCAATCTTATAAAAGAAATGTTAGAAATCTTCCAAGCAACAAGAACTTTTTTGAAAACTATAGATAACGTATACCAACATTTTTTTGAAGTTCCAAAGGAGAGTACTATATCATTTTACCCAAATCTAGTTGGTAGCTCTACAACAATTCCTGATCATACAGAGATCGCAGGAGTTATTCCTGATCATACAGAGATCGCAGGAGTTATTACTGATTGCACTCAAGAATAAATTTTTATAATAGATATACAAATCTTAAATTTTTTAGGTGCCAGTATTTTATGCTGGCACTATAAATACCTAACTTTAATTTGCTTTTATCAAAAACTTTTTGATTTGATAAAAAAAATCACTCTACACAAAAATTATTATTCTAAGTTGTAAATAAGATCTTTCAATACTAATTGCACTACTAAACTGTATCTTTAAACAACTATTTTACTGATCTTAATTAATAAGACTTATCATATCCTGTGTCTGAACTATACTTTCGAACTAGAAAATTTTAAAAAATGGCTCTTCTCTAAAACCACTCCCTTACATCAAAAGAAATATTCCAACAAAAAATCTACAGATGCCTAAAAAAATAAACTCTAAGCTTGACAACTACCTACTCTCCCACAATCATTACAACGTAGTACCATCGGCGTTATGAGGTTTAACATTCGAGTTCGGAATGGATTCGCGTTGTTCCACTCATGCTATTGCTATCAAGCTAAGAATAAATTCTATATTTCATGTAAAATAAAACTTCTCTACACAATAATGATGCTTATATAATATTAACCCTACATATATTTTTAATGTAGAATCAAAAAATAAATACGAGCTATTAGTACCAGTTAGCTAAGCATGTTACCATACTTACACACCTGGCCTATCAAAGTGTTAGTCTAACACAGCTCTCAATGAAGTCTAGTTTTGAGGTTGATTTCTTACTTAGATGCATTCAGCAATTATTCTTTCCGTATTTAGCTACCCAGCAATGCTATTGGCATAACAACTGGAACACCAGGGATACGTCCACCTTGGTCCTCTCGTACTAAAGGCAGATCCTCTCAAACTTCTACACCCACGGCAGATAGGGACCAAACTGTCTCACGACGTTCTAAACCCAACTCACGGACCACTTTAATTGGCGAACAGCCAAACCCTTGGGACCTTCTTCAGCCCCAGGATGTGATGAGTCGACATCGAGGTGCCAAACGATTTCGTCGATATGAACTCTTGAAAATCATTAGCCTGTTATCCCCGGAGTACCTTTTATCCGTTGAGCGATGGCCCTTCCACTCAGAACCACCGGATCACTATGACCGACTTTCGTCTCTGCTTGTCTTGTCAGACTTACAGTCAGGCTAGCTTTTGCCATTGCACTCTAACAGTTGATTTCTGACCAACCTGAGCTAACCATCGCACACCTCCGTTACTTTTTGGGAGG
>CAYPDK010000019.1:0-42627 GCA_964409505.1 uncultured Rickettsiaceae bacterium
TCCATATATACTCCACAACACATAAATCTCCCTCATCTTGTAACATAAAATACCTCCATTTTTACTTTGTCTCAAAAAATTTTTTATAGAATTCTATAAAGAACTACTACATAAACAACAAAAACTTTTTTAATACTTAAAGTTTTAATATTATCAAAAAACATTTTTTCATCAAATTTTTCTACTTCTCTACAATTAAGCTTTGAAACATCTCCCACACTAAAGCATACAAGCTACTTTGTTAACAACAAGAATGAGCAGACTGGCTTTTATATTATTTATAATATTTTCATTGAAAACTGATATAGCCCAAAAGCAAACATTTTATACCAAAATTATGTACAATGACAAGCTTTAATAAACCTATTTAAATAACTATATTTATAGTTCGATTAGGAATATATATTACGTTTTTAATTTTTTTATCTATAACAATTTTCTTTATTTGTGGTAAAGAAAGTACTTGTTTTGTTACTTCCTTTTCCTCAGACAAATTTTCTTTAACTGAAATAGTAAATTTAAATTTACCGTTAATTTGAACAGAAATTACAAAAAAATTTTTTTGTAATTTGAGATTATTAAATTCTGGCCACATTTGATAGACCAAAGAGGATTTACAACCTAGAAATTGCCAAAGTTCTTCTGTAATATGAGGTATGAAGGGATTGAATAATTGTAATAAAATTTTTACAGACTCAAAAATTTGACCTACATTAAAATTTGTATTATTCAACTCTTGCACTATAACTCCAAATAGTTTTCTTAACCCAGCTATTGCATTGTTTAACTGATAATTTTTAATACAATCAGTTGTATTTTTAATAGTAAAATGTAGTACATATTCTAATTCCTGGTTTATAGGCACTGCACGATCTTGACTCACTAAAAAAGCTTCTTTCAGTTTTTTTACTTTAGAAATCAAACTAGATAATTTTTTTATAAATTTTTTTATACCCAAAATTGATTCTTCAGACCACAATAAATCCTTTTCAATTGGAGTGTCTGACAAAACAAACATACGTAAAACATCTGCCCCGTGTAAATTTAAAGATTCTTCTAGATCTATGATATTATTTTTAGATTTACTCATTTTTTCTATTTTGCCTTCAGTTATAGGTTGATTAGTTATTTTATGAAACAACTTTCCTTCGTTATTTTTTTTAACATATGATGGCAAAATCCAATTTCCTTCTTCATCCTTGTAACTACGGTGCAGAACCATCCCTTGAGGTAATAGTGATCTAAAGGGTTCATGAATTTTAATATAACCAAAATCTTTTAGAACTTTAGTAAAGAATCTTGAATACAACAAATGCATAATAGCATGTTCAATTCCTCCTATATATCTATCTACGGGCAACCAGTAAGAGGCTTTTGAGTCCTCAATCATAGACTCACTATCTACATTACAAAATCTTAAAAAATACCAAGAAGATTCAAAAAAAGTATCAAAAGTATCAGTTTCTCTTACAGAAACCTTCCCACATTTAGGACATTTCACATTTTTCCATGAGGGATGCCCCTGTAGAGGATTCCCTTCAATGATTACATCTTCAGGCAAATGCACAGGTAGATCACTCTTATTAACAGGAACTGTTCCACATTTTGTACAATATATAATAGGTATAGGTGCTCCCCAATACCTTTGTCTTGAGATACACCAATCTTTAATACGATACTTAACTGTTTTCTTACCAATATTCTTCGACTCTAATATGTAAGACATCTTATTTCTAGCACTTATAACGTCCATGCCATCAAGAAAAGAAGAGTTAATCATAACCCCTACTTCTTCAGTATAAGGCTCTTCATCTATTTTTAAAGAGATCTCAGAATTATCAATAACCTGTACTATGGGTAGACTCATCTCTGAGGCAATTTTATGATCCCTCAAATCATGAGCAGGCGCTCCAAAAACTGCTCCTGTACCGTATTCCTTTAGGACAAAATTAGATATAATCACAGGAATTTCTTTTTTAGGTATTAGGGGATGTAGAACTTGTAAGCTAGTTTTAAAAGAAAAGATTTTTGTATTATCTGAAGTTGTAAAAGCTTTTTTAATAAATGCATTGATATTTTTTAATTCTTCCTTATCTTCGATTAGATTCAAGATGGGGTGCTCCTTTGAAATAGATATAAAACTAATTCCAAATATAGTCTCAATTCTTGTAGAAAACACCTCTATTCTTTGATCAATAAATCCTTTAACTGAGAATCTCAAAGTAAATCCTTCAGACCTACCTATCCAATTTTTTTGCATATTTTTAATACTATCAGGCCAAAGATTTAGCTCCTCAATATCGTAGAATAACTCGTCCGCATAATCAGTAATTCTAACAAACCACTGATCAAGCTCTCTTTTTTCAACGATAGCTCCAGATCTCCAGCCCCTACCGTCAATGACCTGTTCATTAGCAAGAACAGTCCTGTCTACAGGATCCCAATTAACAAAGGCTTTTTTTCTATATACTAAGTTTTTTTCAAATAGTTGTAAAAAAAAATCCTGTTCAAACTTGTAATACTGAGGATCACAAGTAATAAGTTCCCTACTCCAATCATAAGACAAGCCAAGCCTTTTGAGTTGTTCCCTCATAGTAGAAATATTGTTATAAGTCCACTCAGCAGGATGAGTCCTATTAGCAATAGCAGCATTTTCAGCAGGCAAACCAAAAGCATCCCACCCAATAGGGTGTAGTACATTAAACCCCAAGCACCTCATAAATCTTGCAAGAACGTCTCCAATAGCATAATTGCGTAAATGTCCAACATGAACTCTGCCCGAGGGGTAGGGAAACATTTCAAGAACGTAGTATTTTTTAGAGCAATCATGTTCTTCAGAAACTTTAAACGAAGAAGTTTGATCCCATATTTTTTGCCATTTTGATTCAATTTTTCTGTTCATATTAGTAGATAACCCGAACCTATTGCTTAATATTGATATGATATAGGCTGTAAAATTTTTAACAATTAGTCTTTACTAGTTTTTAGAACAAAACTATTTTTCTTAAAATACTTTTAATAAGCTCAAGGCCTACTCACACAAGCATATTACTACATAATGAATAAAAAAGTAACACAAATTTTTTCAGATTATTACAAAATATTTGCCTATGAATTACTTTCTAATTTTAAAATAATAGCTTAAAAACAAAATCGACATTAGGTAAAGATATATCGTTGGGAACGATTTCTCTCAATAATTTTACAGCACCCAAACCCTCTACCAAATATGGATAATTTTTAATAAATTCCTTATCAAAATTATGTCTATAAATTTCATATCCAAATTTTTTATTACGAGAATTCATAGAATGAGCAGTCGCAATCAAATCACCTAGTATTCCGTAAGAAATAAGCTCTACCTTATTATTATTTGATCCTAAATAGCAAGAGACGCACTTAATTTCCTTCAATCCTTCCGTAATCAAGGCTGCTTGGGCATTTTCACCTAATTTTTGCGCATATAAGATTCCACTTTTTATGGATATAATATTTTTAATGATAGATGCTACTTGCATAGTTATAATATCTTGGGAGGACTCTACATGAGAAGTATCCGAAGATATTTGTTCTTTCAAGAAATTTGCAAAGAATATATTTTCTGATGCAATAGTTGCATAAAAACTCAGACCACATGCTATTTCCTTAGCTAAATTAGGTCCTGCTATAAAAGCGAATTCATTTGAAAAATATTTTTTAAACCTATCAGATAAAAGTTCTGTAGGATTTGAAGTTAATCCTTTAGTTGCTATAAGAAAATTTACATTTGTACTAATAATAGATTTTATATGATCAAGAGCTTCCGAAAAACTATATGATGGAACAGCCATAACCAATAAATCTATTACAAAATCTTGATTCAAAGAATTAACACACACTACATTTTGAGGAAAAATAATATCTCCTAAATATTTTGTATTTTTTTTGTTATGATTAATATCATGTACAATATTCTGATTTCTAGAATATAGAATTATATATTCAAACTTCTTAGATAATACAAAAGCCAAAGCACTCCCCCAACTACCAGAGCCGTATATTAAGACAGTATTTATCCTGCGATATTGTATTTTAGCCATTAAAACAATTGTAATTCAGATTTTTTGAACTTTTAAGAATTTTGCTTCAATATATTTTTGATCTACTATTTTACATAACTCTACTTCAATAATGCTACCTACTAATTTATCAATACCATCACAACCCAAAATTTTAACAGGAATAAAATTATTAGTATGTGAGAGAAAATGATTCTCTACTAAAACATCTACTCTTTTTCCTATATATCGGCTATAATAGTTTTCTAATTGTTTTTTAGCCTCTTCTCTAAGAATCAAAGCTCTTGCTTTAATGACGGATTTATCTAGCTGAGGCATTCTAGATGCAGGAGTCCCCTCTCTTGAGGAGTAGGGAAATACATGTACGTATTGTAGATCCGCCTCACGTATTAAATCCTTTGTATTTTGAAACATAGACTCGGTTTCCGTAGGGAATCCTGCAATTATATCTGCTCCAAAAGCTAAATCTTTCCTAAATTTTCTAAGTTTTGTACAAAAATCAATAACATATTCTCTATTATGCCTTCTTTTCATGCGTTTTAGGATAATATTATCGCCTGCTTGAAGACTAAGATGTACATGAGGCATAATTTTCTCTTCAGAACAAATCAATTCAAATAATTCTTGATCTATTTCTCCTAAATCTACAGAGGATAACCTTAACCTTTGAAGTTTTGGTACTAAAAGCAAAACTCTTTTGACCATATTTGCAAATGTAGGACTACCTGGAAGATCAGCTCCATAACCCGTAATATTAACTCCTGTAAAAATAATTTCCCTATATCCGTTATTCATAAGACTGTGAATTTGAGCTACAATTTGCTCTATAGGAATCGAAGAGCTATTACCCCGCAATTGAGGAATAACACAAAAAGTACAACGCCTATCACAACCATTTTGTACTTGTACAAAGGCTCGTGTTTTTTTTTCAAAATTTGTAATGAATCTCTTACTTAAGAAGTCCTGAGATATTGCCTTATTGTATATGTTTCCTACGACAATTTTTTTATCTATAGTATCTTTCTCTAAGAAATAAAGATCTGCATTAAATTTTTCAGCATTTCCAACAACTCTATCTACCTCTATCATCTGAGAAAATTTTGTAGGATTTTTTTGAGCAGCACACCCAGTCACAATAATCTTTTTCTCTGGATGTTTTTTTTTCAGAATTTTGATAGATTTTTGAACTTTTCTTTCTGCTTCTTGAGTAACTGCACAACTGTTCACTATAATAGTTGAGCTGTTCTTTTTATTTTGAGATAATTCCTGATCCAGTTTTTCTTTGATTAACTGACTTTCATAAAAATTCAATCTACAACCAAAGGTTACAACTTCAAAATTATTATTTTTCATAAAAATATTCTCCTTTTGCAACATAAGAGCAAGCTCCCATCATAGAGATTTCATGCTGATTTTCTAACTTCATTTTAACCTTACCTAACTGGAATATAATATTAGCATAATCTTCTACAAAACCCAGTCTCATAGCAGTAGCAAAAGTAGCACAAGCTCCACTACCGCAAGACATAGTAAATCCAGCCCCCCTCTCCCAAACAGTCAAATATATGTTCCTGTCTTTTATATAGGCAAAATTAACATTAATACCATCCCTAAAAATAGAGGCCTGTTCTAAATGAGATCCTATATTTTTCTGATCTTCGTGACTCAATTGAACAAAAATTACCAAATGTGGATTAGGCATGTTAACACATAGTACATCTTTGGGAGATATTTTAAAACTATTTAAAAAATCATATAGCACATTTATTTGAGAAATTTTTTCTGTAAAAAATTTAGGCACTCCTAAATTTACCTTAATTTCATATTTTGAAAAATATTCCGATTTAATAAGTCCATATTCTGTCTCGATTCTAATATTTTTACTTCCATACAAATCGTAGATTATTCTTGCCAAGCATATAGCAGCATTACCACAAGTAAGGGCCTGAGATCCATCTCTATTATAAACTTTCATCGTAACCTCTTTGTCATTCACACCACCGTAGAAAATCAACTGATCACATCCAACGCCAGTAACCCTGTTAGCAATTAAAACAACAAATCCATGTATATCTTTAATATCATTGATTATCTTCTCTTCAATAAGCAGAAAATCATTACCTAAAACATGCATTTTTGTAAAACTTATTTTTGGTACATTAATCATTTTTGTTCTAAATATATATAAGTTATTTATAATAAGTTAGTTATAATACTCATTATTTCATTTAAGCAATATATTATCAAAAGTTTTGAATAAAAAATATATATATAAAATTTTTATAATACGTGACTAAAACATAAAGAATACACAAAGATGTTAGAGCAAGATACTCAAAAAGTATTAAATTTATTAGAAAAATTAATCAATTTTAAATCTATTAACGGAGAATCTAAAGAAATCATAGCATTCTTAAAAAATTTTTTAGAGAAAGAAGATTTTACTTGTTACCTTAAAAGGTTCGGCGAAACTGATGAGAAAAAAATAGATAATTTATACGCAACCTATGGAGGTACTCAATATCCTAATATTTGTTTTGCCGGACATACAGATGTAGTACCATCTCACAATCCGTCTTTTTGGACATGTAATCCTTTTCAACTTTTAATCAAAGACAATCAAATATACGGACGTGGAGTTGTTGATATGAAAGGTGCTATAGCTTGCTCTATTCTTGCATCTATAAATTTTATAAATAAAAATTTTAAGTCTAAGAATAAAAATCTAGATGCAAGCATTAGTTTTTTAATTACAGGAGATGAGGAAGGACCAGCAATTAATGGGACAAAGAAAATGATTCCTTACGTACATGAAGAAATTCAGAAGATAGATTTTTGTATTTTAGGTGAGCCTACAAGTCAAGAGCGAATAGGAGACACAATAAAAATAAGTAGGAGAGGAAGTGCTAATTTTAAATTAAAAATTTTTGGCAAAGAAGGTCATAGTGCTTATCCTCAATACGCTTCTAATCCTTTGGATATAGCACTAAATTTTGCTCAAAATTTACAATTAAAATCTCAGGATTGGAACAATTCAACTGTTACTTTAACATCCATTGATACGAATAACCAAACTACAAATTCAATTCCTGCAGAGGTACTAGTAACATTTAACATAAGATTTCCCTACCCATTAAAAATAGAAGAAATAAATCTAGAAATTTGCTCAATAATAGAAAAATTTACTACAAAATATAATGTAAGTTACAAATGTAATGCACACCCCTTTGCCCAAAAAAGATCTAATCAAATAGATAATTTTATAAAGATTATCGAAAATACTACAGGACTAGCAGTTATAGAATCTAATTCTGGAGGCACTTCAGATAGCAGGTTTTTATACAAATATTGTGAAGTAGCAGAATTGGGCCTTCTCTCAAGAGAAGCTCATAAAATAAATGAAAAGTGTAAAATAGAAGACCTACAAATGCTCTATAAAATATATTATAACTATCTAAATTATGCTTTTAGAAAGTTTTTATTATAAAAAATCTTTCCAGCAAAAGAATATTTCTTAGTAAGTGAAAACATTAAACCTTCGCGCTCCATAACTAAAATACAAATCCCGGTATATTTTTAGTGAAAAAACTATCAATTTGTATATGATCTAGATCAATGATTTTCTATACAAAGTAAAAATGAAAAATTAAATTTACAAGAAAGAGAAATAGACATACAAACAATTCAACACTACTCATGAATGTAGAATATAACATTGAACAAGAAGGAATAATAACATAAAAAGCAACTAGATTTATATATCGTTTACTAATTGAAGTTGTATAAGACTTCTAAAAAGAAATTTGTTGCTTAATTTTGTTACTACTTACTAAGCTTATTGATTTAGAAACTCTACACTTTAAGCCGAGATTAGTCACTAACAAGAATCTATTGTATTTAATGTATTTCTGTATTACACTGTAGAGTTATTTTGTAACTCTTTTGAAAGCTTTGAAAGGAATTTTGTCCCCTAAGTTCTATAGATTATATTTAATGTTTCTATATTTTTGATAAGAGTTTCAATTTAGTTGTAGGTTATAGAATAGATTTGGTGGAATATAATTTGGCAGAAGATATATAGACAATTTTTTGAGAGCTTTGCATCTACTTATTTATTGAGCGAGTTCTTATTCTTACACATATATTTAATTTAGTTTTTATGAGTGTTTTTATGAGTATTTTTAAAAAGCTTGCTCTGAAATCTGTTCTAAAGGACGATAAGAGTGGTACTATGTTAGCACGCAATTTTACTACTTTAGATTTAATCTTTTTAGGAATAGGTAGCGTTATAGGTTCTGGAGTTTTTGCTATTACGGGGTTTGTCTCTGCACGATATGCTGGATCTGCTGTTATGATATCTTATTTTATTGCTGGTACGTGTGGCATTTGTATAGGTCTTATTTATGCGGAACTCTCTACTATGATTCCTACTTCTGGGTCATTATATAGTTACTCATATGTTATATTAGGTGAAATTGTTGCTTTTGTTGTGTTAATTACTATGTTTCTTGAGATAGGGGTTGGAGCATCTTTTGTAGCAGCTGCTTGTGCAGATTATTTAACCCAATTGTTCTTTCAATTAAATATTACATTACCAAATTACTTGATACAAGGTCCTTATGAAGGAGGTGTAATAAGATTAATAGCTTTTTTGCTTATATTAATAACTGGATGTGTCTTGTACTTAGGTAATAAAGCTAGTAAGAGGTTAAATGTAGCACTGGTTGTAATTAAACTAGGTACTATATTTACATTTGTATTAATTGCTTCTAGGTATTTTGATATAAATACTTGGACTAGTAATTACATGCCTTTTGGAATGAAAGGAGTTCTAGGAGGGGCTACAATGTTATTTTTTGCATTTAATGGATATGCAAATTTAGCAAGTACGGCAGAAGAATGTAAAAATCCTAACAAGAGTATTACTATTGCTATGATAGTAACTATGCTCATTGCAATTTTAACTTATTCCTTAGTATCTTTTGTTTTAACTGGAATTTCAGACTATAAAAATTTAAACTCTTCGGCAGCATTAGTGATTGCATTAAATCAAAATGGTAACTCTTGGGGAGCTAGTATTGTATCTGCTGGAGCTATTTGTGGGATGCTGACTGTAATATTAATAAATATTTATGCTATTTCAAGAATATTATATTCAGCTTCTAAGGATAGGTTAATATTCAAATTTTTAGCTAAAATACATCCCAAATATAGAACTCCCACTAATGCGATTATTTTTGTTACGATAATTTTATCTTTAATTGCTGGTATTGTAGAACCATCTTTACTAGCAAAAATAACTAGTTTCACAATGTTACTAAACGGATTAATTGCTATTTCATTAGTGATCACTGCAAGAGTAACTCTAAAAAATATCGCAAGGCCTTTTAAAATGCCATTTTTATATATTTTTTCTGTTTTTATTGAGGCACTACTGCTTTATTTAGTAATATATCAAATATTATATGAACATTCTAATCAGGCATTTCTTGTAGGAATGTTACTAACTTTTACAGTACTTGTATATTTTATAAGGATATTTTTCAGAAAAAATAAGGAATCTTCACTTAAGAAATAATTTTGTTAATAGAATTTTAGGCTAGATTGAGATTAGATTGGGTATCTCTGAGACATTGCAGCTGCTAGTGTCCCTTCGTCTAAATAATCTAACTCTCCTCCAAATGGGATGCCATTTGCAAGTCTAGAAGTTTTAATTGAATATTCTTTAAAGAACTCTGTAATAAAATATGCAATCGTTTGACCATCTAGAGTAGAATTAGTAGCTATAATCAGCTCTTGCGTCTTATTTTCCTTACATCGCTGCAATAATTTTGGCAGACCCATTATCTTATAATCTGTATCAGATATACTTTTATATGATCTACCAAGAACATGATATAGACCGTTAAAAATTTTACTTCTCTCAAGAGCCCATAATTCAGCTATTGTCTCTACAATAGCTATAACATTCTTATCTCTATTATCCGACAAACAAATATCACAAATGGATCCATTGCTCAGATTATTACACAATTCACAAATACTTATATTCTCCGCTGTACTTGATAAATTTTCTAGTAAAGAGCTAAGTCTTCTTTCCTTGTCTTCAAGCAAATGCAATACAATTCTGCGTGCAGACCTCATTCCAAGACCAGGTAACTTTGAAAAAATATATATTAGCTGCTCAATATAATTATTCTCTTGCATCAATTATCATATTTTGTCTAAAAAAAAGGAAATTCAAAATTTGAAGGCATACCAGGTATTTTAGAAAATACTTCAGAATAGTGTTCTTTTGAAAGTTTTGTTAATTTAGCCAGTGCATCATTTACAGCGGCCATTACAAGATCTTCTAAAATTTCTTTTTCCTCCTTATTGATTAAGGAAGGGGAGATTTTTACACTTATAATTTCCTTATTTCCTTTCATTTTGACAACAACAGCACTTCCTCCAGATTTTCCTTCAACTTCTTTAAGTAGTAATTCATTTTGTAAATCATGCATTTTCTTTTGTATATCAAAACCTTGTTTAAAAAACTGTGAAAAATTCATATATTAATAAAATTATTTTGTTAAGCTTCAAGCAATATATCCTTGATCTCTGAATTAGGAAAAGATTTTTTTAATAGCTTATAATTCTCATTATGTTCTATACGTCCAATCATAGTATCTTTAATACTCTCAATATTATCATTAAATTCAAAAACAATGTCAATTTTATTAGGATAATATTTTCTAAATAAAGTCTTTGATTTTTGAATAAAATTTTCATCCTCAATATTGATAAATAAGTAAAACCTATCTTGTGTAATAGTTTTCACTTGTGTATGGTTTATCAGTTTATAATACATGTCTGATTTCCCTTCGGAGTCTAATTTCTCTTCAGAGTGTACAAATTTAATGAAATTTAAAACTTCTGGATGAGTATTAAAAATATTTTGCTCTTGAGAGGTTTGATTTATTGTTTTGGCTTTTAGGTTATTAGTTTGAGTTAGAGGAGTTTGTCTGTTTTGTGCTTGAGTATTATTATTTATTAAATTTTCTATTAGGGGCTCTATATCTGGCAAAGTTACAGAGTAGATTGCTTTGATTAGCAACATTTGTATAAAGACTTGTACATTATGGGACGTTTTTATTTCTGAAATAGAATTACTAAATATCTGCCATAATATTGTAAGCTGTTCTATGTTTGTAGTGCTTAGAACATTGTTTATATTATCTTTATAATTTTTAAACAGAGTATTTTCATAATTTTCTATTAATTTGTATTTATTCATTTCAGCCAAAAAATCAGAAAATGATTCAAAAAAATTCACTATATTAGGACTTGTGTTATATATGTTTTCTATAAAATTTAGTGCTTCTGAGAGATTTTTTTTAAGAATTAGGCTAAAAAGCTTACTTAATGAGTCTACTGATTCTATTTCCAACAAGGAGTTTACTATCTCAAGAGAGATTGTATTATTCGGAACTTGGTATCTTAGTGCGTTTAATTGTTCTATAAGTATTAGCGCTTCCCGGGCAGAGCCTTGTATGTGAGACGTAAGAACTTTTAATGCCTCAGATTCTATGAGAATTTTTTCTTTTTGAATTACGTCAGATAATAGAGAATTTATTTCTTGAAAACTTAATCTTTTTAGATCGAATCTCTGACATCTAGAAATGATTGTAATAGGAATCTTATGCACTTCAGTGGTAGCGAAGATAAAAATTACGTATCTTGGAGGCTCTTCAATTACCTTGAGTAAAGAATTAAATGCGCTCTTAGAGAGCATATGTACCTCATCAATTATGAATACTTTGTACTTTGCTGTCAAGGGAAGATATTCTGTATTAGAGATTATATCTCTCATATCATCAATACCAGTTTTACTAGCAGCATCAAATTCGAAGATATCCGGATGAGTTTTTTGTTGTATTTGAATACATTCTGTGCACATATCACAGGGTAGGACTTTGTATGTTTTTGCGTCAGTTTGCAAATTTTTACAATTAATAGTTTTTGCTATTATTCTTGCTATGGAAGTTTTTCCTACTCCACTTGGACCTGTAAAAAGATAGGCGTGATGCAATTTATTTTGAAATATGGAATAATTCAGAATTTTTCTAAAAGTGTCTTGTCCTTTTATCTCGTCAAAGGATTTTGGTCTGTATTTTTGTGCAAGATTCATATTCTAGTTAAAATAGACTGTGATATTTTTGTCTGTTATGTTGTTCATTATGAATTTTAATGTAGGCTACATATTTGTAGACTATAAGCTAATAACTAGACCTGCTAACTATGATGCTAATACTATGACCTATACATTAAAATCTGGCTGCTTTCTCTCAAACCTGACCAACTAAAATTAATAAATATACCCAAGCATTAGCATAATTAGTGTAATATTTTTTTCCATATTCTACAACAGAATTTTTTTAAAAAAAGGTATTTATTTTTTGTGTTGGAGTTCATATCTTGTCTTTAAATGACTCTTGTTTAACCTCTCAGGAGGTCCAAAAACATCTGGATTTTTTAGAATAAATAATTTGGGATCTACAGATATTATTTTTTTTATGTCTTGAACAGTAAAAATTATCAAATTGTTTATTTCTTTAATCTCAATAGAGATCAGATTTTTTTTAGACTCACTAAATTTTATTTGAATCTCGTTATCTGAATTGAGACTTGTAATTTTTATTATACATTCATCATCTACATAAGAAATTGAATTAATGAGAAAAAGTTTTACAAATTTTTCTTCATTATATTCCGAAAATATATTCCAATACTCTTTTGACTCAAGTCTTACGATTGTTTCCATATCATAATCATAAATTGAGATGTTGTTTTTATTTCCGATAATCAAAAATGGGGATGGAGGATAATAATTAATCCTAAAATTGTGATTTTCATCGATGATCCATTGTCCATAAATATCTATATTTTGTAATGTGTCTTTTTGATGAAAATTTATCACGACAGATCTTACAGCTTTTACATAATCATATAATATTTTATAGTTTGAATTTGCAGAGTTTTGATTTGCAAAAATACTCACAACAAAAGAGGTCATGCCAAGAAATAAAAAAATAATTAGTCTCATATTTTTCGTAACCCTTTTCAAATTGAATGTATTTATTCTAAATTAATTTAAAATTTTTGGTAAATGTGATGGATTAGGATAATATTAGGTTTTTTTGTTATTAATTACAATTAAATTCTTTAACAATCATTGCAGTCTTTCTTTTACAATGGATTATTCTTGATATAGAATCAATCAGAATAATATTCTGTTTTATAACACTTTTGTGGTATGTATGAAAATTATAGCGTTAAAAGAAAGAGCTGAGCACGAAAAAAGATCTGCTTTGATTCCAGAAAATATTAAGTTACTTATAAATAATCTTGGATTTGAGGTTTTTGTAGAATGTAATATTGGGAAAGAGCTTGGCATTGAAGATAAAGATTACTCAGAGGTTGGGGCTAAAATATTTGATGTTTCTGATACAAAAATTTTAAAAGATGCTCAAATTTTGTGTAAATTAAGGCCTACACCTATAAACAACAAGTTTCAGGAATTGAATTATATGTCTGAAGGATCTTTCGTACTTGGTATGTTTTCATACTATTTGGATAAATCTTATATTAATTATGCAAATGATAGAGGAATAAACATTCTCTCTATGAATTATCTTCCTAGAATCAGCAGATTACAAAATGCTGATTCTCTCTCGTCTCAGAATAATCTTTTGGGATATAGATCTGTTATAGAGGCTGCTTATTTGTATAATAGATCTATTCCTATGATGATGAGTGCTGCTGGAACTATTATTGCAGCTAAAGTTTTAGTGCTTGGGGTTGGAGTTGCTGGATTACAAGCTATAGCTACCGCCAAGAGGCTTGGTGCTTTGGTATTTGCTTATGATATTCGTTATACTACAAAAGAACAGGTTGAGAGTCTTGGAGCGAAGTTCTTACATCCTGGTTCTCTGGCTGATGCAGAAAAAGACTCAGGATATGCAAAGGCTCTTGATGATAGCTCTTCTAAAATACAAGAAGATTTTTTATCTGAGATAATAAGTGATTTTGACATAATCATAACAACAGCACAAATACAAGAAAAAAAAGCTCCTATATTAATAAGTAAGAAAGTCTTTGAGAAGGTCAAACCAGGATCTATAATTATAGATACTGCTATTGAGACTGGAGGAAATGTAGAATTTGCTCAAAAAAATAATATTATTTATAAAAATGGTGTTAGAATTTTTGCATATACAGACCTTGTTAGTAGAGTAGGTTTTGATGCATCAAAATTATATTCTAAAAATATCTATTATTTTCTTCAGAATCATATAAAAGAATCCAAATTAAATATGGAAAGTGAGATTGTTCAAAAAATGTTGCTTTCTTCAGTCAAAAATCCTTAACAGTTGAGTTGAAAAGAAATCCTTGAAAATTCCTAACTATTCTTGCAGTAGCATCTTTAGGAGAAAAGGCAGTAGTGAATATGCAAAGAAAAAGATGTAGAAAAAACATAAGCAACCTCTCTAAAATAACACCCCTACGACAAAATGAGCAATGGAATGAGAGTAGCAGATAGGCCTAGATACAGGCCTATCTGTATAAACAGCTAGTAATTGTAGTAAAATTGTCTTGATAAAGCCTGATAATGCAAAAGGAAAAATCTTCCAAAGCTACAGTAAAACAATTATACATAGAATATAGGACTTCCTATATTTTGATGTAAAAATTGAAATCAGACTTTCTTCTGCTAGAATCTAGCCTACCACAGAACTGAGAAGTATCATGAATCTTTGTAATACGTGATCTACAAAGATCCAAAAATATTTTGTACCTACCTAAACTTGTCTTGATTCAACCTACAAAAATAATTGATTTCACTCAAACTCTTTGTATTATTATGATAAATTAAATCACATTTTAAAATTAATTGATAAAAACATCATGACAAGAGCTTTAATTTTTCCAGGTCAAGGATCCCATTACATAGGTATGGGACAAGAATTTTATAATAATTTCAAAACTGCAAGAGAAACATTGAACACAATAAAAAAAACAATCGGATTTGATATAGAAAAAATTATGTTCGAAGGACCAGAAGAAACTCTTACTTCAACAAATATAGCTCAACCAGCAATAATGGCAGTTTCGCTAATGATTTTTAGAACTCTTGTTCGAAAATTAGACCTGTCCTCTACGAAAGAGTTAGCCCAATATGTAGCAGGCCATTCCTTGGGAGAATATAGTGCTCTTTGCGCATCTGGAGTTATTAGTATAGAAGACACTGCTAAATTACTCAAAATACGAGGAAATGCTATGAAAAACGCTACTAAAAATATCTCAACCACTATGGCAGCTTGTATAGATATAGAGCTTACTCAACTAAAAAAAACCATAGATTCAGTACTAACAGATGCAAGCGATTACGTATGTGATATTGCAAATGATAACTCTGAATCTCAAATTGTAATTAGCGGAGATTCTAAGAGCATATCAAAAATAGTAAATCACTTAAAAAGTTGTAATTATAAGGCTCTATTATTAAAAGTAGGAGGAGCATTTCACTCAAAATTCATGCTCCCAGCACAAATCACGATGCAGCAAGCAATATCCGAAATAAATTTCAACACTCCACAAATACCTATAATTCTAAATACAACTGCTCATGAAGAAACAAAAGTTAATGTAATTAAAACTAATCTAATAAAACAAATTTGTTCTACAGTTCGGTGGAGAGAGATAATTAATAGGTTACGTGAACTTAACGTAGATGAGATAATAGAAATAGGACCTAAAAAAACGCTATCAAGAATTTTATTAAAAAGTAATCAAGGCAAGTTTTTTAAAATATGTAATATCTCATCTATAGATGATCTTGAACGCTTTACTCTTTAAGAGTTTTTTAAAATATATAAAATATTTCTAGCAAGAAAATTTAGCCCATATGCACGATGAATAGATATTAAAAATATTTGCTCCTGCTTTGATTTAGGAACCTCTTTACTTAAGAGAAACTGTTGTAATAAGTCTAATTTGGCTTGTACTTGTTTTTTAGAAAGAAGCTCTATTTTATTAAAACAAATAATTTCAGTTTTATTACATAATTCATCCGAATAACATTCTAGTTCCCTTCTAATAGTTAAATAATCTTCCAAAATATTATCTGATGAGATATCTATTAAATGAAGTAATATACTACATCTTTCTACATGTTTGAGAAATTTAAAACCAAGCCCTACTCCTAAATGAGAATCTTTAATCAAACCTGGAATATCTGATATAGTATAACTCCGTCCTCGAACACATACCACCCCTAACTGTGGATGCAACGTAGAAAAAGGATATTCTGCAATTAATGGCTTCTTAGCAGTAATTTTAGAAATAAGACTGGATTTACCAGAATTTGGAAGACCTACTATACCAACATCAGAAAGAGTTTTTAACTTTAATAAAACTGTGACTTCATCCGTAATGATTCCCTTTGTTACTTTATATGGCGTTTGATTTACAGATGATTTAAAATGAGAATTCCCAAGTCCCCTATTACCTCCTCTTTGCAAGATATAAGTAGAATCTTCCGTATCTAAATCATAAACCATAAAACTGCCATCCCAATTATATATTTGAGTCCCTAAAGGAACCGAAATATATAGTGTTTTACCCGATCTGCCTGTTTTATTCTTACTTTGACCATTAAAACCGTCTTCTGCTCTATAATGTTTATTCAACTGAAACTTAAAAAGAGTATTTAAATTTTTATCAACATAAAATATCACATCACCTCCCCTACCTCCATTACCCCCATCAGGTTTTCCTCTATTAGCAAATTTTGACCTAAAAAAACTTACACAACCATCTCCTCCATTACCAGATTTAACAAAAATTCTGCTCTCATCTATAAAATTCATATAAAATAGATCTAATTTTAATTTAAGTACTTATTAAATTAGTTTAACAAACGATAAGATTAATATTTGTGCACTGTTATTTTATAAAAATACATACTATATCAGTGTATTGCTGGATTTTAAAAAAATTTCTAACACACCCACAATTTTTGATGCCTTCTATAAAATGGATATCTAAAACCTTTGACTACAAATACTAATTGAGACCATTAACGCCTTCAAAAACATTTATTCAACTTACTTAAGATAAGAAACTGTTCTAATAAATTAGAAATTTCTAAAAATTAATATTACATAAAATTTCTCAAGAACAGAACATAAATCTTTTATACATAATCTCTATTATGCACAAAATATACTATACATCATTTTTGTTCTTGATCAGCTGATATTTTTTTTCGCTTTGACTGTATCGTTTTAGTCAATCACACCAATAATCAACCACACAGTTATAAGTGTAACACTATAAAATATTAGAAATATTCTATACATCCCTAAAAATATATTATTCTAAAACAAGAGGTTTCTCTCTCTTAAAAAACAAAATTAATTCTTAATTTCAGAAGATACCTTACCAATAAAAATCTCTATTTTATTGATTCTTTCAGCTATAGCATCCAGAAACTCTTCTGAAGGCAAATCAACTCTAAATCTCCCTAGATCAAACTTCAAACTGCTAAGCTTCTTAAAGAAATACTCTTTAGATTTCTGTATTTTAAATTTTATTGAGCAAGATTTATCTTCAAAATTTGTAAAATTAGATTCTATAACATCTAACAATTCATTAATCTTATTTTCTAAAAATACAAATCTCTCTTTTTTAATTGCCAAAGAATTTTGACTCACCTGATTCATCTTAGCTAAAATTCTAGATTTGGGAGTTATGTGCAAATCCTTAGCAAGTCCTAAAATCTTCATAGAAAAGATAATCCATTTATGTACATCAAGATGATACCATTTGGAACCATTTCTATAATCTGAAGGAAATGCATGATGAAAATTATGCCAATTTTCTCCTAGCAAAAGAAAACTCAACCACCAAATATCTCTAGAAGTACCATTAGTATAGTATTTAGTACCAAAAATATGGCACAAAGAATTTACAAAAAATGTCATTTCCTGCTGAACAGCCCTACCAACACCTATAAAAAGAACAAAACTATACCCAGAAAACACATCCCCTCCACTAAATAAAATCCCCAGCAGAAATGGGAACACTAAATTCATAAAAATAGCACACTGCCAATAATATCTTAATTGGAATTTCAAAATTTTATTCCTACCCAATTTTTTCATGACAACTCTATTAATAGACTTATAACTTCCCTCACCAACCAGCATCCACCCAATATGAGACCAAAAGAAACCTAGCAATTTACTATTCTTGTATTTTAAGGGACTATGAGGGTCTTTATCAGTATCAGTAAATTTATGATGATCTATATGATTTGAAACCCATGACAATATAGGTCCTTGCAAAGTACCTGCAAAAAGCATCATCAAGATAAATTCTACGTACTTATTGGTTTTATAAGACGCATGTGACCAAAGCCTATGCACACCAACACCTACAGAAATATTTGCACCATAATATCCAATAACAATAAGCCAAAGGTAGGAAAACATAGATGTGTCTCTTGCGAAGGGGTATTCTACAACAAGTATCGCAAGAATAATAGGATATATTATTAGTACAAAGAAGGATAAACCATTTATATCTTTTAATATATTAAAGATTTTTTTCATAAAAACACCTCTTTCTTAAATATAAAAAGCATCGAAGACAAAGAGAGAGCGGGTAAAGGGACTTGAACCCTCGACTTTTACCTTGGCAAGGTAACACTCTACCACTGAGTTATACCCGCTTACAAATTTTTCACTACACTAATAATATAAACGTACTCAAAAATAAATTGCTCCAAAATCAAAATTCAAATCATCCTGATTTAAAATCTTAATAGCTTCGGCTCCCAAAAATCTCTTCTAAAAACCTCTTCTAAAAACTATTCCGGGTAATTACCATCTAAAATAAGTTCGGTCTTAATCAAAAAGGATTTTAACATAAAAATTCGTATTTGCCAAAAAAAATTTATCTTTTATCACTATTTAGAATCTATCAACACTGTTTATTACAATTTGTAAAGCATTTTAAACTATTTCTGTCTTAATTTGAACAGCATGTAATTTTGTATTGAGAACCTCTTTAAGAGACTTCTGTACGTGCTGATGTTGTTCTACTAAAGACATACCACGAAATACCGAGTCTTTAATATTAACAAAATAATGATTCCTATCCCCCACAAAATCTTTCACATTAATGCTCCCTGAGGGATAATTTTTTTTGAGAATAGTAAGAAGTTCTTCTTGAGAAATACTCATAATAAAATACCCATAACCTATACAACTAAGGACCCATAGTATTACTATGATGGATAAAAAGCAATATTAAAAGAGAAAATGAGAAAAATTTTTATTTTTAAATAAAATAAGCTTCATTATAAATGCAGACAATTTTATCTCCAAGCCTTAAAACAAGCTTCTTAAAGACTCTTTCTATAGTGATTAATTTAAAATTTTTTGGATCAATTTTAAAATTAACTATAGACTCTTTCAAATCGTCTCCAACAGAGTACATAGCAGGAACTTGACTATTTCTATTTCTGAACTGAAGATAAGTAAAATCCCCATCATCAAAGATCTTGATAGGAGCTATTTCTTCGTCCCCACTTATGCTATAGAGAAAATTTAGCTCTTCTGGTCGATCAAAATTTATGATGTTATCAGATTTATGACTGAGTAACTCATTTAGAGTGTCATTATTATACAAGAATTTCAATACAAAAGTGATGTTAGGATCTCTTATTTGATTTGTATATTCTGCATATAGCTCGAATAAATACACCCTTTTATTAGTAATTAAAGTCATATTAGTAGTAGCATTTTCTTCTATAGGCTTGATAAATATCAAATTACCAGATGGAACAATTTGCCATGCAGTAGTATCTCCCATTGAAATACTAACGACCTCTTCTTCTTTTTCTAGTTCAATTGCTGCTTGGTAATTATAATAACCTATATATTTAAAGATACTATCTTTAGAGTAGGTTATAACTTTAATTCGACTATCCGAGGCCATAGCTCTTGGCTCTATCACTGAAAATGCAGTCCTACAAATAACCAAAAAAACTACAAAACAAATAACTTGAACTCTATTTTTCATTTTCAATGTTAACATATTCTACAATATTGATTAAATAATCTGTCACAAGAAACTTTATTTCTGTTTTGTTAAAATTTTTACCCTGTTCTTCAAAAAGTCTAAATTCTGATTCATATGTCAAAAAAACATCCCAAATAATTTTCTCTACTATTTCGCCTTTTTGATTAAAAGCTAAAGTTTCTATTCGCAATGTTGCCTGATTAGGATTACTCAGAGTAATACTTTTTATATAAACTTCTTTTACGAAAAAAACACTATATCTTAAAACAGGAGAATTGTCATTTATAGTATTAATATAATTGTAGAACTCTTGGAACACAGAATCTGTTGAAGTATTTTGTACAAAATCTAACTGATCATAGACATCCTCATTTTGATAGCGCTCCCTTTGAGACACATAATTTTTTACTACAATTTCATCAAAAATTTTTGTATAATTTTTTCCTCTATCACTAATTTTAAACATTTTAAGCTCATGCAAAAAAGAATGTTCTTCTACATAAGATAAATATCCTACTTTTTTGTTCAGTTGTGTGTTACGCATAATACTTATAAGAAAAATCAGTAAGAGAACAAAAAGCACTCCAAACACTCCCTGTAAAATAATCCTATGCACAAATGGCAAGAAGTAAACATCCATATACCAGGACTTAAATCCCTCATAATACTTATCTTCTTTAAGACACTCGTTCATAAGCTAGACAATACAAATTCGTTTTGTATTACCCAAAATAATATTGAGAATTTGCTGGTATCCTAACACAAGAACTTCTCTCAAGAGAATAAACATTTATCATATTCTCAGATAAGATTCCGTATGCAAGGCATGGACTCTTTAATTCATAAATTTTAGAAGGCTGACAAGAAATTAAAAAGAAAAAAAGAGGTAATATTGCTAAGTAAATTTTCATAACCCAACTCAAATAAAGAAAAATTATCACTAAATGCAATGATACCATTTTTCCAAGCAAATCCTTTACTATAACCTAGCATTATCTTTATAAATTTTAACTTTTTATTTGTGATATTGTATTTTTTCTATTTTGTATAAAGTAACAAATACAACATATACATAAATTTACCACTCCCCCCACAACACTACCTCCAAGAGTTAAAAAATTAAAAAATTTCTTGCCTATAAACTCCCAAAAACCAAAAGATAAAAAACCACAAGCCATAGCAAGAAAAACATTTTTCTTGGAAAAGCAAATTCCAAAAATTAAAAATATAAAAATAGGCAATATAATACTACTCCAAACTCCAGAAGTAAAAATCACCAAATCTAAAACATAATCAAATTTTAAAGCTACAATAATAGCGACAACACCAACCATAATATTACTAATACGCATCCAGAATAAGATATTCTTACTTAAAATTTTAGGAAATGCCACTAATAATAAGTCCTTTACAAGGGTAATAGAGGTAATATTAATTTCTGAATCTACTGTAGATGTAATGCCTGCAAATATTCCTATAATAATAAGAGGTTGTAGATACAATGGAATAAGATTATTTATAAGAGTAAAAAGAGCAAATTTACTTTCCACATTCGGATATAATATAAATGCCACTATAGCATTTAGTACCAAAATAATCAAAAAAAGAGCATATATAAAAGATTTCATATAAATAGCTGATTGTATTTGCTTAAAATTTTTACTTAAAGTTACTCTTTGTAAAAAAATTGGTAAAAGATTCATCATACAAAAGCTTAAAAAAACATTAATTAAATCTACAAAATCCTTTACACAAACAAAGTTACCAGAAATAAAATTTTCTAAATTTGTAACTGTAATTTTTTTTACAGAAAAAAAAGCTAGTACAGGCATAGAGATAATCATTGCTATAAATTGCAATTTATTAGAGAGTAAAATAGATTTTAATCCTCCTCTAGTTGTATAAATCAAAACTATCAAAGAGCTAAATATAACACCTTTAAAATAACTAATACCAAAGACATATTCAAATACCTTACCACTAACGTTTAATTGAGCCGCGACAAATCCTATGGTTGTTATGCTTGATATCAAGCCAAAAGTCACTCTACCAAAATTGTCATAATAAGGAGCTACAATATCCCCTATAGTATGAGAATTATAGAATTTATTAGATATTTTAGGAACTAAGAAACGTGCAATTACAAGATCTACAAATATGACTAAAAAAGCAGAAATACCATATATGAGAAAACCAGAATGAGTTTTTTCAGTAATTCCAAGAATTGTACCCCCTCCAATTGATGAGGTAAAAATAGTCGAAACAATGAGAAATTTATCAAGAGATACGTCTCCTTTAGAGAAAGATTCAAAATCCTGAGTTTTTTTTGAAAAAAAAACACCTATGAACAAGAGCAAAAAAAAATAAAGTGATATAATGTAGACATTAATATCATGAAAAGCATTAAGACTCATAATAACAAAGAACTAAAAGTTATAATTTAAAATATGGAGTAATTTTTTTTAAAAGTAGAACTATAGGTATAGTAATTAAGGACATAAGCAAAAAAAACAACTTCCATCCTACAACAAGAACAATATAGCCTGAAAAAATTGGAAAAAATGTTCTAGAAAAGCCTAAAACAGAAGAAAAAAATGCATATTGTGTAGCTTTATATTTACCTCTACATAAAGCCATAATAAAAGCAATATAACTACCCATGCTCATACCCCCCGTAATGCTTTCAAAAAGCACAGTCAAGGAATATAAGAGAAAATTTTTTCCATATAAATCATTAAGAATCAAGAAAATATGAGATAAGCCATGAATTATAGCAAAATAATATAGAGCATCAATAATCTTGACTCTTTTCATAATATGAGAAGATACAAAACCTCCAATAATACTACCAATAATACCGCACAACTTACCTATTCTAACCATATCTATAGCAGAGTACCCAATATGTATATGGAAATAATAATTAATTACAACATTTATAATATTATCTGGTAATTTATAGATAAGTATTAACGCAAAAGATAAAAAAACTAGTTGGTTTGAACCTATAGATCTAACAACGGAGTATATAAAGTAACAAAATCTTACAAATGTTTTGTATTTAATCGAGGTTTTTTTTTGTACCTTTAAAGAATTAGAAGATTCGAAAATTTGTGAATCTCTTTTCGATTCCCCTTCCAAATAAAATGCAAACAAAATAACAACAATAAAAAGCAAAACACTCAAGATAACACAATATATTTTATAAATAAAACCCCAACCAATAAATTCTGATAAATATAATGCGCCAAAATTTGAAATCAACATCCCAACTCTATAACCTAAAATGTACCACCCAATAAAAGAACCTTGAATACTAGCTGAGACGATTTCATTACGCAAGACTCCAAGGAGAACTTCAAGTGAAGAGGAAAAAAAAGAAATAAGAAAAGCAGCTATAAAAAACAAAATAATGCTTTGAACAGGATCAATATTGCTAATAACAAAAACACTAGTTACAAGCATAAATCCAATCAAAATAAACCAAGAAATAACATTAGAAAAATGAAATATAGATATTTTTTTTATATCAAATAAAGGAGCCCAGATAAATTTAATAGCATAAGAAATGGAGCTCAGAGAAATTACAGAAATAGTACTAATAGGTAACCCCGCAGATGTAAGCCAAAAATTAAGCACACCACTTCCAATAATAAGGATAAATCCGTTTAAAAATCCATATATAAAAATAGAAAAGACTCTCATTTACATTATCTAATACTTCTAAAAGATGTATGATTCAATCTACAAGGCACTCTAAAAAATTACCTGTTTATTATTGAACGATATTCAATAGCTCCTAGATATAGGTTATTCAAAACATTTTTACTAAAGATCTTGCTTCTTGACATTATCTTGCATTAATATATCCTTTTTAGGGACGTGTACTTGAACAGTATTCAATTATAGTTTGGTTTTGATGTTTTTTTGCATCCCTATTTTGAGATTTAATTAAGATTTAACATATTCTAATGTGTTAAGGAACTGGTTTTTATGAAAAATTATATAAAACACAAATATAACGTCTTGATATTTTTTGTATTTTCTTGTCTTATGATAGGATTCTTAATAGGATGTGATACAAAAATTTATAACAGGGGGGCATTTTTCAACGAAAGCACTCTAGAAAGCATTATAGATACGACTACAAATAATACTGCAAAATTTTCAAAAGATGAGGTGAAAAAATTATTAGGACCACCCACCTATATAGCATATCAGGAGGATAATATTTGGTACTACATCCAAAGAAAGGTTTTTCACGGAGCATCTTTGACTAAGGTAATATCTCAAAAAGTGGTAAAGGTAATTTTTGACGATACAGACAACATAGAAGCTATAATGATTAAAGATAATACCCCAGATGAAAATATTAAAATATATCCGCCAAAAACTCTAAATAAGAGTGAGTTCAAAAACTACATATATTCAAAGCTAGATGGGAGAATTGAATATAAAAAGAAGAATTTTGTTCCAGAGCATATTAATCCATGAACTAAAATTACAAATACAAATATGATATCTGAAAAGGAAATGCAGAGATTGCAAAATTTATCTAAGATTCGCTTAAACGAAATAGAATTTTTTTTATTTACAAAAAAATTAAATGAAGTAATACACATGATAGATGCTCTGAAAAATTTAGATTGCAAGTCTATTCCTCCAATAACCTCTATTCATCCTGTAGAAAAGAATAATTTTCGTGAGGATATAGTTAATATGAGTAACTCTAAAAAAGATCTATTTAGCAACATTGATAAAGAGAAAACACATAATGGACAAGAGTATTTTATAGTATCGAAAGTTATCCCAGAAGAAGAGTAACACTTCTATCGCAGGATAAAATCTACAATTTAACTAAAATTGATCATAATAATAAGTTAAAAAATAAATTTCAGATGCAAGAACTAATAAAATTATCTCTTACAGAAACATTGCTAAAATTAATGAAAAAGGATTTTAGCGTAACAGAATTAATAAACGCCCATATAAAGCAAATACAGGCACATGAAAATCTGAATTGCTTTATCACAACTAATTTTGAAAAAGCTCTTGAAAATGCAAAAATTTCAGAAAATTTATATCTTTCGGGTAAACAAAGAAAGTTAGAAGGTATTCCAATTTCAATAAAAGACATTTTTTGTACAAAAAACATTAAAACAACAGCTGGCTCTAAAATGTTGAGCAATTTCATAGCTCCATATGAATCTACTGTAACTCAAAAATTAGAGAATGCTGGATATATAATGATGGGAAAAACAAATATGGACGAATTTGCAATGGGTTCTGCTAACCTAAACAGTTTTTTTGGACCTGTTGTAAATCCATGGAAAATGTATGATAATCCTGCAAATTTGACTCCTGGAGGATCCTCAGGGGGCTCTGCTGCGTCTGTGAGTAGTTTTCAATCTATTGCATCAATTGGAAGTGATACGGGAGGTTCTGTCAGATTACCTGCAGCCTATAATGGCCTATGCGGAGTAAAGCCAACATATGGTAGATGTTCTAGATGGGGAATGATTGCATTTGCAAATTCTTTAGATCAAGCTGCTGTTCTTACTCGTAACGTTTCTGATGCTGCTTTGATATTGGAAATAATTATGGGTTATGATGAAAAAGACTCAACAACTTCAAACAACATAGTACCTAATCTAAGATCTTCTTACTTAGAAGCCGAAGAAAATGTTAAGATTGGAGTTCCCTACGACATTATATATGATAAAGAAATTGATTCTGAGGTACTGAGAATCTTTAACGATACCTTAGACAAATTAAGGATTCAAACATCAGAAATAACAAACATAAAGCTACCAAGTATAAAATACGCTATACCTACGTACTACGTCATAGCATCAGCTGAGGCTGCCTCAAATTTATCGAAATATGATTCTATACGTTATGGATATAATCCTGAAGTAGAAGAAAAAGAATTACAAAATTTAGAAGAGTTATATTTCAAAACAAGAACAGAGGGATTTGGGGAGGAGGTAAAGAGAAGAATAATGACAGGAACATATGTTCTATCTAAATCCTATAAGGACACTTATTATAATCAAGCTCAAAGGGCTAGATTTTTAATTCAAAAAGAATTTGATGCAGCCTTTAAGACATCGGACGTAATTATATTACCTACAACATCAAACACACCATTTGCAAATAACAAAGAAATATCTACTCCGATTGAAGAGTACATGAATGACTTTTTCACAGTTCCGGCAAGCCTCGCAGGACTGCCATGTATTTCCATGCCAATAGGACTAACAAATTTAGGTCTTCCCGTATCAATACAAGTGATAGGGAACCATTTTGAAGAAAAGACTATGTTTAAAGCAGCATTCAAAATCGAAAATTGTATAAATAGCCAATTTACTCCGAGAGGTTTTTGATGACAGAAGAAAATTTTTTATCTGAAAATGGATATGAATACGTAATAGGTCTTGAGATACACGCCCAAATTTGTTCTAATTCTAAACTTTTTTCTGGAGCACCTACAAATTTTGGAAATTTACCAAATCAAAATGTTACCTTATTTGATGCCGCAATTCCAGGAACTCTTCCTAGCTTGAATAAATTTTGTGTAGAGCAAGCAATAAAATCTGGTCTTGCATTAAATGCAAAAATAAATAACATTTCTATGTTCGATAGGAAACATTATTTCTACCCAGATCTACCAAACGGGTATCAAATTTCTCAATTTTATTTTCCTATAGTAGAAAATGGATACATATATATAAACGCAAATAGCTCTGAAAAGAAAAAAATACGAATTAATCGTATACATTTAGAACAAGACGCAGGTAAAAGCATTCATGATAATGAAAATAATCAAAGTAGAATAGACTTGAATAGAGCTGGAGTTGGCCTTATGGAGATTGTAACAGAACCAGATATAAGATCTCCTGAAGAGGCAGCTCAATGCTTAAAGCAAATAAGGTTGATTTTACAGTATATTGGTGCTTGTGATGGAAATATGGAAAATGGATCTTTAAGATGCGATGCAAATATCTCTATTAGAAAAATTGGAGAAGACCTTGGAGTAAGAACTGAGATTAAGAATCTCAACTCAGTTAATAATATGGTAAAAGCTTTAAAATTTGAAGCTCTAAGACATTTTGAGTTAATAAATGCAAATAAAAAACTTACATCTCAAACCAGATTGTTCAATCCAACAACTTCTGAGACAAAATTAATGAGAGAAAAGGAAGAAATAGAAGATTACAGATATTTTCAAGATTTTGACCTTCTTCCAATAAAGATAGAGCAAAATGTTATAGAAGAGATAAGAGAGAAACTAACAGAACTTCCTGAGGAAAGAAAAAAGAGGTACATACAGGACCTAAATCTACCTGAGTCAGATGCAGAATTACTAATTTCAGAAATTGAGCTCAGTAACTTTTTTGAAGAATGCATATCTAACAGCACTGTTGAAGCAAAAATTTTCTCCAATTGGATTATTACAGAAATATTTTCTAAATTGAATAAATTTTCTTTAAAAATATCAGAATCGTTAATAACACCCTCCAACCTAGTAAGAATGCTAGAATTGATAAAAAATGGAACAATTTCTGGTAAATTAGCAAAACAAGTTTTTGAGATAATGTTTGATACAGGTAAGGATCCAGAAAAGATAGTTGAAGAAAAAAATTTAAGACAAATATCAGACACCCAAACAATAGAGAACATAATTAATGAAATTCTTGCTTCTATGCCTGACAAAATTGAAGAATATAAAAAAGGAAAAACAAAATTATTTGGTTTTTTTGTAGGACAGGTAATGAAAAAAATTTCTGGAAAAGCAAATCCTGAATTACTAAACAAAATTCTACGTGATAAACTAGACACAAGTTAAGTATCACCTATAACATATAGTTACATATTTATGTCAATTACTATACACAAGGAAGAGGATTTTAAAAAAATGCATGCTGCAGGCAAACTAGCAGCAAGTACTCTTGATTACGTAACAGAATTCATAACCCCTGGAATCACAACAAATTACTTAAACGATTTATGTCATAATTATATATTAAAACATGGAGCAAAATCTGCTACTTTAAATTATAAAGGATTTCCCAAATCAATATGTACATCAATAAATCATGTAGTATGTCATGGAATTCCATCTGAAAAAAAGCTCAAGAATGGAGATATACTCAATATAGACATTACGGTAATTTTAGATGGATGGTATGGAGACACAAGTAAAATGTTTTTTGTAGGAGATGAAGTATCTATCAAAGCTAAAAGACTAGTTAGAGCTACATATGAGGCTATGATGTATACTATAGATATAATTAAACCCGGTATTACTCTTGGAGATATAGGGTACTCAATAGAGACAATCGCAAAAAAATACAATTTTACTACAGTAAGAGATTATACAGGTCATGGAATAGGTAAAGTTTTTCATTCTGATCCTCCTATACTCAATTATGGAGCTCCAAATTCGGGTCTTACAATAAAAGAGGGAATGTTTTTCACAGTAGAACCTATGCTAAATACAGGAAAAAGAGATACAATCCTAAGTAAATTAGACCAATGGACTGTCACAACGAGAGACAAATCATTATCTGCTCAATTTGAACACAGCATAGGAGTAACAAAAAATGGATGCGAAATATTTACCCTATCTCCAAAAGGGTGGTTATATCCTCCATATAACTAAGAACATTATGTGATATATGACACAAAATAAAGAAAATTTTCACTATCTAGGGCATAGAAAGAGAATGAAGGATAAATCTATGTCCTCTGATATGTCAGTACTTACCGACTATGAGATAATGGAATTATTACTATTTTTTGCTATTCCAAGAAAGGATGTAAAACCTCTTGCAAAAAACATGTTAAAAATTTTTTCTTCTTTTAATAATATCTTAAGCGCAGAAAAAGAGGATCTTTTAGGATTTGATGATGTAAATACCAACACAATTGTATTATTAAAAACGATAAAAGAAATTTTAAACAGAATTTTTAAGGAAAGAGTAAAAGGTAAGAACGTAGTCTCATCTTGGTCAGAGTTAATGGATTACCTAATAATGAATATGTCGTATCTTAAAATAGAGTATTTTAGAGTTTTATTCCTAAACAAGAAAAACGTATTAATATCTGATGATATAATATCCAAAGGTACAGTAGATGAATCATATGTCTACCCCAGAGAACTAATTAAAAAAGCAATACTCTACGGAGCAACTGCTATAATCTTAGTTCATAATCACCCCGGTAATACTACAAATCCTTCAAAGGCAGATATAGCATTAACTAAACAAATCAGAGATTCATGTAAAATAGTAAATATTGAATTACATGATCACGTAATTATTTCTAATAATCGTTATTATAGCTTTAAAGAAAACTATCTACTTTAAAACAAAACTCAACTGTAAGAAAAGTATCGCTACTGGAAAATAATTAGATGTAGAGATATATGATTTTTATATCTTCGCATCACAACAAAATGTACAATATTTGTTGTAAGAAAATTAATTATTATGAAGAGATATCTTTATAGATGAAAAACACAAATAGTTTGATAAGTAGCGAAGCATTTCTTGCTTCTATTGAGAATTCAGAAAATATTCTAACTATAGAACACTTAATACTATTTCTAATAGATGACCCTATAATACAAGAAATATTTGACAAAAATAACCTAAAAATATCTGATTTTAAATGTAAGATATACGAATACTTAAAAACACTGGATAAAAATAACCTTTATTCTAACAGAGATGAATTAAAAGAGATATTAGATAGGATCCTTATATATGTAAATTTCAATCTCTTGCCATATAAAATACTTAAGGCATTTATGCTAGCTGAGTGTTTTAACATAAATAATGCTTTCTCTGTAAGATATCTAACAAAGCACAACCTAACACAAATTTATATTTTAAGCTACATAAGATGTTTTTTTGACAAAAATAATATATTTTTTCTAAATAATATTATAAGATGCCACAATAATAGAGCTTATAAGAAGTTGTATACTCAAAAGCCACTTACTAGCATAATACAATCTGAAGAATTATTCTTCCCAAGAAATATAGTACTCCCCACACATCAGGAAAATAAAAAAAAACCTCACATTGAAATAGAGCATGTAATTGATACTCAAAAAATACCTTTTTGCTATAATTTAAACGAGGAAGCAAAAAAAAATAATATAGATTCAGTAGTAGGAAGAGAAAAAGAGATTAAAAGAATAATAGAAATCCTGAATAAGAGAAAAAAAAACAATTTAATCTTAGTCGGAGATCCAGGAGTAGGAAAAACAGCAATTGTAGAAGGACTTGCAAAAAAAATTATTAACAAATCTAAAAATTCAAATCTATACAACACAACAATATATTCTCTTGATTTAGCAAGCCTTGTTGCAGGTACAAAGTACAGGGGAGATCTAGAAAAAAGAATAAAAGACACAATAGAACACCTAAAAAAGAAAGAAAATGTCATATTATTTATAGACGAGATTCATTCTATAATAGGAAATCCTAATAGCGACAATTTACTAAATATAACTAACATATTAAAGCCAATTCTAATAAGAGAAAAAATCAAATTCATAGGAGCAACAACATTTTTGGAATATAAAAATTTTTTTGAAAAAGATAAAGCACTATCAAGAAGATTTCAAAAAATAATAATTTCAGAACCAACCACTGAAGAAACAACAATAATACTGCAAAACATAAAATCCAATTATGAAAATTTTCATAACATAAAATACTCAGACGAGGCTCTTAAGAGCGCAGTAGAGCTATCCTCAAAATATATAAAAGACAAATATCTACCAGATAAGGCAATAGATCTAATAGATGAGGCAGGCGCACAAATAAAACTAACATCCCCTCTTAAGACAAAAATTACACAAAAACATATAAAAGAAGTCCTATTTAGCAATTTAAACCTTCCACAGCAAAATAAAACATATAACTTAGATTACTTTCAGGAACTAGAAAAAAGTTTAAAAAATAAAATATTAGGCCAAGATAAAGCTATCAATTCCTTATGTAATGCATTAAAAATCATTAAGGCAAATCTTAACTTTGAAAAACAATCTCTCCAAGGAGCTCTATTATTTAAAGGAGCTAAAAATACAGGCAAATCCAAGCTAACAAGAGAATTAGCAAAAGAATTAAATATAGAATATGTTCATTTCAACATGGAAGAATATTCTCTCGCCTCATCAATTTCTAGGTTTTTAGGATCGGATCTTGGATATTTTCAATACACACATGAAAAAAATTTAGTACATTTCGCACAAAAATATCCGCAATCACTATATTTTTTTGAGAATATAAATCTTGCAAATAAAGGAATTATAAACATTATTTTAGAAATTTTAAATAAAGGTTACATAACAGATCATACTAACAAGAAGATAAGTTTTCTATATGATATGTTTATTTTTAGCACAAACATAGAGACAAAAAAAAACTGTTTAGGATTTAATAGGTCACACGAATCGACTGAAGAACTAGATAGTGAAAATACATCGAAAATAGAAAAGGATTTATTAACAAAACTCAATAAAATCATTATTTTTGAACCACTATCTTCCAGTACGCTTAAAAAAATTTTTATCAAAAAAATCAATTCTCTTTCACAATCCTTACTTTATAAAAAAATCCACTTTTCAATAAGTAATGCAGTAATAAATTTCTTATTCAAAAAATTAGAAAAGAAAATATTTAAATCAATGAATGAGGTTATTGATCTAGAAATTAAAAAACCAATATCAAATGAGATTCTATCTGGAACTCTCGATAGAGGAGGAAGTATAAATTTTTATCTAAAAAAAACTAAATTATCATATGCTCTAAAACCATTTTTGTAACACTCTCATTTTAAAAACAGAACTTTTCAATAAAGTCAAACTAAAAATCCTTATATTACTACTTGAAGTAGTAATATATTTAAGCAATTAATACATACCCCAATAAATATAGGAGTAGTACTAAAGATATGGTCTCTTTTTAAATAAAGAGAGACTGTATCTTTTGCTTATTTTTAAGAAATAAGAGCTCATTTGACGTGATTAAAATATTACTATATCTTGTCCATTGTTGCACGTTATTTATCATATATAAAAACAGTAAAGCTTTTTATGCATTACAAATTATATAAAATACTGATTTTTTTTGCTGGGATTTTTATAAATACAACAATTATGGAACCAAGATCTGTCTTTTCTAAAGATAATCATTTAACCAATACTAATATACATAACCAAAAAGAATATATGACTAAAAATTTACCTAAAGCTGTAAAAAAAGAACACATAACGCAATTACATAATTTCTCACTAAATGACGAGTATCATTGGATGAGAGACAAAAATTGGCCTAAATCAATATCAGATGATAAGATAAAATCATACATAGAAGAGGAGAATGAGTTTGCTGAGACTTTTTTTGCTCCCTTAAAAAAAGTACAGAACGATTTTTATGAAGAGCTAAAATCAAGAATAAAATTATCTGACAAGTCAGAATATGTAAAACGTAATCAATATCTGTACTTCTCAAGAACAGAAGAGAGTGAGAATTATCCAATTTATTGTAGACAAAAAAATATACCAAATGCTCCAGAGGAGATAATGTTAGACATAAATCAATTATCAAAACAAGAGCCTCTTCTGAATCTAGGAACAATATCCATAGATCCTTCAGAAACACTACTTGCCTATTCAATTGATACAAAAGGAGATGAGCGCTATAAAATAAATATAAAAAACCTTAAGACAGGTCAGTTAATAAAGGACTCTATAGAAAATACTATATCTTCAATTGTCTGGCATGAACACTTAAAAGGTTTTTTCTATACCCCTGTAGATGAGGATCTAAAGCATAATAAGGTGTTTTTTCATAAATTAGGTACAGATCCTTTGGAAGATAAATTAATTTTCGAAGAAAAGGACCCATTATATTATGTAAGTATTTCTAGATCTTCTGATAAAGAATTTTTATTTATCAGTTCTGATGGTCACGAAAATAATGAAATACATTTTCTATCAATACAAGGAGAAGATTTTACACCAAAATTATTGGACAAAAGATCAAACAACATTTACTACGATATAGACTCTAATAATGGAGTTTTTTATATAAAAACAAATAAGGGAGCAACAAAGAATTTTCATATAAAAACAGCTCTGGCAAAAAACTATAAAGCAGACCAAACAAATTGGAAAACTTACATAAAAGAGTCAGAACAAAAGTATCTTTCAGGATTTGATATATCCGAAAATTATATATTACTTAATTACACAAATAATTATCTTCCAGTACTTATAGTACAAAACATAAAAACTCAGCAAAGCAAGCAAATAAAATTTGAAGACGCAGCTTTTGAAGCATATTTGTACTCAACAAATTTTGAGGAGGATGATATACGAATTAGTTATTCTTCTTTAAAATCTCCAAAAAAAATATACTCATATAATTATAAGACTGAGAATAAGGAAATATTAAAAGAGCAAATAATCCCTTCTGGATTTGATTCAGGTAACTATCATGTTGAAAGGCTTCTAGTAGACCTAAAAAATGAAAATAAAAAGATTCCTGTAACATTACTTTATAAAAAATCTTTATTCAAGAATAACGGAACAAATTACCTATATTTAACAGCTTATGGCTCATACGGAATTTCTAATCCTGTATCATTTAGAAATGTTGCAATATCTATTGCAGATTCCGGGATGGTATACGCAATAGCTCATATACGAGGTGGCTCTGAACTTGGACTTGAGTGGTATGAATCTGCAAAATTTTTAGATAAAAAGAACAGTTTTAAGGATTTTATACTGGTTACAGAGCATTTAATAAATAAAAAATATACATCTAGTAAAAAAATTATTATCTCCGGAGGAAGTGCCGGAGGTATGTTAATAGGTAATGTAATAAACCAAAGGCCTGATCTATTCTATGCTGCAATATTACATGTACCATTTGTAGATGTATTAAATACTATGCTCGATGAGTCTCTCCCGCTTACATCTTACGAGTTCAAAGAATGGGGTAATCCTAAAGAATTAGAGTACTTTGAATATATAAATTCGTACTGCCCTTATCAAAACATACAAAAACAAGATTACCCTCATATATATGTAACATCCGGCCTGAATGATATAAGGGTTGGATATTGGGAAGCACTAAAGTGGGTTGCCAAAATAAGAGATTTTAAATCAAATGACAATTTAGTCTTATTAAAAACAAAAATGAATTTTGGACATTCAGGAGCATCAAAAAGATTTGAAGCGATAAATGATGCAGCAGAAGAATTGTCATTTATATATGCAATAAAAAATTTGAGTTAATTTTGTAATTAATAATCTATGAATAAATACAGATCCCATAACTGTAGAGAACTAAAAATTACTGATATACATAAGGAAGTAACTTTATCTGGCTGGGTATTTAGAGTACGAGAACATGCAAATTTAATTTTTGTAGATCTAAAAGATCACTACGGAATAGTACAACTTGTATTCAAAGATCAAGACTTAATAACAAAAATAAAAAACATAAATTTCGAAACAGTCATAACAGTAAAAGGAGTAGTTGTAGCGAGAACTTTAGATAGTGTAAATAAGAACATTTCCACCGGAGAAATAGAAATTAATGTAACATCGATCTTAGTTCAATCAGAAGCTATTAATCTCCCATTTTCAATAAATACTGAAAATAAAATACCTGAACAAACAAGACTAAAATATAGATTCCTAGATCTTAGGAGAGACTCAATACAAAAAAAAATAATTTTTAGATCTAAAGTGATTTCTTATATAAGAAAAATCATGGAAGAAAAAAATTTTACTGAGATACAAACACCAATATTAACCGCCTCATCCCCAGAAGGAGCAAAAGATTTCTTAGTCCCAAGTAGTACATATCCAGGAAAATTTTATGCACTCCCCCAAGCCCCGCAACAATTCAAACAACTTCTTATGCTATCAAGAATAGACAAATATTTCCAGATCGCTCCATGCTTCAGAGATGAGGCCTCAAGGGCAGATAGATCTCCAGGAGAGTTCTATCAATTAGATATTGAACTCTCCTTCGTAGAGCAAGAAGATATATTCCGAATTACAGAAGAAATTCTCATTCCTATTTTTTCTAAATTTTCGAATAAAAAAATACATTCCATTCCTTTTAAGAGAATCTCTTATGATGAGGCAATAAAAAAATATGCAACAGATAAACCAGACCTAAGAAATCCTATAAAATTGTCTAATGTAGAAGATATTTTCATAGAATCAAAATTTGAACTTTTTGTAGAAAATATTAAAAAAGGATTTGAAGTAATAGCAATTCCTGCTCCTAACGCATTAGATAAAAAGTCCAAAAAATTTTTTCAAGAAATGGAATTATTTGCTAAATCTCTTGGAGAAAAAGGTCTAGGAAATATACAATTTCACAATCAAAATAATACAAAGGGTCCTATTGCAAAATTTTTATCTCCTATTCAAATAAACGAACTTAAAAAAAGATGTAATGCATCAGATTCAGATACAATATTTTTCATATGTAATGAGCCATCAAAAATAAGAACAAGTGCATCCAAAATAAGAGACAAAATAGGATATGAATTAAATTTAGTAAATGATGAAGAATTTGTTTTTTGCTGGGTTACAGATTTTTATCTATATGAATTTAATGAGGATACAAAAAAAATAGAGTTCAGTCATAACCCTTTTTCCCTGCCTCAAAAAAATATTGATGAATTGGATAAATACAAGCCTCAGTCTAAAGATTTATTAGAGATTAAGTCCTTTCAATACGATCTTGTATGTAATGGCGTAGAATTATCAAGCGGAGCAATTAGGAATCACAAAATAGACTTATTTTACAAAGTCTTTGAACTAATTGGACATGGTAATCAATATGTAGACAAGTCATTTCCTGCTATGACAAATGCCTTAAAATATGGAGCACCTCCTCATGGTGGCATAGCTCCTGGTATAGAGAGAATTATCATGTTATTAACCAATACTCAAAGCCTAAGAGAAATAGTTGCGTTCCCTATGAATCAACAAGCTCAAGACCTATTAATGCAAGCTCCTGCAGATATTTCTGACACAAAATTCAAAGAGTTAAAGTTAAAAAAAGATATAAAATCTTGAATATATTAATAGCAACATTTCCAGCAGAGCTTTAATGAATATATTATATCATAATCCAATATGTCCCCTATCAAGACAAGTACGTTTTTATTTAGAAGAATTAAATATCAATCATGAACTGAAAAAGGTAAATTACACATCAAGAACCTTAAATCCAGGTTTTGTTATAAAAAAGGAAAATTTTTTCGACAATTTTCCGATTTTAAATGTAAAAGAAGATAACTTGTCTCTTATAGGGGAGTACTCTATTATAGAATTTTTGAGCGAAAATTACAAAAATTTTATCTTTATGCCTCAAGATAAAGTAATCAAAGCTGACATTAGAAATTATTTAAATACATTAAATAAAAAATTTTTCTATAATACAAGTTATATATATATAGAAGAGAAATTCATACGCTTCGCAAATAGGGTAGGAGTCCCACGCACTGATTTTTTAAGAAGAGCTAAACAAAATATTATAAAATATTTTTATTTTATCTCAGATATTTTATCAGAAAATTCATTTTTAATACATGATAAAATTTCTTCTGTTGACATAGCACTTGCATCTCATATATCTGTGCTTGACTATTTTTCCGCTATTAACTGGGACATGTGGTATCACATCGGAAATTGGTATTCTATAATAAAATCTAGATCATCATTTAGAAAGCTCCTTCAGGACAGAATTCCAGGTTTTTTGCCTCCGGAACATTATTCAAAACTAGATTTTATTTAAAATTCAGATGGTCTCTTATATGTTAAAAGCAGTTTTAGCTCTAATATTAGTAATAATAGTCATGTATTTTTCATTAAGAATTTTAAAAAAATATATTACTAAAATAGATAAGATAAGAAATGCTTCCCGAAATTCTCAAATAACCATAGACCAAACTCTTTATATAGATCAAAACAACAAGATCATTGTTTTATGCAATAAAAATAACGAACGTTACGTAATACTGCTAGGAAAAAATAATAACTTATTACTGGATAAAATAGATTCTATAAAATATCTAAAACAAAATGAAAATATTAAAAATTCCTAAATTCTATATATTAGCAATTGCTTTAATATATACACTATTAATGGATTCATATCTCTTAGCAACAACTTCTATACAAAATAATAATAATTCTCAAAGCATATACAACACTTCAGAAATATTAGAAAATTTTTCTATCTCTGATAAAACTCTTCAAATACTAATAATAATAACATGTCTTAGTCTTGCACCCGCAATTTTGATAATGATTACATCTTTTGTACGTATTTCCATAGTATTGTCAATAATAAGGACAGCTCTAGGACTGCAACAAACTCCACCAAACCAAGTTTTAATAAGCCTTGCACTGTTTTTAACCTTTTTTATCATGTCTCCCACAATAGAGAAATCTTATACCCAAGGTATAAAACCTATGATTGAAAGTAAAATGACAGAAACAGAGGCTTTTCCCTTTATAATAAGCCCTTTCAAGGATTTTATGATAAAAAACACTAGACCCAAAGACATAGAATTATTTATATCAATATCTAAAGCATCTTATGATGAGACAAATGACATCCCTCTAAACATAATAGTACCCTCATTTCTTATAAGTGAGCTAAAAAAAGGCTTTGAGATTGGATTTTTAATATTTTTACCTTTTATAATAATAGATATAGTAGTAGCATCAATTTTGATGGCTATGGGAATGATGATGATGCCCCCTATGATGATTTCTCTACCATTTAAAGTAATATTTTTTGTGCTGATTGATGGATGGCACTTACTTTCTGGAAGTTTAATTCAAAGCTTTAAGCTATAAAAATACTCCTTATCAAAATAATGTCAATTACATATACTTAATTCTTGATCAGAGGATATTATATGAACAAAGTATTAAGGGTAAAGTATTTTAACTACATACTGGTAATAAAGATACCAAATTATCTTATGAAATATTGTATTTTATTTAAGTAAGATTTAATGTGTTTGTATGTTGCTTTTTTGATTACGAATACTTAAATTTTGTATGGATTTCTCAACTAGACTTATTGCTTATGTAAGGAATCTTTTTCAAAGATATTCGAATAGGAATGTATTATTAGTCTCTTTAGGAATTGTTTCCTTAATTTTTAGCATAATAATCTTTTCTTTATTTTCTAGAAATAATTTTCATATTCTATATACAGATCTACAATCAAATGACAGTGCTAATATTCTAAAGGAATTGGAGTTAAATAGAATAAAATACGAAATCTCTGAAGGAGGAAAAACAATAAAAGTTCCAAAAGAAGATTTAGTAAAAGTACGAATACATTTATCTCAACTAGGCATACCAAATAGTGGATCTCTTATAGGCTATGAAATTTTTGATAAAGAAGATAGTATTAGCACTACTAGCTTTTCTCAGAACATCAAATTGATCAGAGCACTTGAAGGAGAATTAAGCAGAACTATAGCAGCTTTTGAAAAAATAAACAGTGCAAGAGTTCATTTAGTAATGCCCCAAAAAGAAATTTTTTCGAAAGATCGTTCTGAGACTAAGGTCTCAGTTATGTTAAAATTGGTTCAGGAAAATTTAAAACTCAATAAATCTGAAATAAAAGCTATATCACATTTACTACTTACGTCTGTTCCAGGCCTTGAGTCAAAAAATCTTTCCATAGTTGATAACAAAGGCAATACACTAAAAGCAAGTGACCTCTCAGAAGATTACTCTACCAATTTTTTCGGAGACCAAAATGATGAATTTAAACTCATCTCAGAAACAAGATTAAAAAACACTATAGAAGAATTACTTAATAAAGTCCTAGGACCAGGAAAAGTAAAAGCCAGCGTATCTTTAGATATAAATTTTGATAGAATAATAACCAATTCAGAATTATATGATCCAGAAAATCAAGTAATAAGATCAAGCCAAATAACAGAAGAAAAAGAGCAATTATCCTCCTCATCCTCAGATGATATTTCAGTCCAAAATAACATACAACAAGATTCTGCTCAAGAGGATGGAGTATCCCCCATCATAGTAGAAAAAACTGAGCAACAAACAAATTATGAGATCTCTAAAACTATTAAAAATCATATAATAGAGCCAGGTTCTATAAAAAGAATGTATATAGGTGTGTTAGTTGATGGAGAATATATCACTAATCCCGAAACCCAGGAAACTGAGTATAAAGAACGTTCTAAAGAAGAGTTAGAAAAGATACTAAACTTAGTTAAAGTTTCTGTAGGTTTTAATGATGAGAGGAATGATCAAATAGAGGTAATTAATATGAAATTTAGCTCTGAAGAAACATCTCTACAGAGCCTACTAGATAAGGATATGAAGCTAAATTATTTGTATAACATTATCAAAATTCTAATTATCGCAGTAAGCATAATTGTCTTAGCACTGATAATAAAACCTTTATTTAAGAATCTTTTATCAAAGCTTTTGGATTTCTCTGAGATAAAGCAAGCAGGTACTGCTAATAATAAAGTACAAGATACAGATGCATTAGAAGAAAAAGACATAATACAGGAATTACCAAATATAGAACAAGATATTGATACATACCGAACTCTAAAAAAGAAGATCAATGATATTGCAAATAAAAATCCTCAGCAATTTGCAAGCACCCTACAAAGTCTAATAGACTTGAAAGAGCCAAAGAAATCATAAATTTTTAAAATTATTATGGCTTCAGACAATAAAAAAATTTTTACAGCTGTAGAAAAAGCCAGCATTATATTAAGTACCCTTTCTAACGAAAATATTTCTAGAATATTTTCTTATATGACTTCTCAGGAAGTGAGTCTTTTAGTTCAAAAAATATACCAAATGGGACTTGTTACTAATGAATCTAAAAATCTCGTTTTAAAAGAAATTATTTCTCAATTTTTATCCTCAGACACAGAAAGTTCTGCCATCAAGGATCCTAAAAATGTGCAAATGTGGTTAAAAAATGTCCTTGATCCTAAAAAATTTGATATTGTGATAGAAAATATTAAAGAAGCAGATAATAAAAATATATGGAAGATCCTTTCTAATCTGGATGATAGAATCCTTGCATTATACCTTAAAAATGAGCATCCTCAAACTATAGTATTAATTTTTTCTAAAATCCTTCCTAAGCAAGCATCACGTGTGATTGAACATTTTTCAAAGGAATTGGCTATTGATGTTATTGAAAGATTTCAGTCTCTTGAGACAATTAAGCCTGAAATATTATACGAATTAGAGGCATCCCTAGATCAAATTTTTGTAAAAAGTAAAATGTTTATGCATAATCTAAAAGCTATTAAAAATGAAGATAATTTTCAATTTCTAGCTGAAATATTCAACAATTTCAACAGGCATTATGAAAGTAAATTTATGGACATTTTACAAAAAAAAAATCCAGAAATTGCAAATAAAATTAAAGGAAAAATGTTTACATTTAACGATTTAATCAAATTTTCTCCCAAAGATATACAAAAATTACTAGCAAAAATAGAGAGAAATGAGTTAATTCTTGCATTAAAAGGTATAAATCAGGAACTAGTCAATTTCCTGTTTTCTAATATGTCTCGACGAGTTGCCAACATTGCAAAAGAGGAGCTTAAATCCTTGGGAGTGGTAAGAGTAAAAGACGTAGATCACGCAAGATCTAAAATCTTAACCCAAGTAAAGACGATGATAACAAAAGGAGAAATGCAACCTCTTCCAAAAGATGAAGAAGAAGATGAAGTTATTTTATAATAAATATAAATAAATTTAATGCCTAAAACAGAAAAATTTTTTCTAAAACTATTTACATCAAATAATCTTCTAAATAAAGAAAATATCGTTTATTTGGATAGAGGTGAAATTTTCACAAATAATGTCTTTTCAAAAGATTTATTAGATTATACAAATGACGATTTAGAAAAAAAAGAAAATGACTCTAAAATAGTTGAAATAGATGAAAATATCACAACTTCAGATCAGGACCTAAAAAAAAAATTCACTTATAAGGAATCTAGAAAAACACTTACTGCTCCTGAACATATTTTTACAACTAAAAATAAGTACCTAAAATATAATTTAGACAGTTTAAGCTATATAAATAATCCAAAAATACTGAAAAATACACAAAATATTGACGAAGAGAAAAATTTGAGTTCTAAACTAATAACTAATATGGATCTACAATTTACCTATCAAAAAGATAGAAATTATTTAAATACTAATTCTAAACAAAGCCTAAAAACTCAGGTTCAGATAAATTTATTAGAAAATGAAAATACCTTTATAAATCTTCTCAAGAACAAGCTTTCTAAATTAGATATCAACACTTCAATCGACTCTTTAGGAAATGAATTATTTAAAAAATCTTTAGATTTAATGAACATTATCCTAGATAAACTTTATCTCAAGAGTAATCTTGATTTAGAAAAATTATTTTTTCAGCATTTTGTCAAAAATTTAGATAAATGCTATACACAGGGTAAAATACTTTTTTTTATCCACCCAACTCAGGAAAAATATATCTCTGACCTCTTAGAGACTAAGCTACTCCAGAACAAATATAAAGAAAACATAAAGATTGTAACTGACATAAATTTAAAAGAAAAAGATTGTTACTTGCAATATAACGATAGTTATATAAACTATAATTATCAAGAGCTTAAGTCTCAAGTACAAAATTTTATAAAAGAGTTTAAAGATCTGGTATAAGGCTATGGATGAAGAACAAAAACAAACTAGTAATAAGAAAATAGTTTCTAATACAGATAACAACAATGAACAACAAGCTAAGGATACAGATGAAAATTTAAAGTCTAAAATTCCGATTGAGTCTTTATATGAAGTCCCGGTTTCATTATCTGTTTTATTGGGATCTACCCAGATGAAATTAGATGATGTGTTAAAACTAAGTAAAGGAGTAGTAATCCAACTAGATCAAGCTGTAGGAGAAGCCGTAAAAATTTTTGTAAATAATAAGATGATCGGCAGAGGAGAGATTGTAGTGGTTGAGGATAAAATTGGAGTGACTATTCTAGAACTTGAAAAGGATTGATAATCTACAACGTCTTCTGTTTTTACTTGTTACCTAAAACCTTGTCTAAAAACAAAAAACCCTAAAAAGTAAAATTAACTACCCCTTTCTAAACCTTCTAACAAAACAATATTTCTTATATTTTAAACAACTTTTTTCTTGGACTCTAGCAACTTATTATGCTCTACAGGAAGAGTGAAACAACAGGTAATTCCTGAGTTATGATTATTCTTAATCCATATCCTCCCTCCGTGCTTCTCTATTATCTGTTTACATAGTGAAAGACCCACTCCTCTATTGCCGGATCTACTCTTCGTACGAGACGAAACTACAAATAC
>CAYPDK010000020.1:0-37553 GCA_964409505.1 uncultured Rickettsiaceae bacterium
CAAGATTAGGAGTATTAATGAATAAAAATTGTAATGGAAATAAGAAATAACCAATACTTCCAGTAAATAAAGCAATTCTTGCAATTTGAGCTAAATTTGCTTTGAAAAATAGTTTCAAAACAATATACACAAATACAAAAAGCCAACTTTTTGATAAAGATATTTGTAGAAGATTTGCTAGGAACAAAATTGGTATTCCCATGTATGTGTAAAATTTTTTGAGTGCTAGAATACGTTTTTGTAGGTACTCTTCTATGATTCTGCGAGTCAGAATCACCTCATCTACTCCGAATAAATCTTTGTACTTAATATAGAATAAGGATCCTGAAAAAGACAATCTGATATTACTTCTAGTTAAAACTATAGGGATGTTTGGTTTTACTAATTTTGCGTTAAGATCTAATGCTACCACAGGAGTTCCCTTTCTATCATTAAAAAGCAAAACCTGATTTGATTTTGAACTATCGTCATTTTCTGGAGTCTCTGTTATATGTATTTTTTGATTTGAATAAAACAAAATAGGTATCTGGCTTAACACAAAATCTATCTCTTTTGTTAAATTATTAGAAATTTTCCCCTGAAGGAAGAAATCATTTAATTTATTTAAATGATTCATACCAAAAATTGATAAAATAAAAGAACTTACATAAGTAACACTTAAAATGTATCTAATACCATAACCTCTATATTTGGTATAAAGATCCTCGTAGAATTTGATAGAGCTAACTGAAAGATAAACGATTCTACCTAAATTGTACCAAAATAAATAAAATTCTTTAAACAAATTCTTGATAATAGGCATATATTTAATTACAAATAAAAGTATGAGATATGTTTAAACAAAACTTTGAAATTGGATGTTATCATAATAACTTATGTTTTACTCTCATTAATTTAGCTTAAAATGAAATTTATCGAACAATTTCTAGAAAGTCTAATTTCAGAAAAGGCTTTATCTATAAATTCTATAACAAATTATAAGAAGGATTTAACAGATTTTCAAAATTTTCTTAAAGATAATTCTCTTTCTGAATTAAAAATATCTCCAAGTATAATAAAAAACTATATACAATACATGTCTATTAAGGGCTTGTCTTCAAAGTCTATAAGGAGAAAAATATATCCCATAAAAGGATATTTTAATTTTTTGATAACAGAGTCCCACACAGATTTTAATCCTGTTATAGGAATAGAGCTACCCAAATTAGAGTCAAAACTTCCAAAGATATTATCCATAACACAAATGCAAGAGCTTTTATCAGTTGCAAGCTTGTCTACAAAATCTAAAAAAGATATAAAAACAAATGCAATGATCCAGTTAATGTATTCTACAGGTATTAGGGTTAGTGAATTAGTGTCTATAAAGTTATATGATATAATAAGGAGAAATTTGAAGGCTGGTTTGAATAATTTTTCTATAAAAGAAATACTAATTATCAAAGGGAAAGGCAATAAAGAGCGCAGCGTCTTTATTAACGATTCTGCAAAAGACGCTCTCTTGAGATATATAAACATAAGGGATACATTTATTACAAAAACAAATAAAGCCATTATCAATAAACATCAGTACTTATTTATTGGAAATTCTTGTAGAGGTTGCATTTCAAGACAAAATTTTGCCATTTTATTGAAAAAACTCCTCAGAAAGACAAGTATTGATGAAAAAACAATATCTCCTCATACAATACGACATAGTTTTGCAACTCATCTTCTTGAAGGAGGGGCTAACCTAAGAGTAATACAAGAATTGTTAGGTCACTCTGATATTTCTACAACTCAGACTTATACTCATCTAAATACAAAATATCTACAAGATGTACTAAAAAAATATCATCCTTTAAATAAGTAACAATTATTTCCCTGTGTAAGCTCTATCCTCTGTTCATATAAATTGCTAAATAATTTAGTCTGTCTTGTCCTATTTTTAGAAATACTCTCTGCTAAAGAAATTATTTTTTTGTAAAAACTTTTCCTTCATATCACGAAATCAGCAAAAAGACTAAAATTCCTATTTTTAAACTCATGGAAGAAGGTAGAATTTCTTATTAGTACCGGATTTTTTTTTCCATGTCCTCTCTAAAGTGCTTTATCAAACCTTGTATAGGCCATGATGCCGCATCGCTTAACCCACATATAGCATTACCTCCTACTTGATATGATATTTCAAGTAACTTATCTATATCATGATCTTGAGCTTGTGACTGTCCAGAAGAAATTTTTTGCATAATTCTCCACATCCAACCCGTACCCTCTCTACAAGGACTACATTTACCACAAGATTCATGCATAAAAAATTTACTAATCCTAGTAATCGCAGCAACAATATCAACAGACTTATTCATAACAATAATCCCTCCAACTCCAAGACCAGATCCAACCTTCTTAAGGGAATCAAAATCCATTTTAACATATTCACATATTTCCTTAGGAAGTACCTGAAAAGAAGCTCCTCCAGGTATTACAGCTTTTAAATTGTCCCATCCCCCTATAACTCCTCCAGCATATTCGTTAATAAGTACCTTTAAAGGAACACCAAGTTCTTCCTCAACATTGCAAGGATTATTTACATGGCCAGAAATTGAAAAAATTTTACTCCCCGCATTGTTCTTACTCCCAAGAGAATTGAACCAATTAGCCCCTCTACGTAAAATACTTGATACAACAGCTATGGATTCAACATTGTTTATGTTAGTAGGACAAGAATATAACCCAGAAATTGCAGGAAATGGAGGCTTTAATCTAGGTTGTCCTTTTCTTCCTTCGATACTCTCAAGCAAGGCACTTTCTTCCCCACAAATATAAGCTCCAGCACCTTTGTGTATGTAAACATCAATATCTATGCCTAAATTGAAAATATTTTGTCCTAAATAATTAGCTTTATAAGCCTCATCAATAGCATTTTGTAAAATCACAGCCTCCTGGTAAAACTCACCTCTAATGTAGATATAACAATACCTTGCCCCAACTGCAAAAGAAGAAATCAAGCACCCCTCTAGCAACTTATGAGGTTCATATCTCATAATATCCCTATCCTTACAAGCCCCTGGCTCTGATTCATCCGCATTGATAACCATATAGGAAACCTTCCCAGAAGATTTAGTTTCAGGCATAAAAGACCATTTAACACCAGTTAAAAACCCAGCCCCTCCCCTGCCTCGAAGTCCTGAATCCTTTATCTCACTTATAATCCACTTCCTACCCTTAGTAAGAAACGACAAACTAAATTTCCAATCTCCGCGTTCTTTAGAAGATTTAAGATCTACTCCAAACTTACCGTGCAAATTTGTAAAAATTCTATCTTTAAGAGAAATCATAATTTGTATCTAAACTAAAAATTAATCTTATAAGGCACAAAATGAAAACCCTAGATTTGACTAACTTTCACCATTTTATTTTTTTCTCTATTCCATGTATATTGAGTATTCACTACTTTTATTTCCGTAATAATGATATCCCCTCCTGGTAATTGAGCTACATCCATTCCCTTTTGTAAAGATTCCACAATTAAAGAAGTGGAAGAACAAATGTACCGAATATCTGAAAACACATCTTTTGACTTTCGAGATTGTTCGTTATTATTGTTCACTAATTCCTCAGCTTGCTCAATAGTTTTACTTATTTCCTTATTTTTATGCATATATTATTCTCATTATCTAATTCCTAAAAAAGATTCATCACCTAACTTACATAATTTTATCATCTAAATTCTCTATCACCTAGGTCTGTTAAAAGGAATGTTATCATGATTAATATATAATATCAAGAATGTTAATTTTAAACTTTTTAAAAATCATAACAACTCCAATTAAAATTACAAAATAATTAATAAAATTTATTTTATTTTTTTCCAGATAGTCTTGTAATCTGGTCTGTCTTCCAGTTCTATATTATATCTTAAAAGAAGTACAGATTTTATCCTATCCGCCTTTTTCCAATCAGCAAGTTTTCTTGCATGAGTTCTGAGCTCAACAAGTCTATTTACTATAACACTATATTCTGTACTTTGAACATTTTGCTGATTATATTGATAATTCTCTAAATCTTTGAAACCCAAAAATTTACTTGAAGATAATACAAGATTATATAACTTGATTTGCTCATTTTCATTGTTTGTAACATGAAGCTTTTTGACATAATCATTGATAATTTTTAGTGCTAGATGTGTATTTAGGTCATTTAAAAGAGCATTTTTAAATTCTGATTCTAAATTTTTTATGGTATGTGTTGTTTTTTTGGCATTGCTTACTTTTACTTTATATAGCGCTCTTTGCCAGTAAAGAATCGTTTTATTTGCTTCATGCAGAGCCCTATCGTTAAAGTCTAGAGGATGTCTATAATGAGTATTTAGAAAAAAAAATCGCAAAGCATTTGCCGTTATAGCTTTTTTTTTCATATCATTAAGAGTAAGAAAATTATTCAATGATTTGCTCATTTTTTTTCCTCCTACTGTCAACATTTCTGTATGACTCCAATAGTGAGCAAATAATGAATCTGAGAAAGCAGCCTTTGACTGAGCAATTTCGTTTGTATGATGTGGAAACAATAAATCTATACCTCCACCATGAATATCAAAATTTTTACCAAGATATTTATAGCTCATAGCAGAGCACTCAATGTGCCACCCGGGACGTCCAAAGCCAAAAGGACTCTCAAATCCGACATTACGGGAGTCTTTAGAAGTAAATTTCCATAAAGCAAAATCATATTGACTCTTTTTAGAAACATTGGATTTGTTGCGTACATTAGGAATAAGATCCATTAAATTTTGTCCTGATAATGCTCCGTAGTCCTTAACAAAGGCTACGTTAAAATAAATACCCTCATTTCCATAATAAGCAATTTTTTTACTCAACAAAATTTTAATAAAATCGATAATGTCACCTATAGATTCAGACACTTTGGGTTCATAATTAGCTCTCTTAACTCCTAGAAATTCCATATCTTCATAAAACTTTTTGGTATAGAATGATGACACTTCCCAATATTGTAAATTTTCTCTTTGAGCCTTATTGATAATTTTATCATCAATGTCTGTAATATTTCTTACATATAAAATTTTTTCACTTCCATAAATTATTTTCAATACTCGATATAACAGATCATATACCACCATAGTCCTTGCATTACCTATGTGAACATAGTCATATACAGTAGGTCCACATACATATAATTTTACTAAATCTTTATTTATAGGTTCAAATTTTTTTTTTTGTCTGGTTAAACTATCGAAAAGTGAAAAAATCATAAAAGCGCTAATCTTTAATTAAATTTTATTAAAAAGTACATTTTACAATGTAGCTGAATTAGTTTAAAATGGAAGGGTTGATTAATATTGCAATGTGACTACAAAACAATATTGTAAGGTATTTATTTATGAGTTTAGAGACTGAACAAAGTCTTGAAAAAAGCAATAAAATATTGATTAAATCAGTTTTTTTAGTAACATTAATAGCCTCTACACTTATCATAAATATTATAATCTCTTATAGAACAAAAAAAGAAGAATTATCACTGTATCTAGAGCAGGACAAATCTTTTATAAAAGAAAACATAATACAAAGTACCTATTATACAAAATTACATCTACAAGCTATAGAATCTGATATTTTAAGACTTAAAAACGTATCTAAATCTAATTTTGAATCTAGCATATTTTCTGCATTTAATGAGGCCCTTTTAAATAGTCCCAATAAAGATTTTTTTGTTAAATACATATTTACAGATAATAATCTTAATGAGCATCAAATACTTTCCACCCTAAAAACAAATATTATACCAATTTCTCACTATAAACTTGTAAAACAAAAGCTGATAGATACGTCATATTATGCAATAGATAACATTTTATATGTAGTACATTTATTTGATAATGTTCACAGTTCAAAAATAAATATTACAACACTAAGTCTAGGCTATGATATTATAGCTGCCTCTAAAAATATGGAATTAAAAAATAAATTATCCTCAATTGATCTAAAAGCTACTTATAATGATTCTCTTCAAGATAATTCTACAGTTCCTAATAATTCTACAGTTCCTAAAGATAAAATTGAAATTTTAAATACAAAAAAATTAAAAAAATTTCAAAACATAATCAATCCTCAAATCATCTTGTATGATTCAGTCAATATAGGAAATATTACCTTTAATTATAAACTAAAATTTGATACAAAAAAAATACAAGCTACCCTAACAAAAGAGTTATCAAGGCAATTTATAGAAATTTCGATTATAGCCATTTTCTATGCTATGACAATATTTTTCTACTATGCTCCAATGAGTTTGTACAAAAGTTTTTTGAAAAAAAAAATAAAAGAATTATTAAAAATCCAAAAAAATCATTCTAATTTCTTAGCATTTGTAGTCAATGAAATAAAAATACCACTCAATTTCATTTTGACAGGTTCTGAGATAATGAAAGAAAAATTAGTAGGAAATCTATCTGAAATATACTTAAGATATGCTAAAGGTATATATAAAAATTCTAAAACAATACTAAATCTCATAAATGACATACTTGATGATAACCAAATAATTTCTGGAAAATTCCAGATACTCCATTCAGTAAACAAAATAGAGAACATCATTCAAGAGGCTATAAATCTTAATTTAATAAGATTCGATAAAAAAGATTTTAAGTTGTATTTTGATACCCAAACTTTAGATCCCCTACCTCTTGTAATATGTGATCAATATAGGCTCAAGCAAGTATTCATACACATAATAAGTAATACAATAAGGTACTCACACCAAAATTCTGTAATAAGAATAAAGATAGCCATGCAAAAGAAAAATCTTCTGATAAAAATCGAAGAAAATAATGATTTTTTGAAAAAAATAAGTGAAGATAAAGATTTCCTTCTAAAATACAAAAAGACCCTACAAAGTACTACAGACTCCTCTGAGTCTTATACCATAAGTATAGAAATAGTAAAAATCATATTAGAGGCTCATAATATAAAATTTACTCACAAAACAGAAGATTTTTTACAGAATAGTACTGAAATATTAATTCCACAAAAAAATTTAGTTTTTTAAAATAAAAATAAACACATGTTTCGTAATAAGTATTTACAAAATTTTCCTGTTTCTATAGTACTTATCTCTGTATTGATAAGTATTTGTGGTCTATTAGCAATTTTTTCAGCTTCTGAAGAAAATTTTAGGATTTACTTTTATAAGCAAATAAAATTTTTCATCGTATTTTTTATAATCGCTATATTTATTACATTCATAGATATCAGATTTATATTTAATTATTCATATATAATATATTTTGTATTACTTTTTATTTTGATATCTACTGAACTATTTGGATCTCAAATTATGGGCGCAAAAAGATGGATTAAAATCTTGTCTATCAAAATTCAGCCCTCTGAGATAATAAAAATTTCTATATTGTTAATGCTAGGAAAATATTTTCATTTTATAAAAACAGAGAAAGAGTTAACTTTTAGATATATGATTTTACCTGTTTCAGGTATTATAATACCTGAAATATTAATATTGAAGCAACCAGACCTTGGAACTGCAATAATTATCGCATTATCCTGTATAGTGATTTTTATAACAATTGGAGTAAATAAAATCTATTTTTTCTTATCAACTATAATAACAGCATTGCTCATTCCAACTATATGGGCAAATATGCATGAATATCAGAAACATAGAATAAAAACATTTATAAATCCTGAAAATGATTCCTTGGGCTTGGGGTATCACGCTATTCAATCTAAAATAGCAATTGGTTCAGGAGGACTTTGGGGAAAGGGTTTTTTACTTGGGACACAATCTCATCTTAAATTTTTACCAGAGCACAGAACAGATTTTATTTTTTCTCTTATAGCAGAAGAATTTGGATTTTTAGGATGTTTTGTTATAATACTTCTTTTTTCAACACTTGTATTTCTTATAACAAATTCTGTAAAAAAACTAAAATGTACTTTTTCTCAAATAGTCACTATAGGAGTAAGCTCTATAATCTTTTGGCATGTTTTTATAAATATATCTATGACTTTAGGAATGCTTCCTGTAGTAGGTATTCCTCTTCCATTAATCTCCTATGGGGGTAGCGTTACGGGATCTGTATTGATAGGATTAGGAATTATAGTCAATATGCAAATTAATAAAGATGTTATCTTATAAAGCTAATAAAGATGTTATCTTATAAAGCTAGGTGATTATTCTACATAAAGTTTATACCCATCACATAGGGGCATGATATTTTTTGGGAGTGTTTTTATAATTTCATCATAAGAAATATTATGGCTCATACCTGTTAAATAGAGCTTATGTGGCCTAAATTTTTCATTCCATTTCAATATTTGCTCCAAACCAGCATGAGCTTTATTCGGTTTATGATCAATACAATCAACAATCCAGCATTGCAAATCATATAGATACTGCTCTACTTCTTCAGAAAAATCTAATACATCACAAGAATAGATAAAATTCTTTATTTTAACTCCGAGAGTGGACATTCTACCATGGATTTGGTTAAACACAGTTATCTGAATTTTTTTTATAAAAAAATTCTTTCCACTTTCTATAATGTTCATTTTTAATCTATTAGATTTAAATAAATAATCAAACTTATCCATTATGATGCTTGCTGTTTCTTGGTTAGAGTAAACTTGAAGAGGTTTGTTTGTACTATATACAAAAGGTCTTAAATCATCTATACCCCAAGAATGATCTACATGGGCATGGGTAAGGATTACGGCATCAAGGCTAAGAATATTTTCTCTAAGAAGTTGTAATTTTATATCATACCCAGCATCTACTAAAACAGTGGTATTTTTATCACGTATAAGTATTGAGGAACGTGTTCTTTTATTAAATCTAGAAGCAGATCTACAGACACTGCAAGAGCAGCAAAGTACAGGAACTCCGAGAGAAGAACCACATCCAAGAATTATAACCTCCAACATTGAAGAATTTATCATAAATAAAAATAATTTTAAAACCTTTAATCTAATATAAACTATTTCTTCACGCACAAAACAATATTTAACAAAAATCACAGTTAAAAATAATTTAATAGGATAATCACAGCCCTCCAATAATTATATAGCGTAATTAGAATAAAAAATATTTGCACTATAAACAAATTTGTTTTATACCAGATAGTGTATTGCAAATTTACATGTTCAACTGAATTTAGTTTGAGGTTTAATTTTATGATTGAAAAAGTACAGGATGATAATTTTTATTATATATTAAAAGACAATCCTTCCACTCTCGTGTTGGTAGATTTTTTTGCTCAATGGTGTGGTCCGTGCAAAAGACTTGCTCCTATTTTAGAGAATTTAGCTAAAGAATTCAAAGATCAGATAAAAATTGTCAAAATTGATATTGAGGAAGGAGTTAAGATCTCATCACAAATGTCAATAAGAAGTGTTCCAACACTAATGTTATTTAAAGATGCTAAACAAATTTCTATAAGGCCTGGTTTTCAAACTAAAGATCAGTTAATTGATTGGATTAATAAAGATGGTGGTGTAAAGTTAAATATATAAAAGCACTTCTTACCTGTATATTCTTACCTATATATAATACATGTTACTTCTTTTAACCTCCTTCTTTAAGATCAAAGATTTTGGATAATTCTGTCCACTCTCTTTGGCTTAAGCCAGAATTTGGCTGAGTTATCTTCTCTCCCCTGATCATAGCGGTAACAACATTAATAGATTTAAGATTCAAATTTTTGCTATTTAGCTTATAATTTACAAAAGCTTCGTAAGTATTTGGTACCCATAATTTGACTATTTTTAATATTTCTTCTGCATAAACACGAATTTCATATTGAGCCGTTTCATCAAGCCTCAATCTTATAAAATGCAGCAGATTATGTAGATCTATTTTCCAATAAATTTCTGTGTATTGATTTAAAGTTAGAATGACTCTTGCAAGTTCTCTACTAATACATCTCTTATCCGTTGATCTCTCCTGATGCATATTATTCCCAATATGATCAAACTTATTACTCAATAAATCTAAATACTTATTATATGCCTCACTAGAAAAAGACGAAAAAAGAGAAACTATATGATCCGATAACTCATCTGGAACTAAATCATCCACCTCCCTACCCTGCTTATTGTGATCAGATTGAAAAGATATATTTTTTTTATCTGGAACATAAAAATCTCCTTTCATAACGGAATACCTACCAGAATATTCATTAATACTAGCAGTTCTATGTCTTACCCATTGCCTTGCGACAAAAATAGGCATTTTTACGTGAAACTTAATTTCACACATCTCAAAAGGACTTGTATGATCATGTCTCATAAGGTAGTTTATCAATGACTTATCCTTCTCCGAGTCCTTAGTGCCTCTACCATAAGATATTCTAGCCGCCTGGACTATAGAAGAGTCGTCTCCCATGTAGTCTATTACCCTTAAAAACCCATGATCTAAGATAGGTATTTGTGTGTTTAATATATTATCCAAATTTTCATTATTCATTCTCATATGATTTTCTGATAATATTCATAAAATAAATTACTATTTATCTATTTAATAATATAGCAAATAAAATAAAGATAGTGATTTTTTATAAAAAGAAAATACAATATAATGAAAACAAATTCTAATGAAAGATATAACATTTGGGCACTAATGATTTTAAGTAAAAAATTTTTGTACCATATACTGCAAAGGTGCTTCCTATAATGGTTTTTTTATCTGTTACGATTGTAATAATTTTATTATTTTCGGCCTTAATTGCTGCTCTTGAGACTGCTATCACTGCAAGCTCTTTTGGAAAAATCCGGAAACTCCTATCAAATACAAGAAGTAAAAAAAAATCCCTTATACTAAATATTTTAAATACAAAAAACAATGCAATAAGTACGTTGCTAATAGGAAATAGCATAGCTAATATTTGCTCAACTACCCTTGCTACCTCGGTATTTATACATGTTTTTGGTAAAGATCTTGGCACTCTCATCTCGTCGATTATCATGTCTTTTCTAATAGTAGTTTTTGCTGAAGTTGTGCCTAAAACTATAGCTGTCAATAAACCAGAAGAAATTGTAATAAGATTTGCTGTCGTTTTGAACAGATTACTTATCTTCTTTGGACCAGTAAATAAAATTCTAGATCATATAATGAATATTTTTTGTAGAATATTTAACATTAATTTAATTAGTAAAGTTTCTCCTGAAGACGAGCTGGAGGGTATGATAAAACATTACATAAAAGAAGGACAAGTATCTAAAGATGATTTAAACATGACACTTGCTACTTTAAATATGAAAAATATAAAAGTCTCAGAAATTATGCTTCATAGAAATAGCGTATTTTCTATAGAATATAATATGGAAAAACATAAAATTGTAAAAATTCTAATTTCATGTCCTCACTCGAGAGTTCCCGTATGGAAAAATAACAAAAATAACATAGTAGGCATAATACATATAAAAAAACTTTTTCATTATATTTATAACAAAAAAGATAGTGATTTTAAAATGGAAGAACTGATTACAGAACCTTTGTTTATATATGAAAATGTCTTAGTAATAGACCAGTTAAAATCTTTCAAAAATTCTAAAGTACATTTTGCATGTATAGTGGATGAGTACGGAGAATTTCAGGGGATAGTAACGTTAGAGGATATATTGGAAGAGATAGTAGGTCAAATATATGACGAATATGACTTAGAAATAAAACAAATAATCTCTCAATCAAAAACAGAATTTATAGTAGATGGAGCAACATCAATAAGAGACATAAACAGAGAATTAGGACTTAAAATTCCTGAAAACAAATCTAGTACCATAGCTGGTTTTGTAATAAATCAGCTCTCCTATATACCTGATGAAGGAGAAATTTGTATGTTTGACAATTTAAAGTTTATTATCCTGAATAAAGTGAATAACAGTATAAAAAATCTTAAAATTGAAAAACTTTTGAAATAAAATTCAATACATAAGCATGATCAGTTACGCAGGGATATTAGGACATATATCTATTATTTTATCAATTCTCTTTGCAATTCCTTCTATTGTTATAAATAACAAGATTAAAAATATTTTTTACTATATGTTTAATCTATTTTCAATTCTAAGTTTTTTTATACTAATATTTGCTTTTTATAGAGACGATTTTGCTATTAAAAATGTGTTTTTTAATTCTGATCTAAACAAATCTCTTCATTATAAGATATGCGCTTCCTGGGCTAGCAACGATGGATCTATTTTACTCTGGAATGCTCTTTTGTCCTGTTATGCAATTGCATCACTTTTTCTTTTTAAAATTTCTGACAAGCAGAAAGACATATTAATAAAAATAATATCTTTTGTAAATATCTTATTTTTGTTATTTACATATTTTATATCCAATCCGTTTAAAACATTTTCAATAAGACCTAAAGATGGTTTTGGTTTGACACCATCTTTACAAGATATAGCACTTACAATACATCCACCAATTTTATATTTGGGATACACAGGCTTTATAGTGCCTTTTATATTGGCACATATAGTATTATTAACGGAAGACCAAAATATATTACTAATGCAATATATCAAGCGCTCTTTATCATTTGCTGTTGGAGCTCTTTCCTTAGGAATAGCACTTGGAAGTTGGTGGGCATATAGAGAACTTGGTTGGGGAGGTTTTTGGTTTTTTGATCCAGTAGAAAATATCTCATTACTCCCATGGCTTTCTGCCGTTACATTATATCATTTTTTAATCATTACAATTAGAAGTAAAGGTAAGTTTTTTATAACTAGTTCACTACTTTCCATATTTACATTTTTACTTGTAATATATGGTATTTTTCTAGTACGTAGTGGAATGCTAAGCTCCATACATGCATTTGCAAAGTCCTACGATAAAGGAATGTATCTATTTCTGATCTCTTCTATAATAACATTATTCTCTTTGACAATAATATTCATGAGAAGAAATTTTATATCCAAAATTGTAAAAGAATCCTTAATAAGAAAATTAACCAAAAAAGAACATCATATATTACTTGGAAATATTTTTTTATTAATTTCTCTATTTGTCATAATATTATCCATATTGTACTACTTTTACTTTATATTAGCGTATAAGATACATATAAATATAAGCACAGATTATTTCATTAAGGGTTTTATTCCAACATTTATTCCTATATGCTTTCTTGCAGGCTTATCCCCAATAATAAACATAGCCAAGAATAATAAAAAGTTGTATTTTACACTTTTAACTGTGTTTATTGTCCTAACAATTTTGATATTTTCATATATTAGTATCTCTATAAGTACTTTAAATATTTTGATTTTAGCTAGTGCTTTACTTCTAATTTTACATACAATATCATATGCCCTAATAATCATCTCGAAAAAAATGAGTATATTTAACACTAAAAAGCTCCCTGTACTACTAGGGCACATAGGTTTTGGGCTTTTGTGTATTAGTATAAGTCTAAACTCATTTCTCTCACAAGAGGTGGTATTTGAAGGAACTATAGGAAATACGATGTATATAAGTAGTGTAAATAATGAAAATATTGAGGTAAAATTGACGAATATCAGATATACTGAAAATACAGATTATTTAAATCAAATAGCAGAATTTACAATAAAAGACAAAAAAGGACATGTGTTGTTCTTAAAACCAGAGATAAGATTTTATTTAAAAGAAAATAAATTTTCCTCAAAAGCAGATATATTTTCTTTTTTAACACATGATATTTACTTAGTCTTAACTAACATAAAGACTGATCAAATAGCAGCAAACGTGTATTATAGACCATTTATAAGTTTTATCTGGATATCTTGTTTTTTAGTCGTAATGAGCTTTTTTATGACCTTATCTAAAAAAAATTGATATAATAAAGTATTAATCTAAATAATATAGATTCAGCTAGCAAGCTGAGTAGAAGATATGCAAAGTTTTATATATAAATATTTTATCTATTGTTTTGTTTTTTCAATATGTGTTCTCTTCTTTTCTAAAAAATTAGATGATACACTTTATGAAGTTTCTTCTCCACAAAACCAAAGAACTCTAGAAGAAATAAGAAAAGTAGTCTCTGTTAAAAAGGGAGATAATTTTCATTCCATATTAAAGAAAGAAAAATTAAGCTCTGAAGACATAAATAAAATAGTAAAATTATTAGAAAAAAATTCATACTCAAATATAAATTTATCCATAGGCCAAAATATTATCTTGGAGTACTCTCAAGATATTGAATATATAAATAGTTACCTAGATCATAAGCCTTTATTTTTAAAAAAAATCTCTTTTACCAATAAGGATCACCATTCAATTAATTTAATAAGAGGAAATGATGGAAATTTTGATATACAAAATCAAGAGATAAAATTTTCAAAATTAATAACAAAATATAATGTCACAGTAAAATCAAATCTTATTACCTCGCTTAAGAAAGCTGGATTATCTAATAATGTAATTGCTGAACTAATTGATGCATTTTCTCAAAAAATTAATTTTAAAAAAGATATTCGATCTGGAAATAAAATTACTCTAATTGCAGAAAAATTCATCACCCCAGATAATAATTTTTCACATAACGGAAAAATTATATACGCATCAATAAAGCTAGATAGTAAAACACATGAAATATACAGATATCAAACAAAAAGTTCGGAGTATCATTTTTTTGATAATACAGGCAAAACTATAAAAACAAGTAATTTAATAATACCTATCAAATTTTCTAGAATATCTTCTAATTTTGGATATAGAAAACATCCTATTTTAGGGTACAAGAAAATGCACAATGGAATCGATTTTATAGCCCCTAAGGGCACACCTATATATGCTGCTGGAGATGGAATAGTGGCAAAATTTGCCTACGACAGGTACTCCGGCAATTTCATCATACTTCAACACAAAAATCAAACAAACACAATTTATGCACATTTAAGTAAATTTGCAAAAGACATTCATATAGGACAAAAAATAAAACAAGGAGCAATAATAGGTTATATAGGCAATACGGGCAGATCTACTGGTACTCATCTACATTATGAAGTCAAGCTTCATGGAAAGAACATCAATCCTTTAAGCATTAGATCGATCCCAGCAGTACACCTACAAAATGAAGAATTAAATCGATTTAGTCATTTTAAAAATTCAATTCAACTGTTGAGCATAAAATTAGATAAGCAAACCGATCTAGGAGAAGCAGATTTGCAAGAAATATATAGATTTTAATATAATGTTGATATTGTTATTGCTTATATTGTCAGCTTTTTTATTACAATTATTAATTGACTCAACACTAAAAATCCGCTATTTTCTTTTTCTAAGTATAAATTAAACAAACAATGTAATTTTTATGATATTAGATTTTTTAGGTGTTTTGGATGAATTCTACTGGGAGTATGTTGGATGGATAATAATAATTTTTTCTGGCGTATATTTTACGTTTATCTCTAGGTGCTTTCAATTCAGACAAATATTAAACATAAAAAAAAATCTTTTGACTATAGTAAAAAATAGTGATAAGAAAACTTTGGGAATTAATCCATTTAAAATATTTTTTGCTTCAGTCGGAGGTATGGTAGGTCTTGGTAACATAACTGGGATAAGCTTTGCTGTAATGATTGGAGGAGTAGGAAGTATTTTTTGGACATTAATTGCCTCTTTATTTGGAAGCTTAATCAAATACTCAGAAATATATATCGGTATAAAGTACAGGGTTCAAAACTCTGAAAACAGTTTCGATGGAGGCCCGATGTTTTTTCTACAAAAAGCTTTTAATAAAAAATATCTTTCATATATTTTCTGTGTAATTATGTGTATCTACGGAGTGGAGATATACCAATTTCAGATATTGGTAAAAACAATTGAGTCTACTTTTCACTTAGAAAAAATTATAGCCATTCTTATATTGCTTTTATGCGTTTTATGGTCTGTCCAGGGAGGCATAAAACGTTTAGCTAATATTGCAACTGTTCTTATGCCATTATTTATGGTATTGTACGTGTGTTCTTCAATATATATACTTATAGTGAACTCTGATAAATTATGTGCATTATTAGTTAATATTATAAAATCTGCCTTTTTAGGGTCTGCTCCACTCGGAGGATTTGCCGGTAGCAGTGTTATTTTATCTTGTTATCTTGGCGTATCTAAGGCTATTTACTCTGGAGATATATGCGTTGGATATGATTCTGTTATTCAAAGTGAAACTAAAGTTGTAAATCCTAAATATCAAGGAATTTTAGCTATTTACGGATTATTTTCAGATAATTTTATATGCATATTGACAAATTTAGTGATCGGAATTACTGGGGGATGGTACAAATTAAACCATTTAGACTCTTCAGAGATTATTCCTACAATATTCGAAGAATATTTTGGGAATTATTCTAATATCCTAATACCAATATTATTCTTTTTTGCTGGAATTACTACAATTACTTCTGTTCTTATCGCGGCTACGAAAGCGGCTAAATTTATTTTCCCAAAAAATGGAAAAATAATATATACAATATATGCTTGTTTAGTGTTAGTATTCTTCTCATATTATTCTGAGAAAACTGCTATAATTATCCTTAGCTTATTAAGTGGACTTTTAGTACTAATGAATTTATTAGCAATTATAAAATTAAGAAAAGAAGTAAAGTTTTAGAATTTTTTATGAGTGAAGACTTACACTTTAAATCTTTAAGAGGAGTTCACGATATATTCGGGGTGGATTCTTCGATCTATGACTTAATAACTAAAGTCACTTATAAAGTTGTTCAAAAATACAATTATCAATTCATAACATTACCTATATTAGAAAATATTAATATTTTCAACAAAACTTTAGGAAAAACTTCCGATATTATTGAAAAAGAAATGTATGATTTTTTTGATAAGGGAGGAAATCACATTGTTCTCAGACCTGAATTTACAGCTTCTACTGTAAGATTTTTTTTAGAAAAAAAACTATATAAAAAAAACATTTCATATAAATTTTTTACCTTTGGCCCGGTATTTAGATATAATAGACCTCAGAATGGCAGATATAGGCAATTTTATCAAATCAATTTCGAACATATAGGATATAAAGACATATACCATGATGTAGAACTTATAGATTTATCGTGTGAAATTTTAAGAAATTTAAATATCTTAGAACAAACAACACTTGAAATTAATTCCTTAGGATGTGAGAATACGAGAAAGAACTATAGTGAAGCTTTAGAAATTTACTTCAAAAAAAATGCAGATTCACTTTCTGAAAGCAGTAGAAAAAAAATAGATATAAATCCGATCAGCATATTAGACTCAAAAAATACCTTGGATCAGGAAATCATATCTTCAGCACCTAAGATTTTTTCTTATTATTCCCAAGAATCATCATCATATCTACAAAAGATCCAACAGTATCTAAAACTATTAAATATTCATTATAAAATGAACCCGTATCTTGTAAGAGGTCTGGATTATTACTCCAATATTATCTTTGAGTTCACTACTCAAGGGAGTAAACAGCAAAATACAGTCCTAGCAGGAGGCAGGTACGACATGCTGCATAGAATCTTAGGACATACAGATATTCCATCTATAGGATGCGCAGGAGGGGTCGAGAGAATCTCTGCATTGATAAAAAATACAGATAAGGAATTAGAAAAAAGTAGTCCTATCTATATTATATGTCTAATTGATAGGTGTTATGATTATAGTATCTCTTTAGCTAAAAAACTTAGATCATTCAATTTTTCAGTAGAATTAAATATAGGAATTAAATTTGAAAAACAAATGCGCTATGCAGTCCAAAATTTAACAAGTTTTATAATATTTATAGGAGCAAAAGAAATAGATACAAATACTTATACATTAAAAAATTTGAATAATAAAAAAGAAGAAAGATTAACTTTAGAAAGATTATTGAAATTTTTACAAAAAAACTGTCCTACTTAATAAATTATGAAAATAAAACTATATATCTATATATTTTTTAATTAATTTTAAAAAATAAGTTTTGTTTTTTTACTTGCATTCATATAATTTTATGCTAGAATCTGTCTTATTAAAAATGACGTTTGTAACTAATTTGTCATATAATTTGTCATAAGTTATTTTTGTTATAGTAATTGAATAATGTTTTAATTTAAAAGATTCGAGAATTTACCATGTATAAACAAGTGATAAGATTTTTATCGATAATAGATAATTGCAATATAAATAATATGCGCAGAATGTTACTTCTTACATCTCTGTTTTTAATATTTCAATTTATAAGCCATGATTTAAGTGCATCAGGTTTTGTAGGAGTAGCCCCTGGTAATCAAGGCAATTTTTTTGGTGCTAATACGGGTAGACAAGCTGCTTCAAAAAATGTTTTTTCAGATTTTTTTGATAAAAATTCTTCTAGCAAAAATTTGGAAACAGATAAGAGAAATGCTGAAATTTTACAGAAATTATTACCTGAAAATAATTATATAAAAAAAATAGCAAGCATGTTGGAAAATGAAAAATTTTCTAAAGAGCAAAAAATGTCTGCCCTTAACAGATTATACAGATATAACACTCAAGAAAGTATAGAGTTGCTTAACAATTTGTCTTTTCTAAGAGATGAAATTTTTGAAAGAAATACTTTACATAATTTGAGACATACCATAACAATTCAAAATACAAAAAATCTTTGGGTAACACCTTTGATCAGTTCTGTGCAAAAAGATATTGATAGCTCAGAGGTAGAATCAAAATTAAAATTTGGGTACAAATCTAATAAAGGATTAGGAAGTGTTTTATTAGGAGCTAGTTTTGATATAGACAATTTTCTTTTAGGAATTGCTGGAGGCTACATAACTAAAAACCTTGAATATCAGGGAGATTATTCTGGAGATAAGGATGAGCTTTCTACTTTTGCTCTAGCGGTTTATTCTAATTATAACTTACTTAATAAGTCAAATGAAGGATTATTTCTTGATAGTGCAATTACTTGTGGTCTAAATAAAGGTATTAAAAAGTTACATTTAGAAAAAATAGATAATGTTGATCCTGGATCATACACTGGAGAGTATAAGAACAGATTTAGTTCTAATTTATCTGCTAAGGTTGGTTATAGTTTTGCTGCTGTTCAAAAGAAAGTATTAATACAACCATCTTGTGCTGTTACATGGGGACATATCTCTTCTACTAGTTTAAATTTAACTAGTTCTTATAGTGATTTGAAAGAAATAGGTAAAAAAATTGATTCTTCTTATAATTTATCCCTAACACCAGGTGTAAATTTATTGTTTAGAAATGATTTATCTGGTTCTGATTCTATAATAGCAAATATTAATCTTGAATATGAGGGGAAACCTATCAATGAAATTGGAAAGATACATAGTTCTCTTAGTGAAAAGATTCAAGAACAACTTGTGAGTCATAATTTCGACTATCTTTCAAATAAAACTGGTCATGTAAAGCTTTCACCTGCCTTATCTTTTATTAGCAAACGATATAGCGCTACATTGAAAGGAAATTATAAAAAAGAAATAAGTTCTAAATTAGATTCTTGGGGAGTATCCTGTAATATTGGTATATTTTTTTGATAAATATAGTTAGAAATAATTAAAAAAAGGTTGAAGTCCAGAGAACAAAATTAAGAATTGTTACCTTTAAAACAAGAGAACAACGATACAAAATAATAAATTTACTTTTTTCTGTATATAAAAAGTGGAGGTTTTTTGTTTTTAATTGTTCTCTTTTTCAGTTATAACTTATAAAAAAGTCAAGGTTTCCAAAAACAAAATCTTTATCTGAATAACATACATATTAAAAATTTTAAAATAAGAAAGGCTTGTGCTGTAAAAGTATAAGTAGAGCATCTTCTAAAAGAATTACTGTGATCTTATTTTGTAACCTTAAACATAGACTTACTGAGCAGGATTGCTCTACCCTCTAGAGATGATATAACTTTTTCTAGAAACGTAGTCTCTAGTACTTCCTCTAAGAAAATCCTGAAATTTATGTTGTCTCTAATAATACTATCTAATTCTTGAGTTATTATTAAAGAATTATTATATTGATCTACATAATCATCAAGTAGATTCTATAAACCAGCTCCAATCAAAATTTTATGCACAAAATTAAATCCTTCAGAAAATCCAACTATTTTCTAGAGTACTACTACCAGAGTACTATCCACATAAAGATCTCAAGAAAATTGAGATTTTTAATTCACAAATGGCTAACAAAAATCCTTCAAGGGAAAAAAATGATTAAATTTAACAAAAATAAAAACTCCAATTATAATAATTAATAAATACTAATAAATTAACTTTTAATAAGTGCTTTTTTACTTTATACATACTATAATCTTTTGTTGGCTTAAAAAGTAAAGAATAAAAAATACAATTAGTTTTAATTTTATTCTTTAAATATTGCAGCACTATCTAGTCTAAAATCACCATAGAAATAAATGAGGAGTATTATCAAAATTTTACACAATCCTTGAAAATACTATGAGAAAAAATATGATTGGATTAAAAAAAACAAGAAAGAATTTACATTTTTATCACGAATACAACTTTAAATCTCCCCCCAAGAAACAAGGACTAAGAATATTTAACCAAAATATTCATCAATTTTTTTTTCAAATAAGAGAATTATAAAGCAAAGGATATTCCTATATTAGCCCCTGCAGTAAACAAATAAGAAGAGTTTGGATTTTTTATAGGCATATTCTTCAAAAACAGAGGATATTCCTTATTACCACCACTATCAAAAAATCTGATATTTTTTACTTCTAGATTATTAAAATTACCCAAATAATTTGCACTAACATCAAAAGTAAGTGAAACAGAGGAGGATAATTTCCAGTCTATAGCAATTTTAGCCTTACCAGAAATATCTAATTTATGTTTATATTCTTTTTTGAAAGAATATTTTCTATTTAAAAAATCACCTCCTCCTTCAGTTTGACTATCTATGAACATCTTAGCAAACCATTTTTCAAGTTCAGTAGAGTCTTGAGAGGTCAGCGTAGAATATAGTCCCTCACCTACCCCCGAGGAAGCAACACCTTGCCTTAATACATCGTAGGAAGCAGCTCTATTGTCCGACTCTGAGACATATGCTAAACTCTCAGTGACTTTGATTCTTTGATTTCTGTTAACTGCTCCTTCAGAGTTTTTCTGTCCAATAAAATTTCTATACTGCTTTTGACCATCCAGAGTAAGTTTTTTAAAAGCATCTTTAAAATCATAATAAACATCCACATTACCAGAAACAAAAGAGATTCCTAAACCCAAACCAAAAGAAAGCCTAATAGAATCATTTTCAAAAACATTATACCGAAAAGAAGCAAGAATAGGATAAGATTTAGGGTGAACTTTAATACTAGCAACATTTTGAAAAGCATGGATGATTTCATGAGAATTTACTTCAACAAGTCTTTTAGGAGGAGCAGATATATCTTTAACAGAAGAATCATATACAAAATATGGACTCTGATTATCCTCAAATATTAAACGATTAGTATATCTACTTAATGCATTTGCCTTATCAATATCTGTTGCGTTTGCAGGAGGTTCGAAATTACGAATACTATTCATTATGCCCGTTTTATGTTCACTATCTGGAACTAATTCCAAAAAAGTATATACGGCATCATCAACAGTTGCTTTAAATTTCGCAAATGTAAAATTTTGTGTGTTTTGTGGAACCACAATAGTATCACTAAATGTTGTTGTTTTTGTAACATATGCCGACGGCACTGCGTTTGCTACATCTTGTGATACGATATTAAAATTGTCTCCCTCTTGGTAAGATTTAAGTGTAAAAAATTTATCATAAATCTTATCAATTTCTTGTCCACTAATTCCAGAATAAGCATATTTATCTTTAAAAGAATCAAAAAAAGAAATATTTTCCCTAGAAATTTTTATAAAATGCGTACCAAACTCTATTCCTAAAGAGAATTTACTATTTATGTTATATCCCAATTCTCCTCCAAAATGGTAACTAGGAGAATATGAATAATTGCTACCAAGAGAATCTGAAACTATAAAATTAGGAGCCCCAATTAATCTAAAGTAAAAAAGATCTACACTATTAGCCCGAGCAGCAGAAAGTGAAAAATGAAATAAATTCAAGAGTAAAAACAAAAATAGATATTTTTTCATATATGCTACAACTTCAGACCACTAAAAAGAAAATTTCAATAAAATGCATTACAATAATTCACTAAAACTAACAACTCTCCAAGATAGATCTATTAATTACAACCTTCGACAATAACAAAATAACAACCAACTTAAATTTAAACTAATTTCTTAAAATAATTTGAAAATGCGCGCCCTAAAGGATTTGAACCCTTGACCCACGGATTAGAAATCCGTTGCTCTATCCAGCTGAGCTAAGGGCGCATATTAAATTGTTTCTACTACCAGTTTAAATTCTAAAACAACATTAATTAATCTATCAATCTAAGATAGCTAGCATCTGTATCTATTTACTATCCATACTATAAATTCTTACTAAGTAAATATACAACACAAGAACCTTTTATCATAGTTTTAATACAAAATCAAAATTAAATTTCAATTCTGATATTGTAGACATTATTATGTCTAAAGCACTTTAATAAAAACACAAAGCATCTCAAATAAAAAAAATTCTGTACGTTTAATACCAAAGTATAGATTGTAAAAGCACAAGTTTGTGCTCAGAGTTTTACTTAATGAGATAATAAAACAAACATCTTTTCTATTTTAAGAATAGATTAGAAATTATCCTTTTGAGATTTAGATAATTTTACTTTTGTCTTAACATCATTAATATCTCCTTCCATGTAGAAAAAGGATTCTGGAATATAATCTAAATCTCCCCCAATAATTTCTTTACACCCTTGAATAGTATCTTCTAACTTGACAAATTTTCCTTTAACACCTGTAAAAGATTGAGCTACCTGTAGTGGTTGAGATAAAAATCTTTGTATTTTTCTTGCTCTTGCCACGATCAACTGATCTTCTTTAGAGAGTTCATCCATTCCAAGAATTGCTATAATTTCTTTCAGTGACTCATAAGTTTGAAGTATTTGTTTGACTTGTTTTGCGACATCATAATGCTCATGACCTACAATTGAGGGAATCAGCACTGAGGAATTACTTTCTAATGGGTCTACTGCGGGATATAATCCGTAGGACGCAATATTTCTTGATAACACAATAATTGAATCTAAGTGGGAGAATAAATTTGCTGGTGCTGGGTCAGTCAGATCATCTGCTGGAACATAAATTGCCTGAACTGAGGTGATGGATCCGTGTTTTGTAGAAGTAATTCTCTCTTGTAGAGTACCTATTTCATGAGATAGAGTTGGCTGATATCCCACGGCAGAAGGAATTCTGCCTAGTAAGGCAGAGACTTCTGCTCCTGCTTGTGTGAATCTAAAAACATTATCAATAAACAAGAGCACATCATTACCTTTATCCATATCTCTAAAATGTTCTGCTATTGTAAGAGCTGAGAAGGCTGCTTTTGCTCTTGCTCCTGGGGGTTCATTCATTTGAGCAAAGACAAGGGAAACTTTAGATTTAGTTAAATCATTTAAGTCAATAACTCCTGAATCTATCATTTCATGATATAGCTCATTACCTTCTCTAGTTCTCTCCCCTACTCCTGCAAAAGTTGTATATCCTTTATAGACGTGAGATATATTATTAATAAGTTCCATAATAAGCACAGTTTTTCCAACACCTGCTCCACCAAATAGGCCTATTTTTCCTCCTTTAATATAAGGAGTCAGAAGATCTATAACCTTTATTCCTGTAACCAACAGCTCTGTTTCTGAGGACTGATCTTTAAGCTTAGGGGGAGAGTGATAAATAGAGGAGTATTCAGAAGCATTAATATCTCCTTTATCATCGATAGGTTCTCCAACAACATTGATAATCCTACCCAAAGTACTAACTCCAACAGGAACTTTTATTTCAGATCCAGTATCAACAACTTCCATACCTCTACTTAGGCCTTCTGTAGAGTGCATAGAAATACATCTAACAGTATTATTACCAACATGATACACAACTTCTAACGTAATTTTTTTATCTCCTAAAAGACATTCTAACGCATTTAAAATTTTTGGTAATGTATCGCTTATAGGGAATTCTACATCAACAACTGCAGAGATAATCTGCACTATTTTACCTTTTTTTAACATAACATTTAATCTTTATTAAACTAATCTTGTGATAAAGCCTCAAGTCCAGAAATTATTTCTATAAGTTCTGTCGTAATAATAGCCTGTCTTTTTTTGTGAAGTTTCAGATAGAGATTATCTATAATATCTCCAGCATTATTAGTTGCATTTTCCATAACGGTTCTTCTTGCTGCATGTTCACTAGCACTATTTTGTAAAAACACATATTTTATAACGATTTTTACGTATAATCTTAGAAGAAATTTTAACAAATTTTTGCCTTCAAATTCTAAAGATTTAGGATCTCCAAAAATTTTACATTCTTCTTCATTCAATGACACAGGAAACATTTGTTTTTTATCAAAAAACTGATTTAGGGTATTTTGAAATTGGAAATAATACACAAACACTCCTTCAAATCGATTTGAAGAGATTAAGGAAATAATTTCATCCGAGATTGATTGAACTATTTCGCTCTCAGTAGTATTATCTAGACTAAAATATTTATATAAATCTTTTAATAAATCCATTTCAAGAAATGTATCATATCCCTTCTTACCAATCAAGATAATCTTAAATTTTGTATGTTCTACACAACCCCTAGAAAGACTTGCTATATCCTGTAGAAGATGGTTAAGCAAAGTATTATTAAAGCCTCCACATAATCCTTTTTCAGAGGTAAACACGACTAATAGATACTCTCGTTCTACATTTTGAGTGAGGTAGAATTTCTTTTGATCATTAGGAATGATATTTTGCAGGGTAAAGTATTTTTTTATTTCTCTAAAAGAAGAAGAGACTGCTTTAGAATATAAAATATATGATAGAGCTTCTATTTGTTGATTTTTTTCTTTAGCTAATTTTTCTATTTTTTTTAATTTAGTACTAGATATCAATTCCATTGACCGAGTAATTTTTTGAGTTTCTTTCACAGATCGAATTTTAGTCCTAATATTTTTCAGAGATCCCATATAAAACCTTAATAATTTTACTACTTCAACCAAGCCTCTTCCAAGAACTGTCTTATAAAAATGGATAAATTTTCCTCAGAAGACTCGCTAAGCTTTCCACTCTCTGAGAGAAGATTTTCCATAAAATCCTTATGAGTAAGGTGCATATAACTCAAGAAAGAGCTTTCAAATGTTTTAACCTGATCCACATCAATAGTTTGTAAAAAGCCTTTTTTAACGAGGAATAATATAACAACTTGTTCTTGTACGGTAGAGGTATTAAAATTTTCTTGCTTAAGAATTTCAATTAATTTAAGTCCTGATTCGATACTTTTTTGAGTATTTTTATCAAGACTTGAACTAAATTGCATAAAAGACTCTAATTCTCTGAATTGGGCTAACTCTAATTTCATTGTTCCCGAGAGCTTTCTTATAGCCATAATTTGGGAGGCAGAACCAACCCGACTTACAGAATTACCTATATTAATAGCTGGCATAATTCCTTTATTAAATAATTCTGTCTCAAGAAAGATTTGACCATCTGTAATGGATATAACATTAGTAGGAATATAAGAGGAAATATCTCCTGCTTGAGTTTCTACGATAGGCAAAGCAGTCAGAGACCCACCTCCTGCATCTTTAGACAATTTTGCTGCTCTTTCAAGTAATCTTGAATGGAGGAAGAAAATATCTCCAGGATAAGCCTCACGCCCTGGTGGTCTCCTAAGCAAGAGTGAGATTTGTCTATATGCAACCGCATGCTTACTGAGATCATCATATATAACGAGCGCATGTTGTCCTTTATCTCTAAAATACTCCCCTATACTACATCCAGTATATGGAGCTAGGAATTGCATAGCAACAGAGTCAGAAGCACTAGCAGATACAATAATAGTGTAACTTATAGCGCCTGTTTCTTGAAGTTTTTTCAGAATTTTGACGATATTAGAAGTTTTTTGACTAATAGAGACATAAACACAAAACACTTTTTCATTATTCATTGAGGCAGTTTTTTGATTAACTATCGTATCAAGTGCAATAGAGGTCTTACCTGTTTGTCTATCCCCTATAATAAGTTCTCTTTGTCCTTTACCTATAGGGATCATAGCATCTATAATTTTAATTCCTGTTTGCAGTGGTTCTTTTATTGATTCTCTCACCATAACGGAAGGAGCACCTACTTCTACATTTTTTGTATTTTGAGTAATAACATGTTCGCCTCCATCTATGGCTACCCCAAGAGCATTAACAACTCTACCAATCATTTCTTCTCCGACAGGTGTTTGAAAAAATTTTTTGGTACGTTTAACTTTTTCTCCCTGTAATATTTGTCTATTATCACCTAGAATAATAATACCTACAGAGTTTTGTTCAAGATTAATAACCATACCCAAAGTACCAGATTCAAACTCTACTTTTTCACTTACAAAGGCATTATAAAGACCGTGCACATTAGCAACTCCATCACCAACTCGAATAACATAACCTATTTCTTCTAGCTCTATTGACGTCTTTAAATTTAAAATCTCTTCGGAAAGAACTTTTGACAATTCAGAGGAATTAATACTCATATATAAAAATTTATTGCACTAATAATTTATTATTAAATAAAGAAATTTCTATTTTTCTTATTTGCCTATCTAAAGATAGATCTATAATTTTTCCATCATATTCTATAATCACTCCTCCTAAAATATCACTTTTTACTACATTTTGGAAAATTAATATTTTATTTTTGATTTTTTTTTTTAAGAATTCTTCAATAATACGCATTGATTCAGAATTAAGTAATTTAGGAGATTTTATTATTACAATTTTTTTATCTTCTTGTTGGATAAAATAATTATGTACTTTGTTTTGTATCTTTTGAAAAAGGAACAAATTTGTCTCTTCTTTTAAGAGATAGAGAAGAAAATTCTTGACCTCTTGAGCAATTTCACTGAATTGAGTAAATTTATATATTTCAGATAAAATATATTCTTTTTGTGGGAATTTTACTACAGGAGAATTAAGTATAAGCAAAACTTTATCATTTTGTACTAAAAACTTATAAAATTGGATTAAAAGTTTATAAGATTTTGGATCATTTTTGATAAATAGAAAAAGATACTTGGCATATCTTGTGACTTTTTTACTTATATCCATACATCAACAAAATTAAAGCTATATTTTATTTAATTGGAATAATCACACTACATCTTAGTTACTACACAGGATATAGCTACCGTTGAACAAAACATCATCTACATCTAACATCATCTACTCTAACATCATCTACTCTAACATCATTTACTCATTAATAATATAAAAATTTTCTGTCTTTGAAAACAGAAATAGTAAGCAATCCAAATAAAAGCATAGGATAAATCAAGATTTTAGCATAAGAATGAGTAACATCCCAAATTTTCAAACCCAAAAATGGTACAGTAGAAGAAATACAAATACTACCTAATGCATGGGCAAAGCCGTAGAGACTAACTTTTATATTTTGTTTAATAAAGCCCTGCATACAAGTCCTTATAGGTAATGCATAAAACGGTATAAAGAAAATTATGGCACTTTGTAACATCAATATCAATTTAAAATCTGTTTTTATATTTATAAAAAATAATTGCACTAACACAAGAGCAACGCTAATAGATAACGATATAAGTATTTGTGTAGAGGCTCTACACTGAACACGCAACATGCCAGACAAAAGACAAGACAAACTATACATAACAATAAGCCGAATATTAGTAACAGATGCAATCTCTTGAACTAAAAAATTTTTTGTAACATGAAAATTAAACAAAAAAATTATATAAAAACTATATATTCCACCTATACATCCATGGATAAAACTATATTGGATGAAAAGTCCTAAGTGCTGTCCTACGCCTCCAAGCACCTGCTTAAGATTTTTACGAAAATATTTTTTATTTTTTTGATTCCCCAAAGAATTTGCTCTATAAAAAAGAAGTAATAGCACCATATTAATTACTCCTAAAGTGCTCCCTATGGCAAACCCAATTTTCCAAAAGTTTGGAATATCTACAGATATAGTAAGATAATGAACATATGCTGCAAAAACGACTCCTGTTTGAGAGTAAAAATGAGCTACAGAATTCATGAGAGTCTTATACTTGTAACGGATTTTTTCCATTAAAAAAATATATATAGTATCACTTTCAATAGAGACAGTAGAGAGAAAAATTAGTCTAGCTAAGATAAGCAAACAAGTAGAAATAATTCCTAATTTATTATACCCAGGAATCACTACAATAGCCGCAATAGAAATAGTAGCCAAAATACTACTTATTTTAACAGTTCGTTCCTTATCAAAACGATCAGCCACAACTCCAAGCAAGAGAGAGCCTACTAATTTACCAATAAAAGTAAAAACATAAACTAGAAAAAAATTTAGCAACTTATCATCCCTAGACATTCCAGGAAAAAAATATTCCGACAAAAATCGCGAGTACATTCCAAATAATGCGTAATCATAGTACCTGTTAAAAACAACAAGAAAACTTATAAAATTTTTCATTATTGACATGCCAAATATTTCAAGAAAATAATCATATCCTATATAGATTTTGTCTATAGAATTTAGTATTATACCTCATGATAAAGCTATTCGATACATAATATTTATATTAAAGAGATAGAGATCTATATTGAGATAGAGATCTATATTGGTATAGCGATATAGGTTAACAGATACGATTTTAATTAGATCATAAGTAAAGGTGTCTTTTTTTGAGTTATTGATCATATTAATTGTAGGAGTAATTTTTTTAGATTACGATGATATATTTTTAATTATAAAAAAAATAAAACAATTGAAAAATTACGTCTCTTCCATCTATTATGAAGTACATAGCTACATAAATGATGAGACTGATACAAATTTAAGAGAAATGAAGAATGAAGTGGATGAAATAAATCATTTATTAAAAGAAATTACCAAACTGGGAGAAGAATACAAAGGAGATTATGCACTTAAAAATATAAAATCCTATTACAAAAGACTAAAAACAAAATCTCAATACTTGAAGAAATAATGTTGCATATTTAGTGTTGCATATTTGTATTATAACGTAACAACATAGTGAGATAAATTTCATTATATCGTTATAATTTCCTAAAAACTACTATAGTTTTATAGACATTTTAATTTTTTGTACTACTTATAAATATCAATAATGAAGCCAACACAAATCACAAATTTTACAGATAAATTTTTAATAGCTAGTCCTGGAGTAGAGAAAGAGAATTTTTTTCGTAAATCCTTGGTCTATATGCTACATCATGGTAATGAAGGAGCATTAGGATTAATAATCAATCAACCGATAAACAACTTTATGCATGAACTAGAAGGAAATATTTCATTCAATAATTTCAAACTAGAACTTTACTTAGGAGGGCCAGTATCTACAGAAAAAAAATTCTTTCTTTATTCAGGAGATTATAAAAAGAGATCTCCATTTTTAAATGTTAATCCCAACATCAATGTCAGTTTAGATTCTGACATATTAAAGGATATTGCCAATGGAGAAGGTCCATTAAATACAATGGTTGTTGTTGGGTATTCTAGTTGGAGACCTGGACAACTAGAAGTAGAAATAGAGAATAATTTTTGGATCGTATCTGAATCAGATTCAAATCTAATCTTTCAAAAAGACTACTTAAACAAATGGGATTTAGCCCTAAGTAAAGTAATAAAAAATACTGATTATTATATACACAATATTGTAATTGCGTGATCACTAACATCTATCGATTTAACTGATTAAGAAAATCTTGTAAATCTTTTAGTTTAGAAAAAGTTATATTTCTGTCCATGGTCAATTCTTGTCTATTAGATACAAGTGACGTGAAGAGCTTCATTTCATCATAAGAATACCTTGAGTCATTTTTTAGCTTATTGTTCTTTTGAGAGGATTTTTCTTCCAAAGACTTTACCTTATTTTCTTCATATTCTATATCCCTGATTCGAGAGGCATTTTGTTTAACTATGTCGTCAACTTTAGATTGAACTTTTTCAAAAATAGGCGAGTTTATATCAAAACCATTTTTAATCTCAGCAAGAACATTTAGATACTCTTGAATGAATTTTATATCAGAAGATAAGAAATTTTGCCTTATTTCTTTACCGTTAAAATCAAAGGTTCTGGTATCCTCTATAGATTTAGTGTAAGACTCGCCTGTCTGATAATTTTGCAAATCCTTTATGAGAGGATTATTTTTTTTATCCACACCTCCAAAAACATAATCTTCATGATCTTTTTTGGACAGGATTTTTTGTATATCACTTAATTGTTGATTGCTAACATTTTTCAGAGACTGATAAAAAGACTCATTATTAACATTTGAGCTGTGCAACGATTCTTTTAAATTTTTTACTAAGTCATTAAAATTTTGCAGTTCTTGTTTTTGCATATTAAAGTTATTTTGCAAAGTTTTAAGAATATTATTTTGAGCTTGAAAATTTTGCAAATAAGATTCACGTTTATCAAATTCTACAGCATGATTCTGTTCATTTACTACATCTCCTCTAGTTTTGTTAGGATTTTGCAGCTTCCTTTCTATAAAAGCAATTTTATCACATTGTTTTTTTGTATAAGAATCAGGCCCCTGCCCCCAAGAAAAATTTCTATTCTCAATATAGATTATATCTCCCATAAACAAACCTCATAAAAATAATAATATTTACCTAAAAATTGATATTAATTCTTCAAAAATTTTAAACCAAGAATTTATCATTGCTATTTGCATAGATCGATCCTTACTAAGCACTTGAAACTCAGTTAATAAAACCATTTTTTCTTCTTTATTAGAATGTCTTGCCTCCACTATCTTAGTCAAAATGTCATTAGCATACTTATATTCCTCATTTATAGATTTTATATAAGAATCACTTTGATATGAAGCATTATCAATTTTTTCTGAAATAGATTCCAAGACACTTTGAGAGCTAATATCAAAAAAAACCTGTTGTGTATTGAGAATACATTTTGACTCTTTAATAACCCCAATATCGTACTCTTTATTATTAACAACAATTTGAACGTTATTACTTGTAACTAATTGCATTCTATTTAATGGAAGCGTTTCATTATATTCATAAATAGGATTTACAATCCTATCTCCTTTTTTATTAACAGTAATTATTTGATTTACACTATTTAAAGTAGCAAATGCTTTACCTTGAAGAACAATTTTTTGATTTTCATTTTGAGTAGTAACAGATAAAAATCCCTTACCTTCTCGAGGTATTTCTTGTCCATTTGATGTTTCTAGGACTGCCTTTTGAGTATCTACACTACCTTCAATAATATATCCATCATCTGAATTTATATTAGATATAGATATTGGGGAAAGATATTTTTCATTTGTTGTACTACCAAAATTAATCACAGGCTCATACAAGATTTCCTGGCTAGGAGAAATATCTTTAATTCGAATTTTAACCTCAAATGCTTCTACATTATCTGTAGTATATGAATTACCATTTTCGTCTACAAGTTTTAACTTTAAAAAGGTTCTAGGATCTGTCTTATCTATGTGAACATTTGTTTCTGGTATTTGTATATTGAGTAAATTATTTTCTGAGTCCCTACAAGAAACAGAAGCAATTTCGACATCTGTATCAAAATATCTATTGCCAGAAAGTTCCAATGTTACTGTTGAGGAATCTGATTGATTTTTTATAAGAAATAAGTCGTTTAAGAAATGATGATTTGTACTTTCTGCTTCTGTTGACAAAATAGTTCTACCCTGAAGTTGAAATTTTCCTACCTTTACCCTAGAGTTAGAGGGTTTGAACTGTAATTCATAGTTAATAGCATCAGTTATTTCTTGCATTGTAGCAAATGTCTCATTAGGGGCTTGTTCTAAACCATTTAATATTTTTATAGTTTTAGCATCTAATGCATTACTTTGAACTATAGTACTATATGACTCATCTGAATTTTGATTAACAACGAAAAATTTAAATGGTTCCGCAACATCTACCCTATCATTATACGAAAATTCTACGTTCCCTCTAATCTTGCTTTGAGGTATATGATACGCGTCACTAAAGTGATAATTTACCATATCCATAATATCATCCGCACTTTGAGACAAATTTTTTACAAAAGATAAAAATTTTTTATTATTTGTATCCGTATCCATGAAAAAAGCAAATGCTTTAAAAAAACCACTATCATTGTTAGATTTTATAAGATCTTTTAATGAAATGTTGTAAGTCATAGAAGGGAGCAACGTTCCATATTCATTATATCTTGTTAAATGTAATATACTCTCATCTGAATGCTTTGAATTTGGAAAATATTGAAATTGAGTATAATAATCTTTAGACACAAGATCTTGCTCCAACAAAAAGGAACTAACATAAACATTCTTTTCACCAGAATAAATTCTTGTTACGTCAACATTATCAGATAACATCTTTAAATTAACATCAATCTTATCCAAATTATCATTTACATCTCCTATATTCATATTATTGTTTCTATTCAACTGAAAGATTTGTTTTAGCCAAAAATTGGTGTTTTCAATGTTAGTTTCAAGCTCTAAATGTAATTTTGTATAGATTTGGTCAAGAGATTTTTTTAACTGAGTACTATAAGATGAGATTTTAGATAATAACCGAAGAAAATCTTGAGTTTGGTATTGACCATTTCTTTCTGCTATTATGGATTTAATACATGTTTGCATTGAGTCAAACAAACTCTTAACAACATTTTGATCTAGATTTGCTTCATATATAGAGTCTGAGTGCTTTTTTAAGTGGCCTTGATAAGATGCGTAGGACTGAGCAGATAGCTCACTTTGTTGTATAATCTGATTCAACAACCTCTCTATTGATATATTTGTCTGTCCGTCTAAATAAGTAGTATTAATCTTTCTCTGCACATCATTTAGATTATCTACTTTATTTAAATTATCTTGAGCTAAACTAATTTTTTTTTCATTTTGCTTAAAGTTATATATAAAATTTTCGATATTATTACGATAAAAAATAGAACTATCAACCATATTTATAAAATGAATTATATTAAACAATACTATCAAGTTTGTGAGAATAATTACTCAGATGAATTTTTTTATTCTTACCATAAGTTAATCCCTTAAAGAAAATACCATCTCTATCACCTAATACCTTATACAAGTTCTTTAAAGTTTTTTCCTGAGAATGTATAAGTTTTAAATTTTCTGTACTTAATTCTTGTACTGATTCTAAAAGAATGACATATTCTGTAATAAATTTTTTATCTGATTTTTGAGATAAAATAGAGCTTTTTATTCTATTTTTTTCCCCAAAAAAGAGTGACATAAGTTCATGTTGCTTTTGTGTTAGAGTATGAAATTCTTTAATAGAATCTTGATCATACGGTTGAAATTCTTTAGATTTTAATGATTTATTGACTTGTTGCATAACATTCAAAATGTTATAAAGCATATCCTTAATTTCAAGTAAAAATTTTTCCATACACAAAATTTATTAATTAATCATTTAACACATTCATCCCAAATTTACTCAAAGACTGCTTATTTAAATATTGTTCACTCAAGGAGTTAAAAGTTATATCCATACAATGATCTACGATATGATCATGGCCTTCAGAGCCATTAAATTCTTGTAGAAAAAAACTTTTGAATATAGGCTTAAAAAGCTCTCCTGCAAGTAGTTTAGCAATTTCCATTCCAGCAGTTACGTGTGTTGTATTATTTCTATTAATCTTACCTAATAAAGACTCATTTTGTTGTATTAGATGAGAAGTAAAGTTTTCTGGAGCTGCACTAAGTTCATAAGCAGGATTTAAAGCAGACTGTACCCGAGCATCATTTTTCATATATAGTTCACTATTTATAATTCCTCCAATTTCGTACATAGATTAACCTCACATTTTTTCATAAATATTACACTTCAATTATCGCACTTCAATTACAGCATCGATAGCTCCCACCATTTTTAAGCTATATAAAATATTAATTATATCCTTAGGCCAGACACCTAATTTATTTAATCCATTAACTAATTCTCCTAATGAAGTTACCTCATCCATTTGAGAAATATTGCTTCCACGATTTTGATTAATAACTCTATTAATATCCTCTAGCTGTTCTTGAGTAGTATTAGGATCCAAGCCATGTAAGTATTCTTGTTGTCCTATATTGACAATAAGATTTCCTTGAGCAATAGCAGCAGATCGAACATTAACTCTATCCCCGATAATAACAGTGCCAGTAGACTCATTAATAATAATTTTGGCTCTATAATCCGGACTAATAGATATAGATTCTATTTCTGATATAAATTTTATTACATCTTTTCTACGATTATTAGGAATAATAATCTGCACCGTAGCGGCATCAATAGCGGTTGCTATATTGCCTAAGATTTTGTTGTTAATAGCGGTTTCTACAGAAACGGAGGTAGTAAAATCTGGAGAATTTAGGGATAGATTTAATGTATGTAGATCTGAGATAGAAAATGATGTTGTGTTTTCGACTATTGCACCATTTTGTATATAACCATTAGTTTCAATAGCTTTATTTTTAGTTTTAACATCTGGTATTTCACTAATTTCATGGATAGATATTTTACCTTGAGATACAGCGTAGACATTTCCATCAGCAGCAAGAAGAGGAGTAGCAAGTAATAAGCCTCCACGGAGGCTCTTCGAATCTCCAAGAGCACTAACATTAACATCAATACGACTTCCTTGCTTCAAAAAAGGAAGTAAATTAGCAGTTACCATAACAGCTGCTATATTTTTAGTCTTAATGCTAGATCCTCCTAGATTTACTCCAAGTTTTTCAAGAAAATCTGATAATCTTTTTTCAGTAAACATAGCGTTTTTCAGATTATCTCCAGTACCATTCAACCCAACAACAAGGCCATATCCTATAAGCAAATTATCCCTAACACCCTCAAAAGAAGCAATATCCTTTATTCTACTTTCAAGCCCATATAAAGAGTGAATAAAACAAAACAACGAACAAAGTAAAAAACCACCTCTTATCTTCTGCATATTATGTCCCTAAAGTGAATAAATATAATAAACTTCTGAAAGCTTTATGTTATAAACTAATTGTATATTTTGACATTGAAATTAAAAGTAATTATATCAATTAATAATAATTTTTACTAAAAAAATTAAACTTAAAACAAATTTTTAATCTAATTGAGGGAAAATTTATACTTTTCCTACCCCCATGAGAAAAGCATATCAAAGAACAATATATGGATTTATAGACCTACGTATAAAAAAGAATATTTTTGTATTATTTTTAACTATTTAAAGAGATTTTAAATATAAACATTGCTAACACAAGTTTTTTATTGTATTTTGTACTTTATCTTATTGCAGTAATTTTGATAAGAATATTGATGACATTGGAAGATGACATTAGATATTTTAGTTGCGTAGATTTTTGTTGTATAAATTTTAATTGCATAGTTATAATAGATAATCTAAAGAGGGCCTGTAGCTCAGTTGGTAGAGCACTTGACTTTTAATCAAGTTGTCCCGAGTTCGAACCTCGGCAGGCTCACTCAATACATAAAGATTCCCTTAAAACAAGACTTACATTACCGGTAAAATAACATTATTCTACCAAAAATTTACTTCATTCACTTTAATTCACTTTCAAAATTATTAAATATTAATTAATTACTTGTATAATATCACAATTTAATATGTTATATTGTATTGAATAAATCAATAAAAATAAATAAACAAATTTATATTATCTAACTATGTTTCCTTTTGCATTTTCCACACTTTCTACACTATACAATAATAGTACGAGTTCTTTCTATAATATTTCTTCATCTTTTTTAAATAGCTTTTGGGACTTATCTCAGACTCCTATAACTAGTGTAACAAGTATAGTAAGCGCTTCTTACACTAGTGTTATGAATATCACAAATAATCCTGTTATGCGTACAGTTGTAAGTGGTACTCTATTTGCTGCAAACATGCTGGAGCTAGGTCCCAGGGCTGTAGGGTACATACGCGGAAATCAACCAAAAACCCTCAGTACCGTAATAACAAATACAAACGAAATTATAAGCCTGCTAAAAGAAGAACTAAAAGGAACAAACACAAGAATTGAAACGCTAGAAAAAGAACTAGAAAAAAAAAGAACAAAAAATAACACGCTAGCAAAAAAACTAAAAGAAAAAAGAACAAAAAATAACACGCTAGAAAAAAAACTAGAAGAAGAAAGAACAAAAAATAACACGCTAGAAAAAAAACTAGAAGAAGAAAGAACAAAAAATAACACGCTAACAAAAAAACTAAAAGAATCGATCGAAATAGGAAATAATCAATCATCCAAGCATGTTCCAAATTTGTTAAAACTTATGCATAAATCTAAGTCTCCTAATTCTAATTCTCCCACTGCTCCATCTCCTAATAGAACCCCAAACGCCCTATCTTCTAGTTCTTCATTTAGTAGAGAAAGTTAAGTAACAATCTAAGCTATATACTAAAAGAGAAAATTTTGCTATTATTACAACCAAAAAGCATAACAAAATAGATTTTTCTTTATATTTAATATAATAAATTGAACTCTCGCTATTTTGTTACAAACAAATTGAATAATTGATATATTCTATAAAAAGATTTATAATTAAGACTTTAGAGACTTAACTTTTATTAAATTAGTATATGAAAAAATTTTAGTTAGATATTAACAACACCCTGAACTTTTTTCAAAAAATCTATCTTATTGTGTTAAAAATACATATTATATAATTAATACTAGATTAATAAAAATATTAAAAATATTAATTTTTAAAATTAAACAACAATTTATTATGTTATAATTAATAAATATAATTTATTAATTAAATTGATGTTTAGGCATATGCCAAGTGATGCACAAGATAAACAACCAAAAAAAACAGATTCACCAGGCTATATGGAACGAGCTTGGAATTGGGCTTGGAATAATCTTCTTCCTTCTTATTTTCAGAGCAATCCAACGAACGATAACAAAGAAGCAGCAAAAAAAGCAGCAGAGGAAACACTAAGAAAAGAATTACAAGAATCCTTAGATCAAACTGACAACATTGATTTTATAAAGGACAATTTAAATCAATTTGACTTAAATACGTTAAACAGCATCAAAGAGACAATAAATAATGCTGAAGAGTTAAAAAAAATTAACAATGATTTGGCCCAAGTACCAGATAACCAAAGAGACAAAGAAGTAGCAGAAGAAGCAGTAATCACTGAAGACGGTATAGTAGGACAAAGACCAGGCACAAAACTTACTAATGAAATTTCTAATAATCAATATGAAATCTTTAAGAAAGCTATAGAAGAAAATCTAGAAACATTATTAACGACAGATAATCCAGATCTTTCTCAAGAAGAGATAGAAAAGAAAAGACAAAACCTTAAAGAAATGTCTGTCTCAGATTTTAAAAACGTAGTAATAAGGGAATATACCCAAGAAAATCAAAGCGAGTCTAATAAGTCAGAAAAAGAAAAAGATGTAGA
>CAYPDK010000021.1:0-18643 GCA_964409505.1 uncultured Rickettsiaceae bacterium
TAATTCTAGTCCATTTTGTGAATTCATCATTGACCATAGCACTGTTTCTCCTTTTTTGTTTTGACTTGTAAGTACATCTTGAGTAATTAATCGTTTCACGATTAGATACTTAAATAATTCTATTCTTTTTCCTGAATCCATCATTGACCATAGCACTGTTTCTCCTTTTTTGTTTTTAATTTGAAGTGCATCTGGAGTAATATCTCTTCTTTCAATGAGCTGCTGAAATATTGTAATTCCATCTTCTCTACGAAGAAGATTCTCTAAATTTGCTAATTCGTCCATAACGAAACCTTTTTGAATTATATTATTACCTGATACTAAATTTTTCTTTTTCTCAAATTACAAATTACTGATATAACGGTAGTGTCAAACCCCTACGTTACAAAATTATAATTAATAAAACAAATTGATAGTGAAGTCAAACTTTTTCTAAACAAATAGCTATTCCCATACCACCTCCTATACAAAGGGTAGCTAAAGCTCTCTTAGCACTACTTCGTAGCATTTGATGAGTTAAAGTAACCAATATCCTAGCCCCACTAGCTCCTATAGGATGTCCTAAAGCAATAGCCCCTCCATTAACATTAACTTTTTCTGGATCCAAATCAAGTCCTTGAGTAACGCATATAGATTGAGCTGCAAAGGCTTCATTACTCTCAACCAAATCTAAATCTTTAACCGACCACCCAGCCTTTTTTAAAGCAAGTCTAGAAGCCTCTATAGGACCAGTACCCATGATTTGAGGATCCACACCAATCTGAGCATGAGATACAATACGAATAAGAGGCTTTAATCTATATCTTGTTAAAGCGTATTCTGAGGCTACTAATACACAAGCAGCTCCATCATTCATACTAGATGAATTACCCGCAGTAACAGTGCCTTCTCTGTCAAATACAGGTCGTAATCTAGCCAAAGAATCCATCGAAGAATCGGCTCTTATAGTCTCATCAAAATCAAATATCTTTTCTATCTTATTTTGAATAGTACTTACAGGAACAATTTCATCTTTAAATAAACCCTTCTCTTGAGCCCGTGAAGCTTTGATATGAGATTGTAGAGCAAAAAAATCCTGTTCTTTTCTTGAAATATGAAATTTTTTAGCAATATTCTCTGCTGTAACCCCCATAGCGACATTAGAAAAAGCATCCGTTAATCCATCTCTTTGCATAAGATCCATTAACTTTATATCTCCAAATTTATAACTTGCCCTCATATAACAACCATGGATTGAAGAGGACATATTTTCTTGCCCTCCTGCGATGATCAGATCAGCCTCTCCAGAGCAAGTAAGAACGCAAGCAAGAGTAACAGATTTTAGTCCAGAACCACATACCTTATTTATAGTAAAAGCAGGTACCTTCTCTGAAAGTCCTGCCTTTATAGAAGTTTGTCTTGCAACGTTTTGCCCTCTTCCAGAAGTTAAAACTTCTCCCAATATAACTTCATCAATAGTATCAGGATCAAGATTTAGATTATTCAAAATTTCTCTTATAACACAAGCACCAAGTTCTGAAGAACCTGTATTAGAAAGACTTCCTAAAAACTTGCCTACAGGGGTTCTCTTCCCCAAAACAATATACGAAGAACCTTTTTGCATAAAATCTCAACAAAATAAAGTAGCACATGTATAATCGAGAGTAATTATAAGCCTATAAAAATTCTGTAACAAAAATCTTATTAATATAGACCAAATTTTTTTCTTTCCTGTATCTAATAAGACCAAAATAGACTACTATACTGTTGAAAATTTTACTCACTACACTTAAACATATTACTAAATAACAAAAATTATTTATCATTTAAATACATAACGGTTTAAACTTTGCAAGTGAAAATAATAAAAATCTAAAAACTGTTAATATGAGATTTGTATTTTTATCACTATTGATATTGGTACCTAAAATTTGCGTTTCCTCTGATGCAGTAGATCAAGACCTTATAATGTCATTACTTAATACTGCTTATGTAGAGAATATTAGTATCAATAATTATGAGCCAGATAAATTCTCTACAATTAATAATTTACTAAGATCTCCTGGAGGTATTGTATTCATTCCAAAAGCTAAAAAAATTCTCTTATATGGCAGAATCTTAGACCCCTTGCATAACCCAATAAAGGATTCAAATATATATATCTGGCAAGTAGATGAGAGAGGATTATATCAATACAGTCCTTTAAAAACAAACATAGACCATAAACTTATCTCTAAAACCCCGCTCTCAAGCAGCTTTCAGGGTAATGGTATGTCAAAAACAGATAACCTAGGAAATTTTTACTTTATTACCATACTCCCTAAAGAGAGCCATAATCTCTCCCCCCATATAAACATAAGAATTGAACATAAAGATTGGGAACAAATTCAATCAAAAATATTTTTGACTCAACAAAATAAAAATTTAGAAAAAGCATTCGTAGTACATAAAATATCTCCTAAAATACTAGAATATGCAACAAAAAATAAAGTCCCAATTTATTACGTAGAAATTATCCTCCAACAGTAAAAACACATAATTCAAAAAATTGATATAGTGCTAGGCAAAGTACATCTTATAAGAATGTAAGAAAAATTTTACAAATTTTTTACTCAATTCTTCGTTACATTACTTAATCTTAACTAGAACAAAATCTAAGCTTTTTTCTCCGCCAAAAGGTATAAGATTTACTAAAACTCTTCTATCCGCAGTAATTGAGCTAACATAGCCTAACAAATCTCCCCTTATATTATTTTCTTCCAACGAAAAAACAGCTTCTCCTAAAAAAATATGATCACTATTTATCACATAAAACAGACGCATATCATTTTTATCTCGCCCAAGAATAGCTGAGATTCTACTTTTTTCTGTAACTACAGAAATTTTAGATTTAACATCACTGATTAGAGTTATAACAGAGTAATTATCAGAAACTTGCGTAACTTTACCAATAATACCCTCCGAGGATTTAACAAAATTACCTACCTCAACCTTACTTTCAGTACCTAAATTAATGACCAAGAAATCACTATATAAATTACGAGCACCTCCAATGACTTTAGCTATTAATAATTCACTAGTTTGCTTTTCATTTTCAATAACTTCTAACAGTGTTATGAGTTGGTTATATTTATCTCTAATACTAACATATTCTTTGTTTTGAACTGTTAAGTCTAAAATTTGTAATTTCAGCTCAATATTTTCATCATATAAGTTTTGGTACCTAAAATATCTATGATAAAAAGTAATAAGATTTTCTAAGCTCTGTTCATATAAAAAATTACTAACATGCATAACTCTACCAGTCACTTCAGTAAAAAACTTACGAATAAAAACCTTCTGAGCAAAGAAAAAAACTAGATAAAAAAATAATATAGCAAGAATCAAAGCTAAATTTTTTTTACAAAATAAATAAATCTTTTTACCCATAAACTAAGAAAAGAATTTATATAACTCTAAATACTAAGACAGTAAACAATAATTTTAGAAACGGTTTTTTACTTAAAAATTACCTCTGTTTAAACAAAACATGTGATAGAGTAGAAAAATTATCTAAAACTTTTCCCATACCAAGAGCAACACATTCTAAAGGATTTTCAGAAACAAAAACAGGCAATTTCACAGATTGACTAATTACATAATTGAGATTAGTAAGTAATGCACCACCTCCAGTCATAAAAATACCTCTTGCAACAACATCAGATGCAAGCTCCGGAGGCACAGATTCAAGAGCTACTTTAATAGCTTCAACAATCTGAGAAATGGAATCTGTTAAACTTTCTGCAATTTGTAACTCACTCAATTCAATTTCTTTTGGAATACCAATCATCATATCCCTACCTTTGATAAACATTTTTTTTACAGATTTAGTATTTAACACATGTGCAGATCCTATTTCTTTTTTTATTGATTCTGCTGTTTGTTCTCCTATAAATAAGTTAAAATTTCGTCTTATATAAGAGATAATAGCACTATCCATTTTATCTCCCCCAACCCTGACAGAACTGGAATAGACAACACCTCCAAGAGACAATATAGCAACCTCTGTAGTTCCTCCTCCAAGATCAACTATCATAGATCCGGTGGGCTCCATAACGGGAAGGCCTGCCCCAATAGCCGCAGCCATAGGCTCTTCTATCAGAAAAACATCATTTGTTCCAGAATTTTCTGCTGCTTCTTGTATTGCTCTACGCTCTACAGGAGTCGAGCAAGAAGGCACACATACAAGGACTCTTGAATTTCTTAAAAAGAACCTTTTTTTATGTGATTTTTCAATAAAATACTTAAGCATTTTTTCTGCCGCATTAAAATCTGCTATTACTCCGTCTTGTAAGGGCCTAGTTACAAGAATTCCAGGAGGGTTACGACCAACCATCATCTTAGCTTCAAATCCAAAAGCATAAGGTTTAAAAACACCTTTTTCGTTAACCATAGCAATAACAGAGGGTTCATTTAGAACCACTCCCTTATTTTTGATATAGACCAATACATTTGCAGTTCCAAGATCTATAGCAATATCTGTTGATAGGCTTTCTATGAAACTGGAAAAAACATCTTTTAAAAAACTAAATTTCATTTTAATAACACAAAACTAAATATTTATAAACCAAAATAACAAAGAGTAAATCATAATCTACTTAATAAGAATAATAAGACATTTAAAACATAATTCAATAAGCCAAACACCTCAAAACTGTAATATCCTTACATATATCTTATAATTTTATTCTAAAGTGAGTATTTTTTAAAGTTAAAGATAATTTTTTTATATATAGAATAGATTTTTGATTAAACTTAACAAATAGACAAGAATTTTGCTTCTTTTTTGGTAAAGCTAGAATTTTATACCAATTAACTTTTTCAAATTTTAATTATATTAAAATATTCAAAAAAAACTAAGAATTTAGTTTTTTAGAGCACAATTCTAACTCTTTTGGTATCTTGTTTAACGCATAATATTCATTATAAGATACCTAAATCTTTATGAGAATATGTTAATATCCTTTTTATTTTCTTCTAAAAATAATGATGATACAATTAACCCAATGCTTGGTATCATAATCAAATGAAACAGAAATTTTGGAAGAAATATCAATTAACACAAAATCTCCTCATCTTTTAAAATCTTAGTATCAACCACTTACATACTAAAAAAGATGGTCTCTTTACAAATTTAATTATAGTACTATAAATAGCTCTTGGATGTTTATACTAACGTCTCTTTTGTATTCTTACTAATGGAATATTGTCCAATAGAAACACATTCTTTACTATTATCATTTGTAAGTCCTAATCTTGCAACATTTTTTACCTTAGATAAAAAATTATGATTAAAAGAATTAACAAATTTGTCATAATTATTACTAGCACTAGTTACACTAGTCCCTAATTTTTCAGCATGAGCTGATAATACACTTACAGAAGAAATTAATTTTTTGATCTCAAAAATAATTTTCTCATAATTCTTAACCATTAATTCTTCAGAAATTTGAAATTTAGCAAGTGATAACATATTCATAAGTCCTGTAGGACCTACCGGAAAAATATTCATTTTCCAAGATCTATTCAAAAAATCTGAATCTATAGAATTAATCCTATCTATCCCTTGTTCCGTAGGGAGGAACATAAGAGTAATAATATTCCTTGCATTAAAATCATATTTTTGTCTGATCTGACTCATAGTATGTTCTGTATATTCTTTACTTACAAGTGATCTAAGATGCAAATTCATAGTCTTAATTAAAGATTTTGATTCTGCATCTTCAAGAAAAAATTTAGAGGCTTTAGCATCTATAATCATAATATTATTAGAAGGTAAAAATACTAAAGCATCTGGCCTTAGTTTTAAGTTATTTTCTCCCATTAATGTATATTGAATAGCAAAATCCAAATTTTTTCTTAGTCCAGAAGTCTTTAAAATATTTTCTAACGTAATTTCAGCCAATTTTCCGCACGAAGAAGGAGATAATAAAGAATTTTTGATCAATTCAACAGAATCATTAGAAGAGGCAATATTAGAATTTAAAGTACTCACCATATTGGTAATTTTAATAAACTCTTGAGAAAATTGATCGCTAATTTTTTTAATCTTACTTTCTGCAAGCTCTCTTGATTCTAGAGTCTCTTTTTTATGTATATCTATCAACTGCTTAGAGAGTTTTTCTCCCAAATCAAAAAGAACTTCCCTTGCAGAATCAAAACTTTTTTTCTTAATATATTCAAATTCAGATAATAATTTTGCTTGCTCTAAATTTTTTACGTTAAGAGACTCAATTTTTTGTACTTGTTCTAAATGTTTTAGAGAAAAATTTTTATTTTCTTCTTTTATTGTAGATAATTCTCTTTCTGCAAAGGTTAAGGCTATATTTTTATGGCTTAGCTTATGGAATAAATAAAGTACTAATACAAAAAGAATAAAAGAAATTATTGAAAGAATTTGAAATAACATCTCAAAATTATTCACTTACTAATTTAAAATAGCAAAACAAAGAAAGATACCCCCAAAGAAAAATAGACCACTAAAACCGTATAACTCTTACAAAACTAAAAAGAAATTTTTGTTTAGGTGGGCTCAGTATTACTTAAAAAAAAGCAGTGACCAATCCCTGGATTATAGTTATAGTCTTAGTTTATAAAGCGTTAACACAAATCAAGCAGCCTAACAAGGTGTATGCTCTCCCCAAAATTCAATATCTGGTTAACTATCTGAGCAAGCACCGTTTTCTATTTCTCTTCCTAATGTACTAGATAATTTAGTTAAATTCAACTGAAAACTTTCAGCCTCCACCTCAAGAGTAGCATTTTTATCATATAATGCTCTACATTTTTTTTCAAGCTGTTGTATTTTATCACTCATGCGCAGAGCCTCTACAACAAGTAACGATTCCAAAGATACAAAACAATTATTTCCTTTCAACTCATATATCCTCTTCTCCAATTCAGAAGCTAACATCAACAATTTTTCGCTATCTGATCCCCCACATGAGACATCAAATTTTCTTTTCAGTAAACTTACTGTAACTACGGACATATTCCCTTATTTCTTCTAACTCTTTTAAATATTCATTTATTTTTAATGCAATTACCTCCTTTTCTCTTCTGAGATTTTGATTCATAGCTTTTAGTTTTTCAATTTCACCCCTTTGTTTCTGTAAAATAGAACAAACCTTGGAAATTTGCTGTCCCATTTCATACATAAGGTCCTGAGAAGATTTTATCATGATAAAGCTCATACAGAGAAATACGCATGGAGTTATTCTAACACAAAAGCAAAAAAATAAAACCTAAGACCTAATTATTTGATTAGTTGAATCTCATCTTCTTTGACTTTGTCTTCAATAGAAAGAACCCTATACCCCAAACGCTGCTGATAAGCAGACTCCTTCATACCGAGCATTTCATCAGTAGAATCCACATTAGACTGCTCTACAGATTGTGGAGAAAAGGTTAAAACACTATCCTCTAAAGAAAAATGTATCTCATGCTGTCCTGATTCTTGACTCGAAACAAAAGCATCTCTTCCTTCTCTTGTTAAATGGTTAGGAGAAGGAAAGCTACATATACCTAATTTGATTAGATCTTTTCTAGATCCATTATCAAATTTAGCCTGAAGTATAGCTTGATCGTTAAATTCGAAATTATTAACTTTACTGTATCCACTGCCATTAGTCGTAAGATTTACTTGATGATTATTATCGTGAATAGCAAATTGCTCTATTTTAGATTTAGGATCTATAGCTAATGTAATAGTTTCTCCTCTTACTGTAGAAATATTAACACTCCAATCTTCTGGCAAAGTTGCTAATGAACTTTCTAATTGATCAAATGTTATTTCTTTAGAGGAGTTTTCTACTGCTATCATTCCTCCATTTGCATCTTCTAGAAAAAATTCAAGCTTCCATTTATCTTGTTCTATTTTTCTCCCCTGCAATTGTAATTTCATAATATTGCCTAGAGAATCATAAACATTAGTATCTTTAGAAAAAAAACTCCCTTCAGGAGAATTAGCATCAGAATTTATTAGAGCTTCAGAATTTAACTTAAGATCAAGTGCTATTTTATTGGACGCCTCAGTACTATGCGTTACCATCTCATTGAGATTTATCCTTGTGAAAGAATTAATATCCACCTTTGCGGTTGTTTTATCAACACCTATCCCAAGAGCAAAATTACCAGATCCATTCACTAAAAATCCCTCATGATTTTTTTCAAAATCTCCCCGTCTAGTATAAAGAAGCTTCCCTTCAGGGTTTTGAACTAAAAAAAAACCGTTTCCTTCATTACCTCTAATTGATATATTTAACGAACGTTTAGTATGTAAAACATTTCCTTCAGTATCATTAGAAGATGTCTTTTTATTTTCTAAAAATGATGCGAATTCGTTTATATTGTTATAGATAGAATCCACACCTTGACTCTTAAAACCTAATGTTTGATTATTAGCAATATTGACAGCATGAGTATCGGTTTTAACCTTCTGATATTGTGTAAAATTTAATATTGTTGAGTTTGACATGTCCTATATAATTTTTATTACTCAAAAATAATCAGTATAGCATCAAGCATAAATCATACCAAAATATTTAAAAATATAACTAATCTATACATAAAATTAATATACTTCAGATAAGTAGAATAAATTATTTATTTTTTGAATAAAGAAATGAACTTTGAAATAATACCAAAACTGTTTGTAAATCCTTTATAATAATTTTTACACAAAAATTCATGATAATAATTCAGAACACTCACAGTATTTATAAAAAATGCTGGATCAAAATCTTTATTTTTTAGTGTAGAGTAATGTTTGTTCTCATAAATTACCCCCTCATGATGTAAAACAAACTCTACATTTTTCTGAAAAGTTCTAGCTACAATCTGCTTAATACCTTTTAAATAAGCTCCCCCCCCAATCAAAAAAACCTTATTTCTTACTATAGAATCTAATTGAGATTGTTCATATTTGCGATAAATATTAAAAAATATATCCAAAATATTTTTATTTACTTCTTCTGATAAAATTTTAGAATCTACAAAAACTCCTTCTTCTTCTTTTTGCTGTTGATTTAAATTAATTACCCCCCCCTCAGAGGAACTTGTATCTGCACTACCATATAAAATTTTTAATTTTTCTGCATTATAAAAATTAATGCCGAATTTTTTTGATATATTTTCAGTAATAAAAGAAGAGCCTAATTTGACATGATCTATATATATCGGAAAATTTTTTAAAAATATCGTAAATCCCGTGTGTCCGCTACCCATATCCACAATTAAAGAACCAAGATTCGTATCTTTATCCTTTAAAAGAGTCCTCCCCACAGCATAAGACGCCACAACGAATCCTCTCACTTCTATATTACATCTTGCAAAACACGCAACAATATTTTTTAAAAATAAACTTTCCGCCGCTATAATATGTAACCTACATAAAATTTTATCCGCATATAGACCTAGTGGATTCTCTACAACATAAGAATCATCCAAAACAAATTCTATAGGAAAATAATGAATTATTTCTTTGCCTAAAATATTGAATTTTTGTAGTGCCTTTAAATAAAAATTATTCAACATTTCTTGACTAATTGTCTTATCACTAGATAAATTTTCTTCATGAAAACTATAATAAGACTTTATGAATTGAGCAGAAAGAGATACAATAACATCCTTAACAGTTTCCTTAGCTTCTTTCTCAAGGAAATATATAGCATGAACAATATTTTTTTCAGCTTCAAGCAAATTAACAATTTTTCCGTTTTCAAAACCACTAGAAGAATTCAAATAAGCACTTACAATCTCCAAAGACAACTCATCTCTCTTAGCAAAAAGCCCCGCTATTTTACTACTTCCTATATCAAATACCGTAAGATTTTTGGGATTATTACGCATAAGTAAGTTTAAAAAAGGTCTTTTAATCAATCACCATTGGTGGGCTTGAGAAGACTTGAACTTCTGACCTCACGCTTATCAGGCGTGTGCTCTAACCAGCTGAGCTACAAACCCTATCTATATATCCTATTAAAATGCATATTAAAACAAGTAACTTCCTGAGAAAATTTATAATAAAACAAAAGCCCCAAAATATGAACAAACAAATGAACAAACAAAAAGCTAAATTAAGAAGTACAAGCCTTAAGAAGATTATATTCAAATAAAGAATACTGTCAAGAATTGGAAATATTCTTATCCTCTATAATTTATTCTATAATCAAGACGATTTATCACCTTTTTGTTGCTTACTAATACTTGAAAAAATACTAATAGCCTGAGCAACAAAATTACCAGGATTACCTACATCATTAGGTAATATTAAGGTATTTGTTTCTTTTGCAACTCTGGAAAATGCATCAATATATTGCTGAGCAACTTTTAAAGAAACAGCATCAACCCCTCCCTTTTTATTAATAGATTCTGCTATAATCTCAAGACCTTTTGCTGATGCATTCGATATTAGTAATATGGATTCAGACTCACCCTTGGCTCGATTAACTTGGTCTGTATATGCGGCCTCTGAACTGAGCACTACGGAAGATTTTTCTCCTTGTGCAATATTAATTTTCGATTCTTTTACACCTTCTGATTCAAGAATAGATGCCCTTTTTTTTCTCTCAGCTTCCACCTGTAACTCCATAGCCTGCAATATAGACTTAGGAGGCTGAATATCTTTTATCTCATATCTCATACATTGTATTCCCCAGTTGATTGCCGCCTGGTTTATGGAGTTGACTATTAAATTATTTAGAGCTTCTCTTTCTTCGAAGGTTTTATCTAGAGTAAGCTTTCCTATTTCTGATCTCATATTTGTCTGAGCTAATTGTGATATAGCATAATAAGGATTTTCTACCCCATAAGAGGCAGCTACAGGATCAATAATTTTGACATATAAAACACCGTCTATCGAAAGACTAACATTATCTTTTGATATAGCCGTTTGTTTATTTACATCTAGAGCACTCTCCTTTAATATGTGTTTATATGCAACCCTTTGTATCATGGGTATTAATATATTAAGCCCTGGCTCTAAAACTTTATCAAATTTTCCAAATCTTTCTATTACCCAAGCCTCTTGTTGGGGAACAATTTTTATTGATAAAAACAAAAATATCAACACAAAAATTGCTATGACAAATAAAGACGATACCATTAATAAAGCACTCTAATTAAATTTTAATATACTTCTCTCAACAATATAACAGATAACATAAAATCAGACACATAAATTTAAATAATTTCCTCAAAATTTTTTTTTATTTTATTTTTATATTTCCAACCAACTAAAATAACTAAAATCTAATAGACAATTTATCATTTAGTCTGCTCTTTATCATTTAGTCCGCCCATTTAGTCCTAAAATACAATCTTTATGCTCTCTAAACTAAGCTATACTAACACTTTTTAAATATAAATCAACCTTCTTTAATCATAAAGCAGACTAAATTAAAATAAATTTTTTGTAATCATAACTATACTTATAAAATATTTCCCTATTATTCTAGTTTAAGTTTACTGTTGGATGATCTATTTTGCGTTTCTTGTGTGCGTAATGGGGGTGTTTGTGGTGCTACGCTTCTTGGTTCCCTACTTGTTTCTGGAGCTTGTACTCGAGTAGAAGATTCAATTTGTCTTCCTGATTCTAGGTTAGATTGAATTTGTTTACTGTTTCGTCTGGAAGAGATAACTTTATCATATCCTTTTTTTGCTAAATATCCTCCAAGAGCAACTCCACCAATTGTTGCAAGCGCAGGTACAGAAACAGCAGAAATTGCTAAAAGTCCTAGACCTGCTACTCCAATGCCTTTCATCATAGATGAACAAAAATTGATAGCTTTACCTAAAAAACTATCTCTATCACTCTTAATAAACATTCCAACACCTCCTATAATACAAGCCGATATTAAAGGAATAGGCATAACGAGACTAACGCCTACTCCCGCTGCCATAGCAATATTAGAAGGTCGTTTTAAAAAATGTTTTGTTTTTTCAAAAAATGTTGCATCTTTTGATGCAGACTGATCTTCTGCTCTTGTTACAGACTGATCTTCTGTTCTTGGATTATTTGACATATGCTTACTATATTATTGATTTAAAAATAACTTATACTAAAATAGTAAACTATTTATTCTTAAAATTAATATAAATTCTTAATAAATAATTGATAAGTTTTTAAATATTGATCTATTTGCAATATACCACCTTATAAAAAAAGGAAAAAAATAAAAATACATTAATTTTTTACTAAATAAAAACAGATTAGGTACATTTTTTGCTGCAACATTTGTCTAAATTAGCTTATTAAACTAAATAAATAGGTCAAATAAACTATGACAAGTCCAGTCTCTAACTCCTTATTTACCCCTTTGAATGAAGGAACAAATACGAAAAAAACAAATACAGAGCTTTTAACTAAAATTTTAACTGAAGTTCAAAATATAAAAAAAGACAAAAATCTAGAAGACCTAAAAGGAATAGCTGAATTCATGAATCCAAACAACAAAGCTATGCAAAAAATAGCTTACAATGCCTTACAAAAGAAAGAACAAACTCTTATAGATAAAAAAAACACTATAGAAACTGAAATAAAAAAATTAGAGGAAGATAAAGAAAAAAAAGAATTAGCTATAAATGAAAATTTAGACATATTACATAAAAAAATTATAAAAGCTATAAACTTTCAAATTTCCTTACCACAAAATGTAAATGATAAAAATCTCTATGAACAAAAATTAAATGAATTCTTTAGAATATATACTGAAATAAAAAATTATCAACCTGAAGAAAAAAAAATTTATACCAATCAGTACGTAAAAACATTGAATTACAATATGAAGCATTTAATTGAAAATAATAATTTCTTTAAAACTATATATTTTCAAGGCTCAATAGATTATAATGCTCTAATTAATGAAAGTGTTAAAGATTCTAAAATAAGTGTTAAAGATTTAGAAACAGCTTTAAGAACAATATTGAATGATAGAGCTACTTTAGATAGTAACCAAAAAAATAATTTACAAGATATACTGAACAATTTAGATAAATATCCAGATGCACAAACAATATTTTCATATATTAACAATCAAGAATTAAAAAACAAAGTTTTTTTAACTCTTAATCAAGATTCATTAACTATTAATAAAAGATTAAAAGATTTAACTAATGCCACTAACGACAAATATCGTTCATTAGAAAATGAATATTCATCAGCGTTAAAAGATATACAAAAAGAAGTAGACAAAAAAATAGATCAATGTATCTCAAAAAAACAAAAAATTGATCATGAGCTAAAAAATTTCTACAAAAAAGCTTATAAAACATTAGCCTCTGAAAAAATGATTATGAGAAATTCGGTTACAGAATTAATGTCAAGATTAAATAAAAGTCAAAAAGATTAGTGATTATGATATTCATAAAGTTTAAAATACTCACCTTTTTTTAAGATCAAATCTTCATGCACCCCTTCCTCTATACAGGTACCATCTTTCATAACAAATATATAATCAGCAAATTTCCTAATGCTGATAAGCCTATGACTAATAATAATAGTAGTTTTATTCCTACGTAAGTTAGAAATATAATCCAATACTAAATTTTCAGATTTTAGATCTAAGGCACTTGTAGCCTCATCAAGTACCAAAACAGAAGGATCCATTAAAATAGCCCTTGCAATAGCTATTAACTGTTTTTGTCCTCCAGATAAATTATAACCATCTGCACCAACAATAGTATCATACCCATCACTAAGACTATTTATAAAGTCATCAAATCCTATGTTATGAGTAACTTTTAATAAATTCTCATATTCAACATTTTTGACTCCATAGACAATGTTTTTAAATATAGTATCATTCATAAGAGAAACTTCCTGAGAGACAAAATAGATTTGTGATCGTAAATCTTGCAGTGAAAGGTCATATATATGATATCCACTAACTTTTATAGACCCAGCATCAGGAGCATATAATCTGAGTAAAAGATTTACCAAAGAACTTTTTCCACTTCCAGAGCTTCCAACTATGGAATATATTCCATTTCCGTACATCTTTAAACTTAAATTACTAATGATTTTCCTATTATTTATGCTCAAAGATACGTTATAAAAATTAATATCTGGAACTTTTATAACCAACTTATGAAGTGTTTTTACATTCTTCCTTTTTAAAGAAACATAATTTAGTATAAAAAAAATTCTCTCAATTGATGCCATAGCCTCCTGTAGATGAACATTAAGAGATAATAAATTCTTAAACGGCCTATGCACAGATAAAAAAGCTGTGTTAAATGCTATAAGCTCCGCGGGAGATATAAGATCCTGATCTACCATAACAGATCCATATAACAAAATCAGTGTAACAGCAATTCCTGTTATAATCTCCATAACGGGAGAGGTAAGAGCATCTAATTTTGCAGCCCTTTGATATAAAAGCAAAATATTATCTACAAAATTTCTTATGTAAAGAAATTCCGACTCTTCTTTTGACGTAAGTTTAACAAGTTTTATATTAGAAAATACTTCACTTAATTTTTTTGTATATTCTCCAAGAGAATGTTGAACTTTAGAGGAGACAATTCTAAGTTTATGACCAATTTTAGTAGAAAAATAAATAGACACTGGAAAGAAAATAAAGACTAAGGCAGCAAGTCTGAAGTTCAATGTAATCATCACAAAAAAAAGAAATGTAACAGACATAAAATATCTAGCCCATGAAACAAATATATTAGACACCATGGCCCTGATGAGCATAATATCATTGGTAAAATATGATAATAATTTGCCTGAGGAATTTCTTTGAATAAAAATAAAATCAGATTTGAGCAAATTTTGATACATATTCATTTGAATATCTGCAAGAATTTTTTGTCCTATATATTCTGTGATGTATTTTTGAAAAAACTCCGCAATCCCCTTCAAAGAGTAAAAAAACAATGCTACAAAGGGTATATAAAATATACCCTTTATATAGTAAAGCTTAGTGGCAAAAAAATGCTCTATCATAGGCTGACTTAATTTAATAAGCATAGATGAAGAAAATGCAACAATAATCATAAAAGCCATAGTAATAAAAATACTAGACTTATAGGGTTTAGCATATTTCCAAATTACATGCCTAATTAAGTAAATACTATGTTTATAGTTTTTTTTACCATTACTTGTTTTCTGCCACATTTTTTACTCACAGATAGATTTTTATTAAAAATAGCGATCGTTTTAAAAATTAAATTTAAAATAGTGCCTAATAAAATAGTTAGTAAGATTATTCTAGGATATATCCAACACATCTGATAGTATTTATTTTCGCAGAATTTTCATTTTGAAATTTACTCAGAAGTTTTCTAATTCTATTGATATGTGAATCTAAGGTTCTATATTTAATTTTCGTGTTATATTTCCAGACGTAATCCATAATCCTTTCTCTATTAAGTTTCTCTCTAGGATGAATTAAAAAGAAGCACATTATCTTATACTCTATAGGAGAGGCTCTCATATAGCTATTAGAAATAATTATTTTATAAGAAGGCAAATCTATTGCAATATTTTTATATATTAACATTCTTTTTTTAAACTTTTGTGATCCTTTAACTCTAAAAAGGGAACGAATACTATTAATAAATTGTACCTGATCTACGGGCTTAATAAGAAATCTAGAAGATTCTGAAAAGAGATTTTTATAAAAATTCTTTTCAAATTCTGATTCACAAATAAAGATCACAGGCATAAGTTTTTGACTACTAGCCCTTACAAATTTTGCCAAATTAACACTATTCTCAGAACCAATACTCGAACTAAGTATTAACATATCATATTCATCTATGCTAACAATTCTCTCTGCATGTAAAAAATTCTCTACACGATCTACATTAAACCAATTTCTTACTATAATCCTAGAAAGATGCGCACTTAAAATATCATTTTTTTCCACCAAAAGTATTTTTAAAGGAAGCGCATCAAACATCGAATAAATTTATTTCCTAAATTAATTAAATTATATAATATATAATTATATCAAATATTAATTTTTTTACATAAGAAATATCACTATATTAATTCTTTATAAAATAAATTATATCTTTTTTATTTCTTAAATTATTAATAAGTATAAAAACTGTACTAATTGCACTAAATTAATCCTTATATATGAATATATAGAAATAAAGTACTCAAACTCCCTTGAATTTATACAAAGAACTTGTTATGATCTCACACTGATAGCTATATAAAGGAGCTAGAGAAAAGATTATGCCTGAGAAATTACAACCTTTTACAACCTTATTTTATTTATATAAATATAGAAAATAATGAGAAAAAAAAATAACTCTTTGTATGAATTGATTTTAGTCACTAAGCATGACTCTCCATATTCTGATCTAAATAAAATCTGGGATCTTTGCCAAAAAGCGAATGTTACAAATAGTAATGCTATTAAACTGGAAAAAAAAGAATATTGGGGAATAAGAAGCTTGGCATATCCTATAAAAAAAGTTTTTAAAGCAACATATTCCTTTCTTGTATTAAGAATTACTAATTCATCTATAGTAAAAAATCTTTCAAAGTTGCTAAGTAACAATGATTTAATATTAAGACATTCACTAGTCTCAGTTAAATCGTTCTCAAAAGAACCCTCCCCCATATTGCAGAGCATATATGATGCAAAATCGAAAAAAAAGACGTTTTACGAAAAAAGCGATGAATCAAAAAACTTAGAGAATACAGAAATAACTGTTAATAAACCAGAAAATTTAGATAACAAAAAAGACAACACATCTGTTGAGAAGGATGTAGTACCTACTAAAAAATAAATAAATTAAATAATAAAATGAATAAAGACGAAACGATTAAGAGACCAGCTCAGACTACGGACGTAAAAAATTTCTTTAAGAAACAAACAGGTTGCCCTATATGCTTTGAAGCAATCGAAGATTTTACTATAGACTATAAAAATCCACATTTTTTATCTCGTTTTGTTTCCGAGGGAGGAAGAATTTTACCAAGTCGTATCACTAATATATGTTTTAGACATCAAAGAAAACTTAAAAAAGCAATATTACTGAGTAGAGTTATAGCTCTTATGCCATTTGTGTATAACACAAACACACGCTGATCAAAATCTTAGAACATATAAAATTTTTACAGCATCAATTAGTATAATTAATTTTTAGAACATAATGGAAGTAATCTTAACTAGAGCAATTAAAAGATTAGGTAATACAGGAGAGATCGTCAATGTTAGAAGAGGATATTGCGTTAACTATCTTGTTCCTAGGGGTTGGGCTATATTATCAAATAAAGAAAATAAATTGATTTGGGAAAAGAAAAAACAGGACTTAGAACAGAAACTTCATCTTGAAAAAGAGAAAAATAGAATTTTATGTAAAAAATTAGCAGATCAAACTATCAAAATTTTAGTTAATACATCTTCAACGGATGGTAAGATATTTGGTTCTGTTACAGCAAAAAAAATTGTCAAGGAGATTGAATCTCAATTAGGTCTAAAAATTACAGTTGAAAATGTTGAGTATAAGACTCCTATAAAATTTTCTGGTCTTTATGAAATAGAACTGTCTTTTTTTGAGGAAAAATGTAGAATATATCTAGTAGTTGCAGAGGATAATTTAGGAGCAGAAGCATTAATATCTAAAGATAAGAACGATAAAGAAAAACAAAACACTCACTCCAATACCAATCAAAAAAAAACAAATCCGATACTCTAAAGAACAAAGTTGAGCAGAAAAAAGAATAGATCCTTGAGAGGAAAATGTATATTAACGAGACTCAAGAAAATATTTTTCTGATTTTTACAAAACTATTATAAATTGTCAAAAATATTGGCTAGATTTAGTCATATTGGTATATCAACAAATCGAGTAGTCTAATCCGACTAGAATCCTTAGAAAATTTACTTCATTTTTTTTTAGGTTCATTTTTAGAGCTATCAATACCATCCTGCTTAGAAGTCTCCGCGTTAAAGCCACTACTACTATCCGTAGTTACTACGTTAGAGCTATCAATAACATCCTGCTTAGAAGTCTCCGCGTTAAAGCCACTACTACTATCCGTAGTTACTACGTTAGAGCCACCAATACCCTTCTGCTTAGGAGTTTCCACGTTAAAGCCACTACTACTATCCGAAGTTACTACGTTAGAGCCACCAATACCATTCTGCTTAGGAGTTTCCACGTTAAAGCCACTACTACTATCCGTAGTTACTACGTTAGAGCCACCAATACCATTCTGCTTAGGAGTTTCCACGTTAAAGCCACTACTACTATCCGTAGTTACTACGTTAGAGCCACCAATACCATTCTGCTTAGAAGTCTCCGCGTTAAAGCCACTACTACTATCCGTAGTTACTACGTTAGAGCCACCAATACCATTCTGCTTAGAAGTCTCCGCGTTAAAGCCACTACTACTATCCGAAGTTACTACGTTAGAGCCACCAATACCCTTCTGCTTAGGAGTTTCCACGTTAGAGCCACCAATACCATCCTGCTTAGGAGTTTCCACGTTAAAGCCACCAATACCATCCTGCTTAGGAGTTTCCACGTTAAAGCCACCAATGCCATCCTGCTTAGGAGTTTCCACGTTAAAGCCACCAATACCATCCTGCTTAGGAGTTTCCACGTTAAAGCCACCAATGCCATCAATATTTTTATCAGAATCTTGTGCTTGCAC
>CAYPDK010000022.1:0-4936 GCA_964409505.1 uncultured Rickettsiaceae bacterium
TATCTTCCTAAACTGCAGAAGAATGTTCCTCTTGCCAGTAAAAACATTTTAATGGAGAATTCACGAGCTAGGCTCGTTCTCTCCCTGGCTTGTGTAAAAACTTACACAACCACTTAGGCCTAGTAGACCCGCTGTACAAAAACTTGTACAGGTATTTCGCTATATAGTTCTTTGGTTTTCGGAACACGAAATACATTATAAAAAAACATTCAATTTTTACTCTAAGTTTATGATACTAGTCTCATGTTCATCATTTCCAATATTTTTGAAATGATATTTTGTAAATTTTTCAATGCTATTACACCCATCACCTTTTAAGACAGGTCTAAAAACAAATTTAATTTTTTCTACACGGTTTCCATTTTTGAAAGTCTCTACCTTTAGTTCTAAAAAAGGGTGATGCTCATTAATTTCATTAACCGCGTGATCTAAAACTCTAAGTCTAAAATGACCAAAACGTAAAAATTTTTTTTGAATATTAAAGATTTCTCTGAAGTAAGAGAGTAAGAACTCTCTATATCCAATATGCTTAAACCCCCAAATTAACTCAAAAATTCTCAAACTATACAAACTCTTGAAAGGAGCAACAAACCTTAAATCATAAAAAGTGTACTTAGAAAAATCTGAGGTCAAAAACGGCATAATATCATCTGTAAATTTGACAAAAATCTCTCCTTCATCCTGATTGTACTCAGCTTTAGAACAAAGATTAATTTTAATAATTTTATTTTTACCAATGGATTTTAAAGTAATGATAGCTTTCAGTAAATGATCTATAGAGTTTTTTAAAATTCTATAGCTGACACTATTAGTTGTACCAAAATAAGAAGAGTATTCTTTAGCAGAAAGTGTATAAGATCTTGGTATTGATTCTGTATCATGACACTTCAATTCTTTGTGGATTAAAGTACTAAGCAACAAATATACTCTATAAGTTCCTAACCCAAAATCTGAAGGAAAAATACCACTATTCAAGTTTTCATGTTTTAACACTTTGTGTGCTTTTGTTCTAGATATAGGATATTTTTCGTTCTTTCTTATATTATATCGTGACATAAAAGTGGTCTATAAAATTCATTCAATCTCTTACCCCTTTCCTAATTTAAAATATTTACAATATTTGTCAAATTATAAAAATATCCTAAATTTCTTTTTGTGCACAACCCTGTGGATAACTCATGTTTTACGTGACACAAACGTGGTCATTGTGTGACATAAACGTGGTCATTGTATGACACAAAAGTGGTCATTGTGTGACATAAACGTGGTCATTGCTAGTCTCTAACTCCTGAAAACACAGGCTAAAACCGGGGGGGAATATATAGGAACTATATAGAACATTGTGGAAACGCGCACACACACGCACACGTGTAAATACACGATAATATTTTTTTGTCAACAGAAAAAAGGTCAAAATTTTGATCAAAAATTTTCAATTTTAGAACAAAAATTTCTCCTCAACTACAGAAAGATTTTTTCTTTTTTTCTTGTCTACTCTTCCTAGAATATGTCTTGTATCTTTCTTTGCGTTTAGAGCGTGTTTAACACTAAAAAAAATCTAAAGACATAACAATACATTCAATAGGAAGAGGAGGGGGAGAGAACGCGCAAAAAGTATCAAGAAACACATATGTAATTATAAATCTAAAATATTTTACAGCGCTTCTATTTTTACTTGTAGGCTTTTCTCGACCTAACGTAGTATCTCGTTTATGGCAAAAATCCATAGCCGCGCTACGATATCTGGCCTAGATGTATGTAACCTCCTATGGTTTCGCCATTGAAAGTCTAGCAGCACGTAGCCACAATATTTTTCTTGCGTTTTCCGGTGTAAGAAAGTTTTGAAAATTAAAAGCCTAAAAAAGCATATTTTTAATATAATTTTGTATAAATATTAACATAATTAATTTTAGTTATTTGATTTAGTTAACATAAATTAATATAATATTAATATAAATCTTTTAATCAAATAAAAATAGATTTTTAATGAGAGAAAAAACTAGGATAAAACAAAAACAAATAATTGAAAAATTATGGAAGGTATTTTGTAGAAGTAATAGTAATATATCAGAAATAATACTCACCCTTAGAAGTGACAAGTTTTTTAATAATTCTGTAGATCAAGAGCTAATATAAATCCTACAAGTGCAAGATTGGTACGAAGATTTTGTGCATGAGCTATTCAATAATCCTGATTCTGCTAAAATAGAACTCTTCGAACTATTGATAGAAAAAGAATTTGTAAATAAAAAGTTTCTACAAATGCAAGATTGGTATAAAGAGGCTGTGCATAATCTGTTCAAGTATCCGAATTCTTGTAAAATAGAATTCTGCAGATTCTTGATATACCAACAACTTGTAGATAAAGAGTTTCTACAAGTGCAATATTGGTACAAAGAAGCTGCGTATGAGTGGGCTATAGATCCTGATTCTGATAATAGAAAATTATTAGAAGAACTATTTATGATAAATAACCAATTGGGAAAGCAAAAGTTTATACAAACCCTACAAGGGTCCTCTAGGTACAAAAATGTTAAGTGTCAGATATTTCCATTTCCTAATTATGGTAAGATAGTTTTATTAAAGCTATTGATAGATAGAAAATGTATAGATAAAGAATTGATGGAGAAAAAGTTCATAAAAGAGTTCATACAAATGCAAGATTGGTATAAAGGGGCTGTGTTTAATCTGTTCAAGTATCCTAATTCTTATAAAGTAGAATTCTGTAAACTATTGATAAAGAAAAAATGGCTAGATAAAGAGTTTCTGCAAGTGCAAGATTGGTACAAATATGCTGTGCATAATCTGTTCAGATATCCGTTCAAGTATCCTGATGCTGCTAAAATAGAACTCTTCAAACTATTGATAGAAGAAGAATTTGTAGATCAAGAGTTTCTACAAAGCCAAAATTGGTACAAAAATGCTGTGTATGAGTGTGTGTATGAGTGGTTTATAGATCCTAAATATGATAATAGAAAATTATTAAAAGAACTATTTATGATAAATGGCCAATTTGAAAAGCAAAAGTTTATACAAATCCTACAAGGATCATCTGGGTACAAAAATGCTGAGTGTAAGATATTTCCATTTCCTAATGATAGTAGGATAGCTTTATTAAAGCTATTGATAGAGAAAAAATGGATAGATAAAGAATTGATAGAGAAAGAGTTTCTACAAGGGCAAGATTGGTACAAAGATGCTGTGCATAATCTGTTCAATGGTCATTACTCTTTTACTAAAAGTGCATTATTCAAGCTATTGATAGATGCAAAATGGCTAGATAAAGAGTTCCTAAAAGGGCAAGATTGGTACAAAGATGCTGTACATAATCTGTTTTTTAAATGTTATAATAATAAAACTGATTGTGATAATATAGAATTTTTCAAGCTATTGATAGATAAAAACTGTATAGATCAAGAATTCTGTAGTGTTAATCCAAACATTATATACCAAATATTCATATATCAAGGTTTAGATATGCTGAAATTATTTCAAGAGTTAGAAAATATACAAATTATTCATCCAGGGTTTACTACTACAATAGATGAAAAAGGAGTGAAGTTATTAGTATCATTGTTACAAAGCCCATTACCAGATGTTTGTAAGAGGTTAATATTTAATATGTGTATACAAGAAAATCTTCTTACAGAAAGATTTTTCACAATATTTAATTCTTTAAGTTCAGAATTTTCCTATAAATCAATTATAGATTTTGTACAATATATTAAGGAAAATAAATCGCTCCTACCTTGCGATCCAAATTATATTTCGTGTTTTTTAGAGAAATACAAGACAGAATCTATAGAAATTCTGACCAGAGAGGATAAGAATACTATAAAACAAGAACTACATTCTGTATTTGATCATTACTCCTCACCGCAGAATAAAATAATCGATACCGGCACGAAGTGGATTAATCATATGAAATCTGCTAGCATTTCTCAGAATGGCAGTTTTAAAGGTATATGCCCAAATATAGCTCTCTACTCAATTGTAAATTTAGAAATAGATTCTATAATAGACATTTTAGAATGCGTACAACAACACAAAATTTCGTTAGAAGAGATAAACAGAATTTTTACTTCATCAAACCCTGAAAATTCTTCTTTGAACAAACATTACACTACATTAAAGGCTTGGAGGGAAAAATTTCTTACTGGTACTTATGCTCCAGAGCATGAAATATTATATGAAAAATTCAAAAAGTTGGTATTGGACTTAGAAATTTTTACTAGTGCAGAAGTAGAAGAAATAATTACAAATAATTCACTAGAAGTAGAAATATCTGGATCTGAAGCAGCACAAGAGGGATGAAGTGATGATTGAATACTAATAAACTTAAAAACGTAGTAAATTTATCAAATAAATATGACTTACAACGTCATTTTCATTTATTTGAGCAAATGTTTTGATTCCACTCTTTAGAGAATTCTTTAAAAAATTTTTAGAAAAAACTTATGGTTATCAATTTATAATTATTATATAGTATCACATTATATTTGATCTTTACATTAATCAAATTAGAGAATTTAATTTTATTATCATTTAGGTATTGATTATGGGTTTATTTAATTACTATAAGACTTTAAGTACAAAATTAGTGAATTGTGCTGTAAAAATTTTTAAAAATGTTTCTAAAAAAATTACAAATTTTTATACAAAAGATGAGGAAACGTATCTTAATAATTCTCAATATAATAATACTCTTGGTAGTAGTGATGAGGAGATGTGGGATATGTTTCCAACATCTCCTCAACATGAGTATGTTTTTACAAAGAATTCAGACAAAATTGATCAAAATTCTTTTGATCAACAAACCGATCCTGTGTCTATTAAGACATGTTTGCATATTCTGCAAATAAGTTATAATGATACAAAGAAACATGAAATAGAAAGGGAAGAACTTTTATTAAATTTAAAGATGTATGGTTTTGAA
>CAYPDK010000023.1:0-3536 GCA_964409505.1 uncultured Rickettsiaceae bacterium
ACGTCCAACACCGGAATAGGCGGCATATTCCACCACAACACACGTATTCTGTACTAAGCGATTAGATGTAGATGAAAGCGTATCGTGGGTTGAAGTTTCCTCCTCCTCACACGTATGCTGCTCAGACGTATACCTTGTTTCCTCATGCGGCTCCTGGGTTAAAGCTTCCACCTCCTCACACGTGTGCTGTTCAGAGGTATGAGTTGTATACTCAAGCGACTCCTGGGGTGAAGCTATCACCTCCTCACACGTATTCTGTTCAGGGGTATGAGTTGTATTCTAAGTCGAATTCCTTGCTTCTTCAAATAGGAGGACAGAATATTTATTCTGACGATATGGAAAATATTGCTTATGGTACTCATTATTGTGAATAGTGATCTTATAAGTTAAGAGAAAAGCTTTCTACCTCCAGAGTTGGTCATGATATTTTTTCAAGCAAATATTGTAGTATTTTCTTCTGTGTGATTAGGACTTCAACATCATTTTTTGGAAGTAGGAAAATAATCTATTTTGTGAGTCAGATTGGAATTTGTAATAGTTAGTTGTTCTAAAAATATTTTTATTTAAGAAAGTACTTTTTGAAATTTTTGGTTAATCTTAGCGTAGACAAAGCCAGTATGAATGAACTTATTCTATTGTAGAAGTCGATGAAGCAATTGTTCAAGAGTATACAAATCTATATGATGTGTTTAAAAAAAGGGGGCTACACTAGATATAACATTGGAGAGTTTTATTAGAAAATATATCTTATTTAATTAACTATTAGTTGATATATTAGAATTGTATAATATTAAATATCTCTCTTATACTTGTTGTATCTTTTGAGAAAGATAAATATCTTCATTCTTTATGGTTTAATTCTATGTACTTCATTAAAGAATAATTAAGAAATATGTAAAACGTGTTTTCAATATTTTTTATAAATCCTCCTAGTTCGTGTATAAATATGTTATATGATATAAAAAATAAATTATTTTTAGGAGCTATATAAAGGTCAATTTTACCGGATAAAAGCATAGCTATGGAATAGCTTAGAGAATCGAAAATTCTTACATTTGGACTGATCTTTTTAGCTATGTCTATTTTGTCTAATTCAGAAATGATTAATATTTCACTTCTCTTTAATAAAAAATTCTTTGTATTATTTCTAATTCTTATGTCAGAACTAGAGTAATTTGCTTTGATTTGTTGTGTAAATACTCCGTGGCCGTAGTTGGTATAATAAATTTCATCTTGAATAGGAAAATAAATTATGGAACTTAATGCTTTTGGAAGTTTTTCTTTGTCTGACGTTTTCTGATTTATTATTGATGAGACTGTTATAGACCAAAATGGTAGCGAATTATATAATGTTTTTTTGCCATTTGCTATATCAATTACTAGTAACTCGTGTTCCTGATTTATTTTTCCTATATCTTTTACTTCATGACTGAAAATAAAATTTTTATAATATTTTTTTATTTCTGAGGATAAACACTCGAGGACTCTTTCGTAGGATTTACTTAGAAATAAAATTCTATTTTTAGTTGAGTTAGAAATATTTACTATTTCTATATAATCTCTAATTAAGAATCTAGAAGCTCTTCTTAAAATACCTATTATAAGATTTATTTCGTCTCGCTTCATTTCAAAAAATACTAATAATTTCTACTTTACTTTTGCTACAAAACTTTTATCCTCAGTGCGTATCGTTATGATATTACCTACTTCAAGATATGGTGGCACTAGAACTTTGAGATCATTATCTACTACAACTCCCTTGTATGAAGGAGATTCTCTTGCAGTTTTTATAAATGGATCTGCTTCTTTTATTGTCATGTTTATTGTAGCTGGGGGTAATACAGCAATTATTTTGTCTTTGCAAATTTTTGCTTCAAAAATTATATTTTCTATTAAATATACTACATTTTCTCCCAAAACTTCTTTATTGATAACAATTTCCTCTAAGGTCTCTTGATCTAAAAATGTTACTTTGTCCTGATTTGTGTAGAGATAGGATATTTTTTTCTGTTCTATGAAAGGTTTTTCTACTGCTTGATGTGATTGAAGTCTCTGAGTTGTTTTACTTTTGTTTGTTATGTTTCTCATCTCTATTTGAACATATGCTCCACCTTTGCCGGGCTTTATATGTTCAGGAGTCTGCGTTACATACCACAAAGAATTCTTATACTCTATTATATGTCCAATTCTTATTTCATTTGCTAGTATTTTCATGAGAAATTTTTTTATTTATATAAATTTTAAAATATTTTATGGCAATTAGTTCGTATAAAAGGGTATTTGATATAAATATTGAGGCATATGTGCCTATAAACACACCAAAAAAAACTAAAGATGCAAAACTTCTTATTGCCTCTCCTCCAAAAAGTATTAAAGCTAAATTCGCAGCTAGCGTTGAAAGAGATGTGATAACAGTACGGGATAGAGTTAAATTTGTGCTCTTATTAATTAAATCTTTGGGTTTATACGAATATTTTTGACTCAAATTATGCCTTATCTTATCGTATATTACAATAGAATCATTTACGCAATAACCTATTATAGTCAATAATGCTGCAATTGTTCCAAGACTAAACTCATATTGAAATATGCTTATAAATCCAATACAGATAGTGAGATTATGTATCAATATAAAAAATATACCAATGGAAAAAAATAAATTAAATCTAATCCATATATAAAACATTATACTTAAAATAGATAAACATATTGAAATTATACCAGAGGATATCATTTTTTGACTTACTTGAGGTCCTACAAAATCTATTTTTTTATAGATTGGTTCTATGTTTAGGGATTTTTTTAGTTCAGATTTTATTAGCTCAATGGATTCTAATAGATTATTTTTTTTAGAGCTTAGCTTAATAGAATAATTTCTGTTATCATTATTTACTTCTTGGACTAATATGTCTCCTATTTTTAGAGGACTTAATGCTTTCCTTAAATTTTCTATATTTATTTCTTCTCTAGTGTCCAATTCTATTAATGTACCACCTATAAAATCTATACCAAAGTTCAATTTATAAAACAATATATAAAATACGCTTAAAAATACTAAAATTGTAGATATTATGTAGAATAATATTCTATATTTGATAAAGTCAAAATTTGGACTTTTAGGTACTATGTTAAGTGGAAATATTTGCATAAAATTACGTATTTCTTATGTATTTTTCTAAAAGTAAAAATTTTTAAAGTCTAAATTAAAATTTTCTGAAAACCTTAATGCTATAATGAAATATTGATTTTAACAAGGGTTTTCAAAATTATGTATTTATAATACTTAAGCTGAATAAAATGTTTTTGTTAAGTAAACAATATTCTACTAAATTATCAATGCAAACAAAAAGTATCTCTATTTTTAAGCTTTACTAAAATACTCAACAAAAAAAAGGCCAGAGCCGGAATCGAACCGGCGAGTGGAGGATTTGCAGTCCTCTGCATTACCATTTTGCTACCTGGCCACGTCTGTATTTTTGATTAAGGGGTAAATATACATTAAGTATTACTTGTTATTCAAGACTTTATTTTTATAA
>CAYPDK010000024.1:0-66318 GCA_964409505.1 uncultured Rickettsiaceae bacterium
AATTAATTACTCAAGATGTACTTACAAGTCAAAACAAAAAAGGAGAAACAGTGCTGGAAAAGATGGTAGAGGAGGTGCGGTCACAAAATGGACTAGAATTATTTAAGCATCTAATTGTGAAACGATTAATTACTCCAGAGATACTTCAAATTAAAAACAAAAAAGGAGAAACAGTGCTGGAAAAGATGGTAGAGGAGGTGCGGTCACAAAATGGACTAGAATTATTTAAGCATCTAATTGTGAAACGATTAATTACTCCAGAGATACTTCAAATTAAAAACGAAAAAGGAGAAACAGTGCTATGGTCAATGATAGATTCAGCAGAGCAAATAGAATTATTTAAGAATCTAATCGTGAAACGATTAATTACTCCAGAGATACTTCAAATTAAAAACAAAAAAGGAGAAACAGTGCTATGGTCGATGATAGATTCAGCAGAGCAAATAGCATTATTTAAGCATCTAATCGATATACGATTAATTACTCCAGAGATACTTCAAATTAAAAACGAAAAAGGAGAAACAGTGCTATGGTCAATGATGAATTCAGAAAAAAGAATTGAAATTTTTGATAGAATTTTTGATAGTCTTATTAATAAAGGTCTTATCAGTAGGGAACTAATTGAATTTCAAGATTCTGCAGGACAAGTATTTTTATCGGTTATTTCTGGAGATGAAAGAGTAGATTTTATGATAAAATTACTAGGGAAAGGTGTTATATCTAAAAAATTACTTGAAGTGCGAAATGATGTTGACAACAAAAGTTGCTTAGAACAAATAAAAGATGTATATGCGGAGCTTGGAGAGTTACTGGCACAATTTATTAATACAAATGAAGAAAATCAATTCCTTCATGAACAGATTGTATTATGTGTACACTCTATAGAAGGATTGAGGTTCTTATATGGGTTGAATAACTTAGCACAAAATAAAGAGATAGAAATTTCAGGACTAGATAAAAATGATAATTTATATCACAAAAAGGTCAGAGATACATTAACTAATATTGAATTTCAAGAAGTCAAAAAAATTTTTGCCATGATACCGGATACACTTGAAAGAATAATTAACTGGTTTGGTGAGACGCTAAAAGCAGAAAATGCTCCTTATCTATTAAAAGTAGTTTTAAAAGACATCATAAATAGTTATATATACAAGGGTGATTCAGACATAACTTATAAAATTTCAGTAACTTTGGAAAAACACTTATCAAGTGAGCAAATCAAGGAAATATTTACGTCTATACATAGTACTCTGTTAGTAGAAAGATTTGAAGATATTACACCAAAACAAAATTTAGGCTTCTTGTTTAATGTCTTTTTTGATTCAGAAAATGTACAAACATTAAATGCACTACAAGATGTGTTGATAAGATCAGGAGTAGAAGATGCTCAAGATTCAGTAGTCTTAGCAGCAGCAGGAGATCATGAGGATCACAACGCATTTGTATAATTATAACAACTGCTGTGTTCAAATATGTAATTATAAAGAGCTATGGAATATAGAGATTTTTAACTAGGATACAGAGACAAAAGAAGTGCATTAAGATGTATGGGTATTATTCGGTTTTGTTGATTGGATGATTTCTCTGAAAGTTTTCTTAGGATACTAAAAGTTCTATACTAAATAAGGGTAGTTGTCCGAGTGATATATGATATCATAAAAAATTAGCTGGAAATTTACATATATAGATATAATCAACTGAGAATCTGGGTTATTCAGGTCTTATCGATTTTTTGGTATTTTCTATAATTCTAGAAGTAATTTTTCAGGATTTTCTATCAATTTTTTTATATTACTTAAAAATGCAACTGCGTCTTTTCCATCTACTACCCTGTGATCATATGATAGAGCAACGTACATCATAGGTCTTAGCAATATTTCTCCTGCAAACTCGACAGGTCTTTTTTGTATAGAATGTAATCCTAATATTGCCGTTTGAGGTGGATTAATAATAGGGGTTGAAAAAAGAGATCCGTATACTCCCCCGTTAGTGATAGAAAATGTTCCGTCATGAAAATCTTGCATAACGAGCTTACCATTTCGTGCTTTATCTGCAAGTTCTAGTAAATTTTTCTCTACTTCATGAAAGGACATAGTGTCCGCATTTTTTATTACAGGTACTACAAGGCCTTGTTCGGTACCTATAGCAACGGCTATGTTATAATATTTTTTGTATAATATGAACTCATCTTGTATTTCAGTATTGATGGATGCTATCTCCTTTAGAGCAGCTACAGAAGCCTTTATGAAAAAAGACATAAAGCCTAATTTTACAGAATGCTTTTTTTGAAACTCTTCTTTATACTTATTTCTTAAAGAGATTACATTCCCCATATCAATTTCATTGAACGTAGATAATATTGCGGCTGTGTTTTGAGAGTCTTTTAGTCTTTTTGCTATAGTTTTTCTAATGCGAGAAAATTTTACATATTCAATTTTTCTTTCCTGAGAACTATCCTGAGAAGTCGTTTTGATATTTTGAGAGTTATTTTCTTTTTTTGATTCATCAGTACTTAATGAATCAAGTAGATCTGCTTTCGTAATCCTGTTTTTTAATCCTGTTGCTTTTACATGGGATAAATCTATTTCTTTCTCACTTAAGATTCTTTTTGCGGCTGGGCCAACATCTTCTAAATTTAATCCTGTTTCTTCTTTAGCTGAGTCATATTTTCGAGTAGGTTCTTTTGGAGTCAAATCTTGAGTTTGTTTTATAGTGCTATTAGCATTTTCTGCTATGTGACCAAGAATATTGCCTACATTTACACTTTCTCCTTCAGGTTTTAATATTTTTTGTAAAATTCCACTCTCAGGAGCAGTAACCTCAAGTGCTACCTTTTCTGTTTCAAGTTCTAATAATATCTCATCTTTGGTAATAAGATTCCCCTCTTTTTTATACCATTTGGATATAGTTGCCTCAGAAATCGATTCTCCTAAATTAGGAACTATAATGTTAGTGCTCATATTATTTTTTCCAAAAATTTTTAATTAATCAAAAGCATTCTTGAGAATTTTTTCCTGCTCTATAGAATGTATGTTCATATAGCCAATAGCTGGTGATGCAGCCTCATCTCTTCCAATATATTCTAATTTTTGTCTGAAAGATAGGTTTTTTAATACCAGGATGAATTTGTCCTTTATAAAATTCCATACCCCCATGTTCATAGGTTCCTCTTGAACCCAAGCCAGTTTAACATTTTTATTATAACCTTCCAAAATATTTGATAACATGTTTTGTTTAAACGGATATAGTTGTTCTATTCTTATTATAGATACATGATTTGATTTTGAGAGATCTTTTTTTTGTAATAGATCAAAGAATATTTTACCACTACAAAAGAGTATTTTTGATATAGAATTTTTCTTCTGAGGAGTTGTTTGATCAATTATTGGTAAAAAATTAGTACCTTGTTCTATTTCTGCAATATTTGATATTGCTAATTTATTTCTCAGTAAGGATTTAGGTGAAAATATTATTAAAGGTTTTCTTATATTATTTTTTGCTTGGCGTTGCAGGGCATGAAAGATATTTGCTGGAGTTGTTGGATATATCACTTGTAGGTTTTGTTGAGCTGATAATTGTAAGAATCTTTCAATTCTTGCAGAACTATGCTCAGGTCCTTGTCCTTCAAGTCCATGAGGAAGCAGTACAATTATATTGCTCTGTATTAACCATTTTTGTTCTGCAGATGAGATAAATTGATCGAAGATAATCTGTGCTCCATTTGCAAAATCTCCATATTGAGCTTCCCATATGACAAGATTTTTAGTCTGATCTGAAAGAGAGTAGCCATATTCAAATCCAAGTGCTCCATATTCGGACAAATTACTGTTATAGATTCTAAATTTTCCTTGGTCTTTAGAAATATTATTTAATGGAATATATGTGGGGTGTGTTTCTAATATTTGGTCATGTAGAACTGCATGTCTTTGAGAAAATGTTCCTCTTTGGGAATCTTGTCCAGAAAATCTTATATTAAATCCATTCTTTAGCAGAACTGCTAAAGAAAGTTGTTCTGCTAGAGGCCAATCTAATCTACCAGTAAGAAAATTCTCTAGGCGTTTTTGGAATAAAAGTTTTAATTTAGGGTTCAGATTGAAATTTTTATCAATGTTTAATAATTTTTGAGCTACAGTATCTAGAATTTTTTTTTCGATTCCTGTAGCAATTTCAGTAGTACTTTTTTCATCTATATACTTAACAGCTGCATTAAAAGGGGAGCCTAAAATTTCTTTTAAGGATATTTTTTGTTCTTTTTTACTAAATTCTAAGTCTAATTTTTGTTTGAAAGACTCTTGAATTTTTTTTAAATAATCATCAGTAATAGCTTTTTCTAGTAAGAGTTTTTTATTATATAATATATGAGCTCTTTCTTTTTTATCTATAATTTGATACATATAATTTTGTGTAAATCTTGGCTCATCTCCCTCATTGTGACCATGTCTTCTGTATCCTACAATATCTATGACAATATCACTAGCAAATTTTTGTCTGTATTTTGAGGCTAGCTCAGCAGCAAAAACTACAGACTCAACGTCGTCTGTGTTTATGTGTATTACAGGTAAATTTGCAATTTTAGCAACATCAGTACAATATCTACTATTGCTAATCTCATTCTTGGTAGTTGTAAATCCTATTTGGTTATTTATTACTATATGTATAGCACCCCTTACTTCGTACTGGGGTAGCGTCGACATTAGTAAATTTTCAGCCGCAACCCCTTGCCCAGAAAAAGCAGAATCTCCGTGTACAATAATGCCAATAGACCTATTATTTGCCTCCTGGTCTTGCTTACATCGTACAAGTCCACAAGTAATGCTATTAGTAGCTTCTAAATGTGATGGATTGGATATCATATGTAGAAACAATCTCTTATTTTTAACCGTTTTATAACATGAATAACCCATGTGATATTTTACATCTCCTGCAAGTCCTGACTCTATAAACGGAGGATTTTTAGAGATAAATTCCGAAAATAATACCCTAGGTTGTTTTTCTAGAATATGGACTAATGAAGACAATCTTCCTCTGTGAGCAAGAGAAAAGGTAAAATTATCTACTTCGTAAGAAGAACTTACTTCTAAAATACGTTTTAGACATATTATAAAACTATCACATCCCTCTATTGAGAATCTTTTTCCTCCTACGAATTTTTTGTGTAGATAATCTTCAAAATCATTTACCTCAGTTAAATTTTTTAAAATTTCTTTTTTTTCATCTATACTAAGAGTAAAATTATGCTCTCTCATTTCAAATTCCTGGTATAACCAATTTTGTTTTTCTTCATCGTTTATGTAAGAGCATTCAAGTGCTATTTTTGAAGAGTAAATTTTTTCTAACTTATGGATTAAATCTCCTAATTTTAAAGATGTTGATTTTGTATAAAACAATTTTCTTGGATCAATAATTTGTTCTAGGTCAGAAATTTGTATATCAAATTTTTTTAATTCAAGATTTAATTCTTCTTTAGACCAATTTCTTTCTAAATTGAGAGGATCTAATTTTGATAAAAAATGACCTTTTTCTCTGTATTTTTTTACTAAGTTTTTTACTTTTAGGTATAGGAACTCTAAGGATAAATTTGTTTCTTGTACTTTCGTATTGTTATTACTATCTTTTTCTTGTAATGGGAATGTTTCTATAGGACTAGATGAGTCGTGATTTTTAAAGAAATTTTGCCAACTAATATCTACTGTATTTGGATTTTTAAGATATCTTTGGTACATTTGCTCTATAAAAGCTGAGTTAGATGCAAATAGTGATTCTTCTTGAAGAATGTTTTGTACAGAGATTTTTTTTGTACTCATAACATAGAATAGACTGATAAAAGAAAAACAATATATATTAATTAAGCTAACAAAATTTTCTAAAATATGCATCATCAAATTTCAATTAATCACATTTTTCTATTGGAGTAGTTTATTGGCTGTTACTTAAATTGTATTTTCACTATTTGCTTTTTAGCAAAGTAATATTTTTTATCAAGTATAAAAATCACTTTTGGTAAAAAATATTTTGATTTTATACTGTTAAAAACAATTGCAATTTTAATATGTATGATTTTATGAAATAATGGAGTTGTTATACTTATAAAGACAACAATTAAAATGAGATAGATATTTTCCATTAGTACTCTTGAAATGCAGGATAAAATGAAGAGTGAATCAGAAAAAAATAAAAAGGTTGCTAGTACATGGTTTAACGATAAATATGAAAATGTTCTAATACAACGCAATATATTAGCTATTTTTTCATTTGTTTGTATTTTGTTAGTTATGGTTAGCGTTTTAGCCGTTATTTATATCAACAGTATCAAAGAGATAGAACCATTTGTGATTGAAGTAAATAAAAAAACAGGACAGAATATTTTACTAAAACAAGCCTCTGAATCCTCTCTTAATCAAAATGAATCACTGGCTCAATTCTTTCTAAAACAATATATCTCTGCAAGAGAAACTTATAATCATGTTGATTTTGAAGGGCTTGCACGAGAAAAAATAAGATTGTTCTCATCATATGATGTCTATAGACAATATCTTGGATACATTAGGAATATGGAAATAAGTCCAGTTGTAAAATACTCTACTTCAAATTCAACTTATTTAATTATAAAATCTTGGTCTAAAATGTCTAGTAGCCACTACATTGTTAGGTTTTCTATTAACGAAACTACAGGAGCTATGGCAAAATTTAATAGAATTGCAGTGATTAAGTTTGAATATCAACAAAGACAGTTAACTGAAAAAGAATTAGAGATAAATCCTGTAGGTTTTACTGTCACAGCTTATAGAGTGGACTCAGATGAGAGTTAAACTTATTACCATTCTTAACGTGTTTGTGATTTTTATAAGTATATGTTTTGCTACTCTTTTTTCAGGTCATGGGCTAAAAGCAGAAGAGCATCACTATGATGATATGTATATTACAAATGATTATCGAGTTAAAACTTATGTCTATAATCCTAATGAGGTGTACTTACTTGTTATACATTATGGCTTTCAATCTTACGTAGAATTTGCTAAAGGCGAAATCATTAAAACAATTACTTTAGGGGATACATATTCTTGGAACATTAACTCTGTTGATAATAGATTATTTGTTAAGGCATTAGAAAAATACATTCAAACAAATATGACAATTATTACTAATAAAAGAATATATCAATTTGATCTTGTCTCTAAAGAACTTGATGAATACTCTGATAGAGATTTGGTCTATGTTATAAGATTCAATTACATTGGTTAAATTTATATGAGTACTAATGAAGAAGAAAAAGTAGATTCTAAAGAATTTAAAGAAGAAGTCGAATCTCCTGAAATAGAGGAAGAAATATCTCAAGTCTCTACAAATAAAACTAGAAACATAATTCTCTTATTGATAGTAGTTGTTGGAATAGTTGGATGTATATATTTTTTCTTTATTAAAGATAGTGATAGCGATTCGGTAGAGGAGCAAGATATTGTAAGTACACCAATTGAATTGCCAGAACTAAAATCTTTTAATTCTAATGATATTTCTTATGTTCAAACTCAAAAAAAAACTACAACAGTACCAACACTTTCAAGTATTAAAACACGAGCCGAACAAAGGTTAGAAGATGAAAAAAAAGCTCAAGAAGAAAAGGAAAAAAGAGAACAAGAACAGAGGGAAAAAGAACAGAGGGAAAAAGAACAGAAGGAGAAAGAACAGAGAGACAAATCAGAACTCATAGAAAGAGAACTATTAGAAAATAGTAAAATAGCGACTGGTCCTCAAATAGAAAGTTTACTTACTCCTCCAGGTGCAAAACAAAAAGCCCCAGATCCTAAAACTTTAGCAGAAATAGAAAGAAGACGAAAAGCTCCTATGATTCTGATAAAAAATAGTGATAGTAGTACAGAAAGTTCGGAGGGGAATATAAAATCCTCTGTAGAAAATGTTGATGGAAAATTTATAAAACCATCTAATATGTATCTTACTATGAGTAAAGGAAAGCATATAGATGCTGTGATAGAAAATTCTCTTAATACAGATTTTGGCGGCAATATTCGAGCTGTTATTACCAGTAATGTATATTCTGAATGGGGAAAAAATATCTTGATTCCTCAGGGCTCTAAAATATTTGGTACTTATAATTTAGGGTTTCAGGATAAACACGGAAGGGTGTTTATTAATTGGAATCGAATTGATTTGGCAAATGGATACAAAATTACTTTTAATGAAATTGCAGCAGATAACTTAGGATTAAAAGGAGTCCAAGGAGACATTGATTATAAGGTGAAAGAACAATTAGCTAATGCTGTGTTGCTATCTTCTTTCAATATTTTAGTAGCTCTTGGACTTGATCGTATAGTAAAACCTGTTCAATTCTCATCAGATACTACTACTAGGTCGCTCCAAGTAGAAGCCCTAAGGAAGGATATGAATTCTATTTCCAAGAATAATCCATCAAATCCACAACAAGCAATTTCAGAATTATGTACGGGTGTTTTAGCAAAAGTTTCTTCTATTGAAAATTTAGATTTATCTAGTGGTGCATATAATGATATGTCTAATAAATGTAAATCTGTTCAAAGTTCTCCTGGAACCAGTGCTGCACAAGATTTGTCTGGAGTAATAGAAGTTTTTAATCGAGGATTAGATAGTTTACTTATACTAAATAATCAAAATGTTGAAGAAACTCAAGCACAAAAAGCCTCTAGGGATGCTTTTGAAGATCTATCTGATACGGCAGAAGATGTCTTATTTGGAACAAAAAATTGGGAACCTACTATAAATGTTGATCAAGGGGCTCCCATTAGGATCTATATAAATAATGATTATGTATTTCCTCAAGAAATTTTTAATTCTATAGAACTAGAAAGAAAAATATTTTAAAAAATGACACTTAGTACAACAGCTCTTGAAACATATCTTTTACCATTTAAAAGAATCCTTTCTCAAGAAGGAGTAAATGAAATTTTGGTTAATACAACTCATGAGTTTTGGGTTGAAAAACATGGAGAAACTATATTGCAAGAAGCTCCTGAACTGACCTTCGAGCACCTCACTTCTTTAGGACAACTCATCGCTCAATTTACAAAGCAGGTCATTTCATCAGAATATCCATTATTGTCAGCCACATTACCTAGTGGTTATAGGGTTCAAGTAGTTTTTCCTCCTGTCGTACAAACTAATACTGTCGCTTTTGCCATTCGAAAAAGTGCTACCAAAATTATGACTCTTGAAGAATATAACGAAAATGGAGCTCTTAGTAATGTGCTTATTAAAGCCGTAGAGAATAAAGATAAGGAAATTTTAGCTCAGCACTTAGAAAAAAATGAAATTTTAGAATTTATTAAATATGCAATTTTGAGTAAAAAAAACATTATTATTAGTGGAGGAACTTCAAGTGGAAAAACAACTTTTACTAATTCTGCTCTTAGTACCATTCCTAAACACGAAAGAATTATTACTATCGAAGATGCAAGAGAAATCGTTCTAAATAATCACAAAAATAAATTACATTTAGTTGCTTCTAAAGGGGGGCAGGGATTATCTAAAGTTAATACTCAGGATTTAATTGAGACTTGTCTGAGACTAAGACCTGACAGAATAATAGTCGGAGAGTTACGCGGAAAAGAAGCATTTAGTTTTTTACGAGCTGTCAATACAGGTCATCCAGGATCTATCGCGACTCTACATGCAGATACTCCGCTAATGGCAATAGAACAACTAAAGCTAATGGTTATACAAGCAGGTCTTGGTATACCTACAGATGAAATAGTGCATTATATCAAACAAATTATACACATAATAATTCAGCTGAAGCGAGGAGAAAAGGGACTGAGATATGTTTCAGAGATTTATTTAAACAAAGATTAATAATTTTATACTAAAAATATCTTATTCTACATGAAAAATACAATCAATTCTATCGTTAAAAAAATTTTAATAGCTCTTTACTTATATGCTTTGATTTTACTAATCGGTAATTTACTTGGCGTATCCATGAATTATTTTGGAGGTATGGAGTACCCATTAGGAGCAGATATGGTTGTAATAGTAAATGCTTGGAGTGTAATACAATTTTTATATTCACAATGGGATAATTTGAATCATTATGAAATATATTTTAAATTAAAAGTTGCTCTTGCTTCCTCTATTGCTGTGCCTATCATTGTTTTTGTTGTGATTTTTTTTTTACATCGAAAAAAATTGGACAAAATAGATATTTTCAAGAAAAAGGAGGAGGCATATGGATCTGCTCAATGGGCACATAAAAGTGATATTGAAAAGGCAAACTTACGCTCTAAAAAGGGTATGTTGCTTGGTGAGGATGATGATGGATATTTTGTTGCGGATGGGTTTCAACATGCTCTTTTATTTGCTCCTACTGGATCTGGTAAAGGGGTTGGTTTTGTTATACCTAATTTGTTATTTTGGGAAGATTCTCTTGTTGTTCATGACATTAAGCTTGAAAATTACGAGCTTACAAGTGGTTGGAGAAAAAAAATGGGACAAGAGGTTTTTGTATGGGAACCTTCTAATTCTGATGGTGTAACTCATTGCTATAACCCTATTGATTGGATTAGTACTAAGCCAGGACAAATGGTTGATGATATACAGAAAATCGCTAATTTGATTATGCCAGAAAAAGAATTTTGGACTAATGAGTCTAGGAGTTTATTTTTAGGAGTAGTTCTTGCTATACTTGTTGATTCTAGCAAGGAGAAGACTTTTGGAGAGGTTGTTCGTACTATGCGAAGTGATGATGTTGCTTATAATTTGTCTGTAATACTTGATGTGCTTGGAGATATGATACATCCAGTAGGATATATGAATATTTCAGCTTTCTTACAAAAGGCTGAAAAAGAACGCTCTGGTGTGATATCTACCATGAACTCTTCTCTTGAGTTGTGGGCTAATCCCTTAATAGATAAGGCTACATCTAAGTCTGATTTTAATTTTTCAGAATTTAGAAAAAAAAGAGTCACTGTATATGTAGGTCTTACTCCCGATAACGTTAGTAGATTACAAAAATTGATGCAAGTCTTCTATCAGCAAGCAACTGAATTCTTAACTAGAAAAATGCCAGATAAAAAACATGAACCTTACGGAGTCATGTTTTTGATGGATGAGTTTCCTACACTTGGTAAAATGGAACAATTTAAGACTGGAATTGCATATTTTAGAGGCTATCATGTAAGATTATTTTTGATAGTGCAAGATACTCAACAATTAAAAGGTATATATGAAGAGGCAGGAATGAATTCCTTTTTATCTAATTCAACTTATAGAATTACCTTTGCTGCAAATAATTATGAAACAGCTAATTTGATATCACAATTATGTGGAACAAAAACCATAGAAAATGAATCATATAGTAAACCTTCATTTGGGTTGAGTCTTGCTTCTAGAAGTAAGAGTGTCTCTAATATACAAAGAGCACTTCTTCTTCCTCAAGAAGTGATACAGTTACCAAGAGATGAACAGATTGTTCTTATCGAGTCTCATCCTCCAATAAAAAGTAAAAAGATTTTTTATTTTAAGGATAAATTTTTTACAAAAAGAATTCTTCCTCCAATTAAAGTTCCAATTCAAAAATTGTAGGAGAGTGTATCAGAATCAAAAGAATAGATTTATATCCTAATATGATTTTTCTACTTTTATTATCTTATATATCAGCAACATCATCATTATTCAGCAACATCATCATTATTGTTATTTCCAACAAGGTTTAGTGAATAATCTGTATATATAGCGGATGTTATAGGTACAGTATCATCTTCACTTGCTGCAAGCGCAGTAGAGGAGGATGTTGTAGGCACATTTGTTTGTGAAGTTTTTTCTTCAGCTTGAAAAGTTATTTTTTTCAACTCTCCTAGGAGTTCTTCAAAGTGAGTATCATCTAACATTTGTTCGGTTTTTTGTACATCTGATAACAGCTCTTGTAATTTTTCAAAAGAATCTTGATTTAATGCTTTTTTTTCCAGTGTTTTTATCAAGAATTTTTGTAATTTTTCAAGTTGGTGTGCAGTTAATACTAAATTTGTTGCTGAGAATATTAATGTTATTTGCAGTTCTTTAAATTGAATATTATTCTCTAATTCTACTAGACTTGCTAGTAAATTCAGCTGTTTTGATAGAAGTTGTTCTAAAGTCAAATTTCCTTCCTTTAATTTATTGAAAAGTGGAGCTGTTTTTTTTTGAAAAGTAACTAAATTGTCTTCTCGAGAAATTTGTTTGTTGTTTTCTATAAAAAAGGTTATTCTGATTTCATCAGGATTGAAATATTTGTCTACATTAGCTTTAATGTAACATCCATCAGGGAATATGCCAGTAATATTTATACATTCTTTTTTTATTTTTATATATTCAGCCATATTATTTGCACATTTACTCCAAATTATTCGATCTATTGCTGTAAAGTTTTCTAGTATATATGTACCTAGTACTTTTTGAGTATCATGAAGTATGAAAGCACGTAATGTGCACAGGGTTGACTCTGTTTTTTCACATATATAATCAGAGAACATGCTATGCATTTCTTTGACAAGGGTTTCAAGAGTGTGTGTTTGTTTGAGTTCTTGTTTTATTTGTAAAGCAAATTTCTTATCATTTAAAGTATTTGTTACACGATCTACCATATCTTTGAATAGTACCTCAGAATTTTTTGTATCTTTTGCCCTTAGGGCAGTTGCGTCTTGGTGGATTTTAAGGTAAGGAGCAAAAACTTCTGCTTCTAAATTTTTAATCATTTTTTGTGCTAAGTTTTCACATAAATTATTAAATTCTGTGCTCAAGAAAAAAGGAGTTAGATTTTTATTAAACTTTTTAAGTGCTTCTACTTTTACTTTTGGTGATATTGTTTCTCTATTTTCTGGTAGCGGGGTTTGTGCATTTGGTATTTGTAAGTGTAAGTCTGTTAGTATTTTTTCTATTAATTGTTTTTCTTTTTCTAGTAATTTTTGTTCCAGTGCTATTTGTTTTCTTATTTGTTCTTTTTGTTCCTTTTTTAGTGCTTCTTCTTTCTTTTTTCGGTCTATCTCGTCTGCTAGTTGAATTTGAATTAATTTAGAAAGCTTGTCTTTTATATATAAATCATTTACTTCTTCAGCTTTTTGTATTAATTGAGTTAAAGAGTAACCTGCTAATGTATTTATTCTATTAGAAAATTCTTGTTTTTGTTGCTCAATTGTTGCAGTCTCTTTTATAAGTTTTTCTAGATGATCAAAATTTTCTATATATTGGAGATCTTGTGGTAGCATATTCTCTAATACCAGATCCTTCTTTTCTTGTTTTTTTGGGGGTAGTTCTTTTACTAGGGTTTCTAGTTGTTTTTTTTTTGTTTTTAGTATGTCTAGTTTTTCTTCTTTAGTTTTTTTTAAACTTGCTAGTCGTTCCCTTAGTGCTTCGGTAGAGTTATTGAGTATTTGTGTTTGTACTTTTTGTATGTTTTTTTCTAAATTTTTTTGTATATGATTTTCTAATTTAGGTATATCTAATTCTAATGTACGGATTTCTTTTGTCTTGCTCCGTATTTCATTATCCTCTTCTACAGATTTTATGATTTGTGTTTTAAGAGATGTTAATCGAGAATTCAATTCTCGAACTTTTTGAAAAATTTGATGGATATTATCTCTAGAACTAGTGAACTGTAAATTATTGTCTTTTATAAGGTTTATTGTAGACTCAAAAGTATTTAGGAACTGTTCATTATCTATTATATCTGGGTATAAATTTGGTGAAAAAAGCTTCTCTATTATTTTTTTTCTTAAAAATTCTTTTAACTCTTTAGTGAGTTGTTCTTTTTGTGTTGAATAATCCATAATTCTAATAATTAAGTTAAATAAGTATCAAAGGGTTTTCCTAAAGACTTGTGTATGAAAAGACAAATCGGTACAACTCAAGCATGCAGACAGGGCGTGTAGTTCATGAACTAATTATTTGTTGCAGAATTAATACTTCTTAAGATAATATTAACCAACTATGCTTCATGTCTTCTTTTGTAGAGCATCTTTTTCAGGCGTTTTTGAGTTTCTTGCTTTTTTCTTACCTTTTTCATAGAAGGACTCTCATAAAATCTAGACATCTTCATCAACCTAAAAACTAATTCTCGTTGCATTTTTCTTTTAAGTTCTTTTAAAGCCTTTTCTCTTTCTCCTCCATGAACAATAACTTGTAACGCCACTAAATTTTCCTCGATATTGATTTTGTTAAATTGCTGATTATTTACTTTATTTGAGACATTATCTTATATAAACTGTTTTAAGTCAAGCAAAATAATAAACAACTCTATGCTGTAATACATATGAAAGAAGAAATTTTAATAGAACAAAAAAGGAAAGAAGTGTTTTTTCAAAATTTTTATGAAAATCCTGAATATGATATTTTTTTCCAAAAATTATCTCTTTACTTGATATCTTATGATATAAATGCTAAAAACTTAGATCATTTTAGTGAAATTAATTCTTCAAGCCAGATTCAGCACTGGAGAATGCTATTTTTTGATAATATTGAAAATCTTATGGAGTGTTTTGATAAATGGCAGACCCAAAGGGCATTTTATATTTTAGAAGAAAAAAATGAGAAAGAAAAACTCCTAGAAAATCTTGAGCCTAAAAGAGTATCTCTTGTGGATAAATTAGCATTGATATTACAGACAAAAATTTTATCTGTAGTCGATAAAAGAGTATTTTTAAAGCAACAAGCATTTTTTGTGTCTTCTATGAACAAGTGCCTCTATACTAATGCTAGTAAGTATTTTTGTGACCTTGCATGGAGATATGTAGGGGATAAATCTTTAGATTTTAATTTTTATAGTAAAAGAATATCTCTTTTTATGGTTTATAAACTATCTTGTATTTTTTATTTATCCGATTCTTCAGAGGGATTCCTAGAAACGAAGATTTTTATTCGGGACTTTCTTGGTATGTTTGTAAATTTTGGACGTTATAAACAAAATTTTATGACAAAATTCCAAAATATCCCTATTATTAGAATGTTCTTGTAATCAAATATTTGATTTTCCATATTGAATTGAGTAATATTTGTCGTTGAAATTCGCCTTAATTTATTCGTTAGTCAGAAAATATATTTTATTTACGTATGTTATATAAACCCTTTTTAGAAAATAGCTCTAGTACTAATGTAGTTAAAATAGAGGAACTAATTTTAAAATTTTGGAAAAAAAATAATATTTTTCAGGAATCTGTCAATCAAAGATCTAGGACTATTAAAGGTAAAAGTAATGAGTTTATTTTTTATGATGGTCCTCCATTTGCCAATGGATTGCCCCATTATGGGCACTTGCTTACGGGTTTTATAAAAGATACTTATGCAAGATATCAGACTATTAAGGGAAAGAGAGTTGAAAGAGTTTTTGGATGGGATTGTCATGGTCTTCCTGCAGAGCTTGGCGCAGAAAAAGACTTACAGATTTCTGGTAGAAAGGACATAATAAATTTTGGAATTGAAAAATTTAATTCTTACTGCAAAAAATCTGTTATGTTATATGCAAATCAGTGGAGAATTTATGTTCAAAGACAAGCTCGTTGGGTAGATTTTGACAATTCTTACAAGACTATGGATATGAATTTTATGGAATCTGTCTTATGGGCCTTTAAATCTCTCTATGATAAGGGATTAGTGTATCAAGATTTACGAGTTATGCCTTATTCTTGGGCTTGTGAGACTCCTTTATCTAATTTTGAAACTAAATTAGATAATTCTTATAGACCGAGGGAAGACAAGACTGTGACCGTTTCTTTTTTATTAAAAAATGTCTCTGAGCGCCTAAGAGGTCTATTTGAAAAAAATATTGCTTCTTATAAAATTTTGGTATGGACTACTACTCCTTGGACTTTGCCTTCTAATTTAGCTCTTGGAGTCGGAAAAGATATAAAATATGTGTGTATTACAGTACGAGATACATGTTATATTTTAGCTAAATCATCTCTAAAATTTTACTATAAAGAGCTTGGAATTGAATTGAAAAATATTTCTTCTTATCCGTGCATCCTTGGTCAAGATCTTCAGGGAATGAGCTATTCTCCTTTATTTTCTTATTTTATTAATCATAAAAATGCATTTAGAGTTATATTATGTGATTTTGTTATTGAAGGTGAGGGGACTGGAATTATTCATATGGCTCCTGGTTTTGGAGAAGAAGATCGAGAGGCTTGTAAGAAAAATTCTATAGATATTGTATGTCCAGTTGATTCTAAGGGAAAATTTACAGAGCAAGTAAGTGATTATTTTGGAGTACATGTTTTTGACTCTAATGCATTAATTATAAATTATCTTAAGAATCAGGGGTACCTTATAAAGCAGGAAAATTATATCCATAATTATCCTCATTGTTGGAGAACTGATACTGCTCTTATATATAAAGCTGTGCCTTCATGGTATATTAAAGTTACACAAATTAGGGATCGAATGGTTGAACTGAATAAGCAAATTAATTGGATTCCACCTCATATTAAAGATGGTCTTTTTGGAAAGTGGATTCAAAACGCTAAGGATTGGTCTATCAGTAGGAATAGATTTTGGGGTACTCCTATTCCTATATGGATATCTAATGATCCTAAATATCCAAGAATTGACGTATATGGCTCTGTTGCCGATCTTGAAAAAGATTTTAATACCAAAATTGTTGATCTCCATAGAGAATTTTTAGACAAGCTCACTCGCAAAAACCCTAATGATCCTACAGGAAAGTCTTATATGATAAGAATTGAGGATGTGTTTGATTGCTGGTTTGAAAGTGGTTCTATGCCTTATGCTCAGGTGCATTATCCTTTTGAGAATAAAGAATGGTTTTTAAACCATTTCCCAGCAGATTTTATTGTTGAATATTCAGCCCAAACTAGAGGATGGTTTTATACTTTGATGGTTTTATCTACTGCATTATTTGATAAACCTCCTTTTTTAAATGCTATATGTCATGGAGTTATATTAGATATTAATGGTTTGAAATTATCTAAAAGACTAAATAATTACTTGGATCCCACAGAGATCTTTGATAAATATGGAGCTGATTCTTTAAGGGCTATGATGTTATCTTCTAATGTTGTCAAGGGAGAGGAGCTGTTGATTGATAAAGAAGGAAAAGTTATTTTTGAAAAATTGCGTAATTTTATTAATCCTATCCTAAGTTCTTATAATTTTTTTTCTTTATATGCAAACTTAGATAAAATTTCTCCTGAATTTAGATTTGATTCTTCAAACTTACTTGATAGATATATTATTTCTCAGTTAAAACTTACAGTTTTAGAGATTAGTCATAATTTAGATATTTTTGACACTTATTCAGCATATCATTCGCTATATCACTTTGTAGATGTATTGAATAATTGGTATATAAGGCGAAGTCGAGATAGATTTTGGAAAAATATCCACGATAAGGATAAATACCAGGCGTATAACACTTTATATAGTTGTTTGCTTGTTTTTGTAAGTAGTATATCCCCTCTACTTCCTATGGTCTCTGAGTACATATATCTTAATCTTAAGAAGATAGATATAGTTGAGTCAGAATCTAATCTTGTTAGTGTCCATTTAATAGATTTCCCTAGTTTAGACTTTATTACACTAGATCATGATTTAATCCGTTTTATGAACTTGATTCTTGATATTTGTACTGTATCTTTAGCACTTAGGAATAAGCATAATATTCGCATTCGTCAACCTCTGGTGTCATTAACAATTGTAATGCAAGATCAAAATCTTCTATCACAAATAAAAAATTTTGAATATCTTATCAAGGACGAAATAAATGTCAAATCTGTTATCTATGTTTCTCAAGTTCAAAACTATGTGAAATATAAGTTGAGTATTAATTATTCTGTTTTAGCTAAAAGAATTCCTCATAAGATTAAAGATATAGTGAAAGATGTAGAACTAAATAAATGGACTCTACATACAAATGGCTCTGTTATGATATCTGGTCAATTACTTAGAGAATATGAGTTTGTTATGAGTATACTTCCTCAAAATAATAATGCTTTTGTTTTGAATCACCATCAGGGGCTTATTATGCTCGATACTGATATTTCACAAGAACTATTTGAAGAAGGACTTGCTCGAGATTTAATTAGAATCATCCAAAATATCAGAAAAGATTTAGGCTTTAAGGTTTCTGATAGGATTGATATTTATATTGATACTTTGGGAGAAAAATTATTAGAAAACATCATTTCCTCTTATAAAGACTTTATTGTAAAGCAAACTTTGACAAATTTTATAAAAAATGATTATTTTTCTTATTCTAGAAATGTTATTTTAGATAAAAAAAATATTATTATTTATGTAAATTAAGGCGCCTTAAATTGATACATTATGTTTTAGTACCTTATCTTAAAAAGATATAGACCTAATGCTGGAACTGTCGGACCTGCGTTATTTCTATTTTTGGAGAGTAGAATTTGCTGCATTTTATAAGGAGGATATTTGTTTTTTCCTACTAATATTAGTGTTCCTACTATATTTCTCACCATCTTATATAGAAAGGATTTCGCCTTTACATGTATGTGAATGGTATCATTGAATTTTTCTATATGTATTGAGTCTAGAGTTTTTATAGGTGATTTGGACTGACAACCTTTAGCTTTAAAAGCACTAAAATCGTGTTTCCCTATTAGGTAATTTGCTCCTGATTGCATGTTTTCTATGTCAAGTATTGGGTACTTTATTAGGTATTTTTGTCCACTATCTATAGCAGAAGGGCTATTTCTGTTAAGTATCTTATATAAATATTCTTTTTGTTCTACAGAAAATCTTGCATGAAAATTATTTTCTACTATTGTACATTCAAGTATCACAATTTTTTCTGGCTTTACATAATGGTTTATTGCAGTTTTTATTTTATATGGATCATAAAATTTTTCTAGCTCAAAATGAGCAACTTGACAATATGCATGTACTCCAGAATCTGTTCTACTAGCTCCAAACACATTAACCAATTCCTTGGTAAAAATAGCTATAGCTTTTTCTAGTTCAAATTGAACAGACATTTTATCTTTTTGTTTTTGCCAACCACAAAAATTTGTTCCTACATATTCTAAGATGAGTTTATATCTTGTTTTCGACATTTTTATTTGATTGCTTGTTATCTTTTTTTATAAAAAACATTAATAAAAAAACACTTCCTAAAGAGATACTCATATCCGCAACATTAAATACAGGAAAATAAAAATTTTTATGATGAAACCATATGAAATCAAATACAGCCCCCCTTAGTAATCGGTCAATATTATTGCCTAATCCTCCCCCAATTATAAATATAAAACTTAATTTGGAATAGATGTTATCTATTCCTTGTCTTACCAAAATAAAAGCGAAATAAAATATTATTAATGTGTTGAGTAATAAGAAAAATAAATTACTATGCTTATATTTTTGTAATATACCAAAACCTATACCATCATTCCACATGGGGATAAAATCTAAAAAAAAATATACTTCAATAATATCTGGAGTTAAATTATTTTTAAAATAATTGATCAATATGTATTTGGTTATTTGATCTGCAAATACTATGGATAATATTCCGAAAAAAATATAGAAAATTGTTCTATTAGTTTGTGTATTCATTCTATTCTTGATGAGGTGTTTATTTAATAAAATAACTTGTATAAAATTTTTTCTTTAAGAGTTAGTATATCAAGTAACTTTGTTTGAAAATGCTCTTTCCTTATCTACAACTTATTAAAATTAGTTCAACAAAAAGTATCTGCTTAAAAAAAGCAAGTAATTTTAGATGTAAAAAACTATGTTTGTAGATGGTAACTTGTAGCTCTAAAATGAATCAAATAGTCTTGCATTACCTTTTAGCCCGTTTAAATAAGTTAAAAAAATTTCTTGTTGTTAATTCACATAATTTTTCAAATTCTATTTTTAGTGTTTTTGATATATGAGTTAGTATATGCCTACAATTAGAGGGATCATTTATCTTTCCTCTTTTGGGCTCAGGAGATAAATATGGTGAATCTGTCTCACATAATAGCCTGTCCAATGGGATATAATTTAGTAATTCGTTTAAATTTTGTGCATTTTTAAATGTAATAATTCCAGACATTGAAATATACATTCCTATGTCTAGCATAGATTTTGCAAATTCTTTTGAGCCAGTAAAGCAGTGTAGTACTCCAGAAAAATGTTGCTCTCTTTCTAGATTTAATAAAATTTTCTTTGTATCTGGCTCTGCATTTCTTGTGTGTATTATCACTGGAAGAGACGTTTTTTGTGCAGCTCTTATATGAGTTATGAGTGATTGTTGTTGTATATTCTTAATCTTAGGAACAATAGATATATTATAATAATCAAGTCCAGTTTCTCCTATAGATGTTATTTTAGAATTTGAAGCAAATTTCAATATAGTGTTTAATGTTATATCATCACTTATGTAACTCTTGCTTACTTCATTTGGATGGATTCCTATAGAAGCAAATATTTTATCACTTTTTTTAGCTATACTTAATATTTGTTCCATGTTATTTAGGTTGATTGATATCGTTTGAAGATATTTTACTCCTGCATTGGTCGCTTTTGATAGTATTTGCTCTAAAGAGTAGTGCTTCATGAGCATGTCTAAATGGCAATGAGAGTCGACAATGTACATACTACTAATATTGAGGAGAGAAAATTAAATTATTTTATGAAAAATTGTATATGGTTTTTGTATCTCTTTATTTGGAGTAAGAGAATATTTTTTTTGTAAAAAATAAAAACTTCTTTTAGACTCTTCTATGTTTAATAAATTAAGGATTTTCTTTGCAGTGTCAGGAATAAAAGGTTGTAACATTATTCCTATATATCTTATGAGTTCTAGTAATTGATACATAATTTGACTCATTTTGTTTATTTTTTGATTTCTTTTCAAAAACCAAGGTTCCTCTCGATCTATAAATTCATTTCCTAACTCTACTAATTTCAGTATAATTTCAAGCATTTCATTTAATTTGTACTCTTTATTATAATTAAACCAGGCTTCGACTGAATTATTTAGTGTTTGTAAAAAACTACTTTTATTATATAAATCTTGAATTTGCTCATAGGAAATACTGGGTATAGACTTGTTACAATTTGTATAGACAAAAGAACAACTTCTGTGTACAAAATTGCCTATTTTATTTACTAATTCATTATTGTGTAGTCTGATTACGCTCTCTTTTTTGTAGTCTCCATCATTTCCTAATTTCATGTTTCTTATCAAAAAATATCTGATTGTATCCAAGCCAAATTCTTTTATCTCATCTGATGGGTCTATTACGTTTCCTAAAGATTTAGAAATTTTTTCTCCATTATTTGTCCACCAACCATTAACTAAAATATTTTTAGGGAGAGGAAGTTTTACTGCCAATAAAAATGCAGGCCAATATATAGCATGAAACTTTAATATATCCTTCCCTATTATATGAATATTTGCAGGCCAATATTCAAAAAACCTCTTCTCATCTTTTACATAATCTATTCCTGATAGATAAGAGCAAAGAGCATCTAACCAAACGTAGATTGTATGTTTAGGATCCCTAGGAACAGAAATTCCCCAAGGAACATTAATTCTCGAAATAGATAAATCATCTAAGCCATTTTTAATAAAATTTATTACCTCGTGTCTATATTTTGTAGGAATAATAAATTCTTTATTTTCCTCATAAAAATCTAAAAGCTTACTCTGCCACCTAGAAAGAGCAAAAAAATAACTCTCTTCCGATATCCATTCCACCTCCGAGCCAGTAGGAGATAATCTATCTTGACTTAGTTCCTGTTCCTTATAAAAGCTCTCGTCTCTTCTGGAGTACCACCCCTCATATTTTCCTAAATATATGTTACCTGTCTGTGCTAATTGATTCCAAATTGAGATAACGCTTTTTTCATGATGTTTTTCTGTAGTACTTATAAAAGAGACGTTATCTAAATTTAATTTTTTTGTTAATAATAAAAATTGTTCTCTATTTTTTGATATAAAGTCTTCTATTGGTTCTTTTGCTAGTTTTGCTGAGTGCTCTATTTTTGAACCATGTTCATCTGTCCCTGTTAAAAGTAAAACTTGTTTATTATTTAATTTTTGTAGCCGACAGATAATATCTGCTATAATGCTTGTATATGCGTGTCCTATGTGAGGCTTGTCGTTTACATAATATATAGGAGTTGTTATAAATATTGGTTTCTTACTATTCATTTTATCTTTGAAAAATTAAATTTATATTAAAAAATACAGTACGACGGAGATTGTTAAAATAGAAATGATTGTACTAAATGTAATTATACTTGACATCGTTTCTGCGTCTCCTTTGAGTTGTTTTGATAGTATGTTTGCAGTTGTAGAGCAGGGCATTGAGCTAAATAATATACCTACTAATCTTTCTTGTTCGTTAAGATTCATAAAATAAAACACTCCGTATGTAATACATGGAAAAAGTATTAACTTTATCAGGGATGTATAAATTATTTGTGGAATATATTGGTTTATGAGTTTGAATTTTAAACTAGCACCTATTATCATTAAGCTCATTGGCAGACCTGAATCACTTAGGTGGGATATAAATTTTTCTATTCCAATATTTAGCTCTACTTCATTATACACAAATATGAATCCTATAAGGCTTGCTAATATGACTGGGTTCTTTATTATAGAGTATATTACTAAAAACAAAGTTTTTGTTTTTGTTTTTGTATTCTCATCGCGAATATAATATGCAAATACAGCAATAGATAATATATTTACGTAAATTACAAGATATGGGGCAAGCATAGATGCTATTCCTAAGGCTCTTCCTTGCGTCAGGGCATCACTTAAAGCTAGGAAGAGATAATTATTAAATCTAATGCATCCTTGAAATAAAGATGTAAATTGCTTATTGTCATAGCCTATCTTTGTCTTGTATATTATCAAGGAAATTGCAACAATGCCTAAAGATATCATTAAAGAAAACATTAAGTCTAAAATTTCGGAAAATTCTACAGTGTTTTTAACAATGTTCTTAAATAATACGGCAGGAAGAAGTATGTAAAAAGATAATTTCTCTAATCCAGACCAGAACTCGTTTGATTTTAACCATCTTCTTTTTATGATGCTCCCTAAAAATGTTATTAAAAATATAGGAATTACATGATAAAAAGTACTTTGCATGCTCTTTCATTGTTTTTTAGTGTTTGTGCAATAGCATACTACATAATTAGTCGTTTAAATGCAAGATTTTATGAGTGCTTTTGTAGTAGGGCCTGCTTAAGGTTGCCTAAAAATGGGCATATCTAATTTTAGATACTCTATGTATTTTCATTCTTTTGTGAACTTTCTTCTATAAAAAGATATTTGTAATCATCTTCATTAAATTCAGAAGAAGTTGTTTTTTTTAAATTCTTACTCTCAGTATAAATTTTTTCATTAGAATCTATAAAATTTTTCATTAAAAAATACGAAATAATCAACATTATACAGGAAGTTATAAACTTGTACATAAAAGTTTGTATAAAATATAAAATATATTAATATAATCTTAACATAATATTATATCTTTTGTAAAACTAATAGTAAGCTTTTTCTTTTATAAAAAGTTAAAATGTGTTTCCTTATATAAATTTTAAATTTTAATTTTTGTAAAACTTTATCTATAAAATCTTCGCTATGGAAAAAAGAAAAAGTTGTATAGTCAAATTTATTTAACTCTTTATTTTTAGGGTTACTGAGAATTATTTGAGATATAAAATGTCCCCCTTCCTCTAAATGATCGTATACATATGATAATACATGCTCAAGACTTGTATCATAATTTATCCCAAAATAATTTATTACTAAATTGTATTTTTTATTTGAATTAGAAAAAAAATTTTCTATAGAATTAGTTAAAATATTGCTGTCGTATATCTTATGACTTTCATTTATAAGGGTAGAGATCTCATGCATTTTTGGAGATATATCGAATCCATCTATGATTAAATTTTTTATATCAGATAGGTAGTTTCTTAGTTTATAACCTAATTTACCTGTACTGTTTAGTATATCTAATATTTCGTATTTTTGTGAAGATTTGCTCTTAATTTGTTGTATTTTAACTTCTTCCTTTAAAAAAACTTCTACAGAACTTAAAAACCTAGCAACACATTTTTTATTTAAAAATTTTTTGTAAAAAAAGCTACTAACTATATCTCTATACTCTCTTTGAAACTCTGACTTTACTACCTCTATAGTTGTAATTTTTTTTATAAACATTTCTAAATCATGCCTTCCTGCATTTAAAAACATCTCAGCTGCTTGATTTTGTTTGTTACAATCTCGTAATAAATAACTCCATCCAAGATAATAATAGGCTACTTTTTTTTGCTCCTCCTTTTCTATAAAATTTAGAATTATTTTTAATCTGAAAATTGTATCTGGGATGTTACCATTTTTAAAGTGATACATTACTAAATTCATGTTAGTTTGTAGAAGATTTTTTATCCTAAATCTTGTTTTATAAATACTGAAAATTACTGCTCTTTTTTGCAATCTGAAATATTGAGGAATGTTTATTACAAAATCTTTAAAAGTAAAAAATATTTTTTTTATACTTAAAAGTACCATAGGGCTTTCATATGTTATATTTTATCTTATAATTAGATCTTTAAACGAAAATATATAAATTGTATTAGTATGTGGGTAATTTTGTAATAAAAATATAAGATTGCAGTTTTATGTTCAATCTATATGTGGATTTTTTATCAAAATCTTTATGTACTAAGTCATTATTTTTAATTACAAATAAAGGGTTTTTATGTCATCTTGTATCTCAAAGAGAATGCTTTCTATTAAACAATCACAAACTTTAGAAATAGCTTCTAAAACTAGAAAAATGAAGTCTGATAATATAGATGTTATCTCTCTTGGAGTAGGAGAGAGTGAATTTGATACTCCAATACATGTGAAATATAGCGCTATTAAGTCAATAGTTGAGGGGGATACAAAATATACTGATGTGGGGGGAAAAATTGAATTAAGAGAAGCTATATGTAAAAAATTTTCTGATGATTATAACTTGTCTTACAACTCTGACGAAGTGATAGTTAGCGCAGGGGCAAAACAAGTACTATTTAACCTTTTCTTTGTAACTTTAAATCCAGCAGAAGAAGTTATCCTAATCAAACCTTATTGGAATTCGTATGTTGAAATGGTTAATGCTATTGGAGGAAAAGTTGTTTTCGTAGATTCTGTGCAAGAAGATAATTTTTCTCTAAATCTAACACGCTTAGAAGCATCTATCTCCGATAAAACAAAGTGGATATTGTTAAATTACCCTAATAATCCAACAGGAAAAATTCTCCTTAAAAATGAAATAGAAGGAGTTATATTATTACTTAAAAAATATCCGCATGTTAACCTTATTCTTGATGAAATTTATGAATATATTACTTTTAATTCTGCTGGAGAATATTGTAATTTCCAAAGTTATATGAAGAATAATTTTCTAAAAGATAGAATATTTTTTATAAATGGTGTGTCTAAAACTTATTCTATGACTGGTTGGCGTATTGGTTATGGTGTAGGAAATTCTGATATAATCAAAGCTATGAGAATTATACAATCTCATACTACTTCTAATCCCTCCTCTATAAGCCAAGCTGCTGCTTTGAGTGCTATAGTATCTTCAAAAGAGTTTATACAGGTGCATCTTGAATCTTGGAGAAAAAAAAGAGATATCTTATTTGATGCGCTAGTATCCATAAAGGGCGTTAAGTGTTCCAAATCACAAGGGGCTTTTTATTTATTTCCAGATTTTTCATATTTTCTTGGACAACTCACGAAAGAAAAAAAAGAAATAAAGACTTCTGTAGATCTTTCTATGTATTTGCTTGAAAGTGCTAAAATATCTACAATTCCAGGAGAAGTTTTTGGAAAAAAAGAGCATCTGAGATTCTCATACGCCGTAGATGAAAAGAAATTAGACATAGCTGTATCTAATTTATTGTTAGCAATGAAAAACTTGTCATTTAATTAATTTTTTTTATAAAAAAATTAAGATATAATATATAATATTAATATTAACACCTTTTTATAATATTTTAATTTATATCAGTGAAGGTTTAATATAATTTATAATTTTAAGAGTAAAGATAAGTGGTAGGAGATTTTTTTCAAAAAACATGGGAATATGCTAATTTACAAAAAAATAAGTCGGTTACGTTTCTTGCACGTAAATATCCTCATTTTGTAACTAATGTATCTTTAAATCCTTGGTTTCAAAATATGTTTTTTGGAGAAATGACACAAGATGTACAAAATATTATAGATTTAAATAATACGAATGATCTCACTTCAGAAGAAACAAAATTAGAGCATAAAAATACTTTTTCTTCCTTAGTAGAAATGACTCTAGGAGCTATACTACAAGATTTCACAGATAATCAAATAACAAAAATGTTCTACTCTTTAGATCAAAATAAAAGAGAAGAAATATTGTCTAGATATGGGTTAAAAGAGGATTTTTTTACAAATGCAGATAATGTTTTTACATTAGGTGTTACTGATACTTTAATTTCTTTGGGACGGGATATATTTTTAGAATATTTTAAAGTGAAAATTCCTACAATAAATGCCTCAACGGTGATGAATTCTATTAATTCTTTAAATAGTCAGGATCAAAATACTTTTTTTAATTTTTCGGGTAATTTTTTAGAAAATGCATTAAAGCAATTAAGTAAAAATGATAGTGTTACACCACAAATCTTGACAAATTCATTGTTAAATGTTTTAGAGGCCTCTTTGCATCAAAAAAATTCTAAAGAAGCTTTTAATGTAATAGTAAAAATAGCTACAGGATGTATAGATAATCCTGTAGTCCCAATAACTCCACCTAAGTCTAGGGATAGAATAAAAGATATCAAAATTGATAAAACAAAAGAGAATTTTTTGATCTCTACGTTTAAACTTTGTGTTAAGGTTATTGTAGATTTCATGCAATTTTTAAAAAGTGCGGCTGTTGAAATGATTCTGAAATTTAGTAAAAAACATAAAAAGTTATTTGATAAATTTTTAGGAACCAACTTATTTAACAAATTATTAGATACAAAAATGGTAAAGTCTAAAATAGACCCTTTTTCTCAAGCCTTTGGAATAGATTATGGTTGTTTGACTAAGTTTATAAAAAATTCTCCTAAGGAAACAAAAATCATGATAAAAGATGCGATTTTATATAATTCTAATACTATTAAGGCCATAAAAAGCTCTTTAGATAATTTTAAGTTGAACGATAATGTTCTATCTAATGTTATCTCAACTATAGGACAAAAAAGTACCCAGAATAAAATAGTATTTATTAAAGGGCTACATGCAATAATGTCTAGCTATACCAAATATGCTAGAATCTCTAAGACAAATTTAAATGAAGATACTAAGAAAAAAATGACAGTTGGATTAGTATTTGATACTTTAAATCAATTGTTCGATCGTTCAAAGGATGGAGAAGAAAAACAATTTTTTCAGATTGTTAGTGATGTTTTGTTTGAGGCACCCAAAGAATTAATACAACAAAAAGCTACAGAGCCTCAAAAAAATGAGACCTATTACATTTCAATAGCTTCTTCTGCTTTTATGAAAGTTACACAAAATGTTGTAGAGGCAGTATCTGACTTATTAAGGATTAAGACTCCTCAGAAAACTGTACAGCCACAAACACAACTCGGCATGTAGTATATGTAAACAACTTTTGATAGTGATTTCATTTATTCGTTAAATTCCCTTAACTCTTATTCAGAGAGTTACAAATATAATTAAACTATAGTAACATCTATTGCAGATATAATTTTATGAAAAATAAGGTCTTCAAAATAAGAATATATTCTTCAAAAGAATAGTCTAAACTTTTAAGTGATAACTTTAAGTTGTGAAAATGCTTTATAATAAGGCTTTATAGATGATGTCTTAACAATATGGATATCATTGTAAATCTGTAGTGTAGGACATTAAAAAATTTCTCTCCACTTCAAAAAATCTAGAAAATACTCTTGATGAGGAAAAAGAAAGAGATGTAAACTACTGTCATGATATGAATGATTAAGCAAGAAGGAATGATAAATATACAGGTGAAAGGCTCGGTGTTTTTGCTAGTCGAAATTATGTAAGACACTCAAAAGAGAGCGGTGCTTGTCATATTATAAGTCTGATACTTTGGGGCTTGAGAAGCGCTCACTTAATCTCTATTTTAGCTGTAAAGCCATTTTTGACCTTTAAAAAGACTTTTATATCAGAATTACTTAATTCAATAGGGTCCTTAGAGTTTATATTTTCGATACAATTTATCAGGTCAGATTTATCATTTACGTGGTACTCAGAAGGAAAATTTATTTTTGTTAAATATTCCTCTAGAGAAAAAATTTTATCAGCCATAAGTTTTTGGTTAGCTGTACGGACTCTTAAGATTACCATATTTTTTATTTTTATTAAAAATATTGATTCTTGTAGTACTTTTTCATCAAAAATATTGATTTCTTTTGTTCCTTTTAAGTCAGAAATATCAATTGTTATAAATCTACCTGTTTTTGACATTCTTGTATTTTTTTTGACTATAATACCCGATATTAGTTTGTAATTTGAGTCTTGTAAGTCTTCCTCTTGAGAAAATGAATGCTTGATTTTAGCCTTTTCCAGTAAATGTTTGTATTTATATATTGGATTATGTGTTATAAATAAACCTAAGGCATCAAATTCACTATAAGCTAACTCTGAGCTACTAAAGTCCTTCGTATTTTTACCGAATGAAAATATATCATCGTTATTTACTGATATCAAATTTAGTTGAGCAGAATTTTTATTTTCATGGTAATGTTGTGAGTACTTTATTAATCTCTCTAGATTATCTTGTAGAGATCTCTGATTTTTATGAAGCTTATAGAAGCTTCCAGCTTTTATAATATTCTCTAGGGCTTTCTTATTTAATAATTTGTTGTCTATTCTTTCTAAAAAATTTATAATGCTGAGAAATGGACCGTTTTGTTTTCGTTCTTTTTCTATTGTGTCTGCAAGTTCTGATGGCATGTTCTTAATTGCCTTTAAGGCGTATCTTATAGAATTTTTTAATTTATCAGTTTTTATAGTCTCAATTTTAAAAAATTGATCTGATTCATTAATACAAGGGGGAAGAATTTCTATGTCAAAATTCTTCATATCATTGATTAGGTGATTTATTTTAAAGCTTTGATGTATGTCTAGATTTAGAGCAGAGCTCATAAATTCTAATGTATAATTGGCTTTTAAATAAGCAGTTTGATAAGTTATAAGACCATATGCTGAGGCATGTGATTTATTAAATCCATATCCAGCAAATTTTGCTATTGTATCAAATATGCTCTTTGCTTTTTGATACGTGATACCGTTCTCTTCTGCGCCTTGAATAAATTGTCTTTCTTGATTTAGCATTTCCTCTTTTATCTTTTTTCCCATGGCTCTTCTTAAAAGATCTGCAGAAGCAATTGTATAATTTGCTAATTTTTGAGCTATCTCCATTACCTGCTCCTGATAAATTATGATTCCGTATGTTGGAATCAAAATATCTTTTATAAGGGGATGAATATAATCTATCTCTTCTTCTTTATGTTTTCTTGCAATATATGTTTTTATGTTCTCCATAGGACCTGGTCTGTATAGTGCTCCTAGTGCTATTATATCGTTTAGGGTATCAGGTTTTAAATTCTTAAGATAGTTCTTAACTCCTATGCTCTCAAATTGAAATATAGCACTACTAAATCCCCTGGATAGCATTTTATAAGTCTTTGTATCATTGAGATCAATATCTAATATATCAATATGAATATCTCTTTTTTTTAGTTGGTCAAGACATTTTGAGATAAGAGTTAAGGTTTGTAATCCTAAAAAATCAAATTTTATTAATCCAGCAAGTTCACAATATTTCATCGAATATTGTACTGTGATCATCTTAGAATTAGGTTCTTTATAAATAGGTATATTTTCAAGTATTGGTTTATTTGAAATTACAATTCCTGCTGCGTGAGTAGAAAAATGTCTATTAAGCCCCTCAAGCTCAAGAGAGGCTGAAAGTACTTCTTTTATAAGTTTTTCATTACCTTTAAATTGATTTATTTTGGATTCTTCTCCTTTATATAATTTGGATAACTCATGGACTTCTTTTACAGCCTGTTTTAAAGTAACTGGTGATACGGCATTAAATGGTATTAGCTCTGATATTTGCTCTGAGATCTCATATCTTAAGCCAAGAACCCTTGATACATCCTTTATGACGGATTTTGCTTGTAATTTTCCGAAAGTGATGATTTGTCCAACTCTATCTTCTCCATATTTTTGAGATACATATTGAATTACCTCAGCCCGTTTTTCTTGACAAAAATCAATATCAAAATCTGGCATGGAAATACGTTCTGGATTTAAAAATCTCTCGAATAGGAGGCCGAATTTTATTGGATCTAAGTCTGTAATCATTAATGACCATGCCACTATTGATCCGGCTCCTGAACCTCTGCCTGGTCCAACTGAAATATTGTTTTTTTTACTCCATTGAACAAAATCTGCAACAATCAAAAAATAGCCAGCGAATTTCATTTTACAAATAACGTCTAGTTCATAAGTTAGTCTTGTTATGTAAGCTTCTTTTTTCTGAAAAGGGATTTTATGTTTTTCTAATCTGTGTTCTAGCCCTTTTTTTGCGATCAGTCTTATAATGTTTTCTTCAGATTCTAGGGCTGAATTTTCGACGAAAGAAGGAAATTTTAAATTTGTTGGCTCTGTTATAAAATAGCACCTTTGAGCTAGATATACGGTATTTTGTATTGCTGAGGGTAGATCTATAAAAAGATCTACCATTTCTTTCTTGCTTTTGAAGTAGTAATTTGCTGTATTTTCTTTACTTGATTGGTTACTTAATTTCTCTCCTTTTGAAATACATGTTAAGATTTCATGAATTTTTTTTTTTTCTTTATCATGAAATTTTATTTTATTTGTAGCTATTAAAGCTATATTTAGGCTATTTGCTAGTTCTATATATTGACTCTCTATTTGTATTTCTTCTTGAGAATTATGTCTCATAATTTCAAAGTAGAATCTATTTGTAAATATGGACTTTAGTTTTTGAGCTATTTCAGAAGCTGTTCTAAAATCTTTTTTTAAAAGCATTTTTCCTATTATTCCCTCTGTGTATGCAGATAAAAGAATTAATCCTTGGTGGTTATTTTTTAAATCTTCAAATGTAATATGGTTGTACGTGTCTGAGGTGTTTTTTATAAAACAAAAACTCAATAGCTTTAATAGATTTTGAAAGCCTAATTTATTTTGTGCTATGAGTAAAATTTCACTGAATTGAGATAATTCTGGAAAAAAAATATTCATAATACAACCTTGAATAGGCTGTATTTTTGCATTTTTGCATAATATAGCAAATTCTAATGCTCCACATAAATTTTCTCTGTCTGTAAGACAGATACTTTGCATCTTATTCTTTTTCGTAAGATTTATTATATCTGAAGGAGTTATAATGCTTTCTAATATAGAAAAAGAGCTTTGTGATCTAAAATGTACAAAATTGTTTGAATTTATATCCATTTTATAAAATAATATATTTAGGGTGTTTTTTTATTTTATATCAGATAAATGAATTTTTACAACTTAGTTAAGTAATTTCTCTAATATAATGTCTTTTTTGGGGGAATTTTGTATTCTATTATTGATTATATAGATAAATTGTGATCTTATGTGACTCGGCTATTCAATATATATTTATTTGATAAGTAATATTAGGGTTTTTATATTAGTTATGAGTGCGAAAAAAATTTATTTTTATCTTTCTGTTTTAGTATTTTTTTTTATTGTTGCTTGGGGAGTAAATTGGTTTTTGGACAAGAATTATTTTTTTCTTAACAAAAATATTGACAATTTGGAAATAACATTATACACAAAACAGGATTGTGTTTTTTGTAAAAAAGCAGAAACTTTGCTAAAAAATAAAAATATCAAATTTACTATAATTGATATTACTAATAAACCAGAAATTCATCTAGCTTTGGTTAAAGAAACAAAACAATATACTGTTCCTGTTGTGTTTGTTAATCATAAATTTTTGGGTGGATATCGAGAATTAAAAGCTTTTTTAAGAAAAGCATCAACCTAAAAATAAATTTTACAATTTTTAGCTTATCAAAATCTTTATTTTGTCCTTAAAGTGTTAAAAATTTAATATTTCTGAATCAAATGGCGAGATTTATTAATTCTAAACAGACTCAAAGTAGATTGTATTGAGATATATATGTACTAAAGTGATGTAAATTTGATGCAATTTAGATAAAATTGAAAAAAAACTTAGCAAATAACAAATACTTTGAACTCAGCTCTTGCACTTGAGCTGTATGTTGCTATATTCTAAAGAAAATTTGCTATTGATATAAATCTATAAATAGTTAAGTGTAGGTGTTTGATAGCTTGAATAATTTTTAATAATTTTATAAAAGGTATTGTTATGAACAAAGGAGATTTAGTAACTGTAATTGCAGAAAGGGCGGACTGTACTAAAATTGTTGCAGAAAAATTTTTGCAATCTGTTATGGATGGTATTGTAGATAGTTTGAGTCAAGGGAAAGAAATCAATTTAATTGGATTTGGAGCATTTTATGTGAAAGAAAGAAAATCTAGAATAGGTCGTAATCCTAAAACAGGAGAAAAAATGGTCTTGCCAGCTTATAATCAGCCCTCTTTTAGAGCGGGTAAAAAATTGAAAGATGCTTGTAACTAAGTTTATACCAATATTTACACCAATATAATTTTTGCTCGTCTTTTAAAGACTCAAGGAAAAATAATATTCTCTTAGTCTTTAGAATAATGGGATATCTCTTGCTTGTAGAATTTTTTTATAAGCTTTAGGTGACTGCTTTGAAGATTTAGTAGTTAGTTATGTAAAGAAATTTATATCAGTGTTTTTTTTGCAAATGTTGTAAATAAATGTTATAAGTTATTATAAGTTTTTAATTAAAATAGATTATTTTGATTCATAGTACAATTGTCAATTGTGAGTGATAGTTATGAGTAATTATATACCAATAGTAGTAGAGCAGACGTCTAGAGGCGAAAGAGCTTACGATATTTATTCTAGACTTTTAAAGGAAAGAATAGTTTTTGTGTGTGGAGCCATAGAGGATTATATGTCAAATTTGATAGTGGCTCAATTGTTGTTTCTGGAAGCAGAAAACCCTGACAAAAAAATATACATGTACATTAATTCTCCTGGAGGAGTTATTACATCGGGTCTTGCGATTTATGATACTATGCAATACATAAAGCCTCAAGTTGCTACTTTATGTATAGGGCAGGCTTGTTCTATGGGGGCTACCCTGCTTTTAGCGGGTGCAAAAGGGTTGCGTTATGCTTTGCCCAATTCTAGAGTTATGATTCATCAGCCTATAGGAGGTTTTAGAGGACAGGCTACGGATATTGAAATTCATGCTAAAGAGACTCTTAAGGTAAAAAAATTGATAAATGATATTTATGCTAAACATACGGAAAAATCTGTCTCTCATATTAGAGAACATACTGATAGAGACTTCTTTATGTCTGCACAAGAAGCAAAAGAATTTGGTATTGTTGATGAAATAATAACTGATAGAGAAAAAATAGACACAAATAAATAAAAAATACAAGATTGATTTTATAATTTGTATCTTTTACTATTAGACAGAAAAATTATTAGACAGAAAAATGTGAATGTTAGGTTCTATTTTTCTTGATTTGTATAAAAACTTAGCTTTACCGCTGTAGTTTGCAACTTTTAATTTAATTAAATAAAATAATGGAAAATAAAAAAAATAATGAAATTTTGCGTTGTTCATTTTGTAACAAAGATCAGTATGACGTGAAAAATCTCATAGCAGGAGTAAATGTGTTTATTTGTGATGAGTGTGTCTCTATTTGTGTAGATATTATAAAAGATAGACCAAATGTATTAACACCTAAATCTTTCCTATTAGGTCCAGAAGAGATACATCAAAAGCTAGACCAATACGTTATAGGACAGGAAAATGCTAAGAAAATTTTGTCTGTGGCTGTTTATAATCATTATAAACGTCTTGAATATCTTGGTAAGAAAAAGGATGATATAGAACTTACAAAATCAAATATTCTTCTTGTGGGCTCAACTGGATCAGGAAAAACTCTCTTAGCTCAAACATTAGCAAAAATTTTAGACGTCCCGTTTGCCATAGCAGATGCTACTTCACTTACAGAAGCTGGTTATGTTGGAGAGGATGTAGAGGTTGTACTTTTAAGATTGCTTCAAGCTGCTGATTTTAATGTAGAAACTGCTCAAAAAGGTATAATTTATATTGACGAAATTGATAAAATTGCGAAAAAATCAGAAAATGTTTCTATAACTCGCGATGTGTCAGGAGAGGGAGTACAGCAGGCATTGCTTAAAATAATAGAGGGAACAACTGCTTATATCGCTCCTCAAAGCAAGAGAAAGCACCCACAGCAAGAACTTATACAAATAAATACATCTAATATTCTGTTTATTTGTGGTGGAGCTTTTTTAGGATTACAGGATATTATTTCAAAAAGAGTTTCTAGTAGTTCTATTGGCTTTGGAGCAAATATGAAAAGTGTAGATATTGAGGAAAGTGATGTTCAAAATAATGCATTACTTGAAAAACTTATATTGGCAGATTTAATAAAATTTGGTATGATACCTGAATTTATAGGACGACTACCGGTAATATCAACCCTTAACGCTTTAGATAAGGAATCGCTAAAAAATATACTTACTTTGCCTAAGAATGCTATATTGAAGCAGTATAAAAAGCTATTTGAGATTAATGGAGCAGAGTTAGTTTTTTCTGATGATGCTGTAGAAGCTATATCTACTCAGGCTTTAAAGAAAAGAACAGGCGCAAGAGGCTTAAGGTCTATTATTGAGAATGCTTTGCTTGATTTGATGTATTCTTTTAAATCTTTGAAAGGTAGAAAAATTGTGATTGATGCTGGTATGATAGATGGTAATTCTAAGCCTGTGATTTCTATGATTTCTAAAGGAGATAATGATGGTGAGGATAGTCAAAGTGTTAAACACAAGAAAGACAAAGTCTTTAAGAAGTCTAATAAAAACTTTAACATGATGGCTTTGTAGAGGATTTTTATGGTTCAATATGTATTTAGCCATTATATGTTGGATTATGTTGTATCAAAAAAAGTGTTTGTTAAAAGTGTTTGTTAAATATAAAATATAAAAAAGCTCTGATAGATTTGAAATAATATATCAAATGTATTTTTGCCTAAAACTAAATAACACAAGATAATAAGGACAGAGGGTTCTGTTAGGGGGAGGGGGTTCACAGTTTATAGATTTTGTAACAATAAATATACAAAGATCAATTTTTGATTGATATTACAGAGGGGCTCTCCTTTTACTATATTTGTTTTATGAAAATAGATATTCAATTATTGGATGGAAAGTAGTAGGTTAATGTTTGAATGTGTGTGGTGACTTTTGTGTAGGTTGGGGGCATTTTAGAGTTCTTGTATAATGTGTGTGTGTAGTAAGATCCTAAATTCATTGACATGATAGGCTCTTTAATAGAAAGTAAGGTTACACTCAGATTACTAAAGTTTAAGAATCTTGTTTTATATCAAGGGAAGAATAGAATATTATATGTAGGTTTGCCTATTCCAATTGATATAGTCAAAATTTTATAGTTCTAAAATTGAGGATAATGATTTTTGGCTGTAGAAATTTTGTAATTATGAAAGAAAATAAAAAGGTTATTGCCTTACAGAAGGGATGCTTCTTGCAGAAGACATAAAAGACTGGCAGAAGTAAATTAGAAATTCTGTGCGTGGACGTAGAGCGAATTCCTTGTAATCAAGATATGTATTTTAAAGGCTTTTTGAGATTTCTCAAAAGATACTTATATCTCTATAATTGTGTTTCTTTTCTAAGAAAGTTTTAAGGTATCTTAATTTTTTTATGCTTTCGATCTCTAAAGGAGAAGAAACTCTTAATTGTTCCTTAATTTTTAAAAAGGAAAAACATGCTAATTTTTTACTATTTAGGGTACTATAAGGAATATTTTATTTATAAATCATTTTCTTTTTTTTTACATTTTTATTCAGGTAATCATAAATTTTTATAAATAAAAAACTAACAGCAAAAGTTGTGATAATTTTACATCAGTTGTAAACAATTGTGATAAATTATTCATACTTATATGGATAATTGTGATAATAATATATCACAATGCAATTAGGTATTCAAACCAAGGGATAATTAATAATAATTTACATAGTTATTTATAGGGTATTATATGATAGTTATGACAAAAATTTCTGATCACAATTTAATAAAAGAGTTTGTAGAACAAATTTCGACTAGTAGACGACAAAATAAGAATCATTATTGGGACTTACAGAAGTTAATAGGTAAAATTTATTTTAAGCACTCTGATAAAACAAGGGTTGGTGAGGCTAAAGAAGAAAGTTTGAAGATTGATCTTCTCAGATCGTTACAACAAATCGATTTAGTTTTCCAATTGCTTACATATATAAATTATAAAGAGGATACTAGATCAAAAAAACACATATTTCTTGCTAAGCAGTTTCAAAAAAAATTTAAAGAAGAACTCAAGTCATATTTATTTAGTTATAAACCTGTAAATCAAAAAGTACTAGAAGAAAGGGAAAAACAGAATGTGATTGAAAAGATTGATTCTTCAAATAGAGGAGCTATAAATTTTATTTATTCACAATTATCAACTAGAGTCAATGACTCAGAAAAATTCATAGAATATAGTACAAAAATATCTAATGACTTAACACAAATCTTTGAGTCTTTATTTGATAAAAGTGCAGAGCAAAATGTACTTGCAGAGCAAAGTGCGTTTGTATCTAAAAATCTCAAGGAGTTAATAATCGATAAGATAAAAGCAGACTCAATGTCTTTAGAAGAGATAGATACTGATATTGATCCAGAAATTTTAGATTTAGAATCCTTAAAAGAAAAATTGAAGGAACTGCAAACAAAATATTCAAATACTTTGGTATTTTACTACGATAAAGAATTAGAAACATATATAACATGTGAAGAACTTTTGCTAAAGGTTGAAAATGTTCAAAAATACTTAGAACAAATAGAAATATCAGATGAAAAAATTATTCCTAATAAAGTGGTTCGTACTTTCAAAGGTGTTAATAATAAGAATCTTCAAGAATTTAATGTAGAATTTAAGCAAGATAATGAGAGAAGAAAAAAATTGAAAGAAAATTTTCCTAAACTAATTCAGGATCTATTTGAGGATTCCAAGATTGCAAATCAGATGTTAGAATTTATCAAAGATGCGAAGAGTACAATAACGGATTTTTCCTTTTTACCTAAAGAAGAGGACTGGGTTAGTATTTTTGAAAAGGAATTTACTCTGCCGAAACAAGATAATAGTGTTTCTAATGAGGATTTACCTAAAGAATATACTTATGTAGATGAACTAACTCCTGTTGATAGTAACACTAAGGATATTAAGACTTCGCAGCCTTCTGTTGTAGGTGGGGATAAAATCAGTACAGTTAGTGGTGAACCTAAAAGGAGTGAGAGTTCGTCTTTCTTAAATCCAAACGATACTAAACCTAAAACTGAGGAAGGAAATATACCTAATATTAGAGATGGGCAGGTTGTTGTTAGAGATAAAGAGGACACTGGTGTTAAAGTTTTTTGGATTGGGGGTAATACTGATAGCTCTAGTCAATTTGAGTTCAGTAGTCAGTCTTCTTTTGCGGATGAAACAATACTTAATAATGAAGAGAGGAAGGGGGATAGTGATAGTAACACTAATGGTATTGAAACTTTAGGATATGTTAACGTAAATGGGTCTAATGTAAGTTGGGGATCTAATATAAGTAGTATATTTCAGCGTGGTATTTTAGTACTTAGTGATGTTCATGAATTTGAGACATCTAAAATACATATTGCTGGTGATAGCTCTAGCAAACCCGAATATGATGGGGTGAGTTTGGCGGGTTACGATAAGGAGGGTTTGGAGAGTTTTATTAAATCCCTTTTCGAGGGATGATAGTTCTAGTTAATTCTAGAAATCTGTTGAGTATAATGGTTAGTAGGAGTTATGGTACAACCATAGAGTAAAAAAATTCATGCATTTATAAAATTTATATGATATATTCGAAATATCTTAGGTAGAATTATAGATTAAATAATGATACCGGAACTGACTCTTGTCTGACTCTTGTTAGTATCAGTTTTAAACTCTTATTAAATCTCTAAAATTTCTACTTTATGAGGAATATATTTTTACAACTTGTTTTAATTAAGGCATTCATATACCACTTTCCCTATATCTGCAGGAGAATCTACTGTAATAACTCCTGCAGATTTGAGCTTCTCTAATTTGTCACTAGCCTTTCCAATTCCTCCATCTACTATGGCTCCAGCATGTCCCATTCTCTTGCCAGCAGGAGCGCTAATACCAGCTATAAAACCAATAATAGGCTTCTTTTTTCTAGAATTCTTAATAAATTCAGCAGCCTCCTCTTCAGCAGTTCCACCAATCTCACCTATCATGACAATAGAATTTGTTTGATTATCATCTAAAAACATCTCTAAGCAGTCAATAAAATTCGTACCGTTGATAGGATCTCCACCTATACCAACACAGCTAGATTGTCCGAGTCCTATATTTGTGATTTGATGGACTGCTTCATATGTTAAAGTTCCAGATCTAGATATTATGCCAACGCTCCCTTTATTATGTATATAATAGGGCATAATACCTATTTTACACTCACCAGGAGTAATAACTCCTGGGCAATTAGGCCCTATTAGTCTAGAGTTAGAAGCTTTTAATGCATGTTTTACTCTTATCATATCTAATACGGGAATTCCTTCCGTAATACAAATTATTAATCGTATTTTTGCTTCAATTGCTTCTAAGATAGAATCTGCTGCGAATTTTGGAGGTACATATATCACAGACGCATCTGCCTTAGTATAATATACTGCCTCTTCTACAGTATCATATACTGGTAGATTTAAGTGAGTTTGTCCTCCCTTACCAGGAGTTACTCCTCCAACTAATTTCGTACCAGCCTCAAGAGCTTGTATTGAATGAAAAGTTCCGTGTTTTCCAGTAAAGCCTTGACAAATAACTTTGGTGTTTTGATTTACTAATATTGACATATCAAATAATTTTATTTAGATTTTTTTATTATATTTTACTATTATATTCTATAACCTTTTTTGCAGCATCTTCTAATTTTTCAAAAACTTGTAACTTTAATCCTGAGTCTAATAGCATTTTTTTTCCAAGATCAAAATTAGTTCCAGATAATCTCACAACTAGAGGTATATTTATTTTAATTTCGCGAGATGCCTGAATTACTCCTTCAGCTATAACATCGCATTTCATAATTCCTCCAAATATGTTGATTAATACCACCGTAACGGAAGAATCAGAAATAATGATTTTTAATGCTTCAGAGACACTTTCTACACTCGCTCCTCCTCCGACATCTAGAAAATTAGCAGGCATAGCACCAAAAAGTTTTATAATATCCATAGTAGCCATAGCAAGCCCCGCTCCGTTTACCATGCACCCAATATTTCCTTCCATTTTAACGTAGCTAAGACCTGATTTTGAAGCTCTTAACTCTAATTTATCATACTCATTCTCATCTAAAAGAGCTCCGATATTTGGGTGTCTAAAAATAGCATTATCATCAAAATTAGCCTTAGCATCTAAAACTGTGAATTCATTTTTGTCCGTTAAGCATAAAGGATTAATCTCTATTTGCAGTGCATCATTTTGAACAAAAGCTTCATATAGTGCAAAGATAACTTTTGTAAAAGAATTAAAATTTTCCTTTGGAATACTCATACCAAGAGCTAGTTTAATACAATGAAAGCTTTTCAGTCCAAGGACAGGATCTACTGAAACTTTTACTATTTTTTTAGGAAAAAGTTTGGCTACTCTTTCAATATCTACTCCTCCGCTCTCAGAGCCGATGATCATAAGACGAGCCTCAGATCTGTCGACAATGATACTCAAGTAATATTCTTTTCTAATATTAGAACCAGATTCAATATAAATCCTTGTAACAGTTCTTCCGCTTTCTCCAGTCTGAGCAGTAACAAGATTCATACCATACATATTCTCAGCCAAAGAAATAGCTTCTTCTTTTGAATGAGCCTTTTTTACTCCTCCACCTTTACCCCTTCCACCAGAATGTATTTGAGCTTTTACAATATATATTTCAGAATCAAAATTTTCGATAATTTTCCTAATATCTTCTTTTTTAGAAATGACCACTCCCTCTGGAGTAGTCAAACCATAGTTTCTTAAAATAGCCTTAGCTTGATATTCGTGGATATCCATACAAACCTACATTTTGTTATTAATTAAAAATTTTATAGTATTTGTACAAAACACTATAAGGATAAATTGTTCTCATTTCAAAATAATTTTTTTTCTTGTATAAAGCAAGATAGTTTAAAGTAATATTTTTATATTTTACTACTATCAAATTTTTAATTATAGTGATTAGATTAAATCTAAAGTTTTTATTTTAGTTTTTTGGTAAATTTCATTTTCAGACATAACAAATATATTGGGGAGCAGGGGTGCAAGTATATCTTTTACATAAGGTCTGATTTTTGGGTTAGAAAGTAACACAGGAGTATCAGAGCCTTCTTTGAGGTATTTGCTAAAAATTAAATTTACTCTTTGTATAAATTGTTGCATTTGAGAGGGTTTCATTATGAAATTTGGTCTTTTTAGAGTCTCATCTGTATGAGATATGCTGTTTAAAAAAGTATTTTCCCAGGAATCTGATAATATTATAGAGGAGATATATCCATCTGAATTTGTGTGTGAATAGGAAATTTGACGTGAAAGTTTAAACCTTACATATTCTGTAATGGAGGTAATATCTTGGTTGTTTTTAGCAACTTCTCCTATTGCCTCGAGTATTGTGGCGAAATCTCTTATTGATATGAGTTCTTTTAGTAGGTTTTGCAGTATTTTTTGGATAGTTGCAATGGAGGCAATTTCTGGAACTACATAATTTGCTAGTGCTTTGTGTTCTTGCGGAATATTTTTTATTAATTGATCTACAACTCCATAGGATAAGAAATCCACTATATTTTCTTTAATTACTTCTTTTATATGTGTAATTATGACAAAGTGGCTTTTAACTAAGGTGTAGTTATTTTTAATAATCTCATCTGTGTATCTTATGTCTACCCATTTAGCATTAAATCCAAAAGCATTATCCTTAAAATCCTCACCTATAACGTTTACTTCCTTGCCTAGTGGATTAAAGACTAAATACTTATCTCGCCTTATAAATCCTTTAGCAATTTGCAATCCTTTTATTTTGATTACGTAATGGTCATATCCCAATGTTATGTTATCAACAATTCTTATAGGAGGAAATACAAAGCCATATTCTTGAGCTAATTCCTTTCTGAGTTCTTCAATAATAAATTTAAAATTTATGTTAGGATTTTTAATCATGTCAATTAATTCCAAACCTATTTCTAGACTAATATAATCTAGTGCTAATATGTCAGAATATTTTTGTTCTTGAGACACAAAATTTGAGCTTTTATCATTTGAGTTGGATTTTTCATGTAAAGCATTAGATGTATTTTTATCCTTTTTAAAGAAAAGACTGATGTACCAAATAAATAATATTACAGCTGAGGTCAAAGAGAATACAAAAAAAGGAAGTCCTGGTAGAAAGCCCATAATAAAGACTACAATTGAAGTAACCAGCAGAGTTTCTGGATATTTACCTAATTGTTGAAACAGTAATTTGTCAGTGGCACCTACAACACCCGCTTTTGTTACAAGTAACCCGGCTGAAAGAGAGATGATTAATGATGGTATTTGAGAGACTAATCCATCACCTATAGTAAGGAGTGAGTAAGTCTTTACCGCTATGTTGAAGGAGAGGTTTTTTTGTACAATTCCAACTATCATTCCTCCTACCAAATTGATAAAAGTAATGACCAGACCTGCGATAGCGTCTCCTCTGACAAATTTGTTAGCTCCGTCCATAGAGCCATAAAAAGATGTCTCATTTTCAAGGTTTGTGCGCTTTTTTTTAGCTTCTTCTTCTGTTAAAAGACCATTATTTAAATCAGAATCTATAGACATTTGTTTTCCAGGCATAGCATCAAGACTAAACCTTGCTGCAACTTCCGCGATTCTTCCTGAGCCTTTTGTTATAACTATAAAATTGATTAATGTTAAAATAAGGAAAACAATAAGACCTATAACTACATTTCCTTGCATGATAAAATTCCCAAATGCCTCTATTATTCTACCTGCTGAATCTGAACCCAGATGTCCATGAGATAGTATCAGTCGTGTGGAGGCTATATTTAAAGACAATCTCAAGAGAGTGCTTATAAGTAAAATTGTTGGAAATACACTAAGCTCGAGTGGTTTTAATATAAATAAACTGCTCATTAATATAATAATTGATACTGATATTGATATTGAAAGAAAAAAATCTAAAAACCCTTTGGGTATAGGAAATATGAGTACTAATAATATTATGAGTAGGGAAGAGGCTAACGTTATATTAGTGTACTTAGAAACCTCCTTCAGAATTTTACTAAACAGCATATCAAATTTCTTACAAGCAATTACTAACCTAAGATGTTATACAAATAATAGTATCTAGATAATAGTATCTTTTTAAAAGTAAAATACGTATAATTTACTAAAATATACTTAATATGCATCATATTTGTTTTACAGATATAATGTATGTTGGAGGGGTCTGACACTTTTTTCATCTTAAAAAACATAGATGGGTAGATTTTTGTTGACAGACAAGTCTTTTAAGTATATAGTGGGTTTGGTCTAGTAGTTTTTCTCGTAGACATTCTTACCTTCAATTGGTAACTTTTTCTTAATTTTTATTTTTCTAGGAATCTAGTAAGTCCATACCTAGTAAATCCATACAATATAGTAGGGGATTAATTTTGAAAAAAAATCTGTAATTTTTAATAGAAATTAAATTAAAAAATTCTAGCATGAACAAGGTGAATAAGGATCAAAAAAATATTGATCAAAATGATCACAAGAGTGATAACTCTATTTCGCGAAATAGCTCGAGCATTGGAAATATTGTTGAAAACCATATAACTCTCAACAGTCTCAAGTTAAAAGCGCCTCAAGAACTCCAAGAATATGCAAAAGAGCTTAAAATAGAAAATGCTCACTCTTTTTTAAAACAAGAGTTAATTTTTGCTATATTGAAAAATATAGTAAATTCTGGTGGTGTAATCAACGGAGAGGGAGTTTTAGAAATATTACCAGATGGATTTGGATTTCTAAGGTCTCCGGAAGAAAATTACTTAGCAGGGCCAGATGATATATATGTTTCTCCTAGCCAAATAAGAAGATTTGGGTTAAAAAAAGGAGATATTTTAGAAGGACAAATAAGGGCTCCTAAATCTAGTGAGAGATACTTTGCTCTTCTTAAAATATACAGGATTAATTTTGAGGATAAGGAAAATTCTTATCGTAGGGTGCATTTTGATAATCTTACACCTATATACCCTCAAGAAAAATTTTCACTTGAGTTAACAGGAAAAAAAGATCAAAGTACTAGAATTATAGATATAATATCTCCACTTGGGAAGGGACAAAGGTCTTTGATAGTGGCTCCTCCTAGAACCGGTAAGACTGTGTTATTACAAAATATTGCACATGCAATTAGTGCAAATAATCCTGAAACCTACTTGATTGTTTTGTTAATTGATGAAAGACCTGAAGAAGTAACAGATATGCAAAGATCCGTTAAAGGAGAAGTTGTAAGTTCAACTTTTGACGAGCCAGCAATTCGTCATGTACAACTTACTGAAATGGTTATTGAGAAATCTAAGAGATTGGTTGAGCAAAAAAAAGATGTTGTAATTTTGTTAGATTCTATCACAAGGCTTGCCAGAGCTTATAATAATGTTGTACCTTCTTCTGGCAAGGTTCTTACTGGAGGGGTTGATGCTAATGCTTTGCAAAGGCCTAAAAGGGTTTTTGGTGCAGCTCGTAATATTGAGGGTGGTGGGTCTTTGACGATTATTGCTACGGCTTTGGTAGAGACTGGTTCTCGAATGGATGAGGTGATTTTTGAAGAATTTAAGGGAACTGGTAATTCTGAGATTGTTCTTGATCGTAAGGTTGCGGACAAGAGAATTTATCCTGCTTTAGATATTAATAAATCAGGTACTAGAAAAGATGAGTTGCTAATTGATAGAACTTATTTATCTAAAATATGGGTTCTGAGGAGAATTATTAATCCTATGTCGAGTATTGAGTCTATAGAATTTTTGTTAGATAAATTCAAAAATACAAAAACAAATCATGAATTTTTTAGTTCTATGAATTCTTGATTATTAAACACTAATTTAGATTTGTTCTCTTTAGTTGTTTTTAGCCTAAATTTATGTGCTTTTCTTGTCATTGTAAAGTTTTGATTAAATTTGGATAATTCTTGGGAAGGAATAGAAATTCAAAAAAACATCTTGGTGAGCAGTAAAAGATTCGAACTTTCGACCTCTACGATGTCAACGTAGCGCTCTAACCAACTAAGCTAACTGCTCCCTAGTTCATTGACTTTAGTAACTGATTTCAGTAACTGGCTCCTTAATGAAGAGAATCTTAATTAAGATCTATGACAATAGAGTATATTTCATATTAAAAAACAATCAAGATGATTCTTTTTTTTTAGTTTTTCTATAAAGTAGATATGAATCTTATCAATGCAAATGATTACATTTCTGTTTGATTTTTTACAAAAATAGATTATGATTTACAGGTCTTAAATTGTGATTTATTGCTTTTGTCTGTTTGGTTCAGTTAGGAATTATATCAAATTTTGAGTTTTATATTTTTATAATATATATTACATTTACATTTTATTAATGAATATTGGAGATGTGAAAATTAGTAGTGGTGATATTAGTAGTGATATTTTTACAAAATTTATTATTGCTGTTGATGGGCCAGCTGCTTCTGGAAAAAGCTCTGTTGGACAAAAAATTGCTGAGATGCTGAATTTATATTATCTAGAATCTGGTTTGTTTTATAGATTTTTAGCTTTTAAATTTGAGTCTGATAGCTATGATCAAAATATGTTGAAAGTAAAATTATCTTCATTAAAATCTCAATTTTTTTTTGATGAATTATTTAAACACAATTTTGCTGAACAGGCTTTAAAAATAGATAAAATCTCTTATATCTCATCTATGATTGCATCATATCCCTTTGTGAGAAGATTTGTTAACGAGTATTTAAAGGAATTTGTACGAAAAAAAAAGAGAGTTGTTGTTGATGGTAGAGATATAGGGAGTGTTGTCTTTCCTGAAGCGGATTTGAAGATTTATGTTACCGCTGACTTAGAAATTAGAGCCAAAAGAAGATATAATGAATTAAAATTAAAAAATGACAAATTAAGTTTTGAAGATGTGTTGAATGCTATAAAAAAAAGAGATTGTGGAGATGTTGAAAGAACTGTTTCTCCTTTAGTCCAAGCAAAGGGGGCTATTAGAGTGGATACAAGTAGTTTAACTTTAGATCAGGCGGTAAAAAAAATTTTAACCTTTGTAAAATAATTTTGTAAATTAAATTAAATTAATCATGAAAAAAAAAAGTAATAAATTTGTCTCACATTTGTATGGTGTTAGTATAATAGAGGATGATAAGAAAAATTTGGATCAAATGATTAAATCTTCTGCTCAGGAAAAATTAGAGGGTTCTATCATAGCGGCTCGAGTTATTAAAATCGAAAAAGATTTTGTTACTGTAGATGCGAATCTTAAAAATGAGTCCAGAATACCGATTTCTGAATTTAAGTCTAATGTAGATTCAGAATTTTCGCTTAAAGAGGGTGAGACTGTTGATGTTTTTGTTGAAAGGGTAGATAGTAAAAAAGGGACTGTTCTTAGTAGATTAAAGGTTTTAAAAGAAGAGACTTGGAAAAAAATAGAGCAAAAATTTTCTCAAGGAGAGCAAGTCTCTGGTGTTATATTTAGTAGAATAAAGGGAGGGTTTACTGTAGATATAGATGGAGTAATTGCTTTTTTACCTGGAAGTCAAGTAGATGTAAGACCTGTGAAGGATATGGATAGTTTGCTTGGGATAAAACAACCTTTCCAAATCCTTAAAATGGATAAAGCGTTATCAAATATTATTGTATCAAGAAAGGCTATTTTAGAAGAGTCAAGGCTTGAGGCTAAAGAACAAATGCTATCTAAAATAGACAAAGGAACTGTGCTTTCAGGTATTGTTAAAAACATTACTGATTATGGAGCATTTATAGATCTTGGAAGCATTGACGGATTGTTACATGTGACTGATATTTCTTGGAACAGGATAAATCACCCATCAGAAGTACTTACTTTAGGAGAAGAAATTAAAGTTGTAGTAATCCAATATGATGAAAAGACAAAAAGAGTTTCTCTTGGGAGGAAGCAGCTGGATAACAATCCGTGGCAAGAGATTGATAAAAAATTCTCTGTTAATCAAAAAATGACAGGAAAAATTACTAATATAGCCGATTATGGAATTTTTGTAAAACTTGCAGATGGAGTAGAAGGTCTTGTACATCTATCTGAGATAGCTTGGGGAAAAAATACTTACAATCCGAAAAAAAAATTAAAAGTAGGGCAAGAGATAGAATTTATGATTATAGGTATTGATAAAGAAAAACACAGAATCTCTTTAAGCATAAAGAAATGCTCTGAAAATCCTCTAATCGAATTTGAATCAAAGCATCCGGTAGGAAGTATTGTTACGGCTCCGATTAGGCATATTACAAATTTTGGGATTTTTGTTTCTATTAATGAGAATAATGATGCAATGATCCATGAATCTGATATTAGCTGGGAAAAAAATGGATTAGAATTAATTAAGAATTATAAAAAAGGACAGATTGTAGAAAGTAAAGTTTTAGGAATCGATATTCCAAATAATAGGGTTACTCTTGGTATCAAACAATTGACTGAAGATCCTGCTAAAAAAAGGCAAGTTGAGGTTAGTAAATTTTCAAAAAATATGGTTGTAACATGTACTGTAACTCAGGTAAAAGACGATGGCTTGGATGTCATTATTGAGGATAAGGATCATAATAGAGCAGAAGGATTTATTAAAAAATACGAACTCTCTATTAATAAATATGAACAAAATGTAAAAAATTTTGTGCAAGGTGATAAATTTGATGCTAAAATTCTCTTCTTGAAGAATAACGGAAAAGCTAATCTTTCTATAAAAGCTCTTGAGAGTGAAATTAGAGAAAGGGCTATAAAAGAATATGGGTCTGCTAGTAGTGGAGCAAGATTAGATGGAATTATTGGGGCAGCACTTGAGGAGAAAAATACAGAATTATCTTCAACAAATACTTCTAATAATAGTAGTTCAGAAGACAAGTCCTTGGAAGGAGGTAAATTAGTCAGTAAAACTTCTCAGGATAATGGTCAAGATGAGTCCTCAGAAGACAAACTGCCAAGTCCTAAACTAAAGTCAAAGAATTCTTATGACAGTAGTACTAAAGAGGATGAGTCCTTAGAAGATAAAATGGAGAAACTATCTAAATCATAATAAGTTTAAGACAACTTGTATTATGGATAGTTTGATTGTAGAGGGTGACAAATCTTTAAAAGGTAATATTTTTATCTCTGGAGCCAAAAACTCTGCTCTTCCTATTATGGTATCGTCACTTTTGTTGGAGCATGGTAAATTGAAATTATTTAATATTCCTATGCTTCGGGATATTTTAACAATGCAAAAATTATTGATTTCTCTTGGATGTAATGTTGAGTTCCTTCAGAGTGAGTCTTGTATTATTTTAGACTCTAGTAATCTCAATAATTTCCTTGCGCCTTATGATATAGTTAAGCAGATGAGAGCCTCTTTTTGGGTTTTAGCTCCTATTCTAGTTAGATTTAAAAAAGCTAGGGTTCCTCTTCCTGGAGGATGCAGTATTGGAGCAAGACCTGTAGATCTTCACATTGAGTTACTTAAATCTATGGGAGCTTCTATTGTTATTGATAATGGCTTTGTTGTAGCTACTATTAAGGATAAAAAGCTAAAAGCTTGTCGTTTTAGATTTAACCTAATTTCTGTGGGAGCTACCATAACGGCTATATTAGCCTCTGTTATGGCTGAGGGAGTAAGTTACTTTTATAATTGTGCGATAGAGCCTGAAATAGAAGATTTATGTATTTGTCTTAATAGAATGGGAGCAAAAATTAAGGGAATTGGTACTAGAGATATTGTTATTTTTGGACAAAAACATCTAGTCTCGGCTAGCTACTCTATTATGAGTGATAGGATAGAATGTGGGACCTATATGATTGCAGCTGCTATTACTAGGGGACATGTAAGGATTTTTAATTTTAATCATATTTATTTAAAAACTTTAATTGATTCTTTAAGAAAAATAGGATCTCAGGTCAACATTAATGATGATTTTATAGAAATTTTTCATAATGGAGAAATAGGCTCTTTAAGTATTGAAACCAATCCTTACCCGGGCTTTAGTACAGATTTACAATCTCAATTTATGAGTTTAATGAGTATTAGTAGGGGAGTTTGTTATATTAAAGAAAATATTTTTGAAAGAAGATTTTTACATGTCTCTGAACTTATTAAAATGGGTGCTAGGATTTCTATAGAGAAAAATATTGCTAAAATATCTGGAGTTCCTACTCTTACAGGTATGGAAGTAGTTTCTAGCGATCTTCGGGCCTCTGCTGCACTTTTGGTTGCTGCACTTGCTGCAAAAGGCGTAACTAAAATTTCACGAATATATCATCTTGATAGAGGGTATCAAAATTTAGAAACAAAGTTGGTTAATTGTGGAGCCTGTATTAAAAGAATTTCTGAGTAGTGAAGTAGAATTTTGTCATAAAAAATTTTGTTTTTAGGCTATAATAAATTTATTGCTTTATATAAACTATTTTTATAGTATTAGAAATTTAATTATATATTCTATAGTGTGATTGCTAAAATAAAGGGAATTGTAGATTCTATCTTTGAAGATCATATATATATAACAGTTTCTGTTGGAGTGAGTTATATTGTTTTTTGTTCTAAAAAACTGATTAAGCAATTACATCTAAAGTCAGATTTAGAACTCTTTATATATTCCTATATCAGGGAGGATAAGTTTGAATTATATGGTTTTCTTAGTCTACAGGAAAAAGAAATATTTTTATTATTGAATTCTGTTAAAGGAGTTGGTAATAGAGTTGCTCTTAGCATTTTATCTCAATATAATTCTCATGATATAGAAAAAGCAGTAACGACAAAAAATAAAGATTTGTTTTTAAATGTAGTAGGCATTGGACATAAAGTTGCAGAAAGAATCCTAATAGAGCTTAAAAATAAGATTTTTGCTATTGTTAATTCTAATACATCTCAGGGAGAGGAAAATTTTGAGAGTAATAATAATGGTGGAGCTCTTATACAAGATGCTCTGGAGGCTCTTATTAGTTTAGGTCTTAATAGAAAAGATACCTATTTTAAGTTAAAAAAAATTTATATGCAAAATCCAACAATTGAACTAGATAACCTTATTAAAAAATGCTTGAAAAAATAAATTTAATTTTGATATGAGTAATAGGGATTTGTTAAACAGAGAGTTAAATGCAGAGGAGGATCTTAGTTTAAGACCCCAAAAATTAAATGATTTTATAGGTCAAGAATCTATAAAATATAACTTATCTGTTTTCATTAAGGCAGCAAAGACAAGAAAAGAATCACTGGATCATGTCATATTATATTCTCCACCTGGTCTTGGTAAAACTTCTCTTGCTAGTATAATAGCCAGGGAAATGGAGGTTAATATTAAAAGTACCTCTGCTCCAATTTTGTCTAAGCCTGCAGATTTAGCCACTATTCTTACTAATTTATCACATAAAGACATATTATTTATAGATGAAATACATAGATTAAGCACTAATGTTGAAGAAATACTGTATTCCGCTATGGAGGATTACAAAATTGACATTTTGATAGGTGAGGGAGTCTCTGCAAGATCTATTAAGATTGATTTAGCAAAATTTACTCTTATAGGTGCGACGACTCGTATTGGCTTATTAAGTAATCCTTTGAGAGATAGGTTTTCTATACAGATAAGGCTTAATTTTTACTTGTATCATGATTTGGTCAAAATTATTAACAAAATGGCTGAACGTCTTAATTCCGAGCTCACACATCACGCCTCATCTGAGATAGCTCGTAGATCAAGGGGTACACCTAGAATAGCTCTGAGATTGTTTAGACGAGTACGAGATTATGCTTTAGTTTATGAAAAAAAGATTATTGACGAAGATATTTCAAAGCTAGCTTTGAATTACTTACTTATTGACAAATTAGGACTTGACAGTAATGATCATAGATACCTTAAATTTATACAGGAAAATTATAACGGAGGTCCCGTAGGGTTAGAGACAATATCAGCAGGACTCTCCGAGCAAAAAGATGCAATTGAAGAAACTATTGAGCCATATCTAATACAAATAGGGTTAGTCCACAAAACTCCAAAAGGTAGAGTGATTACACAACAAGCTATTGAGCATATAAAATCTTGTTAGGTTAAATAAGACATTATTTATTTCAAATTTTTCTGAAAAAGAAGCGGAAGCTTTATCTTGTAAGGTAGATATTTCTGTCTATTTTATTTTATCCGATATAGGAGAGAGTTCTAATTTTTTCAGCTTTTTTTCTTGATTATTTTATTTGAGGATATGGTGAATTTCAAACTTAATATTAAGATCAGTTTTGTATTTTGTTAGATATAGTTCAAACATTTTTTTTGTAGGATATGTGTCTGATAATGTTATGTTATAAATCATCTCTAGCACATCGTATTCTATATTATACGGAACGCAGAATATATTTATCATTATATGATCTACTAGCTTTAATATAGAATCTTTATCTAAAAAATAGGAAAAAAAATAATCGTATTTAGTTACGTATTGACAGAATTCATTTAATACTAAATCTTTAGAGTCATTTTTTAATTTCATTTGACTATTTTGCTCTAGCAACCTTTGTATGTCTTGATACGAAGAAATACTTAATTGAGTATGATTTGTTTGAGCTTTAGGTATTTCTTGACTCACTTCACTGTTACTTATATTAGGAAGTAGTAAAAAATTCTCATATTCGTTGCTATCTCTTTGATTACCAAGTGCTAAAGTTAGAGATTCATTATGAATGAAGCTTGAAAATCTGATACCAGGTAATTTTTCTGAAAAAATTTTCTTTGTTGATCTAAAAAAACTATTCCATTCTAATATAATTAATCTCAATTTATAAAAATTAAACGTATCTGAAATTTTATAACATTCTCTTACTAATTCTCCTGTAGAAAAAAACATAGTTATATTTCTACTGTAGAGTAATTCTGAAATTAGATTATAATTATCAGTTCTATGTACTATAAAACTTTTTATACCAAAAAATAAAGGTAATAAACTAAAAATTATACTATATCCAAAGCAAAAAAAATGAGTATTTAGCACTATATCATAGTATCTTAAATCTAATTTAGATCTTACTTGTAGGATGTTTAGCTTTATTTCATAGTCTGAGATAGTACTTATATTGCTTTCTTTATATGGGGAGATATAATAGTTGTTGTTCTCAAGGGAATTTTTGAGTAATTTACTTTTCAAAAATGTGCATTTAAAATATATATTCTCTATGAGATTTAAAAGAGTTTTTTTTTTAAAAATTCTAAATTTTGCCTCTTCTAGAAAGATAATTTGTACTTTATTCTCTTCGAGATATTTGATTAATTTTTCAAATTTGAGAGATTTTATGAAACTTTCTGAAGTTATTATTGACCCTATTTTATAATTAGATAAATTATCTATAATCCAATCTAGAGTTTTAGTATAATCTATTATAAATTTTGGCTTTTGTAGTATAGTTAAAGCAAGAAAAATATATATATATTCAACAGAATTTGGAAGTAATATTAAAATATTCTCACTATTTAATAATTTTGTTTTGAAATATTGCGTATACAGAATTGTTTTATTTATTATGTCTTGATATGAGAATAGTTGATATTTATCTCCTAAAATTTTCGTTTTTTTTCCGTATTTTTTTGAAGCGTATATGAGCTCTTTGAATATGTTATTATCTATGTCTAGTTCATATTTGCTAACAATCATATCACTCATTTTTTGATAGATTTGATTTGAAAGAATTTTTCTATTAGATTTTAAGTCTAGATTGGGATTTTTTATGAGGTTAAAAGGAGTGCCAATGTTAATATTTATTTTTTTTCTTATTATATTGTTTCTAAAACACTTATTTAATTTAGAAAAAACTATGAATTCTGTGCCAGATAACCTTATAGGTATAAGTGAGGCGTTAGATTTTTCTGCAAGTAAAGAGACTCCTTGATATATCTTCATTAAAGAGCCTGTAGTACTTGTTCTTCCTTCAGGAAAAATAATTATTTTTTTGCCTAATTCTATATGTTTATAGAGCCTGTTAAGAAACACTGGATTATTTGGATCTATTGTAATAGTAGGGATTATTCTCAAAAAAGGTTTGATCCAAAAAATTTTCGAGATATGTGTATTAATTGCAAAGACTAATTCTTTATGTTGATAAGGGAGGAATAACGTCAATAGTACAGGATCTAAATAAGAACAATGGTTACATATTATTATAGATTTTTTGTTCTTATTTAGTAATAAATTACTCTTACCAGATATTTTAGTTCTATAAACAAGTGTTACTATAATCCTTATAATAAGAACAACAAGTCTTTTAATAAACAAAGAAAAAAGCTTACGTATCAATTCTATTTTGGTATAAATTTATTTTTATGAGTCCTACTCTTATAACAGAACTATAACAGAGAGCCAATTTGCTCTTTGTAGAATATATCTATGGGTTTCTAATTACTATTTTTTACAAAAAAACTAATTCATGTTTACAATTTTTTTAAATAAAACTCTAATTAATAGTTTTTGTATTAGACTTTGGATTTGACACAAGCCATATCATCAATGGTATAAGAGCAACAAAGGCTATAGTTACAAATATATTGATTTTTATTAACGATAAAAATCCAGCCTCATAAATTGCTAACGATTCTGGCAGAGATAAACCTTTTGGAACAGCAAACATTTGTCCTAAAAATATTCCCCCCAAATTTGACAAAGCAAGAAATAAAATATTAATTCCCATAAAGAACCCCTTTAAAGATTTTGGGGCTAGCTCAGTCGTTTTAGCAATAGTAAATGGAGAGATTAAAACTTCACCAATACTCATAATTACTACAGATGTAAAAGGGTAAATATAAGCGGAATAACCCGCAAGGTCTGCATTTACGCAGCCAAGGTAAATGATTACAAAGTATATATTTACTGAAAGCAAAGCTAATAAAACTCTTAAGAAATCATATTTCTTGCCTAAATTATTTTTAAATATACCGCTTGAGAGAAAAATCCCAAAAGTCATCACAACAAAAGGGTTAATTGATTGTGACATTTCTCCAGGTATATTTATTCCTAAAAAATTGTTATGAGTATGTCTTATAAAAAATAAATTAAATAAACTACCTGTTTGCATTTCATAAACGAAAAATACGAAATTGAAAAAAAAGAATATAAATAGTAACATTACATTCTTTCTTTCTTGTTTTTTATCTAATGAAAATAAGAGATAGAACACAAAAAGGACTATAAGCGATATCAAAGATATTACTATTAATTTCTTTGTACTGGTGCTTAAACTAGAAAAAAAATTTACTACTACCGTGCTTTCTTTAAGCAGTGTTGTTATCAATAACAATGTAATCACTACTCCAATAAATATAAGTACTTTTTTCCATATCAAGTTTTCTTTAGTAGCAACGCTTAATTTAGGAACTTCCCCGATTAATGCCTTTTTTTCTATCTTGTCAAATAATTTTTTGTTGTATAGCAGTACCATTAATCCAATTAACATACCAAATCCAGCAAGTGCAAAAGCTACATGAGTTCCATAATATTCCTTACAAGCAACACAAGCAGTAGTAGATAGAAAAGCTCCTAGATTTACTCCTACATAAAAAAGAGTAAAACCTGAATTTCTCTTTTTTTCTATTCTGCTATCAGTATCATAAAATAGTCCAAGAATATTATTCATGTTTCCCTTAAAAAAACCTGTACCTACAGAGATCAAACCAAGTCCTAAGTATGTAAAATAATTATCTAGAAAGGATACGGCAAGTGTACAATGACCTAAAAAAATAATGATCGCTCCTACAATAACAGATTGGCTGAACCCCCAAATTTTATCTGCAACAAAACCTCCTACCAAAGGAAGAAAATAACCCATCGATCCATATATAGAGAATAATGTATAGGCATCTGTATCTTCAAAATTTAAGAAGCTTATTAGGTAAACTACAAGTAAGGCTCTCATTCCGTAATAACTGAACCTTTCCCACATTTCTATTAAGAATATAGAAACTAAAAATTTAGGTAAGAAAAATACTGTCTTTCTCTTAGAGGCCTCTATTAAATCAAATTCGTCTTCTAGTTTTAGAGTCTCGTTCATCATTTTTTCATTGTTAAATAAAATATAACACAACTAAGAGCCAATTTTACAACAGTAAATAACTTTTTACAAGAGAGTTTTTTAAATTTTTGCTTTTATTTAAAATTTTTATTCAAGTAACTTGGGACGCAATATAAACATAAGGTTATTAGTAAAAAGCCAAAAATAACTTTAAAGTGATATGTAAATACTTTATTTTTGAAATCAAAAAATTCTCCAGAGAGTAAAAAAATTATCGTACAAAAAGATATAAGAGCAATTATTTTTAAGAAGGGCATGATGAAGACTCTTTTAGTTGTTGGGAAATCTATTCTTAATTTTATTACTATTAGCATGATGGTAAATGCATTCATAAGGCTGGAAATGCTGGATAATTTAGCCAATTTTTCAATATCTAAGAGGAAAATTAACAAAATTACAATTAATCCAGAAATACATACAGCAATATATGGAATTTTGTATTTGTTTAACTTAAAGAAGAATTTTGGAATCAATTGGTCTTTTGCAACTGTGAACAAAATTCTTGAAAGTGCGAATAAGTTAAAAAATATAACACTTAATATGCTAAAGAACGCTCCAAAAGAAACAACAATAGCAAAAAATTTATAATTATATAATTGCATGACAAAAGATAAAATATTTGGCATGTTTAGATTCTTGTAGTGTGTAGATCCGGTTAATATAATTCCGACTGCAGAATATAGAATAATTGCTATTGAAATCGCTCCTATAGTACCTAGTGATAAATTTTTTTGTGGGTTTTTGCACTCTGAGGCTGTACTTGCGAGTAGAGAATATCCATTAAATGAATAATATAAAAAACTTGCTCCTGCGAATATACCCTTAATTCCAAAAGGAATAAAATTTTCCCAATACACAGGGTTAAAGTGCTTTCCTATTACAAAGCAGAATAAAAAAATTACAAATATTTTAACACTAAAAAAAAGAAATGATATCTTTTTACCTAAATTTGTTCCTAAACATAAAACACTCGTTAAAAAAAATATTATTAATAAGGCGAATAATTTTGCTTTTTCTATTTTTGTAAATGGAAAAAATAAAGTGTCGGAATTGACTCCTACAGATTCTAAAAACCCTAATAAATATCTAGCGCAGCCTAAAGTAGCGGAGGCTGCTGCAGTACTAAATTCTAAAAATATTACAAAAAAACTAATCCATGCAATAATTTCTCCAAAAGCAATGTAGGAATATGTATAAACTACGCCGGATGATGGAATCATAGATGCAAGTTCTATATACGCAAGTGCAGAGCAAAAAGACAATAAACCAGCAATAAGATATGAGAACATAATGGCAGGACCAGAATATTTAGCTGCTACAATTCCTGTAAACACAAAAACTCCTCCTCCAACAATACTCCCGACCCCAATTATAGTGATATCTAATGTTCCCAAACTTTTAGATAGTTCATTTTTAGAAGTAGTAGATTTTGCATCTTCTATTTTTTTTCTTTTAAAAAAATCTTTTTTCATAGTTCATAGTTGTACTGTTAGTTTTTATGAATTAATTCAGAATTTAAAAATTATTAATTAAGATATGTCAGATGTAATCCATCCTCCGCCTAGAATTTGACTTTTTTTATATATAACACATCCTTGTCCTGGCGTAATTGCTTTTACAGGCTTTAGAAGTTCTACCAAAATTTTTTTAGAATCTAACACAGTAATATATGATTCTAATTCTTCAGAAGTAGATCTAATTTTAACAGTAGATAAGTATTTTTTCTGGTTAATAATTGATTGATCCAAAATATTTATGTTTTCAATAACGAATGTATTTTTAAATAAAGTAGATTCTGGGCCGACATGTATAACATTATTCTTGGCATCGATTTTATTTACGTATAAAGGATATGGTAAAGAGCTAGGTATTCCTTTTCTTTGGCCTATGGTGTAATTATGTACACCGTCGTGCTCACCAAGTACATATCCGTCTGCGTGTATCACTTTTCCTTTGAGAGCTTTTATAGATTTAGAGAAAAGATTTTTTGATAAAAAATTCCTATAATTTTTTTTTGGTATAAAACATATGTCTTGGCTATCTGGTTTCTCTGCTAAGTGTAGATTATATCTTTTGGCCATTGTTCTTGTTGTACTTTTAGAAAATTCTCCTAGAGGGAACCTTAGGTAATTTAATTGTTCTTGAGTAGTAGAAAATAAAAAATAACTTTGATCTTTTAGAGAATCTTTTGCTTTATGAAGCTCTATCATCCCATCTTTGCCTTGCAATCTTCTTACGTAGTGTCCTGTAGCTAGAGCTGTTGCTCCTAAATCTTGGGATACTTTTAATAAATCTCGGAATTTTACAGATTGGTTACATCTAACACAAGGTAGAGGGGTCTGTCCTCTCATATAAGAATTTACAAAATCATCTACAACATTTTCTGTAAACTCTTTTTGATAATTTAGTACGTAATGTTTTATACCTATCTTAGAAGCTACGCTTTTAGCGTCTTCTATGTCACTGCCACCACAACATGTACTAGATCCTTCTTCGAAATTATTCAATTTTAAAGTAATACCAATTACATCCTCCTTTTGCTCGTGAAGCATAGCGGCCACAACAGAACTATCTACTCCTCCAGACATTGCAACTACTATCATAAAGAATTTGTTCTCAGTTTTTTTTATTAAAAGCAAGCACAATTATATAAAGTTTTTTTAGTTAAGTAAATAATTAGTTATTTTTTATTGTTTTACATTGGATTGGATTTTTAATAGTTGGATATTTTAATTGATTTTTTTAAAGAATTAATAGTATATTACTTCTATAAACTGTAATAACTGATTTTAAAGGCCTTACATAATTATGAGTCTTGAGTTGTTTTTTACAGGTAATATAAAATTTGGCGAGTGTAATTCAGTTGGTTAGAAATTCAGACTGTGACTCTGAAAGCGCCGGTTCAAGTCCGGTCATTCGCCCCATATTATAAAGTTATTTTATTCTTCAATATGACGATTCACTAAAAGATGAAAGATTACCCTTTTGCACTTGAGCTTGATAAAATAGTAAAAATTTATGGTGACAAAAACAAAAAAAATTATAAACTTGCACTAAATGACTTTACTCTAAAAGTACCAAGAGGAAAAATATTTGGACTCTTAGGGCCAAATGGAGCAGGTAAGTCAACAATGATCAATATTTTAGCAGGAATGGTTATAAAAACTTCTGGAGTGGCTAGAGTATTAGGAATTGATATAGATAAAAAACCTAAAACTGCAAGGACACTGATTGGAATTGTACCTCAAGAAATATTAATGGATACATTTTTTCCTGTCAGGGATACCCTAGAGCTTAGTGCTGGATATTTTGGTGTTAGGCCTGAGAATAGAAAATCTGATGAAATTATAGATGCTCTTGGTCTTAGAGATAAAAAAAACAACACTCCTAAAGAGCTTTCTGGAGGTATGAGGAGAAGACTTCTAGTTGCAAAAGCAATGGTGCATTTCCCAGAAATACTTATTTTAGATGAGCCAACTGCAGGGGTCGATATACATCTTAGATCTCAGCTTTGGCAATATATTAGAATGCTTTCAAAAGAACATGGTAAAACAATCATTATTACAACTCATTATCTGCAAGAAGCACAGGAGCTGTGCGAAGAAGTAGCATTTATTGATGCAGGAAGGATTATACAACAAAACTCAACTAAAAAAATGCTCCAAGATTTGGGATCGAGATACATAGTACTATCATTTCAAGATAAAATAGAGGATAAGACTATATATGCTCTAAATAAAAAGTGTAAGGTGGAAGAAAGTGGCTTTAATAAAATAAAAATTATTATTGAAGATTCAAAGCAGAATTTTAATGAATTAATACGAGAAATTGCTCAGATAGATCAAAAAATCACTAATCTTAATATTATAGAGCCAGACCTAGAAGAAGTTTTTCATAAGCTTATTAAATAAAAATTAGTACTAAGTATGTATGAAATATTAAAAGACTTTTCCCTGTTACGTATAGAGGGTAAAAATGCTCAGATATTTGTTAACAGATTTACTACAAATGATTTAATTAATAATCAGTACTCTTACAATTTTTTTTTAAATAGCAAAGGAAGGTACTTGAGTGATAGTTTCATTTTTGTAGAAAATACTGATCTATTATTTCTAGAAACTCATAACTCTCAGAGAACAAGATTAATAGAGCATTTAAATTTTTATAAATTAAATCAAAAAATTGAAATAACTGATCTCTCAAATTCATTTTTTATAATTTATTCTACAAATATGATTGAAAAAGACCTTGCTCTCTATTCAAAAAAAGATTCACGATATTATAAAATGTGCTTTAGATCTGCTGTGTATAGAGATAAAAGCTCTTCTATAGAAAAAAATAATCTCTATGAAAAAGATTTGTATGTTCATGATAAATATCGGTACTCTATTATAGATGGATATTTGGATTTAATATACAATAAATCTATTCCGTTGGAGTTTGCAGGAGAGCAATTAAATGCTATTTCTTTTACTAAAGGTTGCTATTTGGGGCAGGAATTAATCTCTAGAGTAAAAACACAAGGAGTGATAAGAAAAAAAATATACCAAGTTATTTCAGATAAAGATATAACTTTTCTTGAAGTGCCATATGTTTTAAAGTATCAAGGTGAAAAAATTGGTTTACTTTGTTCTTATTATAAAAAATTAGCTATAGGATTAATGAATATTAACATATGGAACATGTGTGAGTGGATAGAAGATCCTAAAATCAGATTTAAAATAGAGAAACCTCCTTGGTTTGTATGAGCTTATCAATATTTTTTTAACTCTAAAGTTTTATTGTTCGTTTACATTATCTATTGCTTTTTGAATCTTATCTTTTGGCATATTTGATCCTCTTGCATCTTCTATGGCTTTGCGTAATCTTGGATTATTATTCGAATCCTTTCCTCCTAATTTTACTGCAGAAGAAATTTCTCTTGTTAATTTAGTAAATAACTTTGCTCTTTTTTGATCTTGAGCATTTTTTCTATGTTTTATGTTCTTTGCTTTAGAGTGTCCTGCCATTTTTTATAAAATTTTTAGTTAAAATACATCAATCAAATTTATTGTTAGTGCTGTTTGAGAGACATATGTATAAAACTTTGAAATATTTTTATGTTTAAACTCTTTGTTTGTATTTATCTGCATTTATGTGTAGTAAAATTCCATTTGGGTGAAACTTTAAGAAATCATTTTATTAAATTAGTTATTTACTTTATATATTAGAGAATATATGAAGAAAGTACAAAAATATCAAATTTTTTTTTGTATATTTTTCTTACTTATAAGTAGTGTAATACATGGATCTAGCTCAGCAGGAGCTGAGTCTTTTTATATTTATAGGGAAAGTGTTAATAATTCAAAATATAGAGAAAAAAATATAGCAGATTCTATACAACAAAAAATATCAGATCATAGTAATGTTATTTCAGAAAATTTATTAATTTCTGAGAAAGATTCTACTTTTTATTTTAATAATCCATATGATCTTACTTTAAGAGTGTCAGAAACCGGTTTAGATGGGTATTTAGTAGTTAACAGTTCTTCTAATCAAGTAAATCTTAGCAAAACAATAGGGAAGAAATTATCTGACACAGCTACACCTCTAATGATATTACAATCTCCTGGTACAGCACCTCCTGGCAGGGAACCTCCTGGCAGGGAACCTCCTGGTACAGTACCTCCTGGCAGGGAACCTCCTGGTACAGTACCTCCTGGCGGTAAACCTCCTGGCAGGGAACCTCCTGGTACAGTACCTCCTGGCGGTAAACCTCCTGGTACAGAACCTCCTGGCATGGAACCCCCTGGTGGCAAACCTCCTGGTACAGTACCTCCTGGCATGGAACCCCCTGGAAGCAAACCTCCTGGTACAGAACCTCCTGGCAGCGAACCTCCTGGCAGGGCACCCCCTGGTACAGTCCCTCCTGGTCGCGAACCTCCTGGCGGCGAACCTCCTGGCAGGGAACCCCCTGGTACAGTACCTCCTGGTAGCGAACCTCCTGGCGGCAAACCTCCTGGCATGGAACCCCCTGGTACAGTACCTCCTGGTAGCGAACCTCCTGGCGGCAAACCTCCTGGCATGGAACCCCCCGGTAGTGAACCCCCTGGTAGCAAATCCCCTAGTAGTGAACCACCTGGGAAAGAACCACCTGGTTCGTCTGATCTAAAATTTATTACTTGCACTAAATATGCAGGGGAAAATACTTTAGATCCAAGATATCATGATATCTTGGATCATATTGAGATTGTCTCAGAGGATTTATACGGGTGTAATCATAATTCTACTTTTCGTTTTATGCTTTTTTATACCATTCCTCCAGAAAGTGTAGAAAATACTTCTGGTGAATATATCAAAAAATTTTCTGGCATAGAGGGGACTTTATCAAATATAGGAGAGTCTTATTTTTTTGATCAAGATAGTTTTCATGATAGGGAAGGTACAAATATCAGTGAAAACAGTAATTTTGTACAATATAGTGAAAAATATAGTTTTGTTTCTTCTTTGTTTCATGGGTTAGAAATTAGATATTTGTCTGATCAATACGGTAATTATTTGACTATTCCTACTGTAGATGGATGGCTTAAAATCGCTTCAAGATCTAAAAGTACTGCGGTATCAAAAGGTATTGGTGGTATTGGTTTTTCTCCTGAATCATGTACCGGCTCTCCTATACCGGATTGTTTTGTAAACTCTGTCGGAAAAAGTCAGATTTTATATGGTAATTTGGGAACAATTATAAATTGTATGATAAATAATATAAATTATATATTATTTCCCGTAAGGTCGCAGGATATGAATTGTATACCTAATAGTTCTGCATTTCTTAATTCATTTCCTTATTTTCAAAACTACATGAAACAATTTGTCTTTGCTGCTTTAACACTTTATATCATGTTTTATGGTTTTCAAATTTTGCTCAATCTTAGTGATCAGAATAGAGAAGGATTATTATCTAATTCAGAAATCTTCATGGCAATTATGAAAGTGGTCTTTGTGATTTATTTATCTATAGGGTTACCTAATTTTGATATTAATAATAAAGATTCTGAAAGTGCTGAAAATGATAGAAACGGACTATCAGTATCTTTTAGGGTTAATGGTATAGAAGAATATGTTTTGCCTATTACGTTAGGATTAATTAATCAGGTTAGTGAATTTGTTTTTTCTTCTCTTTTAGTCTCAAATAATAATTTATGTAATTTTGAAAGAGGAAGATATGTTGATATAAATTACTACCTCTGGGATATAGTGGAATGTAGGATTTTATCTATTTTAGGAGTGAATTCTATAACAGATAATTTTCAGGAAGGTTTTTTGGAAGCACATAATATTAGTTTAGAGGGTACAAATTTTAGTTTAGAAAATACATTGGGGGTATTTCATAATCCTAATGCCCCTTCATCTTTAAAAGTAATGGATAATTTAAATATTTTTACAGTGATAGGGTATATGATGTTGATACCAAATTTTTACATACATATATCAGCTAGTGTGCTATTTGCTGTAGTTGTAATATTTATTTATATTTTCTTATTTGTTACTTCTTACTTAATGTCAATTTTTGTTATTTATTTGTCTTTATACTTAAGCCCAATATTAATTCCTAGCTTACTTTTTGATAAAACTAGACATTTATTCGAAGGTTGGTATAGGATATTGGTATCATTTGTTGTCTTACCAATTGTTACGGCTGCTTTTGTAGCTATCATTTTATTTTTTTATGATCAAATTCTTTCTCCTGGTTGCTCTTATTCAAGACAGGATTATATTTATGAACCCTCATCTGAGGATATACATATCCCCTCTCAAAAATTTAGTACTTTTAAAATAGGATATAATTTTACGGAGAAACAATGTTCAGATAGTATCTTGTACCAGCTTATAGAGTATTATTACGGTCATAACTGGTCAAAATATAAATTTTTATTTATATTTTCTTTTCCTAAACTAACACATTTATCATCTCTTATGACCAATCTTTTTCAATTGCTGTATGTAAATATTTTATTTGCTTTATTATCTACAAGATTTTTAGGATTTTTAAAGGGATTTTTAAATATTGAAATGTAGAGATGGTATAAAATGTCATCAAAATTATTTTCTAAAATAGGTACAGATGCTAAAAACGCAGCAAAGGGGGCTGCTAGTGGAGTAAGTAACAGTGCTAAACAACATGCTGACAAATTACTAAATCCAGAACACAAATCTCAAGACCATTATCATTTTTTTATACTTATCTTAATTGGGTCTTTGATTGTTAGTTGTGTTTTATTTTGTGCGGGTTGGGTGATTTCTCTTATTGATGGAGGTTGTAAATTTAGATACGCTGTTGATACAGAAGGTAAGCTAAACAATAAGGACTACATTTCTACACAAAATATCGTTCTTGCAGGAAATGGAGCAGATAAAATTTTTGCTCCATCAGGAGTAGTACCAGAATCAGGAGAAAATGTTGATATTCCAGTACCTTTGAAGTATTTTCAGTGGCTTAATACAGGACAATATATAGATGAAGTTACAGGTGGTTCTGAAAAGTCTTATTCTCCTGCAGAGATTGATTTCACTATTGGGGGTGAGATCAGTTTGGCTCGAGTATCCTTACATCAAAATAATATCGAGGGAAATTTCGAGGAAAAGAAGATCAAAATTCCACAAGTAGGTAGTTCAGAGGTCTTGTCCTTAATTTTTAAAGCCTCACAGAAGACAAAAATATTGCTAAAACTTAATTCAGGTGATTCATTTTTGGTAAAAATACATAGAGAAAGAAAACCTACAGAAGAGCTCGAATATATACCATATATGCATGTAAGTCCTATTAGTGGAAATATTGAGATGATGTGTAATAAGATTAATAATAACTTTGATAGCGTTTGTGGGAGATATTATACTGATATTTTTAGTGAAAATTTGATAAGAGGAGAAAATATTTTTTCTCCTGATAATAAGCCTAATGAAGATAATAAAATTGATATTAGGCTTAAATATGAATTTGTAACTCCAGGTTTTTTGTGGGGTGTTTTTACCGACAATGAAAGTGGTACTGTTATACCTGGAGTATCAGCTGATAAAGTAATACCTGTTAGTTTTTTAAAAGACGACCCTACTGAAGAGGAGCCAGGTCTTCTTATAAATAATATGAATGAAGGACATAATGGTGATTTAAAGATTTACTTTGATACAGAGGGTTCAGGGGATTTGGGAGGAGGCTATATATTTGATATTCAGCAAACAGCCTTTAAAGTTAATCCTAAATCAGGATTAGAGATGTGGGGAAATGGTATGATAGAATATGTCATATCTGATGATGATCCTAATGAATTGCCAGAAGAGGAGCTAAAACCTACGTTAATGCAAGTTGAAGACGGAGAAGAAGGACAATTTGCTTATAAATTAGTGCCAGATAATAAAGGTTTTGTTTGGATTAGGGTGAAAGTGGGAGAACCTTTTAAAAGTAGTCCAGAAGAAATTGTAGGAGAATATAATATATCTTGGACTGGCTTAGTTAAAGGAAAGGATTTTTTAGAAAATTTTGTAGGGCCCATTATAGATTTTATTCCTAATACAGTAAATGTTAAAATTGTTGATTTTTTTAAAAAAATGACTTGCTATGTAGAGCCTAACGATGATCCAACAAGTGTTGATAGAGAGAGATGTACAAATTTTTTCCTAATTATAAGAGCTGTTCTTGCATTATACATAATCATTTATGGTTTTATGTTTTTGACAGGTGTTGTGACAATTAGTAATTTAGATTTGGTTGTGAGAATCATCAAAATTACTCTTGTAGCAGGTATAATTAACGGGGGAACATTTGTTTTTTTTAATGATTATATTTTTCCTCTAGTTCAAAACTTTACCAATGAGATCATATTACTTGTCTTGGGCTCTGATCTTCCAGCGGAGGGGCAGAGTAGCTCTGTAGCAATTTTTCAATTTGTAGCTGAATGTTTAAATAAGTTAATAGGAGGATTGTTTTGGAAACAATTAATTGCTGTAATCGGAACAGGTTATTTAGGAATATTTATGGCGACTTTAGTTCTTGCCTATACTATATGTGCTGTTGTGGCTTCATTTGAAGCAATTACTTTGTATCTGTACTCTCTTATAATGCTTCTAGCATTGATTTCTCTTGGACCAATATTTTTGCTATTTTGCTTATTCGAAAAAACATCTGAATTTTTCTTTAACTGGATTAAACGTATTATGTTTTTCCTATTTTATCCTATATTATATATCCTAGGATTGTCAATATTGATGGATATTTTTACAGTATTCTTGGATCAAGTAATTGGTTATAGTTTATGTGTAAAGTGTGCTTTCCCTATTACACTCGGTATGGTGTTGACTCTTACGTACCCAATTCCTGCTATTGGGTGGGTTTCCAGTATTATTATGGCTTTGGCTGGTGATACACTTAATAGTATGGTATTAATATGTCTTCCTTATTATAAAGCCTGGGGAGTTCACCATACAGATAGTAATTTGTTGTTAGAAATTTCGGGAATTGTTACTATAATGATAATAGGTACTATCATAAGGGAGTATGATGAGTTTATTCAGATTCTTACAAGTAGTTTATTTACAAATGAGAGTGTAGATTTTAAGAGAAGTTTTTTATATAAAGCTTTGGATGTATCAAGAGTGCCGCTGAGATATTCTGTCTCAGCTGCTAAAGTAACTGCTAAAGTAACTGCTAAAGCAGTGGCTTGGGCTACTCGCAGAGTGAAGCGCAATGCGGGATATGAAAGTAGTGCAGTAAAACATAATTATTCTGAAAAGAAGCTAGATACATCAGATAAAAATCAGATACATTAAGTTAAATCTAGAGTTAATATAAAAATATGAATATGTATCGATAGCAAAATTAAAAATTTGATTAATTGGTAAGTTAAATGATATTTAATAAAACCTATTGATTATATTATTTGTATAACCTTAATACGTATATTAGTAATAAATTTAGCTCTTTCCTTGGAGTGAATACTTATTTTGTAAGTGCATTAATAGAATTTTTAGATGTTTTTTAGTAAAATATTAATGTTAAATCATTAATTTACCTATTTATTTAAGACTTTGTTAATTTTTTGTATAAAAAAAAAATATATACTCCTTATAAAAGTATTTTTAGTACTCTTTTTTACTGCTTGTATTTTTATAAAAGCTACAGAGTCATATGCTACAGAGTCAGTAGATGAACCTTTAACTGATTTTTGGAGCGAGTTAATTCAAGGATCAGGTTGCAGAAATATAGGTAATAATTATTTTGATAAAGCAACAGATACTGTTTCTTTAGATATATCAAATAATAACTGGGTTAGATCTAACTTAATTCTCGAAGAAGGGTCAAATGTTTATATTACTTTAGATAAAAAAGGACTTCCTACAGAACAACTTGGAAAGGCAAGACCATATCTGCAACCAAAAGAAATTAGATATATGCTCTATAGACTTGATCAAAGATTTGCTAAACCTCAAGTAGTTCTATCTAAGGCTGGTCAAAGTTTGGAGTCATTTAAACAATATTTAAAGCATATTGAGCATAATAAATCGTTTTTTGATGCTGAATTTCCTAATAATGAAATTGTAAAATCTGTAATTCCTCTTGATCCTAAAACTATGATGGTACTAGAAGTAGTTGAATATGATTTATTTGCAAATAATGAAAATAAGTCTTCTCCTAATGATAGAGATCCCTTTAAATTTAATTTTGAAACTATTTTTCAAGGAAAGGGTGGTATAGGTTATATAGATCTTAGAGATACAAAAATATCAGAGCAATGG
>CAYPDK010000025.1:0-14789 GCA_964409505.1 uncultured Rickettsiaceae bacterium
CTGTTTAAGACCTTTATTCACGAGAATCCTGAGGTTTGGACAGAAAAACTAAAAAGCAAACTCTATGAGGCGTGCGCTACTATTGTGCATTTTGAGGATGCATTCATCGAACTTGCGTTTGAGGTAGGGGGGATAGAGAAATTAACTGCAAGACAAGTAAAACAATATATTAGATATATTGCAGACAGAAGATTATCCCAATTAGGCCTAAAGGAAATATATCTAATAGACAAAAATCCTCTTCCGTGGCTTGACGAGATTCTAAACTCTGCAGAACATGCAAACTTTTTTGAGAACAGAGTCACAGAGTATAGCAAGTCCTCCACTACTGGTTCCTGGGAGGAAGTTTTTAAACAAATTGACGACACTCGAAAAATAGGAACTACTCCATCTGAATAGTAGGTAAATCAAACTTCACTCCAACCCTACTACTAAACACGAGCACTTAATTCTTTACCGGTAACTCCAACTCCTTCTCACTAGGCAAAGATTCTATTTGTTTATATATGAGCTTATTTTGTTTAGAGGATAGATTTGCTATTGTCAAAGATAAGACAAAAAATATTATTATGAGCCCTATAGTAGTTTTATGTATAAATTTATAAGCGCTTCTTCCACTCATAAAACTCATATTACTAAACTCACTACCTATCCCTGTTATACTATCACTTGAGCTTCTCTGCAAAAGGATAACCAAAATTAACAAAAAAGAGGTTATAAATTGAAAAACTAAAAAAAGATTTAACATATATTTTTAATTCTAAAATACACACCAAATTATAAAAACTTTGTATAGGTTAATATTTTACTAAACTAGGATCAATAAAACACAAGAGAATAATATAATATATTATTTTAATATTCAAACAAATATTTGAATTTTCTAAGATCTTTTTTTATATTACACTGTTCTTAGTTGTTTTGGTAGTGGTATATGAAGAGGTGTTTTTGGAAAAGATTTATAAAAATTGTATCAGCAGCATTTGTGTTATCAGTATTTATTGGATTATTTTTTTAGGATTTTTTCTTTTGTTCATGGAAAGGGCTCTTGGTAACAATAATGGTTTCTATATGAGTGTATTGGGTCAAATAATGCGCAGTGTAGAGCTTGAAACTATTGCTAATAACGTCTCCAATCAAAACACTGAAGGTTTTATAGAAGATCAACTCGTATTTACTTACTCTAAAGAGAAAAACACTTCTAAAGATCCAAATCAACAAAATTATTTTGTCAAAATACATAGTGTTTATAGAGATTTTTCTAAAAGGGAAATTATATCTACAGGAAATCCTTTTGACATTGCAATTGAAGGACAAGGTTTTTTTAAGGTTATGACTCAAACTGGAGCAAAATACACTATTTCAGGTAGATTACTTATTAATCAAGAGAATATTTTAGTAAATAGTTTAGGATATCCTTACTTAAATGCAGATGATGGCATAATAGAAATCCCTGAAGGAAATAACAATCATTTTGAGGTTGCTCAAAATGGAGTTATTGTTGTAGAAAATGAGGAAATAGGACAAATAGCAGTTTACAATTTTGATAATCAGGAATCACTTATTAAAGAGGGAGATAATCTATTCTCAGCTACAACAGAGCCAGTTCTTGCAGAAGAATATAAAATTCTACAAGGAGCATTTACTAAATCTAATGTCAATTCATTAAAATCTATGGTGAATATGGTAAATGCTCAGAGAAAAATAGGCATTGTCAATAGTGTTATTTCAGATATTGCACAAATGGATCACAATTTAATTAGTAAACTATCTAATAAGTAATTTTAATTTAAAAAGGTTATTATAAATGTCTTTCGGAATACTTAATATAGCAGCTACTGGATGTGATACACAATTTCTTCAAATGCAGGTTATAGCGAATAATATATCTAATATTAATACTAATGGATATAAATCTGCTGATATAAGAACTTCAGATCTATTTTATAAAACTCTAAAACAATCAGGCATTCAAGAAAATGCTGATTTATTACCAAGACCAAGTGGTATTCATATTGGTTTAGGAAGTAGAGTTAATTCTACTACAAGAAACTGGTCTCAAGGAGAGCTTATAAATACTAATGCTAAATTGGACGTAGCTATTTTAAAAACAGGTTTTTTTGCTATTAATTTACCCAATGGGCAAAGAGGTTATACAAGAAGCGGATCATTCAGGCGTGATGGAGAAACTGGTAATATTGTGGATTTTGCTGGTAGGGAATTATCATCAGATATTACCATTCCTCAAGAAATAGATTTAGCTAGTCTAACAATTAGTAGGGATGGAACTGTTTATGGAAAACAATCAGGAGGTAATAATGAACCAGTAGAGTTAGGCAGAATAGAAATATTTACTTTTAATAATTTAGATGGGCTTGACCCTGTAGGAGATAATACTTACCTCGCAACAGAGGCTTCAGGAGATGAAATACAAATAGAGCAAGCATCTGTTCAAGTTCAACAAGGCTGGACAGAAAAATCTAATGTAAATTTAATGCAAGAAATAATTAATTTAATTCAAGCTCATAGGTCGTACGAGGCTATTACAAGGGTTATTAAAATAGCAGATGAAGTTAGTAAAGAAACAATTAATATTAAGTCTTAAATATGATTTTAGGTACTTTCGTTTTCATATGTTTATTTATCAAGAATATTTTCGCAATGGATCTATATACTGAGAATAATTCAGAGCGTACACATATAGAAAACAACATCAAGAAGTTAATATCGGAAAAACTTCCATATTTAGTCAAAAATATGAAGTTAATATATGAACCTCATTTTAAGGTAAAGGAATTTTATCATAACAAAGCTCATCAAATAGAGGATATTTTGTTAGAGAATTTTAATTCTAATACTAGAAGTTTAAGTGTTTTGTTTTGGTTTAAAAATGGCAATAGTGAGTCCCTAAATCTTTCCTATGACGGAGCTGTTAATATATGCACTAGCAGTAGATATATAAAAAAAGGCAGCAAAATCTCTGAGAACGATATAGCATTTGGAAATGTAAAAATTTCACGCATTGAAGATTATATTCTTTCTAAGGATATGATTTTAGGAAGTTATATCTCTAGAAATATTCCTGCAAGGCGAGCTTTCAGAGTTTCAGACTTAATGATGTATTACGATATAAATCAAGACGATATGATAGCCCTTATCTATAGGAGTAATTTAATAGAGCTTAAAACTATTGGTACAGCTTTGTCTAAAGGTAGTATAGGACAAATGATAAGAGCTAAAAATAATGACTCTGGTGCAATTGTAATTGGCAGAGTCACTGCAGAGAAAACTCTTCTTATTCAGGAGTAGTTTTAAGTAAGGGCAATTGGTTTATGATAAGACTGAGTTTACTTTTTTTTTCATTCTGTATTTTAACTTCTTGCACAGATACTATAGATAAACTTAAGAGAATTGATAAGGCACCTGACTTATCTATGGTTAATTTTTATCAACCAGATGTAGAGGTAGAAGATACAAAATGGTATAAAGAAAATAGAATCAAAACTACTAATTCACTTTGGTATAACAATAATTCTAGCAATTTTTTTAAAGATACTAGAACGTGGCACGTTGGTGACTTAATTAGAATAGTTGTTAAGATAGATGACAGTGCAGACCTTAACAACTCTACTGAAGCCCTTAAAAAAAAGAACAGAAAATTAGGAATTCCTAGTTTTTTAGGTCTGGAAAAAATTCTTGTCGAAAAGACTAATAATAAATTAGATCCTAAAAATCTAATTAGTACAAATTCAGATTATAGTTATAAAGGAGAAGGAGAAATATCAAGAGCAGAAGACATTAAAACAGAAATTACTGCCACCGTTATAAAAATTTTGTCTAATGGTAATTTGTTAGTAAGTGGTCATCAAGAAGTCCGTGTTAATTATGAGCTTAGACAAATTAAAATTAGCGGTATTATACGTACAAAGGACATTACTAGCAATAATACTATCAACGCAAACCAGATAGCAGAGGCTAGAATTTCCTATGGAGGCAAAGGAATTGTTAGTGATGTACAGCAACCAAATTTTGGTAGCCAGTTACTTAATATCATTTCTCCGTTTTAATCCATACTCAATTAGTCATGTACAAACTCCTCAATCAAAGAAAATACAATAAAGACTTTAGTGCAAATATAGCAATACTCACATTAATGTCTGTACTAGTCATGTTGCTTTATAAATCAGATTGAATTGTTGATTAGCGCTAGAAACTTAAGAGAATTTATAGAAATGTTCTTCCTTGATAATAAGGAATCTGCATATTTTTAGTGCTTGGGGAGCTTTAATATGGATTAGATGTATTTTTGTTTGGCTTTAGGATTTGAATGCTTTATGTTATATTATATTAGATGATTATAGTTTTTATACTCATTTGTTAATACATTTGTTAATAAAACATCTATATGGAACTTACAGTCGTGGCGGAAATGGTAGACGCGCAGCATTGAGGGTGCTGTTCTTTATAGAGTGGAAGTTCAAGTCTTCTCGGCTGTATTACGTTGTCTTACGTATATGCTCTAAACTTGGTAGTTTTATTTTTGTAATTTAAAAATTATAACGAGATAAATGGAATATTGGGAATATTAAAAATGACTCTCTCTCACTGGACTCAAGGTCTTATTGATAAGAATTATGAAGAGATAATTTTCTTAATTCATGATAATAAAATAGATCTTGCTGTTGAATCCTTAAAGAAAATGCACTATGCAGACCTTGCAGATATTCTTGATAATATGGATAGCAAGTTATATAGTCTTATTCTTCCAAGTCTTGTAGGTAACCTTCATCCTGAGACTTTGTCTTGCGTCAATAACAGTAAAAAACAATCTATCGTTGATAATTTAGGAATAGAAGAGGCATCTAAATTGATCAATGAACTAGATCTTGAAGATTCAATTGAGATTATAGAAAACTTAAACAGTGATACACGTAGTCTCATACTAGATAATATATTAGTTGAGAATAAACAAAAAATTTTGGAAGGTTTTAATTATCCAGAAGATTCTGTAGGACGATATATAGAAAAAAAATTTGTTGTTCTTAAAGAAACATGGACTGTAGAACAAGCGATTGATCACATTAAGTCTTTGCAAGTAGATATGGATATGTTGTATATTGCTGTTGTTGTTAATAATAAATATCAGCCCGTTGGGACTATTAATGTTGGTATTTTGATTTTATATGATAAAGCACAGAAATTGGTAACACTAATTAGCCCCCTATTACAGTCTGTAGATAGCATCACAAATATGGAACATGTTATTTTTTTATTCAAACAATATTCTCTCAACCTTCTCCCTGTCATTAATAAATCTGGTAAATTAATTGGTGTCATTTCTATTCATAATATTGTGCATCTCGTAGAAGAATATACAGAGAGTAAGTTTATGCATATAGGAGGTGTTAGAGATTTTAATGTTTTTGCTAACATATATTCTTCTATTAAGCAGAGATTTCCTTGGTTATTTGTTAATTTGATTTCAGCATATGTTACTACCTTAATAATAAGTCAGTTTACTTATTCCATATCAAAGCAGGTAGTGCTCGCGATTATTATGCCTATTGTTGCATCTATGGGAGGAAATGTTGGATCTCAAGCAATGACTATCCACATAAGGGCACTTAGTAATAGAGAACTTGTAAATATTAACATGGGTCGTAGCCTCGCAAAAGAGATGATTATATGTATAATTAATGGTATTTTCTTAGCCTTTATTGGAGCTACAGTGATATTTTTATTTATAGATAATAACTTTCGATTAAGTAGTATTTTTTTTTTTGCTGTAATAATAAATTTTATCTTTGCTGGATTGTTGGGAACTGGAATTCCTATGATATTAAATCGCCTTTCTATAGATCCTGCCGCTGCTTCTGGCGTTATTGTTACTGGTCTTACTGATGCATTTGGCTTCTTTAGTTTTTTGTCTCTTGCTTATATTTTTTTAGTGTAGTTAGAAAATTTATAAGCTTGATCATTTAAGATTGATAACTACTCTCTACCCTAAAGTTAAGAGCTTATAGTATCACAAACAGCTCTCTTTTAAGAGCCAATTTCAGCTAACAAAAAACAGTCCTTCTACCTGTATCATTGCTTCTTTTTAGAGCCATACACTACTGCATTGATATCTCTATCATAGGCAGTATTACATTTCTCACCTATCCATTTCTATCTTTTAAACTTAGCTTTTCATTCTTAGTTTGACATACAAAACATGTCCTGAACCCAAACAAAAATTATCTACCCCCAATATCTTTCTTCTCTTCCTGCACCACTTGCCTTGAATGTAAGTTTATCTACAAAACTAGACCATACCATACATCTCCTATATATTTTCTGTTTTTTCATCATATTTTTGACTTTTTCTATCACAGCATAATTTTCTTCTTTTGTTTTCTTAGATAACTTATATTGAAAATCATTTCTTGCATTGAAGATTTTCACGATATTTTACTACTAAAATTCCTGCCTCTTCTATTCTTACTTTCCCTGAAACTTATTGATATCTATACCTATTCCTTATAAATTTTTCTGGCACAAATCTCCTCGTTTCTTCTTTTATTACTTATTCTATTTCAAACATTTATATCCCCCCCCCTCTCTTCTATAATTCTACTATCTAGAGCAGAAAATATTTCACCAGATCAATTGAAAAATATATCGAAATAAAAATACATTAAAAAAATCAAACTATATCCTAAGTCACCTTATATCCAAGCCCTGAAGAGTAAGGGTTTGAGCATTCTCCTGCTAAAATCTAACTTTTACTCCTTTTTTTGGTTCGTTTATTTTTATAATCTTTGATAGCCTCCTTAATTGCATCCTCCGCAAGTAAAGAACAATGTAATTTTACAGGAGGTAAAGATAAATACTTCGCTATTTGAGTGTTTTTAATCTCAAATGCCTGATCAATATTTTTACCTTTAATCCATTCCGTAGCAAGAGAACTAGATGCTATTGCAGACCCACAACCAAAAGTTTTAAATTTGGTCTCAACAATCACATTATCTTTATTTACTTTAATCTGTAACTTCATTACATCTCCACAAGCAGGCGCTCCCACGAGACCAGTTCCAACATTTGGATCATCTTTACTAAAAGAGCCTATGTTACGAGGATTTTGATAATGATCCATCACCTCTTTACTATAAGACATATTCTACCTCTAAAAATAATATAAAACATTTATTCAATCATTCTAACATAAAAAAACAATTAGAAAAATTAATGAGCACTCCATTGTATTTTACTTAAATCAACTCCTTCCTGAACCATTTCCCATAATGGACTTAAAGACCTTAAATATTCAATTTTAGACAAAACAAGATAAGCAGCATATTCCACCTCACTTTCTTTAGTAAATCGACTAAAAGAAAATCTGATAGAGGTATGTGCAGATACATCATCTCCCCCGAGGGATCTAATAACATAAGATGGCTCAAGAGAATTAGAAGTGCAAGCAGACCCAGAAGAAACAGCTAAATCTTTTATCGCAAGAATCATAGATTCACCCTCTATATAAGCAAAGCTCAGATTAATATTACCAGGATATCTTTTATATCTATCTCCATTCAGATAAACTTCTCGTGCATTACTTTCTATAATAGAGAGGAATTTATCTTGAAACTTATGCATTTTTTGTAAATCATTTTCCATTTCTACAGTTGCTATTTGTGCAGCTTTTCCAAATCCCACAACTAGGGGAGTAGGTAATGTTCCTGATCTAAAGCCTCGTTCTTGGCCTCCTCCATTAATCATAGGACTAAGACGAACTCTTGGTTTTCTTCTAATATAAATAGCTCCTACACCCTTAGGACCATATATTTTGTGAGAAGAAATACTTGCTAGGTCTATATTAAAGTCATTAACATCCAAAGGCAATTTTCCGAACCCCTGAGCAATATCTGAGTGAAAAAATATAGATTTTTGCCTACAAATTTGCCCTATTTCTTTCAAAGGTTGAATAACTCCTATCTCATTATTAACGAACATTATAGAAACCAAAATAGTATCTTCTGTGATTGCATTTTTAAAAGCAGCAAGATCAACAATTCCATTTGAACCAACAGGTAGGTAAGTCACTTTAAATCCTTCTTGTTGAAGGTGTCTACATGTGTCCAAAACGCATTTATGCTCTATTGAGGTAGTTATAATATGTTTTTTTTTTGTGCCATAAAATTTAGCTATTCCCTTTAAGGCCATATTATTAGATTCTGTTGCTCCCGAGGTAAAGACTATCTCTTTGGGGTTAGCTCCTATAAGATTTGCTACACTCCTCCTTGCCCTATCACAGGCATCCTCAGCTTCCCATCCAAATGAATGAGTCCTTGAGTGAGGATTTCCAAATTTAGTAGTAAAATATGGGAGCATCTCCTGTAGTACTCTCGGATCTACAGAAGTTGTAGAGGCATTATCCAAATATATAGGAAAATTTATATTTTCTGACAAAAGTTTTTCACGAAACTTATCGATAAAATCCTGTCCTATACTCATCATATTTTTATTATAATTAAAATTTATTCCTCTCAGGATGCATTATACACGTTTTTATTAATCTTTGTATATATTTCTATAAATTTTTGAACCTGTTTTTTATCATTATCAGTACCTAAAGAGACTCTGATAGAAGAGCCAATATCATATTTCATAAAACTTTGACTTTGCAACAAGATTTCATCATATCTTTTTTTAGAAAAGCAAGCAGATCCTGAACTAACGGCAATACCGTTTAGATCAAGCTCCATTACTTGAATCTCAGATTTTTTTCCCCTACACACAATCAAACTAGTATTTGGGAGTCTCAAAGAATTTTTATGAACAAATTCAACATTTTTATTATTTTTAAGTAATTCCTCTTCCATGTAATCCCTTAAATTTTGAAGCTTTCGATTCCACTTTTGAACGTTATTTTTAGTAATTTGAGCAATATCTCCAAAACTACTAATAGCAAAGACATTTTCTGTACCTGATCTCATATTATTTTCTTGTTCTCCTCCTATTAAAAAAGGCTTAATAGGGTATTGCTTTTTCTTAATCAAGCCTCCGGCACCAAGCATTCCCCCAAATTTATGTGCAGAAATAGTAGCAAAATCTATGCCCATTTTAGATATATCAAGCTCAATCTTACCAAGGCACTGAGTAATATCACTATGTAACATGGCTCCGTATTTTTTAGCGAGATAAGAAATTTCCTGAAAATACTTTTGTACTACGCCAGTTATATTATTTGCAAACATCACAGATACTAATTTTTTCTTATTTTGAAAAGGCATAGATAGTTTCAATTTAGTTTCTAATTCATCTAAATTGAGATATCCATCCATAGAAACATCAATAACAGAAACTGATTTATTCTCTAAAGCAAATTTTAAAATAGATGGATGCTCAATTGATGATATAAATATGTTATCTTCTAAGAAATTCCTAATAATTAAATTATTAGCCTCAGTTCCAGATGAAGTAAAGATCAGTTCATATTCTCCGGAAGAGTCATCATTTGTAACTAAGTTCAGAATTTTTTTCCTTGCTGAATTAATAAGATCATATCCTATTTTTCCAAATTGATGTGCAGATGAAGAATTCATAGGTAGAGATAATTTGTGAATAAGACTGTTCTTGACCTCTGAGTGCATATTGGTTGTTGCATTATGATCTAAATATATCACTTTATTAGAGATATTCGTACCACTAAACATTTTAATTTTACCCATATTTGTATATAATTTCCTTAGGAGGTGTGCTTAATCAGAATTCTTATTATCCTGGATTTACTCAGACTATATGGTTTTATTTTTTCGTTAACATTGTCTATTATAGAATTAACAGAATTTATAATTAATTCAACTCAAATAGAGCAATTTACCTAATTGATAAAATTTTGTAAAGTTTATGTCAATAGTTTTTATATTCACTCCTTCTAATCTATCAATTATGACTTTATAAACTTTTTTAATAATATAAAAAAATGCTTAATGATATTTTAGTCCTGGTAATTATATTAATAGCTACTTCTGTCTTTATAGTTGTTATTTCTCAAAAACTAAATCTAAGCCCTGTTTTAGGATATCTTATCTCTGGAGCTTTACTTGGAAGCAACGGGTGGGATATTGTTTCACATAAAATTACAGAACATTTTGGAGAATTTGGAGTAGTATTTCTTCTATTTGTTATAGGCCTTGAGTTATCAATAAACCGATTAAATTCAATGAGAAAATATGTGTTTGGACTAGGCTCATTACAAGTCATACTAACATTTTGTATAATATTTTTTATCTCAAAATTTTTAAATATAAATAACACTCAATCTATAATAATAGCAGGAGGTCTAAGTCTTTCATCTACTGCCATAGTAATGCAGTCAATTTTTGAGCAAAGAATTCAATCACTACAAATAGGAAGAATTTCTATATCAATACTGCTCTTGCAAGATCTTGCCGCTATACCGCTATTAGTAATAGTTCCCTTTTTGTCTTCTACTGCAGATTTGATCTCAAATATAAATGTGTTAGATGATTATGTCAAAACAATTTTTATCAACACCTCAATAATTTTAGGTGTAATACTTGCTGGCAGAGTATTCTTAAGACCACTATTTAATTTTATAGTTCCAAACGATAGCAATGATAGCGAATTAGCTATAGCATTAACATTCTTAATAGTACTATTCTCAGCTTGGGGAACAGAGATTATTGGACTTTCTTATGCGCTTGGCGGATTTATCTCCGGAGTCCTAGTAGCTGAGACAGATTTCAGAAATAAAGCAGCAAAAAGTATAGAACCATTTAAAAATCTGTTACTCGGATTATTTTTCATGAGTGTTGGTATGAAAATCAACATATTAAACATATATGAGCAACTCTATGTCATACTTATAGTATGTATATTATTAATCATCCTCAAGACAACAATAATTACTGGAATTTGCCTATTATTTAAATTACATTATACAACTGCTATAAGAGCTGGACTTTTATTATCACAAGGTGGAGAATTTGGTTTCATAATTTTTAACATAGGATCAGATAACAACCTGCTAAGTGATTCTCTCTCTAATATATTACTTCCTGTAATTACAGGGTCTATGGCAATAACTCCTCTACTTTCAATGCTTGGTAACAAATTAGTAGAGAGATTCGAGTTTTATTCTGACAATACTCCAATACAAAAAATTCGTAAAGGAACTAGCGACCTAAAAAATCATATAATAGTCGCAGGCTTTGGAAAAGTAGGAAAATTAATAACTAATGTATTAGATACAGAAAATATAAATAATTATGCAATTTTAGACATAAAACATAGTATAATAAACAAAGAGAAAGAAAAAACAGGTTCCCTCTTTCAGGGAGATATATTGCAATATAATATTTTACAAGCAATAGGAATAGACAGAGCTAGTATATTAGTAATTACAGTAAAAAATGAAATCACTATAAGAAAATGCCTAAATTTAATTTATAACAAATTTCCTAATTTAAAAATAGTGGTCAAACTCAAAGATTTAACCAAGTCAGCTGATTTTTATAAAATTGGAGCAAACGTAATAATTCCTCAAAATTACGAAATGGGATTACAATTAGGAACTGCTACATTAAGACTTTTAGGAATCAGTGATTACGAGATAAACAGGGTAAAAAAACACTTTCGTGATACAGATTACGTAGGAAACAAAGAAGATAATAATATTCTAAATTTAGAGTCTTAGATATGAAGATATTCCTAATATTAGTGATATTTCTTATTTCCAGCAACTCAATAGCAAGAAGTTCTCTACACGTAGATGCCAAATCATCATCGAGTAAAAAAATTATAGCAGATAAAGATGAACACAAAGTAGGAAAAATATCAACACACGCTACCGAAAATAACCACAAGCACCAACATACTAAAAAGACTTCTACAGTTACTCAAACAAATTTAGAAAATAAAACTTTTAAAGTAGAATTCATGAGTCTAAAACACAATAAAACAAATTCTAGATCCGGACCTAGCAAAGAGTACCCAATAGTTACTGTCTTTACCAAAAAAAATGAACCACTAAAAATTTTGAATAAATATGAGGACTGGTATTATATAGAAGATTTTGACGAAGAAAGAGGTTGGATACACTCAAATTTACTCTCCTCTAAAAGATTTGTCATAATTATGGCTTCTGAAAAGATTAACATGTTATCAAATTATAAAAATCCTGAATCAGTAACAGCATATATTCTGCCCAAAGTTAGATGTAAATTACATAAAGTTCAATCCGATTGGTGTCATGTTTCGTGTTCTGGTAATAAGGGATGGATCAATAAAAAATATCTTTGGGGAGTATAATTACACTTTTTTGGAGTTCTATAATTATTTTAGTGGGGGAAGCGCAACAATACATAAAAACTATTGCTAGGAGAAAGAGAAAATTTTCTCCCTTCTCCTTTCATGGATATAATTAGGTTACTATCAAAAAAATCTACTTTGTCATAACTACAGTCATAGTTTAATCATATATTTTTTTAACAGCTATTTAACCTTAGAAGCTAACTCTAATACCTGCTGCCAAATTAGCATTTAGTAAATATGTGTTCTTTTTAGACATATATTTTATATCTTCATTTTTTTCCGTTTGATCACCTTTTTTAAAGATCGACGATGCATATTGAGAATTTTTTAATTTAAGATCTTTTAAATTTCCTAAATAAGAAAAATTTAAATTAGCATAAACTCCTATTTTAGAATTTATCTCATATTCTACTCCTACTCCGATTTTAGCCGTAGGCTGCACTTGAGTTTTATACTCATGCTTTACGGTAAGTGCTTTATTAAACTCGTCTTCCGTCCCTGATAAAAACAACTTAGCCACATCACTTACTTCATTCAAACCAGAAGAGGCTACACTATGTAGCCCTGCCAAACCTTTATACACAATCATCCCCTTAGCTCCTGGTCCAAAATTCGTTTTTCTAACACCTGATGGTGGTCCAATTATCACTTTTGTATTTGCGAACTCAGTAGCTGCTGCTAAGCTTTCACTATCACTTCCCTCACCTGGTACAAGTGTAAGTTTTGAGATACCATTTTTCCATTTATTTACTTCATCTTTATTCTCTGGATTATTTAACTTTTCAAACATCAATTTAGAATCTGCTTTTTGTTCTATAACTACGTTATTAAATGCTAGCCCTACTCCGCCTTCAAGGAAAAATTTAACAGAGCCAAGTTCAGAAAACCGATATCTAAGATTCAGGACAACAGGAATACTTGTTGTTTGAAAATCAATTGTAACATTGTAATGATTCAAAGCTTCTCTTACTTTTTCAAATGTTACATATTTAGCATTATCATCAATTTTATCTACTTTCTCTTCAATGTTATTACCATCAAGCCTTTGTTTAAGCCTTACCACATAATTCTTACTTGGATCAAGAGCAGATGTGGCACCCTCAGTAAGATTTAAAAAGTTCCGAATATTACTCCTATTAACTATTCTAATAGGATCAACAACATCCGTAAATTTTAGAACTACAGACCCATTATTATTTTTGCTATGTTCTATTTTAGGGAAATTGACGTCAACATAAGTATTCGCTGGAATTGTGTAGCCTTCAGACAATAATGCACTTCTACCTGCCTTAGGACCTTCTGAGACCTGTTTAGTCAAAACATCAAAAAAATCGCCTGAAAAATTAGACGTAATAGGAGAATAAGAATACATATTATGCAGAGAAGTATCTCTTGTTTTAAAGCCGTTTCGAATATATCCTATAGACAACCCAAAAGAAAGTGCATCAGTAATATTATAGCCCCCCTCAATGCTTACCCCCCAGGCAAAAGACTTATCCACGCCATCTTTTGGCATAAAGCTCTCTCCAGAAATCCCTAACCCTCCTTCAAGAGAGACCTTTCCATAAATCTTATTCATTCCAAAAGCACTAGAAGAAACCAATGTACTAGCAACAGTCATTGTTAAAAAGATCTTTTTCACGAATCAATTCTCTAATATGTATTACACATAAAATATGCTATATAAGCAAATGTAATTCCAATTAATTTTATAAATCAAAAATATAATCAACTAAGAATTGTTACCAAAAACTACTTCAGTAAGAATAAAAATTACATTTCGCACATATAACATTGTAATAAATAGATAATTTTATAATAAAATAGGCCCATTCTTGATGTTATCCTAAAAGACTAGAAAACAAGCACAGAACAGACCTACAAATTTACTTTAAAGGATAATCATAGAAAAATTCCTAACAGAGCTCTGCAAAGACTTAGAAACTAATTCTAACACCCACTCCCAAGTTAGTATTTAGCAAATATGTATCCTTTTTAGACATATATTTTATATCTTTATTATTTTCTATCTTCTGTTCTTTTTTACTATCGGCTTTTGGAAAAATAGATGTTTCATATTCAACCTCTTTTAACTCAAGATCTTTTAAATTTCCTAAATATGACAAATTCAAATTAGCATAAACACTTACTGTTGAGTTTATTTCATACTCCAACCCTACTCCGACTTTTGCTGAGGGCTGCACTTGAGTTTTATACTTATGCTTTATAGTAAATGCTTTATTAATCTCATCTTCATTACTGGAAAAAAACGCCTTAGCTAAGTTTTTCACTTTATCCTCTGCGCCATTCTTTCCCTCTATAACACTTCTCAAACCTGCTCTACCACCATGAATTTCTCTCGAATCTAGCCCTACAGATATTTTTTGATAAACATTATTCCCCCATTCTTTTGCGGATTGTAGCGAGCTTGCGTCAACTGTTACATTAAGCTCTCGAAATCTTTCAGCAAT
>CAYPDK010000026.1:0-17027 GCA_964409505.1 uncultured Rickettsiaceae bacterium
TTACTTTGTTGCGCATTCGCAAATGAAATTTCTGACATAAATTATATTCCCTTTTATTAAAAAATAAATCACATAAAACAAGAAGCAATTTTTATACCATTTTATTAATATTTTTATTATTAATAATAATAATTTTATAAAATTAGTTTTATAAAAAGAGTATTTTTTTATACATTTAGAATATAAAATTTAAATCTATTTAATTAAAGCAGCATTTAATTTGATCAAATTAGTATAGCTATGACTTTCTAAAAAAGCATTATATACTTATTTAAATTGTCTCCGTGATCTTACATTAACTCAGAATTCAGAATGAGTAATTTGTAACAACGACACTCCAAAAGCAAAAAATTTGAACCTTGATTAGAGCTTTTTATTGATAAAATTCAAATAATCTATCAATAGTAGAAAATTTCTACTAAACAATTTATATACAATAAGTAGTTATTCATTATAAGGTGAGATCAGATACTATTTATCTATTCCCATGAAAATTTTTTACATTTATGTCTGACACATTAAACCAACACATCAAGAGTATAATCTATACTGCCAGAGTCGCAGTCATTTCCGATTTTTGATCCAAATCAATTAAATCAATACTCCTATACTCAAAATCACCCTCCTTACAATCCTTGTCATAGAAGGTGAAACATTTTTTGCAACAAATTTTAATTTTTTTTCATTTTTATTCGAGCTTTTATCTTGGTTTATACAAAAAGCCCCAGACATTATAGATTTAGTGGTTTCCTCTTCTGTATGAAAATTAACGATTCCCACTCTACCTTTCAAGAACTAGTAATAATCAAAATAAATATTTTGATTATTACTCAAATTTTCTTTCCCAAAAGTTTCTTTCCTTATATAACGTTGTTAATTTGCAGCTGTATCTATATCACCACTAACCTTATCTTGTACTGAGTGGTTATCTGACATATCTTCACCAATTGTACTAAATGAAATATTAGAGCAAATCTTCTTCTTAGGTTCTATCATGTGTTCTGAAAGATCATTTCCTGGTACTGCAAAACCCACCTCTGCTTGTTCTCCTTGCCCTAAATTTTGACTTTCTGTACTCTCTGAATTATTAAAATTCTCCTCTAGATCATCTACACCAAATGCATTAAATGAAACCTTAGAGCTACTCTTCTTAAGTTCGTCCATATAACACCTACCATTTAGATTAAATTTTTAACTCAAGAACGTGATTATACACCAAGTCATCATAAAACGTGATTAGCACTTATAAATTTTTAGATAAAAAATTCAATTTATATAACTATTTGTACTGTTTATACAACAATAAATATATTCTCAAACAATTACATTGATCTGAGCCAATCTAATATCATCAGATGCTCTTGAGGAAGGTTTTGTGTTATTTCAACAACTTTAGATTGGCTTGGATGGGTAAATTTTATATAATAAGAATGGAGAATTTGAGTCTTAATAGATAAGATCTTTTGCTTAATAACTTTTGGTAGAGAACCAATAGTTACAAACTTAGAATAAATAGGGTCTCCAACTATAGGATGTCTTATATATTCCATATGTACTCTTATCTGATGAGTTCTTCCAGTAGATAGACTGCATTCAACAAAACTAAACGTACCGTTAAGAAAAGTTTCAAGAGTTTTATAAAATGTCAAAGCAGACTTACTGTTATAAGAATGATCTACACACATCCTAAGTCTGTTAAAAGCACTTCTAGCAATTGGAGCATCTATAAAATTTGATTTCCTTAATGAAGCATTTCCCCAGACCAGAGCCTTATATTTACGCACTAAAGTTTTAGCTCGTATCTGTTCTGCCAATGAAAAATGTGCTTCATTATTTTTTGCAACAACCATAATGCCAGAAGTATTTTTATCTAATCTATGTACAATTCCTGGTCGAGCAGAGTCTATATTAGATAAATCTTTACTATAATATAACAAACCATTTACCAACGTAGATTGGTATATACCCAACCCAGGATGAACAGCAACACCTATAGACTTATTTAAGACAATCAAATCCCTATCCTCATATAATATATCAAGCTCCATTTCCTCAGCAAGAATTTCGTTACATAAATCATCTATCACAAGCCTTATGTAATCAGTTTTTTGTACCAAAAGAGCAGGATCTTTAACAATATTTTTATTTACAAAAACTCTACCCTCTTTGATAAATTTTTGTATTTTACTTCTAGAGTAATCTCTACTCTTATTAACGAATGAAGAACATACTCCAAACAAAAACTTATCTAAGCGCAGATTATGAAATTCTTCTCCAACAAAATGTTCTACATTATTATCTGTTTTAGAATTACTCATTAATATTCACATGTGTTATATTAACATATATAATAGAATTACTAGTTATCTAAATAAGAAAATAGATATGAGTTAAATATTCGTGAATTATAATATAATAAAATTAAGATTTTTATCTAAAATAGGAATAAAATACTACATTCCTAACTCAGTGAATAAAAAAACTAAGACCTATCATAGAGAAGAACCAAAAAAATTAACAACTCTAACGCAAACAAGCCCAAAACAAAAAGAGCAACACTTAATAAGACAGTCCATCAATATATTACAAATAAACATAAAAAGTCAAGAATTAAGGCTTGATCTCAAAACACAAAAAATTGTTCATAAATCAAGGGAAATTGCAAATAGAGTAGTCTCAATAGACGAGCTACATCGGGAAGTAATAAATTTTGAGGGTTGCAGTCTTAAAAATTTTGCTATGAATACCGTATTTAGTGAAGGTAATAGTAGATCTACTCTTGTTATGGTAATAGGAGAGGCTCCTGGAGCTGCGGAAGATAAATTAGGAATCCCATTTTGTGGAAGAAGTGGGAAATTATTAGATAATATATTAGGTTCAATTCAGATTTCTAGAAAATCAAATGCATATATTACAAATGCTGTATTTTGGAGACCTCCTGCTAATAGGAGGCCTACGGTAGAGGAAATAGAAATATGCAGACCTTTAGTAGAAAAACATATTGCATTAATCAATCCTAAAATTTTACTCTTAACAGGAAATACAGCCATATCATCCATACTTAATAAAGATATGCAAATATCAAAAATTCAAGGGAATATATATAGTTACCAAAATCAATACATTACTACTCCAATATATCTAATACCCCTATTTCACCCCTCATATTTATTAAGACAACCTATAAAGAAAAAATTAACTTGGAAAAATATGTTAAAAATAAAGAAACTCCTTAATAAGCACAAGGATTCCTAAATTAAGTTTTTTAACTATTTTTCATCACTTTATCCTTCCTATCATAAAATTCATAAATGATCTCTAAAGAATGACCCCCTGAAGAATTTTACTTTAGCTAGAGTATTTTTATAAATAAAAACATCACATTTTGAGTACAGATCCTAAACAATGCCAATATTCAGGAATAAAAATATATTAATAATTTTTAATTAAATTGTGTATTTATTTAGTTTGTAAGATATTTTATCAATAAAAGTCCAGAGATTAATAAAGTTAAAAAAAATTATTCTTTTTGTAATATAATTTCATTCATATAATAAAAAAAACAAGTGTAATTTAGTGTAGTTTTGTATATTTTTACATGTATCTTATTGACAATAAAAGTTATTATTTATATTATGTTTACATAGTTATTTAACTATGATTCTTTAAGCTTTTAAACTAAATAAATATATTGATATGTTGTTCAAAAATTTAATAAATACTGTTGTGAATAGTGTTATTACTGTGAAGAATAGTGTGACGAATACTATAAATAAACTTATGAATATTAAAGATTATTCTAAGTTCACAAGCACTTCAACTGCTACATACACAGATGAAGAACTAACAGGCTGGGGAATAATGACAATGGACACAACTTCACTAGAATCAAAAAAGTTAGATACAATAGAGAAAGAGGATAATAATACTTCAAAAAACGTATTGATAGAAAATCTTGCGGAAATAATATACACAGGTTACAATAACCTCTCTTCACGAGAGGGAGTAAGAGAGCAAAAACTAAATAATTTAGAAAAAAAGGGCTTTGAGTTAAAATACTCTACAGATGGTTACATAACCAATACAGGTCCTTTTATAGGTTACCAGTCAGATATTTTTATCAATGACACCACTAAAACAATTGTAGTATCAAATCCTGGTACAAATACTAGAGAATATGCCACGCTAGCAACTGACCTATTGGAGTGCGTGAAATATAGTATAGGCTACCCTAATAGCCCTAAACTAACTCAAGCAAAAAAATTAGTCGATACACATTTATTAAGTGTATTATCTGATCATAAAGACTACGATGTAATATTCACAGGTCACTCTTTAGGAGCTTGCACATCGGATATTCAAGCAACTTATTTAAGTGAATTATGTGAATCTAATTTTAATCTACCGAAATCAATAAAATCTATTACTTATGAATCTCCAGGAACTAAATCTTTAATTAAAAATTACCTAAATAATAAAGATAACATGTCTTTACCTGTAGAATTTTGTTCTTTCAAATCTCAACATAAGAATTTTATAAATTCCTTTGCAAATAACCCTACCAGTCCTAGTATTATTCAAACTATTGATGAATTTTTGAATAAAGATACTTCCTCCCTGCTAACAAGCATAAAAAAATTTTTTATGTGTTCTGAAGAACATTCAATAACGAAATTTTTAAAACTACCTAAGGATAGTTTTATGTCAAGTACAGGTACACTCCACACATCTGAAGAAATAAACCTTAAAAAGAATATATCTCATGTTTATATTCAAAAAAATGATACAACAGTACCAATGACTCAAGAAGTATATGATTTATTACTTAATTTTTTTGGTAAAGATTTAGCTAATAGTAGAGTATTTGGAACAAGCGGAACAATATCTGATATAGATGATACAGATATTAACGATATTAACCTCTACATCGATGGCCTGCATCCCGAGGATGACGTTCATGTCCTTTGGGAAGAATCGATATTTGTAGATAACCACGGCATTCATGGATAAATAAAGAGCAGTTGTAAGAGAAATATTTTTTCTTACAACTGTTTACCATATCAACCTCTCCCTCGCACTTATTACTTGTTTTTTATACGGCTTGTGCTCTCACTGACTTATTTTTCTGATTCTCAACAGTAGTAATGTTTTACGTAGATAGTTTTTTTTCAATCAAAACTAGAACTAAATTCTGTACAAAAATCCTTATATCACTACCCTGAAAGACAAGAATTTACAGTGCTTTTATTACTAAAGATTTTCTAAAGACTTTAGACTAAAATGCCTACAGCCGAAAAGAAAAGAAACAGATAATTAATTACTATATCTCAAGAGAAAGTTAAAATAAAACAATTTTTTATAGAAACATTACAAAGAAAAAATACAAAAGCCCTCTAGTACATTTTATCAAAAACACATCCAACAACATAATTTTTACTACCCGACAACAAAAACTCCAACATGTATAAGACAACCCGAAATATTACTACCGATGAGATGTTTTTAGAAAAAAGCGTAAAAAGTACATAAAAAAATATTAGACTCCTAAAATATATTCAGAGTCTTGAAAGCTCAGAAATATACCAAAAATTGAATTCAAACAAATCTCAAACCGACTTAACTACATCTGTGTTTAGGTTTAAAAAACTCCTCATTTGCTTTGAACGGGTCGGATGTTTAAGCTTTCGTAGAGCCTTTGCCTCTATTTGTCTAATTCTTTCCCTTGTTACTTGGAACTGTTTACCAACCTCCTCGAGAGTAGAATCAGAAGACATACCAATACCAAATCTCATTCTCAAGACTCTCTCTTCCCTAGGGCTAAGACTTGATAATATCCTAGTTGTTGTTTCCTTCAAGTTAGTACGTATTGCAGCCTCTATAGGCTGTAGAGCATTTTTGTCCTCTATAAAATCTCCTAAGGAACCTCCATCTTCCTCCCCTACAGGACTCTCTAGACTAATAGGTTCCTTAGCTATTTTTAAAACTTTTTTAACTTTTTCTACAGAAATAGCGAGTTTTTTAGCAATTTCACTAGAAGTAGGTTCATATCCAAGTTCAAGAGCCATTTGACGAGAAGTACGAATAATCTTATTGATGGTCTCAATCATATGCACAGGAATTCTGATAGTTCGAGCTTGATCTGCAATAGATCTGGTAATAGCCTGTCTAATCCACCAAGTAGCGTAAGTAGAAAATTTAAAACCTCGAGTGTATTCAAATTTATCAACCGCTTTCATAAGACCAATATTCCCTTCTTGAATCAAGTCAAGAAAATGTAATCCTCTATTGGAGTATTTCTTAGCAATCGAAATAACAAGCCTTAAATTGGATTCTACCATTTCTTTCTTAGCTTTTTTAGACTCTCTTTCTCCTTTTTTAATAAGTAGTACCATATGCTTATACTCCTCTATTGGGAACAGAATTTCCTGCTTAATTAGTGTCAATTTTCTAATTGCAGCACCTATATATTCTGACTCATTTTTTAAGAAGGAGCTCCAATTCTCTTTTATAAAAACTTCATTTTGGGTAGAATCCCCTTTAATTAAAAGAAGTGAGTCAAGTCCTTGAGTAATATCAGATTTATTAATACTATATTCCAGGGCTTTGTCATAAAAAATTTTTTCTTGGGATAAAATATCATCATACTGAGTATATATCCTATTTTTAATCTTCTCTATATTGTGATTACTGATATAACAAGATTCTATGAGAGAAATTATTTGATCTATCTTTTCTTCATATGAATTCTGTTCTTTTCCTTTCATGTTCTTAAAATAATTCGAGCTGTTCTTTTCAATTTTCTGCAATAAATCTAAATAAATATCATTAATTTGTTGCATTTTATAAGTTACATCATTAACCAAAGAAGCCTCTATTTTAGATACAGAATCACTAGTTTTTTTGTTATTAAATTCAGATGATGTCACCTCCTCATTAGAAGAAACAATATTTTGTGAAAATTCTTCCCCTGAATCCACAGAGTTCTTACTAAGAATAGCATCAAAATCTACCAATTCCCTAATAGAGATATTCTCATTTAGCAAATCTTTATATAATTTAATAAAAAACTTCATAGATAAAGGATTAGAACATATAGAGCGCAGCATTAAAATTTTCCCCTCATGCATAGCTTTAGCAATAACAACCTCACTCTCTCTGGATAGAAGCCCTACCCCTCCGATATCTCGAAGATATAACCTAACAGGATCATCCGTAATCCCCAAGTCATCTCCATCCTCTGATAGAGTAGCCTCTTCTTCTTTAGAAGGGTCTACTTCTTTTTCTAAGATAGAGTCTACACTTTTTTCATTTTGAGACTCGTCACTTTTACTAGAAATAATATCTTCTACACCACTTTCGGGTGAGAATTTTGTATATTCCTCGTCTATAATATTCACATTTTCCTCAGCTAAGATAGAAACAGTATTTTCAATTTCTTCTATCGAGATATTTTTCTTGAGTCCAATTGAATCATTTATCTGGTCATAAGTAACAAACCCTTGTTTTTTACCTATATCTAACAAACTCTTCTTATTATTACTATTATTTTTTGAATTTTTGACAGTAAGATTTACTTCATTATTTTTATTCATCTAGTTCTTAGACCTATTCGTTAAAAGAATTTATTTCTAGAAAAACTCTATTTATTTCACTCAGGTAATTCATACATCTTATATGAAAGTTCTCATCTTGATTACGCAATACCAATTTTTGGTACTCCTTTTTAAGAAGGAGTAGATATCTTTTTTTTTCAAACCACCTAAACACACCTACAATATCAACTTTTTTTTGCTCCAAATCACAATTACAATCTATAATGCCTAGATCGTCCAGATAAACTCTAACTCTATTAAAAAGTACAATAAAAATACCATTATATCCAGTTTTTTCTATTTTTTCTAAAAGACTCTTTGAATTATGCTCAAATAAGTGTATTTCTTCACAAATCCAGTTTTTAAAATCATCTACCAGAGCATCATAGAACACCATCTGTTCGAAAGATTGTTCTATCTCAAAATCCTGTAATATCTCGATATTCATGGAAATAAAAGCTATTATAGCCGCTTCTATGAATTCTATTTCATCATATTTTTTAATATTAACAACCCTTAAATCCCCATGAATATCAGATAAGACTTTATGTCTTCCCATATTTTTTTGTACTTCCCAACATTTAGAGCTAAAAAATCGTTGAAAATTTTGCCTAACTAAAAAATCTGTAATTTTATCTGAATATTGCTTAAGTATGTGCTGTAATTTTGTCAGTTCTTCAGGAGATGAAATAGCTACACCACCATTTTTATCATATTCAAGTCTCCAAATCATCTCAGACAAGGAAATACGAGCATCAAAAAATTCAGATAGCCCATTCTTATCCGAAAAATTCATGTAGTCTGCAGGATCTGATTTATCTGGGAGATTAATAAAAGAGACTTTTTGTTTAGGAGATAAATGAATTAAGGTCTCTTGGATAACTCTATCTGATGCTCTGATACCAGCTAAATCCTGATCAAAACAAATAACAAGCTCTTCTATGTCAGGCCATATTTTTTGTAAATGTTTTTTTGAGAAAGAAGTTCCAAGTATAGCTACGGTTTCCTCAAATCCATTTTTAAAAAAGGAAATGACATCCGTATATCCCTCAACTAGTATTAATCGCTTTTTAGCAATCATAGACCTATATGCATTATTTTCTCCATAAAAAGTCTCAGCTTTTTTAAAAATTAGAGTTTCAGGAGAGTTAAGATATTTAGAACCAAATTTAGAATCCAAACTTCTCCCTCCAAAGGCAACAATTTTTCCATATTTATTTTTTATAGGAAAGATAATCCTTTTAATAAAAAACTCTTGTACATATCCATCATATTTTTTCGATACCAAGCCCAAATTGATAAGGTCTTCAATATTAATATCTTTTTTTTGTGCAAATTTAACCAACGAGCCATATCCAGGAGCGTATCCTATTGAAAATTTTTGTATCATCTGTTGATCAATTCCTCTTGAGTACAAATATTTTTGTATATTATCCGATAGATTAGATTCAAAAAACTTTGAGACACTTTCCATTATTTTATAGTATCGCTCATAGAGTAATGATTTATGAAGTTCTTGATCAGATGGAGGAATTATAGAGTATTCTTTAGCTATTTGCAAAGCTGCTTCTTGGTATTTTACAGATGATAGATCAGATAAAAAACCAATAACATCTCCATGAGCTCCACAACCAAAACAATGATAAAAACGCTTTGCATCATTTACAGAAAAAGAGGGGCTCTTTTCTCTATGAAAAGGACATAATCCTAAATACTCCTTCCCTTTTTTGGTAAGATTGATTTTTTTTCTTATAAATTCCGAAATTAAAACCCGTTCTTTAATTTTCTGATAAAAACTACTATAATTTTTCATATTGTATAAAAATTCACTATTTTTATTTTTTGTATAGTTAAGATAAATTTACTATTCAAAATAACAAACATTAAGCTTTACTAATATTCTATTAGAATCAATATCCTTATTCAAGTCTTATACACATATTTCTATCCTTTACAAAAATCCTTCAATAAATTTTATAAATATAATATTCTATAAATTACTTCACAGCACTAGATTGGAGTCGAACCAATATCTTTACCTTCGGAGGGTAACACTCTATCCATTGAGCTACAAGTGCATTTTTATCAAAATTTAGTTCTCTTCATTTTGTTTTTACTTATTAAACATTTTTAATATAATATATAAATAAGATATAGTTATAGTTATAATTAAACCTAATAAGTAGAATTTAGACATTGACTTTTAGATCAAAATTTAATTTAAACTACCCCAAGTACCAAAAATAAGTAACATGTATAGTATTACAAAACATCTTACACAAGTACTATTTTTTTTATGCTCTATCATATTATGCTCTTTTATAAAAAGCCTCAGCTTGAAATTTAACACAACTGAGCTATTTTATCCAGATTTTTTACTTATCTTTTATCTTAGCTTAAAAGAAAATATTATAAATAAAGATACTATCTTTACACTAATTTTAATTTTAGCCTTGGATGGTTTAAATAACACTAATTTGTGCACTATAAGCATAGCAACTGTTTTAATAAATCTCCTGATAAGAAAATACACCAATTTTAAGAAAAAGGACATAATAAACTTTCCCTTGTTAAGCTATTACTTCATTTTCTTTATACTTATTATCACAAAGCTAATAGATATGGTTGTTATAGAAACAAATTTTTCTTATAATTCTTTTCAATCTATGTTAACACTAAAAACCTTTATAATGTTTTTTTTCAATTCGTTAATCTTGCATTTCATATTTAGAATATTTATTTTATTGGAGAATAAATTAAATCCCCATCACTAAAAATGGACACCCAAAAAGAAATATATGCTTCAAACATCTCGAGAAGAGCACTTTTAGTAGGAGCTTGTAAATTAGGCGCATTAGCTCTACTAGCCTCAAAAAGCTTTTATATACAATTAACTCAGAGTTTTAAATACAGCAAATTATCCGACAGAAATAGAATAGAAATCAAACCACTTCCTGCAATAAGGGGAGAAATTTATGATATATATGGAATTCCATTAGCACTAAATAGACATGTATTTAAACTATACATGAAAAAAACAGATAATTTATACCTAGCACAAGAAATACAATTAATAAAAAATATATTAAATTTAGACAAAAATCAGGAAAATCTTTTTTTAAATTCCAACAAAATAAATGCACTTCCTAGATTAATCAAAAGTGATTTAAGCTGGAAAGAGATATCATTAATAGAAGAAAATGAGACTAATTTAAAAAATTTTTTTTTAGAAATTGAAAATGCAAGAAAATACCTGTATGGAGAGACTTTAGGACATATACTTGGATACACTGGAATCACAAATCAACAAGATACAAAAATGTCTTTAAATAGATCTGGCATAAGCGGTCTTGAACTATATTATGAGACTACGTTAAGAGGAGTGCCCGGGTACAAAGAAGTAGAGCGAAACGCAAAGGGAAAAAAAATAAAACTACTTAATCAAGTAAACACAATAAAGGGGCAAGATCTAAAAACTAATATAGACATTAGCTTACAAGCAAAAGTATCCGAATTATTACCAAGTACCCCTTCAGCAGCAATTGTTGTTGAATGTAATACCGGTAATATAGTATCCTTAGTGTCAAAGCCAAATTTTGATTCTAATAATCTTGAAAATTTTAATTATGAATATTGGAATAATATAAATATAAATCCTGAAAAACCTCTCTTAAACAAAGCGATCCAAGGAGTTTATTCTCCTGGCTCCATATTTAAGATTATAACAACACTTGCAGCACTTGAATATGGTATCAACCCAAAGCAAAAATTTAAATGTACAGGAAATAATTACCTAGGAAAATTTAACTTTCGATGTGCTAAAAAAATTGGTCATGGATACTTAGATATGGAGGAGGCATTACAATATTCGTGTAACAGTTATATGTATCAAGTATCCAAACTAATTCCACAAGAAAAACTAATTGAAACCGCCCACGCACTTGGCATAGGTGAGTTAACTAATATAGATATACCTAACGAAAAAAAGGGACTATTACCTTTAAAAAGTTGGAAAATCAAAAAATTTGGATCTAGGTGGAGCGCTGGGGATAGTTTTAACTTATCCATAGGACAAGGATTTATTTTAACAACTCCTATACAACTTTTAATGCTCATTTCAGCAATTGGTAATAATGGAAAATTATTCACTCCAAATATAGCGAATCGGGCTTTAAATTTTAGAGAAATACCAATATCTAAAGAAAGTTTAAAAATAATACAAAGCGCCCTTTACAAGGCGATCAACAACGAAGGTGGTACAGGTTATAGAAGTAAATTAGCTCATAAATTTATACAAATGTCAGGAAAAACAGGAACAGTCCAAGTATATAAAAAAACTATAAAAAATGAGAATCTAAGTAGTTCTAGTACTGAAACAATTAAACGCAACCATTCATCATTTGTTGGTTATATGCCATCAACAAATCCGCAATTTGCAATATCAATTATTTGTGAACATATGGGAGATGGAGCAAGTCTTGCTGCTCCATTAGCTAAACAAATTTTTTCTTACATGATAAAACAGTATTCTCTATAAATAATTTTTATATTTGATATAGACCTCGTAACAAATTTATATTATCTTGAGTCAAGAGATCAAATTTTATATTTGCTAAAAATGATTAAATTTAAAAAAAAACTTTTTGATAACAAAATCTTGAGTACCTTTACTAGATACAAATTTATAGTCTTACTATTTTGTATAATATGCTTGATACCTAGTGTTTTCTTGATATTAAACTCTGTTGAAAAAAACAGTCTAAAAAGACAGGATGCATTTACCGCACTAAGTGATTTATTACCTCAAAGCAATAAAAATGACAAAGAAATTTTCTTTATACAAGATAAAATTGAAAATTCTGATATAAAAAAACATAAAGAATTAAAGGATTTAATACTTGCTCTTACAAAAGCACAAAAAGGAAGAATAGAAGAAAGTTTAAATATTTTAGAACAAATAATAAATAAAGAAAATTATTCAAACATAACAAAATCATTTGCTTCGATCAATTTCGTAAGCATCTTACTTAATAAAAACACGCTCCTAGAAGAAGAGGAATTAAAAATAAAAAAATATTTAGATTTTTTTCAAAATGAAAAGCAAAAATATTTTCACTTCGCAACCCTGTTAAAAGCATTATTTCACCAAAAAATCAACCAATCAGACTTAGCAAAAAGTTTTGCGATGCAGTTACTCAATAATGAGTTAACTCCAAGCCTGATCAAAGATCAAGCAAGCGCATTATTGCTGCAAAATTAAAAAAGAATAAGAACTTAAAATTTACTATGAAAAAAAAAATTATACAAATAATAAGTATAAAGGTTACTCTATTGTTAATGCTTCAAATAACATCTTGTGTAAGTAAGAATAACACTCTAGAGAAAAATCTTATAAAAAATATAACTGAAGAACAACCTTTAATAGATGGAACTTTTACATTAGATAAATCTACGCTAAGAAATGTAGTAAATGCTGAGTTAAAAAGAGAAAATTTTGAAAGATACCAACTAACAAATCATAAAATTATAAGCAATATAGAAATATGTAATGACAATGTATATATTCTTGATAATGAGAATAACGTTGTATCTTTTTCCTTAAAAGAAAGAAAGATTAAGTGGACTCATAAATTACAAGATGCTGACAAAGACTGTTTTATAGGAGGTGTAAGCTATGATCACGGCAAATTATATGTAAATAATGGGTCTACGTTCCTTATAATATTGGATGGAGATAATGGAGAAGAAATATTTCGTAAATCTTTTTACAACCCAGTGTATCATAAAGCACATGTTTTAAGTAAAAATGTAGTACTAGTACAAACTATTAACAATAACCTTTTTGCATTCGATACACACAATACAAAAGTTTTGTGGAATAATAATGATGATATGTCTTCTGGATCCACAAAATTTTTTGAGCACGTCATCGTATCTTCTATAGAAAATCCAGCAACAAATTCTATTATCTCTTTCTTAGGGTCTGAAAAAATCGTTTGTATTGATAAAAATTCTGGTAATATCATTTGGGCATTTCATATTTCTAATGTATTTCCCTCTACAGAAAAATATAATATAAAAAATGCTCTACTGACCTCAAAACCAATCATTCAAGGTGAAAATTTATATCTAACATTAAATTGTCATCTGCTAAAAATAAACACAACTGATGGAACAGAAATTTGGAAAAAAAATATGTATTTTGGTACATTAACAAGTATTGATTTTCTAGGCGAGAATATATTGGTTAGTTCTATTTTTCAAAATAAAATATTTTCATTTAATGGCTCCGACGGAAAACTTAACTGGATAGGTTATCTAAACAAAAAAGATACTTATTCAAGCGATGAGGATGATTTTATAACAAATCAACAAATACCTTTTTTAATAATCTCAAAAAGTGATAATTTATTTGCTCTCAATCTCATTCATACAAATAACCTAATTTATACATTCAAATATGACGAAAATTTAAAAAAATTCGAAAATATTTCTTCTAATAGCACAAAATTTATGAAGGAATTAATAGAATGCTCCTCTTTAAACAGTAAGGAATTGCTTCTAGCAAATGCGCAATATATATTCGTACACAAAAGATAAAATTATAACATTTTATCAATAACCTTTCAAAATGAACATATTTTTGAAGACATTCTCACAAAAAAGAGATTTTTTAGTTTGACTGAAGAAATCTTTTATGTGATAATCATGCGTGTGATTGTATTCTTATATATTAGATGCGCAAGCAAATGTACTATGAAAAGATATTGTAATTCAAGTTCTCCCATTTTCAAATTTATTCTAATTTCCTTTGTGTTGCTTTTGTCTAGCTGCTCTGATAGAGGAGAATACTCAAGACCTGAGTCTTTAGAAGAACAGATAAAAGAATTGGGAACAATTGGGGAGACTAATTTATCTTTTGAATCTGCTGTAATAGATAGGGTTCATTTTGGACTGGATTCTGCTGAATTATCCACTTCTGCCAAGAGCACATTGGCGGCTCAAGCTGAGTGGTTGAAAGAAAACAAGAACAAAATAGGCTCAATCATAATAGAGGGACATTGCGACGAGAGGGGAACAAAAGATTACAATTTTGCTCTTGGAGAGAAAAGAGCAACTGCCGTGAAAAATTATCTAGTGTTTGCGGGTTTAGATGCTGAGAAGATAAAAGTAATCTCTTATGGTAAGGAAAAGCCATCTGTTATAGGACATGATGAGTCATCTTGGATGTACAATCGTAGAGCAGTAACTGTGATAGCAGAATAAAAGATATTTAAGAAAAGTATCCTAAAATTTAACAACAAATGTCTAAATTATCGTGCAGTGATTATAGTTTTTACAACTATCTAAATAAAGTAAATAGTATTCCCTCACTTTCAAAGGAGGATGAGATAAGGATAGCTAGAACTTATTATATAAGTAAAGACCTTTCCTCTGCTCATATTTTAGTTACTAGCCATCTAAAGCTCGTAGTGAAGATTGCGATGGGATTTAAACAATGCAAATTACCCTTAACAGATCTTATATCCGAAGGGAACATAGGTCTCATGCATGCTGTTAAGAAGTATAATCCAGATTTAGGATATAGATTATCCACTTATGCAATGTGGTGGATTAAGGCATATATTCAGGATTTTATTTTAAAGTCGTGGTCACTTGTTAAGATAGGAAGTAATACTCTTAAGAAAAAAATATTTTGTAGTTTAAAAAAATTTCAGCAAAAAATTTCGATTTCCTCCACTCAAGAGAGCGGTACTGGTACAACAAATACTGCTCTACAACTAAGCTCAGACATAGGGGAAATTTCTTCTAACATATTAACTTCTAAAGATCTTTCTTTAAATCAACCAATAAACAGAGAAGACGATGAAGAAATGATCTCGCTCATCCCAGAGACTAGAAATAATCAGGAAGCTATTCTGATAGATACACAAGATGATTGTACAAAAAAAAAATTAGTAAAAGAATCTCTACAAAGTCTTTCTCAAAGGGAGAGAGAAATTCTAATAGCAAGAAGACTCAAGGAAAAGCCCTTAACATTAGAAGAATTAAGTAATAAATTTTTAATTTCGAAAGAAAGAGTAAGACAAATCGAGAACAAGGCATTTACTAAGTTAAGATCAACCATTCTAGCTTCTAATCTAGTTTTCACTCTATAAATTGACTCTGTAGAGTGGTACTAGGACTGCTCTCTACCCCTTAAGTAAGAAGCCTCTAGGCACAAGCAACAGCTCTCTTTCGAGAATCATTAACAAAGGTAGTGCCTTTCTAACCTGTATAATTTTTTTGACTCCTTCCTTCTTTTTAAGAGGATCATATGCTGCATTGATTCACTACCATATACAGTATTTTTACTTTTCACATGTATATTTTTTATAAACTTTTAGCCTCTCATTTTTATTACTTTTTTAGTACAGGATGAATAGAAACTTCTTACAAAAATTTTATTTATCTTCAATATCCTTCTTTCCTACAAACTTTGTCTTGTATGTAAAATTTATCTACAAAATTAGACCATGTACATCTCAGTTTTAAACTTTTTGTTTTTTTTGCATGTCATATTTTTGACTTTTAATGTATCTAGTATTTTGGTTTTTATCTATTCTTCTTAGATAGCATATGTTGAAAATCATTTTTTACATTAAAGATTTTTTTATGACATTCGCTCTACTTTTTTAAAGTCTTTTTTTAATAAGAGTTGTTTTTATTTACAATTACTAAAAAATTATATTTTTTTGTAGTAAAATCTACTAAAAATAGATAAGTTTACTATGTCCTTATTTTGGTTATTCGAAGCAAATATCAAGGAACTCTACTCTTTTTTTGACTCTTCAGATCAAGCTTAGCTCCTGATGTTATTAACAATTCTACTATACCCTTATGGTTGTACTCAGACGCAATCATCAAAGCACTATCTCCATATTGATTCTGCAAATCAAGCTTAGCTCCTGACTGAATTAATAACTCTGCTATGTCCTTGTAACCCTTCAAAGAACCAATCATCAAAGCACTCCATCCTTCCTGAGTCTGCAAATCAAGCTTAGCTCCTGACTGAATTAATAACTCTGCTATGTCCTTGTAACCCTTCCAAGAAGCAAGCATCAAAGCACTCACTCCTTCTTTATCCTGCAAATCAAGCTTAGCTCCTGACTGAATTAATAACTCTGCTATGTCCTTGTAACCCTTCAAAGAACCAAGCATCAAAGCACTATCTCCTTCTTTATTCTGCAAATCAAGCTTAGCTCCTGATGTTATTAACAATTCTACTATACCCTTATAGTTGTACTCAGACGCAATCATCAAAGCACTCCCTCCATATTGACTCTGCAAATCAAGCTTAGCTCCTGACTGAATTAATAACTCTGCTATGTCCTTGTAACCCTTCCAAGAAGCAAGCATCAAAGCACTCACTCCTTCTTTATCCTGCAAATCAAG
>CAYPDK010000027.1:0-4853 GCA_964409505.1 uncultured Rickettsiaceae bacterium
TTTAAGTATTAAAAAAGTTTTTGTTGTTTATGTAGTAGTTCTTTATAGAATTCTATAAAAAATTTTTTGAGACAAAGTAAAAATGGAGGTATTTTATGTTACAAGATGAGGGAGATTTATGTGTTGTGGAGTATATATGGATTGATGGAGGAAGTATTAGTCACTTACGGTCTAAGACTAAAATAATGTTTATTCATTCTGTAGAGAATGTATCTATCTTTCCTGATTGTGCATTTGATGGATCTTCTACTTATCAGGCAAATGTTAATAATTCTGATGCTGTTCTTAAACCTGTTAATTATGTAAAACATCCTTTTGTAGAAAGGGGATACTTGGTGTTATGTGAAGTCTTAAATCAAGATCTGACAGAACATATTTCTAATAATAGGTCTCAATTGAGAAATTTATTGAATTTATATCAAAAAGAATTTCTTCCTTGGTTAGGGTTTGAGCAAGAATATGTAATTATTAAAAATTCTAGGCCCTTAGGATGGCCTGAACATGGATTTCCTCGTGCTCAGGGAGATTATTATTGTGCTGTTGGGTCTTGTAATGTTGCTGGACGAAACATAGCTGATATGCACAGAGATGCTTGCTTGAAAGCTGGAATTTTGTATTATGGGATGAACGCTGAGGTTATGCTTGGACAATGGGAATTTCAAATTGGTTATCGTGGTATTCAAGAACAAGTCGATCCTGTTAATGTGTCTGATCACCTTTGGTTTGCTAGGTGGATATTATATAGAATAGGTGAGAATTTTAATGTAGATGTCTCCTTTGCAGGTAAGGAGATAAAAGGAGATCAATGGAATGGCTCTGGGTTGCATGTTAATGTCTCTACTGCGTATACGAGACAGGTTAGGGAGTCACAAAATTTTAAACTTTATATGAAAAAAATTATGGATTGTCTTTCTTTGCATCACAAAGAAGATATTAAATCTTACGGAAAAGGCTTAGAAGATAGGTTAACAGGTAAGAACGAAACGTCACATATAGAAGAATTTGTATATGACCTTACATACCCCGATCGTAATGGCTCTGTTAGGGTCCCGCTTAAAACTCTGCAAAATAATTCAGGCTATATAGAGGATAGAAGACCTTCAGCAAATGCTGATCCTTATCTTGTTGCTCTCTCTCTTATTAGGCGTGTTTGTGTTGAGTAATAGGTTTTAAATTTTTAGATTTCTAATTATTGCATTTTATGGATTTAGACTTTTCTGTTTGGATAGAAGCATCTGCTGGCACTGGTAAAACTAGGGCATTGACTAATAGAGTTTTGAGCTTGATTTTGAACAGAGAAGAATTTAGCAAGATATTATGCATTACATTTACTAATAATGCTGTATGTGAGATCGAAGAACGTATTTTAAATAAATTAAAATTTTGGTCTTGTGCTAGTGAGGTAGAGATTGTTCAAGATATAGAGCTTATCTTAGGTTACTCTCCTTCAGCAGAGAAAATTTATCATGCTAAGGGACTGTATTTGAAATATCTCAGCTCAAAGGAAAAAATTAACATACAAACAATTCACTCTTTTTGTAGTCAAATTTTGACTCTTTTTCCTTTAGAAGCAAATATTTCTTCTCATTATAGAGTAGTTGATTCTTACCTGGTCGAGGAAATTATTCATAAGATCAAAAATAATCTTATCTCTTCTAGCGAATTTGAAAATATATCAGAATATTTGTTACAAAATTTGCATGATTTCTCTATAAATGAACTTTTTGAAGAAATTATTGTAAATAGAGGAAAATTTTGTCAAAACACAAAAAAAAACTTAGTACAAGAAATTGATCACATTATTTCGTTATATCAAGAAAATAAAATTTTTGTAGAAAACACATATCAACTTTTCGTCCAAAATCCTATATTTAAAAAATTTATAGAAAATCCTGATGTGAAATCTGTAAAACATTTTTTTTTGACTCAAAAAAATACTCTAAGGAAAATTAATTATAAGAAATTTTCTGAAGATGATAAAGATCAATTACAGAAATTACAATTAGAATTATTTCAATTAGAGGAAAATTTTCTTTTGAATGAACTTGTCTCTCACTCTAGAATTATTCAAAACATTGCTTTGATTATTATTGGACAATACGAAGAATATAAGGCTTATTTGGGAGTTTTAGATTATGAGGATCTGATAATTAAAGTTAGAGATTTGCTCTATAATAGTGAGAAAAGGGCATGGGTTCTTTATAAGCTAGATGTTACGCTAGATCATATATTGATCGATGAGGCTCAAGATACAAGTCAGTTGCAGTGGAGTATTATTGAATCTTTAATGGAGGGAATATATTATTTTCAGAATAAAAGCATTTTTGTCGTAGGCGATCCTAAACAGTCTATTTTTAGTTTTCAAGGTGCAAGCTCTGAGTCTTATGTAAATTTTAAAAATTTGCTAAAAAGAAATTTTTTACATGCTAACAAGAAATTACTTGAAAAAAAATTGGATATCTCATATAGGTTACCTCAATCTGTTAATGATCTTGTATATAACATATTTCAGGATATAGATAAACTCTATCCAGAGCTGAAGATTGATATTAATAAAATCTCACCTTGTGATAATAGGGTAGGAAAGGTTGAATTATGGCCCTTGCATAAAAGCTCTAGGGAAAGTTCTTATTTTTGGCCTATTTTAGACGATACAAATGAAGATATGTTTGTTAATGATAGTTATGTTAATTTATCTTTGGATATAGTTAATTTTGTTTTTAAAACTTTAAAGAGTAAAGTTATATTAAAATCTACTAAGAGTATTGTAAAAGAATCTGATTTTTTAATTCTTTTTAGGAAGAGAAGTACTCTTACTAGGGAAGTTGTTAGGGCCTTTAGAAATCATAATATCGCTATTTCTGTTTTAGGTAAAAATTCTTTGACTGATTATATTGTTGTAAGGGATATTATTTGCCTTATAAAATTCTTAGTTAACAGAGAGGATGATCTGAATTTAGCTTCTTTAATAAAATCTTCTATATTAGGTATTGATGATTTTGAATTGGAGCTAATCATATCTTGTAAAGCTAACAATATGTCTTTATGGGAGTTTATAGAAAATATACATCTTTCTAAAATAGACAGTGGAAAAAATAATATATTTAATTTATGTAGCAAAATTTACAAAACATTGGATAGAGTTATTAGATTGTATCTAGAGGAAGAATTTATGAGTTTTTTTTATTCATTTATTGAATGTTTAGGTTATAGGAAGATATTTGTAGATATATTTGGAGCTTCTATAGAAGGGGTTATAGATGAGTTTATGTATATGACTTATCAGTATTGGGAATACCGCAGCTATTATATTTCTCTACATGAGTTTGTTTCCTGGATTGAAAAAAATAATCCAGAAATAGAGAGAAAAATTTCTAATGATAACCAGGTTAGATTAATGAGTGTCCATTCTTCAAAGGGTCTAGAGGCTCCTATTGTTATATTATGTGACACTACTCATATACCTCAGATATCGGAAAAAATCTTTTGGAGTAAAGAAGGTCAGGTGTTCATTAATAAAGTAGGAAGTAAAAATTCACAAAATCTTATCAAGATAAAAAAAGAAGAAAAAAATAAAATGATGCAAGAATATGTAAGATTATTATATGTCGCTCTTACAAGAGCCTCAGAGCAATTAATTATATGTGGAGCGCAAAATAACAATGCTTCATCAGAATATTCTTGGTATAACTTAATCAAGAGAGGTTTTCAAGAATAAAGAACATATCTTATCACATCCTAAATTGTATTTCTATGTTTCAAACAATTTTCTGATTGATCCTTGTATTGGGGTAAATTTCTTCTATCTAAAACAATTCTCTAATCTCATATTATTTTCAGTATTATCTCCTTCCATGGTGTCTTCTTATATTATATTTTTATAAATAGTTACTTTTTTGTCCACAAAGTACCATTATTTTTGCAAAAATACATCAGTTTTGTAAAATCTGGATTAAAGAATGTCGATCTACATTTTTAATATGCAGTAATATGCAGTATTATTCCTCATCTACTCAAATGAGTGTAGGATAATACTCTACATTTCGTAGTACTCTAAATTTCTTTTAATTTCTTTTAATTAACATTAAAAAAACAAAATAAGTAATATGAAATATGATGAAAATTTTTTCTAATCCAAATAGTGCACAAAATATTGAGTCAGATAAGTCAATTATTGGCTATATAAAGAGAGTGTTACTTGAGTGTAATTTAAAGAATGAATATCCTAACAATGGGATAGGAAGTACACCTGATACAGGACAGAATACAGAAAGGATAGAATACAAGAGTATAAATGATATGCAAATCACAGATTTGAATAGTAAGAAAAATCAGCAAGAGGATAAGTCTACAGAAGTAAACGATACAGTGATCTTGTCTCAAGATGGGAGCTCATTTTTTTATTTTCCTCAAATGTATCCTGCTGAGACATATTCCTTATCTACACAAGCGTCTCCTGGATTGAAGCTCCCACCTCCTCAAATGTATCCTGCTGAGACATATTCCTTATCTACTCAAGCGTCTCCTGGGGTGGAGCTACCACCTACTCAAGCGTATCCTGTTCAGGGGCATGAGCTGTATCCTCAAGAGTCTTCTGGGGTGAAGCTACCACCTCCTCACACGTATTCTGTTCAGGGATATGAGTTGTATCCTCAAGCGTCTCCTGGATTGAAGCTACCACCTCCTCACACGTATTCTGTTCAGGGGCATGAGCTGTATCCTCAAGAGACTTCTGGGGTGAAGCTACTACCTCCTCACACGTATTCTGTTCAGGGGTATGAGTTGTATCCTCAAGCGTCTCCTGGATTGAAGCTACCACCTCCTCACACGTATTCTGTTCAGGGGTATGAGTT
>CAYPDK010000028.1:0-25265 GCA_964409505.1 uncultured Rickettsiaceae bacterium
TACAAAGATCTACCTATTAGAATGTCCGAATTTGGCTCTTGTTACAGAAATGAAGAATCCGGTGCGCTACATGGATTACTAAGAGTAAAAAATTTTGTACAAGATGATGCTCACATATTTTGTACAAAAGATCAGATAAATTCAGAAACAGTAAATTTTTATCATTTACTAAAATCTGTATATCAAGATTTTGGATTCAAAGATATTAAAATAAAATTCTCTAATCGACCTGATGTAAGAGCTGGGTCTGACCAGATATGGGATCAAGCAGAAAATGCACTGAAAAATGCTGTGGAGCTGCTAGAGCTATCTTACGAGATAAATGAGGGTGAGGGAGCTTTTTATGGTCCTAAACTAGAATTTGTCTTAACAGATGCAATAGAGAGAGAATGGCAATGTGGTACACTACAAGTAGATTTCGTGCTACCAGAGAAATTAGGTGCAACATATATAGATCAAACAGGTAAGAAACAATATCCTATAATTCTTCATAGGGCTATTCTTGGAACTTTTGAAAGATTTATAGGCATTCTTATAGAAGAATATGCAGGAAAATTTCCGCTGTGGCTGGCTCCAATTCAAGCTAAAATAATGCCAATAACCAATTCTCAAGATACATATGCGAAACATGTGTATAAAGAGCTAGTGTCGAATAATATTAGAACAACAATGGATTTAACCTCTGATAAAATTAACTACAAAATAGCAAGATCTTCCTTAGAAAAAATTCCATTGCAAATTATACTAGGATCAAAAGAAGAACTTGGAAACTTTGTTTCTGTAAGATTTCTAGAAGAAAAAAAAACAAAAACTTTCCTTCTTAATGAATTGATAAATTTTATTCGTTCTTATGATATTTTTTAAACTTTAAATCATCTAAAAATCAAATATACTAACATCAGATGCTTGTGTTTTGAGTATTTATAATGAATAAAAGCACAAAAATACTTAAAAATATTTTAAGTATTACTATTACTATGTGATTACTTGATAAAATACGTAAAAAAATATAGAATTGTGAAAAGAATTTTCAAAGAGACCTCGAATGTGCTCTTGTTATTTGTAAGATGAAATTAACCGATTATGACGCAAGATGCTAATACAAACTTCCGAAAATTTAAGTAAATTCTTTCCTATAGCAATTTTTTTTGTAATTGCGGCTTCTTTATCTATAATTATTTTGGTGTTAACTAATTTTCTAGGCAAAAAAATACATAATGAAAATAAGCTTAAGAGTTATGAATGTGGATTTGATGCCATCTCTGATGCTCGAGGTATGGTCGATGTTAAGTTTTATTTAGTAGCTATTCTTTTTGTAATTTTTGACCTTGAAATAATATTTTTAGTCCCTTGGGCAATAAAGTTAAAATATATAAGTGATTTTGGTTTTATCTCTATGGTGTTCTTTCTATTTTTTCTTACCATAGGCTTTATATATGAGTGGAAAAAAGGAGCTTTAGATTGGTAATTTTCAACGATTTAATTGGTAAAAATTAGGTGTTAGACTCTCAAAAAGATTTTTCGCATTCTATGCATAATTCTGGCTACTTTGTGACAAAGCTTAATGAAATCATAGCCTGGGCAAGAGCAAATTCTTTATGGCCTATGAGCTTTGGTCTTGCTTGTTGTGCAGTTGAGATGATGCAAACCGCAGCAAGTAGATACGATTTAGAAAAATTTGGTATGCTATTCAGGGCGAGTCCAAGACAATCCGATTTGATGATAGTAGCAGGCACACTTACCAATAAAATGGCAGAAGCATTAAGAACAGTATATGATCAAATGGCTGAACCTAAATATGTAATCTCTATGGGAAGCTGCGCAAATGGAGGGGGATATTATCACTTCTCGTATTCCGTAGTCAGAGGTTGTGATCGAATAATTCCAGTAGACTTATACGTACCAGGATGTCCCCCGACCTCTGAGGCATTATTATACGGATTAATGCAGTTACAAAGAAAAATACAAAATAAGAAAAATACTTCTATAGTTATAGATTAATGAAAATACTTAGCATAGTTAAATCCTTTTTAGAAAAAGAATCATACACCTATGATGAATTGACGATAGAGTCCTTCATAGCTTTAAGATTTTTTGATTATCAGGAATTATTTCAAACACTAAATTTCTTGAAAAATAGTCGAGAAATAAGAGCTACAATACTAACAGATCTTTTCGCAGCAGACTTTCCTTCTTTAAAAGAAAGATTCGAAATTGTCTACTCACTATTAAGCCTAGAACTAAATCAAAGATTTTTACTGAAAATCAATATTAAAGAAAACGAGCAAGCCCTCTCAATTATTAATCTTTTTAGGAATTCCAATTGGTATGAAAGAGAAATTTTTGATATGTTTGGTATAGAATTTAAAGGTTTCCCTAATATAACACGCATATTAACTGAATATGGATTTAAAGGATTTCCTTTAAGAAAGGATTTCCCTCTTACTGGACACTTGGAGATCAGATATTGTAATGAACTAAACAAAATTATTCATGAACCAGTGCTTTTAGATCAAGAATTTAGAAATTTTGACTTCAAATCCCCTTGGGAAGGACCTAAAAAAACATTAACAAATTCTGATAAAGAGTAACACTTCTTAAAGAGGCTCTATATGAAAACAAAAAATACAACAAAAATAAATTTTGGTCCCCAACATCCAGCAACACATGGAGTACTAAGATTGATTCTTGAAATGGATGGAGAAGTAATAAACAACGTAGATCCTCACATAGGCCTCCTACACAGAGGTACAGAAAAATTAATAGAGCACAAAACCTATCTTCAAGCAGTTCCTTATTTTGATAGGTTAGATTACGTATCACCCATGGCACAAGAACATGCTTTTGCCTTAGCTGTTGAGCAATTGCTAAATTGTGAAATTCCAAGAAGAGCTAGATTCATAAGAGTCTTGTTCTCAGAGCTGACAAGGATACTAAATCATTTACTAAATATTTCCTCTCAAGCCCTAGACATAGGAGCTACTACTCCCTTATGCTGGCTATTTGAAGAAAGAGAAAAAATTATGGAATTTTATGAAAGAGTATCTGGTTCACGTATGCATTCAAACTATTTCAGACCTGGAGGAGTGGCTCAAGATCTTCCTGACTTTTTGTTAGAAGATATTTTGATATTTTGTGACAAATTTGTTCCCAAGTTATCCGATATTGAATCCTTGTTAAATGAGAATAGAATCTGGAAGCAAAGACTCGTAGGAGTCGGCATTATAAGTCAGAAAGACGCTATGGAATGGGGATTTTCTGGACCAATGTTAAGAGGTTCTGGTATAGAATGGGATATAAGAAAATCAAATCCTTATGAGGTATATGATGAGCTTGAATTTGATATAGTAGTTGGAAAAAATAGTGATTGTTATGATAGATATCTTATAAGAGTTGAGGAAATGTATGAGTCAATCAAAATTATAAGACAATGCATAGAAAAAATGCCTCAAGGAGAAGTCAAAGTACAAGATCATGCAATAACTCCTCCAAAAAGGCCAAAAATAAAAGAATCTATGGAAGCCTTAATAAACCACTTTAAATTATTTACAGAGGGTTATAACGTACCTAAAGGCGAAAGTTACGGAGTAGTAGAGGCTCCTAAAGGAGAATTTGGAGTATATCTTTATTCTGACGGATCGAATAAACCATATAGATGTAAGATACGATCTCCAGGATTTACCCATTTACAAGCATTAGATTTTTTATCAAAAGGACACTTAATGTCAGATATTGTATCGATAATATCGAGTCTTGATATTGTGTTTGGAGAAATAGATAGATAGAAATATTCAGATGAAGAAGCATAATTTCAGTTTAATACCTAAAAATTTAGAATTAGCTGAGTCCATATTAAAAAAATATCCCAAAGATAAAAAAAGAAGTGCTGTACTCCCGATACTAGACCTTATTCAACGACAAAATGGAGGCTGGCTTTCAAAAGAGTCTATGGAGTACGCATCCGATTTTTTGTCTATGCCCATAATAAAAATATATGAAATTGCAACCTTCTATACAATGTTTAACCTAGACAAAATAGGAAAATTCCATGTACAAGTTTGTACAAACCTTCCGTGCATGCTAAGGGGGGCAAACGAAATATTTACTTGGTGCAACAAAAATTTAACTCCTGAACATAGAAAACTCGTTACAGTTTCTGAAGTAGAATGTCTTGGAGCATGTGTAAATGCTCCAATAGTCCAAATCAACGATACATATCATGAAAATATGTCACTAAAAAAGATACAGAATATCGCTAAGGAACTAATCAAATAAATTTTATCATGTTGAATCTTGTGCCCTACAATGATATGTTATTCCACTATAGTGAGGATTTTATTGATTCATATAGAGTACTTTATTATTATAGTAATTATTCGGGTGTAATAGTTTTTTGTATTGTCACTAATAAATTTTCTTGTGGCTAAATAGCTCAGTTGGTAGAGCAAAGGACTGAAAATCCTTGTGTCGGCAGTTCAATTCTGTCTTTAGCCACCTATTTTCTTTACTTATTTTTTTAAAATTTGTCCATTATGAATAACTACAAAACTTTCTCTCTACCTTGTATCCTATTTTTTATAATAATATTATTTACATATTCTGAAATATTTTTTCCTACACTAATCTTAGCAACAAACACGAAAACACAAACAACTCCTAAACCTCAAAATAAGGCTCAAGCAACTACTAATAATAAAAATGTCAAAAATAATGAACCCAATTACTCAAAAACCTTAGAAAGAATTTTAGCAAAATTAGATGCACTAAAAAAAGAAATAGACGATATTAAGATCATTTTAAACAAAAAAAACTCTACTAATAACCCTGATGAAGAAGGACTTCCTACAAAAGATAAAATATCTTATGATACAGCATTATCTCTCCTAAAATCTCAAAATTATGCTGAAGCAGAAATTCAATTCTCTGAATTTTTAACAAATTTTCCACAAAGTCCTTATCAAAAAAATGCATTATTTTGGTATGCAGAAACTTTTTATCAAAGAAAAATATATAACAAGGCTGCTATGAATTTTTTAAAAAGTTATCAACGCTTCCCTAAGGGCGAAAAAGCAGCAGATTCCCTATTAAAAGGAGCGTTGTCTTTTGGGTATCTAAAAAAACACAAAGATGCTTGTGACTTACTAGAAAAACTTGAATCAGAATTTCCTGATAGAGAGGAAACATCAAAAAAAAGATCTATAGAAGCTAAAAATAAATTTGGGTGTAAATTTTGACATTTTTAAAAAGTTTTTACTTCCAGATTTATATTATATATTAAAGAAGTAAATTTTAATCTAGAGTGAATATGAATCCTGCCTTGCATAATATTTCAGAATTATTATATCTATTCTCATCAATTTTATTTATTTTAACTATAAAATATCTATCTTCCCCTATAAATGCTCCTAAAGGCATAATTTTATGCCTTATAGCTACTGCTCTGGCCATTATATCTACTCTATTGTGCTATAGCGAAAGCTTGATTTTAGTAAGCATAGCTCTTGTTTTAGGAGGTGCTGTTGGGTTATATATTGCCAAAGTAATAGATATGAGATCTGTACCTCAGTTAATAGCGGGGTTTCACTCTTTTGTAGGAATAGCTGCTGTTTTGATATCCTGTATGGTATTTTTATCTTCAAAAAATTTTTCTTCTGATTCTAATTCAGTTTCGAACTTTAGCGCAATGTTAGAAATTATAATAGGTGCAATCATAGGGTCTATTACATTTTCTGGTTCAATAATCGCCTTTTGTAAATTACAAGCCATATTCATACCAACCAAAGCAATAAAAATAAAAAATCACCAATACATATTAATTGCTTCATGTATTTTGATAATATTGCTCTCAGTATTAGTTTTATTGACATTAAATAAATTATTGTTCTTGAGCGTATTATTACTGTCTTTATTAGTAGGAATTTTTTTAATATTACCAATAGCCGGTGCAGATATGCCTGTTATTGTATCTGTTTTAAATTCTTTTTCCGGGTGGGCATGTGTTGGTGTAGGATTTTCTTTGGATAATAACCTACTAATTATCACTGGATCTTTGATTGGAGCGAGTGGAGCTATTTTAAGTAGCATAATGTGTAAATCTATGAACAGATCCTTATTCAACGTAATGTTTAAGTCTTTTTTTAAAAGCTCTAATATATCTAGAGCAGATTCCTCTCAAGAGAGATACCCAAATCAAGCATATGCTCAAGATGCTGCTATAATATTGAAAAATGCTCAAACTGTAATTATAATTCCGGGATATGGTATGGCTGTATCTCAAGCTCAACACGTTATAAAATCTCTTTTTGATACCTTAAATAATTCTAATGTTTTGGTAAAATTTGCTATACATCCCGTAGCAGGCAGAATGCCAGGTCATATGAACGTGTTGCTTGCCGAGGCAAATATAGATCACAATTCTATGTATGAATTAGAAAATATAAATTCAGATTTCAAAAATACTGATGTAGTCTTGGTAATAGGAGCAAATGACATAACAAATCCAGCTGCAAAAAATGATCCACAAAGTCCTATTTTTGGAATGCCTATATTTGATGTAGATTCTTCTAAAACCGTTTTATTTATAAAAAGATCCTTATCTACTGGATATTCTGCTATAGAAAATGAAATATTTTTTAACAAAAATACTCTTATGCTTTTTGGAGATGCAAAAAAAACTATAGAAGAAATTATCAGAGAATTAAAAATGCTTACTTAATTACAATAAAAATGCTCTTAATACATTGGGCAGAAAGAACTTTTATGTTACTCTGTATTAAAAGTTGGATAATTTATTACAAAATATTTAATGAACAATAACATAACCAAGAACAAAATTCCGCTTATGCCTAAGGCAACAGCTGTATGGTTAATAGAAAATACAAAGCTGACTTTTACTCAAATAGCTGAATTTTGTAATATGCATGAATTAGAAATAAAAGCTATTGCTAATCAAGAATCCTTTTCTACAATAATAGGTATCAACCCTATACAAGCAGGCCAACTATCTCAAGAAGAGTTAGATAGATGTAGCAATGATCCAAATACACGTCTTGAATTAAAAGTTGATACCATTTACAAAGAAATGCTAAAAAAAACTTCCAATAAAAGAAAATCTAAATATACTCCTATACTAAGGAGACGAGATAAACCAGATGCAATTCTATGGTTAATAGAAAACATTCCCTTAATTCAAGATAATGATATTATCAAATTAATAGGAACAACAAAAAATACAATACTTGCCATAAAAAATGGATCACATTGGAATATGAAAAACATAAAACCTAAAAATCCTGTATTATTAGGCCTTTGTAAAGAGCAAGAAATAGAAACCATAAAATTAAAATATAATGATCAAATATAATGAATTTTTATTTGTTATTTATAAATGATTTTTTTAATACAAATTATTTGCTAGTAAATTCTGTAAAAGTAACGTTTTCAAAGGTTAATTTTTGTTAATTTTTAAAAAGGAGAAAAAGTAAAAATTTTTAAAACTTGCTAAATCTAATTTTTTGTTGTATAACCTTGGCTAGTATAAGTTTTAAATAATCAATATATTTTTCACTCTTTAAAGAAGAAATTGGAATTAGATGTGTTTTTATTTGAGAATTTTAATTTATGTAATGACGAATCATTAATGTTGTGTTAGAATTATGTTGTAGTTTTGTGTTAAATTGTTATATAAATATAATTAAAGACTTAATTAGTATTTGGCCTTTAGTGTTAGGCCTTGTTTTTTTGAAAAAATTTTATAGGAGATATTTATAAATGAGAGTACTATTAATAGAGGATGATGCATCCACAGCAAAATCAACAGAATTAGCTTTAGCTTCAGACGGAATCATCTGTGATAGAGCTGAAGTGGGAGAAGAGGGAATTGAAATAGGTAAGATTTATGATTATGACATAATTTTACTTGATTTAATGCTCCCTGATATAGATGGATATGAAGTATTGCTAAGATTAAGGTCTGCAAAAGTTAAAACTCCTATTTTAATCTTGTCTGGCTTGTCTTCAACAGATAAAAAAATAAAGGGACTTTGCTTTGGAGCAGATGATTACCTAACCAAGCCTTTCCATAAAGGAGAGTTAATAGCTAGGATACAAGCCATTGTAAGACGTTCAAAAGGACATTCCGAATCTATAGTAAGGTTTGATAAGGTTACTATAAATCTTGATACTAGGATAGTAGAGGTAGATAATAAGAGAGTTTATTTGACTAATAAAGAATATGCTATATTGGAGCTTCTTGCTCTTAGGAGGGGGACTGTTCTTACAAAAGAAACTTTTGTTAATCATCTTTATGGAAGTGTTGATGAACCTGAAATAAAAATAATAGATGTATTTATTTGTAAATTGAGAAAAAAGCTTGCTAGCGCTGCTGACGGTAAAAATTACATTGAAACTGTTTGGGGAAGAGGTTATATGCTAAAAGACTATGACTATAAACCAGAACAAGATAAAACTCTTATTGAAGAGACAGATACGGATACAACATCCTCTACAGAACAGAGTGATGGAGAAGAGTCTACTGCTTCAGAGATAGAAGCAGATGGTGTATCTGATTCTTCATCTCAAAGTTCGTCAACTTCTCACTTACAAAATAAGAAAAAAAAAGAAGCTTCTGTTATTCTATAAGTTTTTGGCTGACTTATATTATTATTTTTGGTCTTAATCTTCAAGATCGCCACATATGCTTCTCAAGGAGCGAGTGTAGAATGTTAGATGCATGTGGAATTGAATAATTGCAACTCCTAGCTACTGACTACTACACATTGAGTTATTCTGTAGAACAAATCAAGCTAATGACACTTTCTTAATTTTTCCTATTATTAGAAATTACATCTTAAAGGGAAGGCTTGTTTTCTTCGTCTTAAGAGGGAAAATATTCTTTTTTTCCTATAGCAGCAACAAAATTTCTTATAAGTTTGTTTTGAGAAGAAAACATCTGATCTTTTTTACCCTCCCAAATTATTCGACCTTCTGAAAGAAAAATTATCTTATCAGAAATAAAACTAGCCATATCAATATCGTGCGTTACAGTAACCATAGTTGCATTGAGATCTTTCCTCAATTTTTGCATAAGAGATACAATTACTTGCCCAACAACAGGATCTAATCCTGTTGTTGGCTCATCAAAAAAAATTATCTTAGGATTATGACATACTGCTCTTGCAAGAGCGACTCTTTTGTACATACCACCAGATAATTCTGAAGGAAAGGCATAAATGATATTTTCTGATAATCCCACAGAAAGTAATTTTTGTATCGCCAAATTTTTTGCTTCTTGATAACTCAATTTAAAAAGTTTTTTAGCAAAAAACGTGATATTATCCATAATATTATAGGAATCAAATAATGCTCCATTTTGAAATAGGAATCCACAATTTTTTAAAACATCCATTCTCTTACTGTAGGAAAGATTAATTGTCTCTTGACCATTAATTTTGATGCTCCCTGAGGACGGCCTGACCAAACCCATCATAGTCTTTATTAAAATAGATTTTCCTACTCCAGACATACCTAAAATAACAACAGATTGTTTTTTATCAACTTGTAAATTAATATTATTTAGAATCCTGCGATGAGCCACATCAACAACAAGTGAAGAGACAAGGATTGATACTGAATCTTCCATATAAGACCAAAAATCACCTAATTATTTAACAAACAAAAAGAAAGTAATGATATAATTACTAACCAAAATCAGCACAGAAGATAGTACTACTGAATTGATAGTAGCCTTTCCTACCCCTTGAGCTCCTCCTTTAACAAAAAAACCATTAAAGCAACTAATGAAACTCATAATAAGACTAAAGACCAAAGCCTTAACCATACTATAAAAAACATCAGAATACTTTAGAACATTTTTAGTACTTAAAATATAGTCAAAATAACTCATATCAAATTTTACTACACAAACAAATAAGCCTCCAATAATACCAATAATATTACCAATAAACACAAGAAAAGGTAGACTAATAATACCTGCAAAAACTCTCGTCACAATCAAGTACTTAATCGGATTAGTAGATAAGACAAATAATGCATCAATTTGCTCTGTTACCCTCATTGCAGCTATTTCTGCAGTCATAGATGAGACTATTCTACCTGTGACTAAAAGCCCCACCAAAACAGGTCCTAATTCTTGAACAATAGATAATGCTACTATTTCGGGAACAATTCTAGAAGAATAACTACCTCCAATCCCAGAATATGTATGTAATGCAAGCACACCTCCCGAGAAAAAAGATGTCACGGCAACTAAAAATAGAGAAGCAAATCCTATTTTAAATAAGTGATAAAAGAAAATATTAGTATAAAAAGGGAAGGAAAAAAAATTATACAAAACATTAAAAAAAAATATAATAAATTTACCTACAACCCCAAAAATACCTATCAATCTAGAAAATATGTTATTTACTAAAAAAACCATGTTCAATAATTTTTATCAAAATTATATTTTTCTTAACCAATTCTAAAAATGTTTAAGAATTTAGTCTTAGTTATACTCTCTTTTATATCTATTGCCAATCCTAGAAAAAAATTCGTAGCCAAAAATACCTGTTTTTTTTTCTAAATCCTGCACATTTTGATTATCACCTAAAATTTCAACCTTTTGCCCTAAAAAAACATACTCCTTAGGAACCAAAGTAGTATCTATAATGATAAGGTCCATAGAAACCAGTCCTATAACTTTAGCTCTATGTCCAGAAATAAAAACTTCCGCTTTATTAGTAAAATAATCCCTAAAGCATCCATCAGCATAACCAAGGGATATTATAGCAGTACTCGCATCATACGGGACCCTATGGCGACAGTTATATCCTATACAGCTATTTTTAGGTACAAAGTTCACCTGAATTACTCGAGCATATAAAGAAACAACATCTTTTATCTCATAAGCATTAATATTGTATTTTATTATTCCATATAGTGCTGCCCCAACTCTTAATAGGTCAAAGTAATATTTTTCTCCTAACAGCACGGCAGCAGAATTAGAAAATGATGTAGGAATATTATCAAATTTATTTTGTATTTTTAAAACAAAGCTTAAATCTTCAAGGTTAAGAGGACTGTTTTTATCATCTCCGGAAGACAAATGGGACATCAAATACATTATCCTAATTTTACTTTTTTTAACTTCTTTCAAGGCCTCCTCTAGCTCATAAGAATTAATTCCCAATCTGTTAATAGAAGAATTAAAATTCAAAACACAATCCAACTGAGAAGTATTTCCTAAAAAATTCTCAGCAGTACACATACTCAACTGAAACAAATTATTTATAACAGGTATAAATCCTCTCTCCTTACAAATTTTTATGTCTTGTTTAGAAAAAATTCCGTGCAATATAAAAATCTGAGAATGACATATATATAAATCTAAAGTAATAGCCTCTTCCAAAGAAGAAACAAAAAATTTACGACACCCAGCCTCAAATAAAGCAGGAGCTATATATTCTACTCCCAAGCCGTAAGCATCAGCCTTAACAACCGCAGCAACCTCAGAAGTATTCCCAATAATATCCCTAATAACAGAATAATTATGCTTGATATTAGATAGACTCACCTTTAAAATAGGAGTTGGATCAAATTCTTGTAACATAATAATTTATTGAATTCTCCTCCAAATACTCCTCATAGAGAGATAAAATAATACCGCACTTACAAAAAGAAACAATAAAACTTTAAGTCCCATTTCCTTTCTTTTTTCCATTTCAGGCTCTGAAGCCCATTGTAAAAATATAACCACATCTTTGGCCATTTGTTCAACACTAGACTCCGTATCATCTAAAAATGTCACTAATCCCTCGCTTAAAGGAGGAGCCATTGCTATATTTCCTCCTTCAAAATAAGGGTTATAAAAAAGTAAAGAATCCGTCTTCAGATGCTCAGGGACTTCTAACCCATACCCAGTAAGTAAAGAGAAGACATAATTAGCACCATCATGTCTAGCCTTAATTATAAGTGACAAATCCGGAGGAAATGCTCCATTATTAGAAGCTTTAGCAATTTGATCATTTTTATAAGGAGAGACAATATGATCTGAAATTAAAGCAGGTCTTTCATAGAGCTCCCCTTCTGAGTCAGGACCATCTAAAATACTGTAATAACTAGCTAATTCTTTTATCTCCTCCTCTGAGAAACCTAAGTCAATTAAATTTCTATAATACAAATGATTAAGTCCATGACAAGCACCACATACCTCAAAATAAACCTTAGCACCCCTTTGAGCAGAAATTCTATCAAAAGTTCCTAAAAATCCTTCAAATGGCCACTTAAGCTTTTTAGGCTTCAAGGTTCCCTCCGTATGAGCAAAAACAAATTCTGACATTCCAAAAAAACACAATAACCAAACTAACGAAATATATCTTCTAACTAACTCTAACATAACAAAAAACATTTAATATGTACTACCACGTAAATGACTATTTCCTCAAGCTTTCTTCTCTGTAAGAAATAAAGGGAACTATAATAATAAAATGACAAAAATAATAAACAGATGCAACACGACCTAAAGAAATATAAGGTTCCTCCGCAGGATTACCTCCAATATATCCAAGCAAAAAACAGTCAAATAAAAATATCCAAAATGCTATTTTGTACAATGGCCTATATTTAGCACTTTTAACTTCAGACCTATCAAGCCATGGCAAAAAGAACAAAATAACTATACTACTAATCATCAAAATAAATCCTCCGAGTTTTGAAGGAACTGCTCTGAGTATCGCGTAGAACGGTAAAAAATACCATTCAGGAACTATATGAGCAGGAGTCATAAGAGGATCAGCTTTTATATAATTATCCGGATGCCCTAAAAGATTAGGTTTAAAAAAAATAAAATAGGCAAAAATCAGGAAATAAATACAAAACCCAAAAATATCTTTGACTGTATAATATGGGTGAAAAGGAATCGTATCCTCTTTTTTAGGCTCTACACCTTCTGGATTATTGGATCCATGAGTAAGTAAAGCCCAAAGATGTAACATTACTAAAAAAAGTAAAATAAAAGGAAACAGATAATGTAGTACAAAAAATCTATTCAATGTAGGATTATCAACAGAAAAGCCTCCCCAAAGAAAAGTAGTAATAGGTTTGCCTATTATAGGAATGGCAGAAAATAAATTTGTAATTACAGTAGCCGCCCAATAACTCATCTGTCCCCAGGGCAGAACATACCCCAAGAAAGCGGTAGATATCATCACAAGAAAGATGAAAATCCCTACATGCCACAATAATTCTCTAGGTTTTTTATAAGATCCATAGTAAAGTCCTCTAAAAATATGACAATAAGTAGCAATAAAAAACATAGAAGCGCCTACTGCATGCATATAGCGCAGTAACCACCCATAATTTACATTTCTCATAATTTTTTCTACACTGTCAAAAGCATGATCTACATGTGGAGTATAATGCATTGCAAGAAAGATTCCGCTTATAATCTGAATTATTAATCCCAAAAACGCTATGGAACCAAAATTCCACATATAATTTAAGTTTTTAGGTGCTTTATGAGTTAAAAAATAAGATATGAAAGTAAATATAGGAAGACGAAAATTAATCCACTCCACAATATTTAGGAGAATAGATTTATTTTTTTTCATATTTCAGCCTATTTTTATTTTGTTATCATCTATAAATTGATAAGGGGGCACCTCTAAATTTAAAGGAGCTGGCCCCTTACGTATTCTACCAGAACTATCATAATGAGAACCGTGACAGGGACAGAACCATCCCCCAAGATAGTCTCCTTTATTCCCAATGGGCACACAACCAAGATGCGTACAAATTCCTATCAAAATAAGCCATTTATTATGATCAACTTTTGTCCTTTGAGCATCCTCTTGAGGATCAATTAAATGCTTTATTTCTGTAGAACTGGCATCTTTTATCTCTTTTTCAGTTCTGTGCTTTATAAAAACAGGTTTCCCTCTCCATTTAACAGTAATATACTCTCCCTCTTTTATTCCAGAAATATCAACTTCTAAAGAAGATAAAGATAAAACATCCGCAGAAGGATTCATAGAATCTATAAAAGGCCAAGCAGTACAAATTAAGCCAACAGCAGCAGCGCTATTTGCTGTCAAGCTAATAAAATCTCTTCTTGTAATCTCGTTCTTAGTCATAAAAACCTACAACAAATAAACATATTTAAACATACTCATTTTATCTCCAAAAAATAATTCTTCACAAATTATATATCTTCAATTGTTTTGATTCTCTTACTCTCCTTCAAATCACCCTACAAAACATACTAATCTCAAGGTAGTTTAATATTTAACGACTTAATATGTCAACCATATCATAAAGAATTTACTTTTAATATTCACAAATTTTAGTCAAAAAATCAAAAATAAAATTTTACTCTGAATAAGGATCTGCTTTTTGTTGATCTACTTCCTCTGCGTTAGCATTATTATCTCCATTTACAGGATCTTGAGTGAAAATATTCATTAATTCCTGTTCTGCAGGAATAGGTTCGTACTTTCCAGGATTTCCAAGACATGCCCAAAGATCTCGAAAATCAAGAAGTTTTGGAGTACAATTCTGGGCTACTGCTTTTACTTCATAAAAAGACCTAGACAAAACTGTAGTAAATTTATCAATTAATCCTATTTCATCTAACCCTTTAAAAACAAAAAATACGACAACTACAACACTAACAAAAATAAGTATATACCACTTGCTTAAAATCCCATATACAAATACAATCATAGGATTGGACAACACTTTTTTTATTATATCAATGATATAGTTAATAATTTGACTCACTAAATGCACACCTTATAATGATAAACAACTACTTTTTATCTTGAAAACAAAAATTTTACTAAATAACAAGAACATAAAAGCCCTAAAGGAACAATAATCATAGCAATTCCTAAAAGCATCCAAAAATAATAAAATAAAACTTCATTAATAAAGCTTCCAGCTAAAATAACGCTCGGCACCATAAGAGGAAACATAATACTCCAAAGATACCCCCCACCTTTTCCTGCAAGATAACACTTCGTCACTCCTAAAAAAATTATTAAAATATCCACAATAATATTCAACACAAGCGATGCAACAAATAGTAACATAGATGATGAAAAAGCAAAATTAAATAGAATCCCCAAGAAAATAATATTTATAATTAGTGACAAAAAATTACAAAAACACATAGATAAATATTTACCCAAAATGATAACTATAGGTTCAAATATAGTAAGATGCACTTCTAGCAAACCATCCTTAGTGTCCGCACTAAAAATATTCCAAGAAAGCATAACAGATGCGATAGGAGTAAAAATTAGAAAAAATCCGGGCATAAAATCGGCCCACAACTCAAATGGAATGACAAAAACCATAGTGGAATAAACAAAAAGAAAAAGAATAATCTTTCCTATAATAAGACTATGTACATTGTTTTGTACTTTAAATTCAAAGCAACATAGCAAGAAAAATTTTCTCATCTATTTTGAGCTAATTTACGTTCTTCAAGGCATATTTACAATTTGTACCTTATGTAAACCTCACTAAACACTTGCCAATTTTTTAGTGACAAAAGATAACAGATTATCATTTAATATATATTGTATTTCTATATCCGTGTAAACTTCTAAAATAGCACTAATATCACGTACATTATCTCCTTTTCTAATAACACATATTATTTCCTTTCTAGGTTTTAAATCGCTATCAAGTCCTAAAATATCTATTTCCTCTTCCCCTGAAAGATTTAATTCACTTAAAGAAATGTTCTTCAGAGTAATAGGAAAAACTCCCATTCCTACTAAATTAGACCTATGAATACGCTCAAAACTCTCAGCGATAACGGCTCTGACCCCAAGAAGCTTAGTTCCTTTAGCAGCCCAGTCTCTTGAAGAACCAGTCCCATATTCAGCTCCTCCAAAAATAACTGATGGAACATATCGTGCTTTATAGTCCATAGCTACATCAAAAATATACTGAGTTTCCTTAGTAAATAGGTTTACAGAAAACCCTCCCTCTTTACCTTGACACATTTTATTGAGTATTCTAATATTTGCAAAAGTTCCTCTAATCATAACCTCATGATTTCCTCTCCTTGAACCATAAGAGTTAAAGTCTTTTTCTGCAACATTGTGTTCCTGCAAATATTTAGCTGCAGGAGACATTATCGAAATGTTTCCTGCAGGAGATATATGATCTGTTGTTATAGAATTACCTAAAATAGCCAATATTTTAGCAGATCTAATGTTTTCTAAAGATTGATTTTCTTTTTTAATATTTGCAAAATAAGGAGGGTTTTTTATATAAGTACTATTTGGATTCCAATTAAAAATATCTGACTTAGTAGTCTTAATTTTCTGCCAATTCTCATCTCCTAGGAAAATATCCTTATATTTTGCTAAAAAAACACTTTTCTTAACACATTTTTTTACATAAAAATTAATTTCTTCTGTTGAAGGCCATAAATCCTCAATAAAAACCTCTCTTCCATCTTGCAAAGTCGTTATAGGAGCATTTGTAACATCTATATTAACACTCCCAACAAGAGCATATAAAACTACTAAGGGAGGAGATGCAAGATAATTTGCTTTGACTACTGGATGTATTCTACCTTCAAAATTTCTATTTCCAGATAAAACAGATGCAACGACTATATTATTCTCCTTAACAACTTTCTCAAGTTCCGGATCAAGAGGACCAGAATTACCTATACAAGTAGTGCATCCATATCCAACAAGATTAAATCCAAGCTGATCAAGATATGTATCAAGTTTTGCTTTCTCTAAATAATCAGTTACGACTTTTGAGCCAGGTGCAAGAGAAGTTTTTACCCAAGGCTTTACCTGAATCCCTGATTCAACAGCCTTTTTAGCAATTAAACCTGCCGCAATCATAACGTAAGGATTAGATGTATTTGTACAGCTAGTAATAGCAGCTATTACTACATCTCCATTTTTAATAGAATAGCCTTTAGATTTAAGCATATAATTATTATGTTCTTGTCTTGAGCCCTTAGAAGAATTCTTTTCTAAAAGAAATTGTATGAAATTTTCTTTCATGTCCTTGAGCAAGACCAAATCTTGAGGCCTTTTAGGCCCAGCTAAAGATGTATCAACTAGAGCAAGATCTACTTCTAATACTTGACTATATAATGGCTCCTTGTCTAACTCAAGCCAAAGACTTTGATGCTTACTATATTTCTCTACAACATCTACCAAATGCTGTTCACGACCTGTAAGTTTAAAATATTCCAAAGTTTCCTGATCCACAGGAAAAAACCCACAAGTAGCTCCGTACTCTGGAGCCATATTAGATATAGTAGCTCTATCTGCCAAAGTAATCTCTCTGACCCCCTCACCAAAAAATTCTACAAATTTATTTACAACATTTTGTTCTCTTAACAGTTTAGTAATAGTCAACACAAGATCTGTAGCAGTAATTCCGGGTCTTAACTTCCCAAATAGTCTAACACCAACAACTTCAGGTAAGATCATAGGTATAGGCTGGCCAAGCATCGCAGCCTCTGCCTCAATTCCTCCAACTCCCCATCCAAGAACCGCAAGAGAGTTGACCATAGTAGTATGACTATCAGTACCTACTACCGTATCCGGATATAAAAATTCTTCAGATTCAGAATTTACCTTATTCCAAACTATTTTAGCTAAATATTCGATATTCACTTGATGACAAATACCCATGCCAGGAGGAACTACTCTAAAATTATTAAAATTATTTTGTCCCCATTTCAATAATTCATATCTTTCTGTATTTCTTTCAAACTCTTTTTCTACATTTTTAGAAAAAGCAGTATTATTAGCATAAAAATCTACTTGTACAGAGTGATCTACAATTAAATCTACAGGAATTAGAGGATTAATTTTTTTAGGAATCGATCCAATAGAGACCATGGCATCCCTCATAGAAGCAAGATCTACAATTCCCGGTACACCGGTCAAATCTTGCATCAAAACTCTTGAAGGATAAAAATTAACTTCTTTATTACATGATTTCTTTTCAATCCATTCCTTAAAATAAAATAATTTATGAGGCTCTTTATTTGTTCTAAGAACATTTTCAAACATAACCCTTAAACTATATGGTAAAAGCCTCAACTCGAATCCTACTTTTTTTGCTGCTACTGATAAGTCATATAAAAAATATTTTTTGTTACCTATCTCTATATTTTTTATACAAAAATCATTAAACTTCTCTTTGAACATAAAATTTCTCTCTTTTTCTGATTAAATATAGTTAATAAATTAATATTATAACACAAATTAATTAACTTTATTGTTATATTGAGTAATTGATGTACCAAATTATGTTAAATTATGCTTTCATTTCATTCTTTATCTTTAAAAATAGAAAAACACTTACTATTTCAAAATTTTTCTATCACTTTCTTACCCTCTAGTGTAATATTTATTACAGGGAAGAATGGGGCAGGAAAGTCTTCTCTTTTAAAAACGATAGCAGGCATCCAATTCCCATCAAAGGGCTCTCTTACATATGGGAAGGATAATATACCAATATCTAAAATAGCACAACCATATTGCACATATATACCCCATTCTCTTGGTATAAAGCTAGAATTTACAGTAAAAGAAACAATAATGTTTTGGACTCAAATATATGATGTCTCAAAGAAACATATAGATTATCTCATTTCTTCTTTTAATTTAGACTACATTTTAAGTTGTACTGTGTCTAAATTATCACAGGGAAATATTAAGAAACTTGTTTTACTAAGGCTTAGCCTCTGTAATACTCCAATATATCTATTAGATGAAATAGAAGTAAACTTAGATCTTGAAAATCTTAAACTACTCACAAACATAATAGAGTCTAAAATAGAGCAAAAAGCTTTAGTGATTTTAGCAACAAATAATACTCCTTTCATAAAAAATTACCAAGAAATTCATATCTGTAAAGATTTACAAAAAATACACATCAAAGAATAATAAAAAATTCTTTCTTTTCTTGACTATAAAATCTCTTTACAAAAAGATAGAATTTACGTTTATTAAAAATACCCCCTTATAAGATATTTAACAATATTTGTTACAAAATAAACTAAATAGTACTTATTTCTTTCTTTTTTAGATCTAATTTTTGATCTACTTTTTTAATAAAATCATCCAAAATCGATTGAATCATATTAGATTTAGTATACATATCATCTTTTGAAATTTTTCCTTCTTTTTGCATCTTTTTAAGAAAACCAATCTTTTCTGTTCTTATATTTCGTAAAGAGATTTTACTTTTTTCTGAGTACTTCATAGCTATCTTAAGTACTTCTTTTCTTCTTTCTTCTGTAAGAGGAGGTAACTGAATATGGATTACCTGCTCTGATGAGGTAGGATTAAGTCCTAAATTAGAGTCAATAATAGCCTTTTCAACACCTTTAACTAAATCTTTGTTCCATACCTTAATTGAAAGAGACCGACCATTTGGAATAGATATATTTCCTATCATAGAAATAGGCATTTTCATTCCATGATCATTAACTAAAATTGAATCAACAAGATTTGTAGACGCTCTCCCTATTCTTAAACCACTTAACTCCTTATCAAAAACTAGCAATGTTTTTTCCATTTTGCTAACAACATCACTCCTTATTAAAGAAAAATCCTGTACTTCTATTGTTCCCATATACTGATTTATTCTACATTTTTCTATCTAAATAAAGCTGCATTCTAACACATTACATAATAAAAGTAAAAAACATATTTTACTTCTTATTAATAAGTCAGTCGATAGTCAGTCGATAGTCAGTCGATCTCATTTTTTTAGTTAGTTTGTCTGCCCTTCTTGAACTCTCTTTAGCACTCTATTTTCAAGTAAGACACAAGTAATAAATTGACATATTCTTGAATATATAATATATATGTATGGCAATACATTATTCAATAGTAAAATAACATTTCAAGGTCAAAAATCAACTTCTTTGAAATTGAGATATAAATTCTAGTGATAAAATAATTTAAAGTATTTGTTAATATGTCCTCTTCCAGAAAAGCTACAAAAATAATTTTAATTACAGGTGTTGTTATATGTTGTATTTCTCTTCTAATAATCTTATTTTATGATCTACCCAAAAAGAACCTTGCAGGAAAAGGTTCTCCTATTAAAGAAGGAGAAGAAGAATCTAATATTGGGGGTGAATTTACTTTAAAAGATTTTAATAATAATGTCTTTCACAGTTCTTCTCTTGAAGGGAATTTAAGCCTTTTATATTTCGGATTTACCTATTGCCCAGACATCTGTCCTAATTCCTTAGATAAATTAGTCTCTGTCACAGATACCTTAGCAAATTATGGCATACATCCAACTGTTGTGTTTGTAACTATCGACCCCAAAAGAGATACTCCTGAGGTATTGAGAGAGTATTTGGGTAATTTCAATATCAATTTTTTAGGACTCACAGAAACACAAGACAAAATAGATGAAGTAGCAAAAATGTTTAAGGTCTATTATTCAAAAATTCAAGAGGCAACCTCTGAAGAAGGTGAAGTGGATTATATGATGGATCATACAGCGTTTATATATTTACTCAATAAAAAAGGAAAATATGTAAAACATTTCTATTATGATACAAGTGCAGAAGAAATTGTAGAACACATATTACTCAATAAATAACTGTAAAAAGAATAACATTTTTGTGAAAATAATCTTCATGGGAAGTACTGACTTCTCTATTCCTCCTATGAGATCTATAATAGACTCAGGAACTCACGAACTTGTAGCCCTGTTTTGCTCTCCTCCAAAAAGATCTGGAAGGGGAATGCATATAAAAAAAAACCCTACTCACGAGTGTGCTTTAGCATATAATATACCTACATATACTCCTAAAACATTAAAAACACCCGAAATAATAAAACTTATTCACAAAATAAAGGCAGAAATAATAGTAGTATCCTCCTATGGGTTAATTTTACCCAAAGAAATTCTAAATTGTAAAAGATACGGCTGTATAAATATTCACCCCTCGCAATTACCAAAATATAGAGGCCCCTCTCCCATACAGGCTACAATCATGAATCATGAAAAACAAACTGCTGTATGTATAATAAAGATGGAAGAAAAAGTCGATACAGGAGACATAATCTTACAAGAAATTTTCAATATCTCCGAAAAAATAGACTTTCCATCTTTGAGTCAAGAATGCGCCCAAAGAGGAGCAAAGCTTTTACTAAAAACTCTAGACAATATATCAATATTGACTCCTATTCCCCAAAATATAGAAGCAACTTATACTAAAAAATACACAAAAAAAAACATCTCTATAGAATGGAATAAAGAAACAGCCTTTTCTATAGACGCAAAAATAAGAGCCCTAAAACCAAAAATATATTTTGGGATCTCTTATAAAAATAAATCAATAAAAATTATCCACTCAAAGCCCCTTGCAATAAAAAGTAATCATTTGCCAGGAACGGTATTTGTAGATATAACTATAAGTAAAAATCTATTAGTTTCTACTCCAAATGGACTTCTAGAAATCATAGAACTTCAACCAGAAAACAAAAATATTATATCAGCACAAAGTTTTTTAAATGGACTAAAAAATTAACATGAAATCCATACATAATACAACACAAAAGTTTCTCAAGAATATTTTTATAAAAAAAGATCCGCTTTTAGGGGAATTATTACTCAATTGGAACAAAATAGTAGGAAAAGAATTATCCAAAAATACATATCCAGTCAAAATCTTAAATTTAAGCTCAATCAATTCCGGCTCCCCTGGTCCAACTATAGAAGAAAAATCTAAAATATTACTGATAGCTGTCCCTATAAATTCTCTCGTAACAAAAATATACTACAGTCAACCTCGTATTTTAGAGAGAATTTCTGTCTTTACAGGAAATACCTCAATAAAAAAAATTAAAATCGCCAAAGACCTTTAATCTAAAACTTCTCATGGTGTATTCTCAAATATTTTTCCAATCTGATTTGAAGTTTTGAAAATAGTTACTATATATATTAGTATTATGGATACAAATTCTATATCGAATCATGAATTGTAAAATTTCACTTAGGTAAGGTTATATGCAAGAAAAAAGAAAATTTACTGCTGAAGTAGATAAAGTACTTAGTTTAATGATTAATTCTCTTTATACAAATAAAGAAATAGCTATTAGAGAATTAATTTCTAACGCTTCTGATGCTTGTGACAAGGCGCGATATGAGTCACAAGTAAAAAATGTTCAAAATGAGGATTTTTCTGACCTAAAAATTACTATCTCAATAGATAAGGATGAAAAAAATCTGTCCATAAGAGATAACGGAATTGGGATGGATAAAGAAGATCTAGCGAAAAATCTAGGAACAATAGCAAATTCAGGAACACAGGAGTTCTTAAAAAATCTGCAAGGAGACAAAAAAAAAGACAGTCAATTAATTGGACAATTTGGAGTAGGTTTTTATTCTGCTTTCATGATAGCAGATAAAATAACTGTTACCTCAAAAAAAATTGGAACAGACAAAGCTTATATTTGGCATTCTGATGGATCTGGAGAATATTCTATTTTAGATGAAGCAGATCCCAATTTTACAAGAGGAACTGAAGTAAAACTACATATCAAGGAGGATCAAAAAAAATTTCTTGAATTTTTTCATATAAAACATCTGATACAAAGCTACTCAGATCATGTACATTTTCCTATCTTCTTCACTGAAAAAGATAAGGATGACGTAAAACTTAATGCCTCATCTGCCTTGTGGTCAAAATCAAGCTCTGAAATAGACCAAAAAGACTATAATGAATTCTATAAAAAAATTGCACATGACATGAAAGATCCTTGGATTACGATTCATTATAAAAGCGAAGGAGCACTCTCCTTTACAAATCTCCTGTTTATTCCTTCAGAAAAACCGTTTGACCTAATTTATTCTCATGAAATCAAAAATAGAATTAAACTTTACGTAAGGAAAGTCTTTATCACTGAAGAAAATTTAGATATTATCCCAAATTACTTAAATTTTGTAAGAGGAATAGTAGACTCAGAAGATTTACCACTTAATATAAGCAGAGAAACACTCCAACATAATGCTCAAATAAGTAAAATAAAAGCTTCTATTACAAATAAAGTGCTCTCTGAGCTTAAAAAGAAAAAAAATTCTGAATTTGTAGAATATCAAAAATTTTGGAATATTTTCGGAGAAATTATTAAAAGCGGATTAATACAGCAATTTAACGAAGAAGAAAAAAATAAAATTTTAGAATTATCTCTCTTCAATAGTGCAATTCATAAAAAACTAATCTCCATAGAAGAATATATTGCTTCTATAAAAAATGAAAAAAAAGAAATATATTATCTGATAGGAGATTCATTAGAAGAACTCTATAGCAATCCTCAAATAGAAGGATTTTTAGACAAATCTATAGATGTTTTACTTTTAACTGATAAAGTTGATAATGAGTGGGTAATAATCAATAAATACAAAGAATTTGAATTCAAATCTGTAACAAGAAGTAATATAGATCTTGATACTGTAAAATCGGATACTAAAAAAGATCAAAAAGACAAGAAGAGCGATTTAACAACCCAGGACGAGGCCCATAATGAAGAATTAATAAAGTCTTTTAAGAATGAATTAGGGGAAAGAGTAAGTAGCGTAAAAATTTCCAAAAAACTAACTAGTAGTCCAGCATGTCTCTCAGTTGATGAGAAAGCAAGTTATGATATAAAATTAGAATCACTTTTAATATCTCATGGACATTTAAAAAAATCCTCTTCTAAAATATTAGAAATAAATCCTAATAATAATCTAATAAAAAAAATAGATAAATATTTAAAGCTTGAAAATTCTGACAAGGAAAAGGCTAAGGAATTAATTAACTTAGTCTATGATCAGGCCTGTATAATAGTTGGAGTACCAATTCAAAACCCCAATGCTTTTGTAAAACGCCTAAATTCTATGTTAGATTTGATTTAAGAAAAACTTAAAAGTAGTTGCTATTGCGCATAAAGGGTGAAAAAAAATTTCTCCCTTTATCTTCTTCGTCAAAGAGATTTAAATTTCCCTTCTTCAAAACACGATATTTTTCTAAAAAATAGCCATTAAAAATAAGCTCCTTCCCTTCAAATACATAAAAACTTTTCTGAAGACTAACCTTTTTTAATCTATAAGCACAATTTTGTAGTGTTATATAATAACTTCATAAAAATTATATTTTCATATCTTATTTATTGTGTGATTGAATTTATATTAATAAGAATTATATAATGACTTATTGTTTATATTTTATTAAAAAATCATTAATTTTATCGTATTAACTAAATTCGTATTAACTAAATAAAAAAATATTATGAGACATAACCCTTGCCTAACTCCTTCACATCATTCAGATTTTACGTATTTTACGGATAAGTATGGAAATACGCCTCTGCACAGAGCAGTCAAAATCATTCTCTGGAAGAATTACGACGCTTACTTGTTGAAGCAAATTATGATATAGATGCTCAAGATGAGTATAAACAAACTCCTCTGCACTTTGCGGCAGCGAATAACTCTAAGGAATCTATAGAGCTCTTGCTCAAAAAGGGCGCTAATGTAGAGATTAGAGATAATAATGGATTAACTGTTTTAGAGCTAGTAAAGACTCTTAATAATCAGGAAATAATAACATTAATAGAGGAAAAAATAATAAACGATACTACAAGTCATGACCCCACTACTAATGAAACTGTGATAGATATCGAGCCTTTAGTAAGTAACCAATCTCTTGATCAGGTAGAGAATACTGAAGCAACTTTAGATGTTGTAGGTAACGGATATTTAGTGAGTAGCTAATTTCATTAATATAGCAAAGACTCATTGCTGTTTTCGATTATATTTAGCTAAGAAAGATTTTCCTCTTAGCTAAATATTTCTGCAAGACTTTTTATATAGTCTCTTCAATAGATCCATTCCGCAAGATTCCTCGAGACTTTTAGTAGTCTCTTTAGTAGTCTCTACTTTTAAGAATTTCTTCAATAAATACATTTTTATAGTAACTAATTTATATATCAAATTCTTATCTTTTTTTATATTTATTATACTTATATATACTAATTTTTATTTACATTAATAAAAAAATTATATATAATTTATATTAAATTAATACTTATTAATTTTAATTATCTTTATTAACTAAATAAAAAATATTATGAAATATAAAGATTTCTCAACTCCTCCAATTATAAATATGCAAAATACATCTGGAAATAAATATCTACACTTTGCAGCACAAAATATGGCAAAAACCTTTGGAAATACCCTTCTACACTTTGCAGTAAAAA
>CAYPDK010000029.1:0-55374 GCA_964409505.1 uncultured Rickettsiaceae bacterium
AAAAAAACAATTCTGTTGTAATACTAGAAGCTAAAGTCTTGACTACCTGAGAATTAGATTGGCTAAAAATAACTCCCTCTACTCCAAACATTTTTATTTCGTTAACGGCATCTTGTCCTACCTTATATAAGGAATCAGATAATGATTTTCCTTCTTTACTTAAATCCCAAGCTTCTTTTACTTTGCTTACTCCAAAAGAAACAAGACTTAATAAAAGATCCATCTTTTGTCCTTGTAAATATGCCCCAAAATCAAATTCTTCTTGTCCTGTCTCAGAAAATACTGTCTTCATACCTTGAAAAAACATCTTTTACACCACTAATTACCCAATCCTTAGCCATAACCTTAAAAGAAGGTATATGGGCTAATAAATAGCCTATTCCTATTTTCAAGGCTCCTATGACAAAAAGTTTAAGAGCCTTCTTCCAATCTATTTCAGCATCATATGTCTCAATTGTTAACATCTCAGGAAATCCGAAATCCCTAAACGTAGCAACTATTTTTGAATTTATCCCTTCTTGTGCAAAAAAACTTTCAATCTTATCACTAGATTTTGATAAAGCTAGTATTTTTGAGGGCTGAGTTGAAAGCTCTGAGACTTCTTCTATCCTATCTTTAATATGACTTATCATTTTATCAAAAGCTCTACTAATTTGATCTACTTGTTGATACAGTGGTGTATTTGGCTCTATAGATGGGAAAGTTTTTAATGGAGTAAAAATTTCTGCATTAATGGTAGATAATTTTTGCATAGATTCTGCTAATTCCTGATTTAGAATCTTATGTATATCTTTATCATTTTTTTTTGTATTCACAGCATTTTTATTTATTTTCAAGCGAGCAAGATTATAATTTGCAGACGTGCTATACAAAGGTTCTAATTCTTTTGCTTGAGTAAATAAATCTTCTTGCTTACTTTCAGATGAAGAATTTAAAGCTGAAAAGGTCAGAAATGCAGGATTGTTGAATCCTAAATTAGATTTTGTAAATATAGATTCTTCAAGTTCCTGCTTGAGTATTTTAAGAGCTATTTCTAAAACATTTTGAAAAGTTTTGATAGATTCATCATTAATTTCTAAAGAGTACTTCAAAGTTTCCTCTTTACTAGCAGAGTCTTTGTTGTTATTTGCTTCTTTTAAAAGGGATGTAATCTCTTTTTGAGTAAAATTTGACTCTTTTTATAGATTTTTTCTGTTATGTTCATTATTTGATCAAGAATTTTATCAAAATCTTTACAATCAAGCCACTTCCCCCAAATTTCTCTCATTTGAGATTGAAAAACCTCCTTTACTTTTTTACTATAAGAATCTTTTAATTTTTTTGATCCATCTATAAACTCAAGTCTACCTGCAGATCTTAAAAACTCCATTGTACGAGACCCTTCAGACTTCTCATATATAGAAGGAAAAATTTTGTTATTAAAATACTGAAATAATTCATCTCTAATAAAAACTAAAAACACTTCCCAAAATTTAGACTGCAATGTCTCTAATTCAGTTTTATCTCGAAATTGATACAAATATTCAAAAAGCTCTTGCCCAGTAAAATTTCCTTTAATATTTAGCGATTCTTTATTTAAAACTAATTTTCCACTACCATTATTTCCTGCTCTCGCAGTTCTTCCAAATGCTTGTTGTTCAATTCTTATATTATAAGCAAAATAACACATAATAATATGCATTCCTCCATTAAGTTCCAACTCTTCAGAAGTTTTAATATCTGTACCTCTTCCAGCCAAGTTAGTAGCAAGAATTATCTTTCCTGGAGGAAGATTTTGTAGATCTGCTTCCGTTGTCTCAACTCTTGAATAAGTAATTATGTTTTGTCTTGAATATTGATGTTCTGCTAGTAATATTTCCTTAAATTCATCAACATCCTTTATGCTATGCAGCATTATTAATGTGACTCTCCCATTATGCAATGATTCTTGAATAGCACTTTTTACTATATAATTTTTCCAAGAGATTTCATTTTCTGCTAAGACTATACCTTGTTGTTGAAAAAAATTTTTGCTAAATTGTGGAATATGAAAACAATCTATTTTATACAAATCTTTAAAAAGTTTCTGAGTATGAACACTACCCAGTGTTCCTGTCATTCCAAAGATATTGCCCTCATATCTTTTAATAAAAGACAAATATGACATAAAAACTGTAGAAAAATTAACAGAGTCAATTTCTAATCTGTGCTTAATCTGCAAAAATTGCTGAACAGCATTTTCTATTTGAGTTTTATTTTGAATTACTCCCGTATTAGACACATCAACTGGTATGATTTGCATACGTTTTGATCCAAAAGAATCTGTTACAGATTCCTTTAAATAATCAACTCCTTCTTGCATGTTATATGCATATACCAAACCATTTCCAAAATCATATTTTTTACAATTAAGCCACTCTCGAAGATGAACTGGTAGAAGTGGTAGGTAATTTTGAACAGCCTTGTCTATCATAGTTTGAGCTATTGAAAAAGAGATTTTATAAGAAGAGAAATTTTTGAGTTAATTTCTAAAGATTTGTTTTTAGTATCTATTTCTAGAATATACTTATATATTTTTGTCAAATATTTTTGTTAAACTCCAACCTTTTACATAAAAGAAGGGAGGAACATTGTTAAAATTAAATTTTCTTCAAATTTCTGACACAATCAAGGCATAGTATCATATACCTCCAAAGTAGACTTTTCTCAAAAATAGCATAACCCATAGCTGAAACAATCTTTTTCCAAGCCGGCTTTACCGCTCTAGAGAAAAATAATGATAGATTGTGCTACGAGATATTCTGGCGATTTTTGCAATTTCTGTTACGGAATTTTGTTTGTCTTGCAGAAGTGTTTGGATTAACTTGATCTTTTTTTCTGTCATTTTTCTTGGCCTTCCCCCTAATCGTCCCCTTGCTCTCGCCGCTGCAAGTCCAGCCTTAGTACGCTCTATAATTAACTCTCTCTCATATTCTGCAAGAGCTGCAAATATATTAAATAGCATTTTCCCGTGCGCAGAAGAGGTGTCTATGAACGCTCCTTGCCCACTTAGGACTTTTAAATATATACCTCTTTTGTTTAAATCCTCTACAATATGTATAAGATCTTGTACGTTACGTCCCAGACGATCCAACTGCCATACAAATAATATGTCTCCTTTTCTCAAGGCACGAAGACAATTTTTTAGCTCTGCACGCACGGCAGTTTTTGCAGAGACTTCCTCACTATAAATTTGTGCTTCTTGTACACCAGCCTGTTTCAAAGCCTCTTTTTGCAGATAGAGTTTTTGTGACCCATCATGTTTTGAAATTCTTGCGTATCCGTATAACATGTCTTTATTTAAAAGAGTTAATATTCTGGATATTAAAAAATTTTATATGCTTTGTATTACGTGTTACTAAAGTCATATTTGTTTATAAAAGCTTGTGCTGCATTAATGCCTCAATACTATTGTTTTGATCTATATTTAAAAAATTTCCTCATTGCTCACACACTTCAGGATCAATATTTAGAATTTTGTTTTTAAATATTTTTATCAAATCCTCTAACCATTCAAGTAGTAGCTTACCAATAGCTGCATCTGTTTTTAATTTTTTAAGAGCTCCAAAAATTTAATAAATATCCACAAAACTATCTCTCTATTCTTAGCAAGAGCCTTTCTTTTTAGGAATCATATATCTCTCTATACACAAAGATCATTACATAACAAAAGCATTACCTATTTAAGCTCATCCAAAACTTTAATATATACTTTTATTATTTTGTAAGTCCTGCAAAATAGACCTAATCTCTCCTAAACCCTTCCTTACAAAGCTATTATTCAATTCTAAAGAATTTACAATCAAATCTTTGCGAATATTAGTAACATTTTGAACAAAGTTTCCTATAATAACCAAATTATTCTCATACATAAAAACTACGCCGTCTTGAATCAAAAATCTGCGCTCAAAGTCCACCTGATTAACACACACAACTCCTAAATCAATCCTAGTCACAACTCTTTTATGATAAGGCAAAAAACATATCTCTCCCTCAATAGAAGGCACAATAACACTATCAGAATAAATCTCTGATAAACAAGACTTTAAGTCATTAATTTTAACTAAAATCAAAGATTTTGGCATAAAAACATAAATTTTACAAAATTTCAATTTAATTATTCGCTAATACATAAAAAACTTTTTCAAAAGAGTCCCTAATCCTAGAATAATCAACGTTCTTTATACAAATTTTAGGAATTACAATAAAACACATCCCTCTCAAATCAAACGTATTTCCAATAAGAACACTTCTAAACAAAAATTTTATTCTCCGTTTTAACTTATTTCTAATCACTGCACTTTTAGAGAATTTTTTACTAATCTTAGTCCCAAGACAAACAAAGTCAGAACAATATTTGTAGTGAAAATAGTCCAAATTTTTAGCACAAATCAATATAAAATACTTACCAAAAATTTTATACCCCTGATCTAAAACTATTTGAAACTCAGTACTATTCTTAAGCGAATACAATCTAGCATTATAAGCTGCACCATTAAACCCATAACTACGCAGTAAGTACTCTTCGCCCTTTAGACATACGTCGTTTAATAATTTGTCTCCCCTGTACAGATGACATTCTTGATCTAAAACCATGTCTTCTTTTTCTTACTAAATTACTTGGTTGAAATGTTCTTTTCATATCAATATTTTTCCTACAACAATTAATTCAATCCTGGCCTAACTCAAATCTTATAAATTCGGAAATGTAAAGATCCAACCCTAACTCTTTTGACATTTTAGTAATAAGGTCAGAAACAGAAATAGCATCATTGACAATAAATTTCTGCTCAAGGAGCGAATTTTCTCTCAAAAATTTTTCTTCCCTGCCTTTTACCATTTTATCTAATACTCCCCCAGACTTTCCCAAATTTTGAGCATGTTTTTCAGCCTGTTTTCTTTGTTCCAAGAGCACTTCTGAACTAGCCTCCTCCCGACTAACAAACAAAGGATTAGTAGCAGCTATATGCATAGCAATTTGATCTGCAACATCTTTGATTCTTTCTTTATGAAAATCTTGAATCACCTTAGACTTAGACTTAATCAGTACTACAACAGAAATATTACCCTGCCCTTTACCATTATCTTTATGAACATAGACACCCAAAAGACCTTTCCTAAAACTTAGACTTTTTGCTCGTCGTAGAACTAAAACTTCTCCTAAAACAGAAGAAGTATTCTGAATTAACTTTTTGACCGTAAGATCTGAAGAGTATTTAGATTCTAGAAAATTCTCTACACCATCATACTTAATAGGATTAGACAATATTTTTTCCAATAGCTCTATAAATTTTTCGCTACGAGCTACAAAATCAGTTCCTGAGTTAAGTTCTATAATGGAGACAAGTTTCTGATCTTCGTATATCTTAACTGCAACAAGCCCCTCCTTCATATCCTGAGAACTCTTTACAACAGTAAGATTAGCTTTTTCCTTTAACCAATTAACAGCCCTGTCAAAATTACCTTCTGTTTCAAGAAGAGCCTTCTTACACATCATAATGCTAATACCCGTTTGTTTTCTTAACTTTCCTACAACTGATGCATTAATTTCCATAAATTTTACCTGTACCTATTAATAACTAATACCAAACAATACTATTGTAAAGACCTAAAAACCTCAAAATCAATTTTGACTTAAACGCTATGAATCAAAAGATTAATCAGAATTAATTAGAAATTTTATATTTTAGCACTCTACTTAATTAACTTACCTTTAATATCTTCCTTCTCTAAAACTCTATCCTGCGTATTGATCACCTCTTCCTCAGACACATTTTCGTCTAGAACGATACTCTCGGCCTTATCAAAATCACTCTCACCAAATAATTCCTTTTCTGAGTCTTTGCGTACAATAGAATTTCCTTCAACATTTGAATCTTCTCCTATATCAACACCTGAGTCAATTAAAGAATCTTGAATACCATTTAAAGCTGCACGAGAAAAAAGATCACATAAAAATTTGACAGATTTAATAGCATCATCATTTCCAGGTATAGGAAAATCTATCCCTAAAGGATTTGAATTAGTATCAACAATAGCAATTACAGGTATAGATAATTTTAATGTTTCCTGCACTGCTAGACGTTCTTTATTGGTATCTATAATTATAACCAAATCAGGCAACCCATTCATATTTCTGATACCAGCAAAAGATTTTAACAACTTATCTTTTTTTCTCATAAAATCCAGTAATTCTTTTTTAGTGTAGACATTAGCAGACTCTTCTTGACTTAAGATCTTTTCTATCTCTATCAACTTTTTTATAGAACTAGAGACCGTACTCCAATTTGTTAAAATACCTCCAAGCCACCTATGATTAATATAAAATTGACCACATTTTTCTGCACATTCAGAGATCACAGAAGAAATTTGATTTTTACTCCCTACAAACAAAACCTTCTTATTATCTCTCACACATTGATAAATTTTTTCTAAAGCAATATTCAGAAGAGGTAGTGTCTTATTAAGATCTATCATATGAATACCATTCTTAATAGAATGTATATAAGGCATCATCATGGGGTTCCATTTAGAAGACTTATGCCCTAAATGCACAACATTTTCAAACAGGTCTTTAACCTGAATCTTAGGAATTTTACTATCAATATTACTCCGTTCTTTACTCTCTGTCATAAAAACAAGAAAAACTAATCACCTATAATTATTAATTAACAAATACGAAGAAAATTTATTCTTCAAAGACAACTTAATCTTTAAAGACAACCCTCCCCTATGCTCTCACCCTCTTCAAACAAGAATACATTAATAATTTTATTTTTCAATAAAAATCTATCTAAAAAATCAAGATAACCTACAAAAATAGAAAAATTAGTTTAGAACATAATTTTTAAAACTCTCCAACATATTAATCATAAAAATGCAAAATATCCAAATCTATATCTAATAAATAACATTTAGAGCTTGATGTACAAAAAGTAATGTGGTAGCATCTGCTTACTTCTATGCTTTTATTATTAGTACTTACACGTAGTTTAGTGCTTAACACGCAGTATCTAACGTAGTACCTAATACGAAGCAGCAGTACTAAATGGTACCAAGTGTGAAACCAGGTACAAGACTTACCGTTCCTCGATAGCTCAGTGGTAGAGCAAATGGCTGTTAACCATTTGGTCGCTGGTTCGAATCCAGCTCGAGGAGCCATATTATATCCCTGCTTTTACTGCCTGAAAAATTATTAAGTCCAATTAGTTTAAGATCAGTCTAATTTTAACACAACAAATAAAGAACCTTCTTTATTTTGAGCATTAAGTAAAACATTACTGTTAGATTTATACTTATTAAGTTCTTTATCAAATGCTTCAATGTTCTTTATAGGCACCTGATTTATTGAAGATATTAAATCACCTTTTCTAATACCTTTGTCATAAGCCCTAGAAGTTTTATCAATATCTACAACTACAATTCCGTCCTGTTGACCATAGAGTTCATGTTCTTTACTAATATTAGAAAAGGCTACTCCCTTTACTCTATCAAAACGCTTTACAGGCTGATCATGATAAAAAGAACTTGCATCAAATTTATCCACTTGAACAGGAACATATAAATATTTTTTATCTCTTATAACTTTTAATACAATCTTAGTACCTATAGGCTTCAAAGCAACTATTTTTTTTATCTCAGAGTGACTAATAATTTGCTGATCATCAACAGATACAATTACATCTCCAACTTTAAGCTTTGACTGATCTGCTGGAGAATTCTTTTCGATTTTAGTAACTATACCACCTCCCTTAATGGAATCATTCTTAATACCCATAGCTTCCAACATTTCTGGAGAAGCATTCTGTACTACAATTCCTAATTTTCCATGTTCTACCTTCCCAGAGTCAATTAATTTTGATGAAATAACCTTAACGATATTGGAAGGTATCGCAAATCCTACTCCAACATTTCCTACAAAATTAGGCGTTAGAATAGCACAATTAATACCTATGAGCTCTCCTTTCATGTTAATAAGTGCACCACCTGAATTGCCTCGATTAATCGAGGCATCTGTCTGTATAAAATCTTCTATCCCTAATAATCCTACAGTAGAGCGCCCAAGAGCGCTAACAATGCCGGATGTTACAGTATGTGACAAACTAAAAGGATTCCCTATAGCAATAACATGGTCTCCCACTTGCATAGCCGAACTGTCTCCAAAAACACATTCCACAAGATCACTCCCCTTAACTTGAATTACTGCTAAATCACTATCCTCATCCGAACCAATAAGTTTTCCCTCTAATTTTCTATTATCATTCAAAGTAATCCAAATCTCACTCACCCCCTCATGAACACCACTTATGACATGATGGTTAGTAACAACATAACCATTTTTACTATCTATAATAACACCAGATCCAATGGCTCCCCTAATTTGAGGTTCATCCTGCTCAGGAATCCTAAATTTAAATCCAAAATGCTCTTCCAATTCATCAAAAAATTTCTTTAAATCCTGTCCTTGTACGCTTGTTTTTTGATTTTGTTTAACAGAAACAAATATATTAACTACACTAGGCAACACATTTTTTAAAATAGGAGCAAAGCTTTTTACAGGAACATCAGATTCAGGTTTTGTATCTTGAGAATGACTATCTACACTTTTACTGCGATTGTTAGTATTAACTAACTCCTGGTTTTGAGCAAAAACTGTTAGTTGTATACAAAATAACAAAAAAACCCCGAACAATGTCAAAACTGTATTCAGATAATATCTTTTCATTTTTCCCTCTAAAAAATTAACAAAATAAACAAATCATTAGATTAAAAACACACCTATACTCCTAGAGAATTGTGAAAAAGTAATTTTTTACCAATTCAAAAATACTATTTAAAACTCAACACCTAGTAATCGTTCTATCCTCTATTATTAACGCAGAAAATTAAAATTACTGTAAAATGAAAATTTTCAAAAAGCAATAATTTTATACTCTATTACTAATGTAAAAAACTAAAATTACTATAAAATAGAAAATTTTCAAACACCAATTATCCTAATTTTAGCACAATAAATGAAGAGCCACCTTTATTTTGAGCATTAAGTACAATATTACTGTCAAATTCATAATTATTAAGCTCTGTTTCAAATTCTTCAACATTTTTTATGGGTACCTGATTTATCGAAACTATCAAATCACCTTTCCTAATACCTTTGTCATAAGCCCTAGAAGCTTTATCAACATCTACAACTACAATTCCGTCCTGCTGACCATAGAGCTCATGCTCTTTACTTATATTAGAAAAATCTACCCCCTTTACTCTATCAAAATGCTTTATAGTATGATCGTAATAAAACATTTTTTCATCAAATTTTTCTACTTGTACAGGAATATACAAATTCCTCTTATTCCTTATAACCTTCAATACAATTTGAGTACCTATAGGTTTAAAAAAATACATATTGTAAATATCGGAGGCATCTCTTATTTGTTGATCATCAATAGATACTATTATATCACCAACTTTAAGTTTAGATTTTTCTGCTGGAGAATGTCTTTGAATTTTTAGAATAATAACTCCTCCTTGAATAATAGGACTTTGATTCAAACCTAAAGCCTCTAACATCTGAGTATCAATATTTTGCATTATAATACCCAAATTTCCATATTCTACTTTTCCAGAATCAATTAATTTTTTTGAAATAACCTTGACTATATTAGAAGGTATAGACAAGCCCATTCCTATACTCCCCCTGTGATAGGGATTTTCTTGTAAAATCCTCGTATTAATCCCTATAAGCTCTCCTTTCATGTTAATAAGCGCTCCACCTGAATTCCCAGGATTAATTGATGCATCTGTTTGTATAAAATGCTCAGCCCCTCTATCAAGAGCACTAACAATACCAAATGTAACACTATGTGGCTTATCAAGAGGATTTCCTATAGCTACAACAAAATCTCCTACTTCAACAGTAGAGCTATCCCCAAAAACAGCTTCGACAAGATCATCATTCCTTATCTTAATCACCGCTAAGTCACTAACTATATCTGATGCAACAAATGTTCCTTCTAGTTTCCTATAATCACTTAAAGTTACCCAAATAATCCCACCGACACCCTCGCTTACTATCTCCACTACGTGATTATTAGTAACAACATAACCATTTTTACTGTCTATAATGACTCCAGAACCAATAGAACCTTCAATTGGCTTTTCAAGCTCTGTCTCTCCAGATTTTTTTAAGCAATATACATTTACCACACTAGGTAATACTTTTTTCAAAGCGGGAGCTAAACTTTTTACAGAAATATTAGACTCAATTTTTTTATCTTGAAACTTATCCACACTTTTACTAAGAGTAGCAGTATTAGCTAAGTTATATTCTTGAGCAAAAATTGTTAACTGTTGTACACAAAACAACAAAAAAAAGCTCAACAATGCCAGAACTGTATTAAGATAATATCTTTTCATTCTTTTATCTTTAAAAATCTAATATAGTAAACAATAATTGCTCCTAATACTTTGCTTTTAATCCTACAAAAAACTAGACCTACAACCTTAATCTACAGTATAAACTAAAAACGGACAGAGTGGGATTCGAACCCACGGTACAAAAATGCACGCTGGTTTTCAAGACCAGTTCCTTAAACCACTCGGACACCTGTCCAAAAATAAATCTAGCGAGAATAATACTCTACTATTTTACTAAAATCTGGTTCAAAAGGATAGGGTATTTCATCGATATTTGGAGCACGTAAAAACTTACCTATCATTTTTTTTACATCTACAGATAAGTAAGGTGGTACAACACGATCAGCTGCATTAAAAGAGTCTTTATATAAGACTATATTTTTAGAATTTTCCTTTAGCTCTACAACATCTCCATCGCACAAATTAATACTTGGAATATTGACCTTTTTCCCATTCAATCTTATATGTCCATGAGATACCATCTGCCTTGCAGAAAAAATAGTAGGAGCAAAATTCATTCTATATAGAGCCATATCAATTCTACGCTCTAATAGCGATGCAAAATTCTCCGCTACATTTCCCTTTTTTTTCTTGGCAAAAAGAAAAACCCTCTTAAACTGATTAGAATTAATTCTACCATAATGAGATTTTACTAACTGCTTTGCCAATAAGTGCTCTCTAAAGTCTGAAAGAGATGGTTTTTTTATAGAAGATCTTCCATGCTGCCCTGGAGGATAATTTTTTTTATTAAATGCATCTTTTTCACTTCCCCAGATTGCTGTCTTAAGCCTTCTACTCGCCTTAAATTTTGATCTAACAATATTTGTCACTGTAAAAATAATTATTTTATATGAAAACCCTTTCTAAAATAAGTGCAAACACAGAATCAAAAAGTTTTTATGAAAGCACTCATATCAACACGCTAATAATACTACAATAATTTTTTTTTTCAAGAAGATTATTTTAAATATAGTCAATGATGTACTTAACGAAAAGCACTTCTACATTTCACGTAATCTACACAGAAAACAACTTGATCAAAGTTCAATTCACTCACCTCCAAAATCAACAAAATTTCCTGCCAATTCATCCTCGCATCCTAAAAGCTCATAAGACCACTCTACAAGAGAAGAAACTTCTTTACTATTATACTCAGCCTCTTCTCCTGAAAAAACTTTATAAATATCCTCTTGAATCATATGTTTAATTTTATCAAAATTATTTCCTTCTTTCTGTATTTCAGGAGCTAAGAGCTTTTTAACAATAATTTCATTGACACATGGACTAATCATACCGCAAGACACAGTATCAAATTGAATTTGATTTTTACTACTCAGCTCGATTATGCTATCATCTCCAAAACTCTTCCTAAGTACCTCAAATAACGCATTCTTGTGATATGGGTAAAATCTTTCACCAAAGGAATCATGATAAAAACATAAAACTTTATCTTGTGTTTTTTTCAATACTAAGGACACGAAATGGCCTACATTATTCTCTGTATTCCTTCCAAAGAAAACAGGCACAATTCCTACCTGTTGATCCTCTAATGCGTTGCCAAGTTTTAGCAGAGATTCTTTTAGTCCCTCTTTATCGGTTATCAACTCATTGCTCTGGTTAAGAATTAAAGATACCTCATCCCCTAAAAATAAAAATCCTTTTCCAATCTCACTTTCCAAACCATCAACTTTTTTCTCAGTCTGATTAACTCTATCAATCATCTTTATATTAATTAAAGACATTGTTTCATGCTCCAAAACTTCTTTCCCCATTTTATCAATATCTTTTCTCAAAATATCAAACTTTGTTTCTGTAAGAATTTCCAAACTCGAATCATCGTTCTCATTCTTCTTTAACATGTTCTTAATAGATAACTTTAACTTTGGAAAATTTGAATACATTGTCTCAATAATCTCTTTATATTTATTAAGAAAAACATCTTGTTTTCCAAAAGAAATTTCCACCTGCCCCCCATTAGGTAGCTCTTGCAGCTTTTTGCTGGATAATATTTCATCATTAATAAAAATACCCTTGTCTGAAGGCTCAACAATATTGCCAGGAGAATTAAATTCATCATTTGTAACAAACATATTACTCCTACTATCCCATTTTAATCTAAGATACTTTCCTTCTCCAAAACGAACTTTTAACTCTTCTTCTGAGGTAGATTGATCTATTTTAATAATCTTCAAGTTTTTTGGCAAAGAATTATGAGACGAGTCTTTACTTGAACCAAAAGTACTTAAAATTTTTTCAACCACACCTTTAGAAAAAATAGTATTTTGAACAAAGTCTTTATAAATTTTAGATTCTTGAGATAGTTTTGTTGATATTTTTTTTGTAAAAAATTTAAGTAAAGGCGTCGTTTCAAATTGTCTACTCTTGTTATTGTCATCAAAAATAAAAAGATCTGAATTATTAACAAAATAACTTTCAATTTTACCCAATACTTCATGAGTAAACTTTTTCCTAGCGTTCATTAAAGATTCCACACCTGGGACTAATACTTGTGGTGTTGCATCTGCCATATTAAATTACCATTATTATTCATATAATCAACTTATTCTATCAAATAGATAATTAAAATACCCTCAATAAAATTAAATTATTTTCTAATATAGTTGAAAATATTAATAATTACAATATGTTTTTAAAATAAATTTAAATTTATATATTTTTAATTTTGGTCCATTTTTGATTCTGATAAGAAAAAAACTTAATCTGAATATTATTCATAGGAAAATTATTTACAATCAAATTTTGAAGAGTTAAAAGAGAGTCGTGTATATATTGATCAAAAACAAAAACAATTCTCAAAAATTCTTCCTTAATCTTTGAAGAAAAAAAATTTGATAATAATTCTTGTTTAGGATTGACAAAAAAAATCGTATTAGCCCTATTTTTATTAAGCAGCTCTGTAGAAAAAAGAATAGGTTGCAATTCTGAATCAATTTCAAAAGAGACTCCATGTGGGACAAATTTATCCGAATAGGTCCACAGATATGAGTCCAAGCTCAGCAGCAGTTCATCATTTGGAACAACAATAAGAATTTTATAACCCAAAGAATAATATTTTTCTAATAGAGCACATATAGTGTAACTAAATTTGTCTTGGGAAGAGCAATAACAATTTATATGAATCATCTAATAAAAAACAAACATAAACATAAAATACAAACCACTATTTCGATAGATCTACCTTGTGTATTAAAATTTTTTGTGAAGGTTCTCATTTTATTACAAATTTTCTCTTTTTCAAAGAGGTTCCCCACTGCTAAAATAAAATTAATAAACTTTAATTCTTTCAAAGAAAAATTTTTACCCTCAAAAACTTTCATTATCCAAGTACTAATACTAAAAATATGAGTATTTTTTAAAGTAAATATATCATATCTAAGCACCCCCCACCCTATAAAAAGTATAATAACTGGTTTCAATAGCTGAATATAGGAAAGCTTGATTTCAAAAAAATTTTCTTCCACACTCCAAATGTAAGAAGTAATCCCTAAAAAAAATATTACAACAAAAATATTAAAAAAATGAGTAAACTTCAAATTTAATTGCCCCATAGCAGAATGAGAGGTAAGAGATTTAGAAACTCTGAAAGAACCTGAAAATATTTCTCTAAAAAAAGATATACTAATACATAAATTAGCAAATAAAACTACATATTCATAAAAAGTATCCCCTAAAACAAAAGCTTTAAAATAAAAACCCGCTAAAAAAGGAAAGCTAATCATATTAATCAGAGCAAAAAGTAAAGATATAAGAACAACAATTCTCATAAAGTAAAATCGACATTTCCCATCCGGAACATCCATGAGTAAAATAGAGGACAAATTCAATAATAATTTATAGACAATAGAAAGAAAAAAATACATCAAAATATATCTCATTCCATTTCCATATACATTTCCCCCAGAAATAAAGAGTAAAACAACAAAATATTGTATAACACAATATGTAGTAAGAACCTTTAATAAATCCTTCTTTATAAAAAGAATTTTCCAAGATAGATAAAGAATAGTCACTATAAAAAAAATAGAAACAATCTCAAAACCTAAAAATAACTTGTAAAAACTATAAACAACAACAGTGCTTGGAAAAAACATATAAAGAAAAATATTATGGGATACACAAGAATATGCATCAATCAAATATCCGCTAAAAGGAAAAGAACCCATATAAATTAAAAATCCTATGATCATAAGACCAATAATAAATTTAGAATAATTAGAATGATCAAATAAATCAGTGAGAAGGACTAGTTTATCGATATGTAAGTACTCTACAAAATATATAATACCTACCAATATAAAAAAGCTTCCCAAGATATGATTATAAAAATATTGAGAAGCATTATGTATTCTACCCTTATAACTAAAAATAATAAGAAAACTAATACAACTCATAATCTCAAGAGCGAAAAATAAACTATGAAAATTTTCTGCAAAAATACCAAAATAAGCAACTAATGCATTAAGATTTCCAAGAGCAATATCACTCTTTTTATATCGATATAAAATCGAATATAAATTAGCCGAAAATTGCATCAATGCACATCCAAAAGCAACTAGGCAATTAGAGGGGTTAAAGTCAAAATAAATAAATACTGTATTATAAAATCCATATGAAAGAACAACATCATCCTTTGTCAAAAGCGACCCCAAAAACAACAATAAGTACTGTAATGATGCAAAAATTACTATAAAATCAATTACTGAAACACTTAAAACTCTTTTTGAAGTAATATTCAGTACGTATCTGGAAAAACATATTCCTAAAAAATAACAAACATAAAACGCATAACTATATATAAAAAACATATTTATTAAAATTTAACTAAATTTTGAATAAAAATCTTAACATAAAAAAACATAAAATTACCTACCACACAAATAAACATAGAGACAAGAATAAATAGACTCATTCTTATTTCGGTTAAATATGCAAATTTTCCTGATTTATGATACAAGTCTTGAAATTTAGGTTTAATACTTCGAATGATTAGATGTGTATTAACATTTTTATATATAAAAAGAAGGATTTTGAATAAAAAAATAACCGAACAAATACTACTAACACTGATAGCAAAAATAACAATATAACTTTTTTGATCAATAGCAGCACTTATAATGCTATATTTGCTAAAAAAACCTCCTAAAGGAGGAATACCTATAAGAGAGAGAGAGGATATAAGAAATAAAAAACTCGTTATAGGTAAAATTTTATTTACTCCAATCAAAGTTTTAATAAAATAAATGTTTCTGCAAATAGAAAAAATATTACCAGCAGAGTAAAACATAACAATTTTTGTAAAAGAATGTGAAACAAAATGTAACAATGCTCCTAAAAAGCCCTTTTCTGTAAAAAGAAAAGCACTGAGCAAAGAAATATTAAGATTGCTAATAGTAGAATAAGCTAGAATAGTCTTGATAGCATGAGCCTTTACAGCGCTAATAGAGAAAAAAATGACTCCAAAAGCTGGAAAAAGAATAATCCAATTAAGATTTTTAAATAAATAATAAAGATACTCAAACCCAAAAACATAAAAAAATATTTTATAAGTACAAAACAGTCCCACCTTAACAACAATGACAGAATGTAGTAAAGAGCTAATAGGATAAGACGCAATCATTGTCTTAATAAGCCAATAAGATATAGGAAAAATAGTAGATTTCGCTATTCCAAAAATAAACATAGCAACAAGAATTTTCCCTTCTATATTAGATACAACATCTCCCAAAATTTTGTGATAAGCCCTATACTCTAAAAAACTTCCTGTCCCCGTAAGATAATAAGTAATAACAATAGCAGGTAAGAATAAGCAGATACTACTTAGTTGCAAACTACAAATATAAAAATAGATGTTTTTATAAGTAGATGTGCTCTCGTTATTATACATAATTAAAGGAATAGTAAAAAATGTAAGAATTTCGTAACCAACAAACATAGTGAATAAATTTGCTGCAAAAGCAATCCAAATCCCCATGAATACACATAGATTAACAAATAAAACAAAAAAATAAGATCTATGAAATTGATTTAATTTAGCAAATTTTATAGTATAAATACTTGCCAAAGGCCACAAAAAAGAGATAAGAGAAACAAATATTATACCTAAAAATTCTGTCTGAAAAGCAAGTAAGTATTTAGAAGAAAATCTATAAAGAATATATTGAAAATTTATTCCTCTAAAAAATAAATATGTTACATAAACAATAATAGCAAAAAATACAGTAGGAATTAATGTAGCAACATAGTTATATAACTTAAGATGTTTGTAAAAAAGCATAGGCATAGCAATTCCTAAGGGAAGTCCTAGCATAATATATTGTAACAAGAATGAGCTATCCATAAAGTTTATAACTGCATCAGTCAAATTGATTAAAAATAGTTCCTATAAACAAAAGCATTATTATCTGTATAATGATTATATTAATAAGACCCATTAAGGGTTTTTTTACCTCAAAAGAACCATTGTGACTAGATGAAAAGGCAATAATTTTTAAAAGTTTAACATAATATAAAAAACTTATACCAAAAGATAAAAGAATCAATATAAAATCAATATAAAGATGTCTCAATAACAAATTTTCTAAAAAAAATATTTTAAAAAAAAACATATTGCTTAAAGGAAGACCTGAACTAAAAATTAAAACTATAGAGGATAAAGTTTTAAATAAATAACTGTGATCTATTTTTTTAAAATGACTCATATCAAGTTCTATATTTTGATAGGATCTTATATAGGATAGGAAGTAAAATACGCCTATTTTACTAAAACCATCCGTTATAATAAAAAATAAAATAAATGACCAATTAACTTGAATAATCAACAAAAATAAACTATAGCCAAGGTGCACCAAAGAAGAATATATAATTAAATTCAAAATCTTTTTTGAATTAAGAGCAATAAAACCCGAAAATATACTCAAAACTAAAACAATATATTTGATAATACCCAAATAATAGTAGGAAAAATCAGCAAATTTTACTATTTCTAAAATTTTAATAAAAATAAATAACCCCACTCCAGTAGCTACAGAAGAAATATAAGTTAATAAAAAGCTATCTGTAGATGTATAAGCTCTTAACATCCAAAATTGCATTGGAAAAAAGGCTATCTTTAACGTCGCTCCAGTGAAAAAGAATAACAACCCTACAATAACAATTCTAGAATATGAAACATTTGATATGATAGAGGAAATATCCGAAATATTTAAACTACCAGTATAAGAAAATAAAAAGCCTATACCTATTAAAATCAAAGTAGCTCCTATACTACCAAGTATCAAATAATCAAAAGCCCCTATTAAAGATTTATGATTCTGCCCCTGAGCTATCAATACATAAACAGCAAGAGAAGATATTTCTATAAATACATATAAATTAAATAAATCACTACTACTTACAATACCAATATATCCACTATGAGCAAAAAACAAAAGTGCAAAAAATAAATTTTGCCTCCTAGGAATTATGTAAGAAACAATATTTTCAAATATAAAATTCCTATTACATATAAAACACAGTAAAATAAAATTAACATATATAATTAAAGACTGAGAAAATAAATTAAAACTATATTCTATGCCCAAAGGAGCTACCCAATCTCCGAAAACATATCTATAACCAGGACTAATAGTAAAAGCAAAAACAGATAAAGATAAAAGAATAAAAGCAAATATTAAACTAATAAACCAGGCAATTTTTCCATTAAAACTAAGTATGGAAAAAATAGAAGAGATCATAGGAAGTATAACCTGCAAAGCAGGCCAGTGTTTAATTATTATCATCCGTAAGCTTTTGATTTAATTCACTCTCATCAACAGTGCCATACAGACTATGTATCCTGTATATAATAGTAAGACCCACAGCCAAAGTAGCAAATCCTACAACAATAGCAGTCAACATAAGAACATGTGGAAGCGGACTGGAGAAAGGTAATTTATTTTCTAAAAAAAGGTCAGACTTATCATAAATAGGAGCCACAGCATTATGCACTTTGCCTAAAGAAATGTAAAAAATCAAAACAGAATTTTGAAACATAATGAGCCCAAATAATTTTTTCAAATAATGAGTACTAGTAATCATGATAAACAATCCAATCCCCAAAACACAAAGGGCAAAAAAATAAATTATATGTCCACCTAGCATAGAAATGTACTACTAATTATACAACTCTTTTAGTAATAAATAAATAAGACTCAAAACAGATGATACAGTAACTCCAACTCCATTTTCAAATATAAAAATACCCAAATGTTGAGCCAAATGTTTGTCCCTATTAAGGTAATCATAATTCATATAATTCATATCAAAAAATATAGATATTAATCCAACACATATAATTATAGCTACTCCCAAAGTAGCAAGAATAACAAGAATATCTACAAGCACTCTATCCTGAACTTTAATTACAAAAATCATATCATATGCAACAACAGCAGTAGCAAAAATAGCTCCCGCCTGAAAGCCTCCCCCGGGAGAGACGTCTCCGTTGAAATGGATATACAACGAATAAGTTAATATATATGGAATAATAAAAGATATAACATATCTTATGATCATAGACTTATGTGTCATATTATTTTGCACTTATTGAGTTTTGTTATTACGTGAGAGCAATAATAAAATAGAAATACCTGCAACAAGTATAACTACAGTTTCCCCCAAAGTATCAAACCCCCTATAGCCTGCAAGTACTGCTGCGACAATAGATGGTATACCTATATCTGTTTTAGTATTTTCTATAAAATACTTACCCAGATGAGTGTTAGAAGGAGAATCAACACCTCCATATTTGGGCAAATCTTGACTAGCCCAAGACAAAACAAATATCAATATGATACAAATACTTAGTGAGATAGTCTTCTTTGTATTGATTTTAGGCTCAGACGTAACTTTTTGCTTTGACTCTCTCTGCAAAATTCTTAAAATATTCAATAATACTACAGTTGTAATACAGGAGGATATTGCTACTTCTGTCATAGCAACATCCGGAGCATCCATAAGGAGATATGAAAACGCTATAAAATTACTAAAAATAGAAGAATTAATAACAATTTCTTCAAAAAAAGACTCTACCAATTGAATCTTAATAGAAGAAAATACAACCATAGATAGTGATAAAATTAGTAATAAAATATTTACTAAACCCTCTATTTGTAGAGGAATTAAAAAGAATTTTTCAATCATTTTCTATGTTAGTACTCGTTTTCTTAAAAAAAGTATTTGCAATAGCATAAGTTGAGACAGGATTTAGTAAAAACACTATAAATAAAATAAAAAAAAGTTTTGCGATAGAAAATATGTTGTCCTGCAGAAACATGAGACCTATTAGAGATATAACAATGCCGCAAGAATCAATAACTCCTCCTCCGTGAAGCTTATTATAAAAACCTTCTACTCTGATCAAAAAAACAACTCCTGATATTATAAAATAGAGCCCTATAGATAAAAGTACCAATCCAAAATAGACCATGAGAATATCTAAAATTTTGAGTTAAAACATACCAACTCAAGTCTAACACCTTCAAATAAAAATATCTATAACTCAAAATATAAAAAATTAAATACCACTCCTTAAATTCGAGTTTAAAATTCTCATTCCATTTCTATATTTTGAAACAGTCCTTCTTGAGATAGAAATACCATTTCTATTTAAACAAATCATAATTTTATGATCCGAGATCCTACCATCTTCTTTTTTAATAATATTTCTAATAAATTCCTTAATAGAAGTGCTAGAATAAATTTCATGAGAAGTAGTATCTGTAATACCAGAAGAAAAAAAATATTTTAATTCGTATACTCCTTTACTAGTTTCCATATATTTATTGGAGACTGATCTACTAACGGTACTTTCATTAAAGCCAGTCTTTAGAGCAATTTGCCTTAAAGTCATAGGTTTTAGATGCATAATTCCACGAAGAAAAAATTGCATTTGGTACTCTACTATTGCGTGTGAGATCTTGAGTATTGTAGCAGATCTCTCATCTATAAACTTAATTAAATTTTTTGCAGACCTCATCTCAGCATGAATAAAATCCCTGTCTTTTTTCTTCTTCAAATTCTGATTTACTTGTGAATAAAATTCTTTCCTGAGTTTTACAGAAGGAGAATAATTAGCAATGCGTAAATAGAATCTATTTTGAGAATCAAATTTTAAAATCACATCTGGAAATTTGTAACTAATATTCTCGGAACTAAAATTTTGTGCTGGCCTCGGGTTTAGTGATTTTATTTTTCTTACAAGTATTTTTAACTCCTCCAAGCTAACTTGACATAATTTTAGTAATTTTGTCCAATTCGAATGAGCTATTAACTCTATATTTTGGACTAGTTTTAGCAAAAGACTATCGTTACCATATAATTCTCTGATTTGTATTGACAAACAGTCTTTAAGATTTGAAGCAAAAATACCAACAGGCTCTAAAGATTTCAATTGACCCAAAATTTCTTGAACATAAGAAGTAGTACAAGAAAACGTTTTTACAATTTGTTCAACGTCTATATTTAAATAACCTTCCTCAGTCAGAAAATCTGTTAGATAAATAGCAACATCTTTCTGTTTTCCATCAAAAGAAAAATGAATTTGCTCTAAGAGAGATTCTCGTAAATTTTTTTTATAAGAAACATGCTCAATAAAATTCTTCATATTATTATCATAATCAAAATTTCTTCTGATTTTAGGAATTATAAAATTGTCATTTTTGAATAAATTCATTTCCGCGGAATTATCTTTTATATCCTCCTCTTCTATAAAAGAATTTTTATCTAACTCTTGCCTAATATACGAATCTAGCTCTATACTCGACATCTTAAGCACATTAACACTTTCTTGAAGCATTTTATTAATTCTTACGGATTGAATATTGGCAATATCTTGGTTCTGGTTTAACATATAAAGACAAAAATAAAAGACAAAAATAAAATAGGTCTTATAAAGTGAATACAATTAATTCATTAGTAAACTAATTATAAAATAAAAAATTCAAATTTAATATATAAACCCTTTATGCCGCCAATTTTTTACATTAAGGGTGGTAATTTGAGCTTTGGCAAAAATACCCTCTTTTCTAACGTATCATTTCACATATATCAAGGAGATAAAATCTGTTTAGTTGGTAGAAATGGATCTGGTAAAAGTAGCCTGCTAAAGGTAGTTTTTGGAGAGTATGAATTAAATGAAGGAGAATTATTCCAAAATAAAAATATATCTATAAGTTATCTCAAGCAAGAAATTAAATCTTTAGATATAAGTATTGAAAATTATTTTCTAATGCAAACAAAAAAAAATGTTCAAAATACTTCAAATATGCAATACATCACTGAAAAATTGGACCTAAGTAGACATACAAAGCTCAATGAATGCTCCGGGGGAGAATTAAAGAGAGTATTTTTAGGAGAAGCTCTACTTCAAGAATCAGACATATTACTATTAGATGAGCCTACAAATCACCTAGATATCAATACAATAGAATGGCTTGAAAATTATATATATTCCTATAAAGGAGCCGTAATTTGTATAAGTCACGACAAGATATTTCAAGAAAAAATATCAAATAAGATTTGGTGGTTAAATCAACAAAAATTATATATCTCAGAAGATAAAGGTTTTAAAGAATATGATTCCTGGCAAGAAGAAATAATCAAACAAGAAGAGCAAAATTTAAAAAAACTTGAAAAAAAACTTGCCCTTGAAAAACAATGGCTCCTTACTGGCATATCTGCAAGAAGAAAAAGGAATCAAAAAAGACTCAAGGAGCTGCATAAATTACGAGAAACTGCAAAAATCTATAATCAAAAAATAAAGCAAGGAAAAGAAAGAATTACACTATCCTTAGAGGAAGAAAAAAATAAAGCTAGAAACATAATAGAATTAATAGATATTTCCTTTAAAAATATAATTCAGAACTTTTCTTTAAAAATTATCAAAGGAGAAAAAATAGGAATTATAGGAGCAAATGGCTGTGGAAAATCTACCCTTATCAAACTTCTTACAAAAAAACTATTTCCAACCAAAGGAGAGATCAAATATGGACAAAACATCAAAATAAGTTATTTTGATCAAAATAAAGAAAATTTACTCCCCAATGAATCAATATCCTATAATTTAGCCCCTTCAGGAAATGATTACGTTCTATTTCAAGAAAAAAAAATCCATATAGCCTCATATTTAAAGAAATTTATGTTTAATCCTAAGGTACTCTACTCAAAAGTACTCACGCTGTCAGGAGGAGAGCAAACAAGATTATCTCTAGCAAAAGTCCTAGTAAACCCAGGCAATTTATTAATCTTAGACGAACCAACAAATGACCTAGATATAGACAGCCTAGAAATATTACTAGAAATTCTATCAGATTATTCTGGAACATTAATAGTTGTAAGTCATAATAGAGATTTTTTAAATCAATTAGTCACAAAAACAATCATATTCCAAAATAATACCCTAAAATACATACCTGGCTCATATTTTGAATATTTAGAAAATTCTTCTAATGTAGAAAAATCAAGTACTATTCATAAAAAAGCTAAATCCACCACAAACATCTCGACAAAAACCTCTACCACAAAAAGTACAAAGCTTAGCTATAAATATCAAAGATTACTAACGTTGATCCCAAAAGAAATAGACATATTAGAACAGCAAATAGCTGCTATAGAAAAAAAATTAGAAAAAAAAGATTTATTTGAAAATGACTCAGAAAATTTTTACCTACTAGCAAATGAGTTAGACACAAAGAAAAAAATTTTAGACAAAAAATTAGAACAGCTCCTAGAAATAGAGACTTTAACAAAAAATTAGTAAATTGTTACTACTATTCAATTTCTAACATTGATATTATATTTAGTAAAAAATATAATCTATACCCCAGAAAAAGATTGTATTTCCCTGATTTTTCTTTATTACCATCTTCATGTATCTTTTAAAAAACTTAATTTTTTATTATAAGTTTATTATAAGTTGATAATACCAACAAAAATAGAAAGCAACAAATCAGTATATAACGAAATATATAAAAAGTTAATAGAGATTGTATGGGACTCTTTTTTTAGTTCTGAAAAATTTACTGAAATATTACCCATAGACCTCGAGTGTGCTCAGAATAATTCTGATATTTTTAAATATTTATTAGATAATATATAAAAAGCAAAAAATTTTTTGAAGATAATGGAGCACGACTTATTAACTCCTTAAAAGTAGAGGATATTACTACAAAAAAATTGTTGAAACAAAACTAGAGAAAAATTTTTACCTCTTTCTAAAAAAGATGATAGATTTAGCTGGGTATAAAACAACTTTAGAACAATTTATAAAATCCGGCAGTTGCAACCCACAAAATTTTATGCCCGTATTTATACAAACAGGAGGATGGAGTGAAAAAAAATTTTGGGAGAGCTGGGAGGAACTTTTGAATAATTCGTATAACAACAATTTTGAAAAACCAGAATTCCTAGGAGAATCCTACCAAAAATACCCAAACAACTAAATTAACTCAAAGTCTATTAAATGAACATAATAAAACTCTTACTGACAACAATGCTTACCCAGCAGTTGAGATATCTGGTAAAGATACTGAAGTAGAATCTTTTGTTGGAATACTTGATTAGAAAAAAATAACGCATAAAGTTAGAGCATTACCTATTAATGAAGCTATCAACAAGATTTTGTCTCATGTTCTAAAGAAGCAAGTAATTCATTTGCTCTTTTTACTACAGACGTTGGTAACCCAGCTAATTTAGCAACATGTATCCCATAAGATTTATTACTACTACCCTTTTTAACTCTATGTAAAAATACTATCTTATTCTCTTCCTCATATATATCTGTGGTATAATTGACTAATTTATCTAGCTCCTTTTCAAGCTTAATTAACTCATGATAGTGGGTAGCAAATAAACATCTTGAATGTAATATATCATGTATGTATTCTAGAATAGACCAAGCAATTGCAACTCCGTCATAAGTAGAGGTTCCTCGTCCAACTTCATCTAAAATCACTAAAGATTTATCTGTAGATTGATTTAAAATAGAAGATGATTCGATCATTTCTACCATAAATGTAGACTCGCCTTTAGATAAATTGTCTCCCGCTCCAATTCTTGTAAAGATCTTATCTATAATGCCTATTTGAGCAAATTCTGCAGGAACAAAACATCCCATATGAGCTAAAATAGCAATAATAGCGGTTTGCTTTAGAAAAGTGCTTTTTCCAGACATATTGGGTCCAGTTATAAGACAAATCTGTTCTGATTCTGATAGATTAATATTATTTGATATAAAATCTTGATTTTTAAACTTCAAATGTTGTTCTACTATTGGATGTCTTCCTGAAATTATGTTAATTGTCCTATCTTTAGTTAAAATAGGCCTAACATAAGAATTGTTATAAGCCAAATAGGCAAAGCTACAAATTACATCTAAAAAACTTAAACTAGAAGTTAATTTTCTAATTTCTTGTTCATGTTCAAGAATTTTAGAACATATATCGTGATATATTTTCTTTTCTAGATTGACTAGTAGCAATTTAGCATTAATGATTTGATTTTCAATATCTTTCAATTTATCTGTAGAAAATCTAGCAAAATTTTTTGTACTTTGTTTATGAATAAAAACTCCATCTTGAATTTTAGAAATATTTTTAGTTGTAACTTCTATAAAAAAACCTAGCATATTATTATACGAAATTTTTAAATTATCGATAGCAGTTTCCTTTCTATATTGTACCTGAAGCTTATCTATATAGTCAGACCCATGCTCAAGAATATCATGAAGTTCATGTAATTTTGGATTATACTCTTTTTTGATTTTATAATCACTATTTAGGTCCGGATTAATAGAATCACTTATCAATTTATAAATAGCATAATGCTTAATATAATCTGAAGTTAATTTTTCTATTTTTTCTGAAACAGTAACATTTTGCTCGTTCATCAATTTATATTTGATATTTTCTGCTACTTTGATAGAATTTGCTATATCTAGCAGATCTCTTGTATTACTTCTATTAGCGCTAACTTTCGTAATGGCTTTTTCCAGATCTGGAAAGTTTTTTAAATCTTCTCTAATATATTCAGTAATAGACATATTACTATAAAAAAAATCTACAATTTCCAATCTATAATTAATAAGATTTATGTCCGTAGACGGCATTAACAAGTATTTATATAAGACTCTGCTACCTGGTTTGGATAATGTTTTATTAATAATGAAAAACAAGCTATTTTTTCTATCATCTTTATTGTCTTTTATAAGATCTAATTTTGTTCTCGAGGAGTGATCCATAAAAACATAATTGTCATAATTTAGAATTTTAGGCTTTAAAAGCTTTGGTACAAAATGTTTTTGAGTCAAAATCACATATTCAATAATCACACCTAAAACAACAGTTTCTCCATCATTGACATTACCAATACTTTGAATAGAAAAAATTTTATAAAAATCTAAAATAATTTGTTTAGATCTTTTTAATTCAAACAAATTTTCTTGCTGAAATTTCATAGGAATATTATTCTCTAGTAATTTGGATGTGATATTATGAAATTTTAATTTTTCATTTATTAACACTTCTTTAGGAGAAATCTTATGTAACTCTTCTACAAGATTTACCATAGGCACTGTAAGTAAAAAAATTTGTGCTGTGGATATATCCAAATATGCAATAAAGGATTTATCCTTAGAAAAATGGATAGTTGCAAGGTAATGAGGTATGCTGGCTTCAATTAATTCCTCTTCGAGAATCGTGCCTGGAGTAATGATTCTAACTACGTCTCTTTTAACTATTGCATTATATCCTCTTTTGTTTTTTGCCTCTTCTGGAGTCTCTAATTGTTCACATATGGCAATGCTCATACCCTCATTAATAAGCTTTAAAATATAACTTTTTACAGCATGGTGAGGTACTCCACACATAAGAATAGTATTTTTTTCATTTTTATTCCTGGTAGTCAAAGCAATCCCCAATATTTTACTAGCTCTATCCGCATCTTCATAAAACAATTCATAAAAATCTCCCATGCGATACAAAAGTAGACAATCTATATGGTTGTATTTTATATCCAAATATTGTCTCATTGAAGCAGATACTTCGTAATAGTTATATTTTCTGTAAAATTCTTCTAAATTCATAACTTATTTTGTACCATTAATTTTGCTAAGCCATTAGCTTCATTGAAAATGTTTTCTAGATATTAAGTGCCAATAAAACTCTTAGATTAGAATTAAACATAATCTTTACATAAAATGCACTCCCCTGGTCTCATATGTCCTAGATTATATCTGCCATAACAAACACGTATCAATCTGTTGACTCTGAGACCAAAAAATTGAAATATATTCCTAACCTCTCTATTTTTACCTTCCGTAAGTACAATCTTAAACCAGTGGTTTGTTTGCCCTTTTCTAAGAAGATAAACAGATTCTATATTGTAGCCAAGTAAGGATTCGATGTTTTTTTTAGAAGAGATAAGAAATTTTCCAATATTTCCAAATGCTCGAACTTTATAAACTCTCCTCATACGGTTAGATGGTAATTCCATATATCTTGCAAATTCAGCATTATTAGTAATTAACAATAATCCCTCACTATTAACATCAAGCCTTCCCACAGAAATAACATATTCCTTAATATTAAGCTGCTCAAATACAGTACTCCTATCGAACGGGTCTTTATGAGTACAAATAACCCCCGTGGGTTTGTAATATTTCCATATTTTAACTTTTTTCTGTGGCAGTATCAAATTATTACGATAAAGAATAACATCTTCTTTTAAAACTTTAGTACTTGGATCTAAAACTATTTTATTATTTTTTTTAATATCTCCTTTTAAAATAAGATCCGTAGCATCCCTTCTAGAACAAATACCACAAGAAGCTATGTACTTTTCTATCCTCTGTTCCACCATACACAATTTCTACATTTCATAAACAAAACATTTCTTACTCTACCATATCTATACATACAACGTATAATTATCATAATTCTAATTAATTTATAGCAATAAATATCACAAATAATAAATTTTGAAAATATTTTTATCAATAAAAACATTATCAAAATAAATCTACTTAAATTTTCTTGCTAAGAAAGATAAGTTCGTTTAAAATTTACGGGATCTTTATATTAATTTTTTAGATGATTAGGATGAAGTTTATTGGGATAAAATTGTTATTTTGGGGGAGAGTTTGGGGGAGAGTTTTTTGTATTTTACCCTTAATATTATCCCTAATATGGTTTAAGAATAAAGCCTTTGCTCTTAGCCTAGATGAGGCTGTTGCAGTTGCATATAAGTCTTATGAAGAATTTGAAGAAAATAGAATACAGTTCCTCACAAACGTAGAAACATCAAGATCACATGCTCTACTTGAATTTTTTCCAAATATAGATTTAAGATTTGATAAAGATTTAGCTGCTGCACTAAACCAATTAGGAAAAGATTCCTCAACAAATCAAAAAAACACCCCCCAAAGCTCTTCCCCTATCTCGAGTAGCTTGGAGGGACAAATTAATCTGTTCTCTGGAGGTCAAAGTGTTGTTGCCATACAGATGGCAAATATCAATTCTAAAAAATTTGTAGAAGAATATCACATAAATGAACAAAAAATTATTCTAGAAGTTGTAAATACATATCTTTCTTGTTGCGAAGCTCAGGAAAAAGTAAAAATTGCTATTCTAGATTTAGAAACACATAGAAAAAATTTAGAAAAATTAAAAGCAAAATTTACTCTAGGTGAGGCAAAAATCACAGATTTAGAAGTAGCAAAAGTACAATTATCTTCGGCAAAATTTAAGCAAGCCTCTACCGAAGCCAAACTTGAAGAAGCTAAAGCAAAATTTTTTTCTATACTCAATCAAGAACCAAAAAATATACATCTCCCCCCCCTTCCTGAAAATATTTATAAAAACAAAGATAAATTAATGAATTCTATATTGAAAAATAATTTAGAAATCAAAAAGATAAATCTTGAATTACAAAGTAAAAAGAAGGAATTGTCAAAACATGAATTAGACTTATTACCCAAACTAAACCTAAGTTTAGGCATAAGGAAAACCTTAAATGGTACTAGTATATTTCAAGAAGACGGCCCTACTGGAAAAATAGTCCTACATATCCCAATATTAAAGGAAGGAGGGAGAAATTATGTTACAATTAGGAGATTGAAAAAAGAAATAGAATTTTTACGTGTAACTCTTGATAAAGTTATAAAAAAAGTAATAGCTAAAAGTTCTAGCGAAATAAAAAACTTAGAGAGCTTAGAAGTACAAATAAAACATAACGCTAATGCCTTAAATTCGGCAATCCTAGCACATAAACAGGTGGAACAAGAATATTTCGTAGGAGTAAAAACAATAATTGATGTACTTTTCGCGCAAAGTGAAATAAATAACATCCTAGAAGACGAAATAAAAGTCAAAAAGGATTACGTGTTATGCAATTATAATATAAAATCTCTACTTGGAGGATTGAAAATAAGAGATCTAGATCTAAAAAATTTAGATTATTTTGTACCTGAAAAATCTTTATAAATGCAGAAATACCAAACTATATTAGATTATGAGTAAAAAACACGAATTAAAAAAAAGCATCTTTACTCTTATAAAAAAATACCAATCCAAAGAGAAAATTTTACCCCTAGAAGAAGATGTAATTACTCCTGATTCAGAAATTTTAAACTTAACAAAAGTAGCTCCCAACAATAATGATAAATCCTATGATCTAAAAAGTAAAAAATTCCAAAAAACTCTTTTTCAAAATTCCTCTAACCTGCAAGTCAAAAATAAAAATTTAGAGTCATTTTATTTAGAAAATAAAGATAAAATAAATCAAATTTTAAGATCTACCATAGAAGAAATTTTCAAAAAAAATGTCTTAACAGAGTTAGAAAAACATGTAGAAAAGATTGTTCAAAGAACAATTAAATAAAATTACCTTTGTTATCGAATAAAATTCTATGAATTTTTTATTAAATTCTATTTTTTTCAATATAATTTATCTATTTTCTAACCTATTACTAGTAGATAATATTTTATCTGCAGAAACAGAAGAAATTATGACTGAAAATCCTAAACACATACTCCCAACTACACAAAACGTAGAGACAGAGTTATATGAGAATGAAAAAGAGTTCCAAGAAATAGAAAATGAAGTTGTCCTCCCCGAACTACCCAAATTACAAAACAATACAAATCAAAATACTAGCGATACTACAGAAAAAGCCTCAGAAATAAGCTCTGAAGAACTAGAGTTAGACTTTCCTGATACATTTATCCATGAAAATATTGATCCACAAAAAAAAATTCCCGATATTCAAAATAAGTTACCAGCACTACCTAAATTAAACTTCAAAACAAAAATAACACAAGACCACACAACGAAACATTATAATACTAATATTCCTCAGCCCAAAAATGAGAAAAATTCTACTCCTCCTCAAAAACAAGATATACTCAGTGAAAATAATAATACTGAAGAAAAAAACAACCTAAAAAAAGAAATAACTCCTATCGAGACACCTCAAGAACCAAATCTTGCTAAACCTCAAAAACAACAAGAAACGAACTCAGAAGAGAAAACAACCACAAAAAATAAAACAACACCACAAAAAGAATTAAAAGAAATTCAAAGCAAACATGATACTCAAAAAAAAGAAATAACTCGAGTCACGAAACCTCAAGAACCAAATCTTGCTAAACCTCAAAAACAACAAGAAACGAACTTAGAAGAGAAAATAACCACAAAAAATAAAACAACACCACAAAAAGAATTAAAGGGAAATCAGAGCAAAAATGATGACAAAATAATGCTTCCTGAACTAAACCAAGCCCCTAAACCAAGACTCCCCCAACCTGAGATACAAATAGATGAATTCATAGAAAAAGAATTAAAAATGTTACTACTAGAAAATGATGACATTATACTTGGAAAAATGACAAGAAAAGCCTATCTAAAATACTTAGATTATAATGATTATATTACAACTTTTTGGAAAAAATATGATTATCTCAAAAACACTCCTAAAAGAGATAAAATCAATAAATATATAGAAAATTACTACGAAAATCGCTTTCAATAAAAATTCAATAACTAAATAAAAAATCATATGGAGACAGGAGCAATAAATGAACTTAGTAAAGAGGCAATATACGTACTAATATCAATTGCAAGCCCAGTACTATCAGTAGCTCTTGTAATTGGTCTATTAATTTCATTACTTCAAACACTCACTCAGATACAGGAAAATACTCTAACATTTGTACCCAAAATAATAGGAGTATTAATAACTCTAGTTTTAAGTATGGAATATATGCTCTCTAAACTAAAAATTTTTGTAGACCATATTACACAATATATTATTCAATAAATAGTTTTTGATTTTTATTACAATTTAGTATAGATTGCATAGATAACACGCATTAATAAAGTTTTTAATAAAGTAGAAAAATAAAATGGCTGTACCTAAAAAAAAGACTTCTAAATCAAGAAGAAACAAGAGACGTTCTCATGATTCTCTTAAACCACTAAATATAATAACTGATAAGGACACAGGAGAATACAGACTTCCCCACCACGTAGATAAAACAAATGGAGTCTACAATAATAACACTATCTTTTCTATAAAAATTAAGTCTAAAAACAAGGAAGAAGATAGCGAGTAAGAAAAGAAAATACTACTGACTTGTAAAATCTAAACATCACTTAAATCTTCTGTTTTTTACAACAGTTTTTTGTATTTCCTATTGTTTGAATTAGCTGGAGGTACAGGATCATAGGATATCTTAGTAAATGGGTTACATTTTACCAATCTTTTGATAATTAACCAAATAGCGTAGGAAAGAGAATGCTTACTCAAGGACTCCTTAGCATATTCTGAGCATGTAGGCTGAAAATTACAAGATTTTCCTAACACGGGAGAAATAAAATTTTGATAAATCAAAATCAAGTTCTTTAAAATGTATTTAATACTACATACAAAATAATACATACACTCCTAAAATAATTAGATTATAATATAAAATATTCTGAAACAAAATCTTTCCCTAAATATTTGTATAAATAACAAAAATGCAACTCTTTTTAAAGTTAATAAATTACATTAAGTAAAAATCCATACATATAAATCTTAAATGCAAAAAAAGAAAGTTTACGTGCCAACAACATCTATATTACTCAAATACCAGTGGTTATTTTTAACAAGAGAATTCCTTGAAAAGGTCCACTCCTCGTGGAAAGCTTGAACAAGTTTATTTTTATTTTGTTGAGAAAACAAAACCTTAATAAAAATACTATTTCCAAAAAAATATATCTCAGATACCTTAGCATCTATATCTGAAAAAAAATCATTTGACTTAAAAGCTTGATATTTTTTTGATTTTTCTTTATCACTATCTAGCAATTTTAAGTATCTTTTATCTACAAGATTTTCTAATGAGCTCTTGTCTCCCGATACAATAGAAGTGATAATGGCAAAAAAAGCCTTTTTAGCTCCTCTAACAAAACCACCTAAAGTAAAATGTTCCACGTGTTTTTCAACTTCTTGTAAATAATTCAAAACTTCCCGATGCCCCTCTGCTATAAGCTTAGTAAAAGATCTTTCTTCTTCCTCAAATCTTTTCATTCTTTGCTCCGCAGATTCCTCTTTATAATACACATCCTTAACAGATCTAGGTTCTCCGAAAAAAGAAGAATTTTCTTTTAAATTATCCCTATCAGAAGTCTTACCTACCATAGAAATCAATTTACTACAAATAATAAAAGCAAGAACCCCAAAAAAAACCAGCTCAAGTAATTGTCCTGACATAATAAAGTTACTAATTAGTTAAAATTTTTATTTTTTATTAATGAAAGCTGTTAATTATATGGTAACACATTATTCTTCTTTAGGGTATTAATTTTTCACAAAAATCTTCTCAAACTCTTCTCAAACAAAAAAAATAACATTCCCAAGAACACAATTGAAAGAATTAAATGAACTAACATATAAAATAAATACATCAAGTACTGTAAATGAAAATATTATGAGTCAAATTAAATCAGCAATGCTACATAAGACTTTATATGGATATATTGCACAGATCAATACAAACTTTAAACAAAATAAAAATTCATTAAATAATACAAAAAAACAAAGTACCTGAAGAAAAAAATAATATTATTCTAAAATATTTTTAATCCTATTCACAGAAATACCTAATATCTTAGAAGCCTGGTTAAAATTACCCAAGCAATATTTAACAGTATTAAAAATAACCTCAGCCTCAAATTTTTTTGTACTATTATTATTATTATCTTTATTAACAAAAAATTTTTCACACAAAAAATTATTAAATAAACTTTCAGTTACATTGTCTAAAGTAATAAACTTGGAATTTGTAAGTAAAATCATTTTATGCACAAAATTTTCTAATTCTCGAATATTACCAGGCCACGAATAGGATTTCAATTTTTGTATTGCTTCTTCTGTAAACTGTTTTCTGTCAATATTATTCTCTCTTGAGTACTTATCAATAAAATACTCAACTAAAAGAGGTATATCTTCCACTCTTGATCTGAGTGAGGGCAGTTCGATCTCAATTACGTTTAACCTAAAAAAAAGGTCTTCTCTAAAATGATTTAAAAGAATTTCTTGCTTTAAATTTCTATTAGAAGTAGAAATAATTCTTAAATCCACTTTACAAGGATTATTTCCTCCTATTCTAGTAACCTCTTTCTCTTGGATTGCTCTTAATAATTTAGATTGAAGTCTAATATCCATTTCACTAACTTCATCAAGAAGTAGTGTCCCACCCGAGGAGAGTTCAAATTTTCCAATCTTTTGATTTATAGCACCAGTAAACGAACCTTTTTCGTACCCAAATAATTCTGACTCAATAAGCTGTTCTGGAATCGCAGCACAATTCACACCAACAAACGGAGAATTTTTTCTCAAACTTTTTTTATGTATATAGCTAGCAAGAACCTCCTTACCAGTACCAGACTCTCCCGTAATTAGCACATGCGCATTAGAGCATGCTACTTTATCAGCTATTTCATATGCCTTAATAATATTCTCTGAATTATATACAAAATGCTGCTCTTTTAGCTTTAAAGTTTTAAGATTAATTTTTTCTCTTACCTGCTCTACAGAAGAATCAATAGACAAAAAACCTTTTACACCGTCATTTTGAAGAATATTTCTCAATTGGTCTTCTGATAATTTAGGTCCATATACTACAATAGGTATAACGGTAGAGGTGAGAGTTGTTTCTAATAATTTTTCATATAACAACTTTAAGTTAAATTCAAAATACACTAAAATCACATCAATCTTAGATAATTCATAATAATTAAATCCCCTAACTATATAAGGATTTTTAACCATGGTAATACTAGCATCTTCTCCTATAGATAATTTCAACAAATTTTGAATCCTATTAGTTTCTTTCCCTATAATTAAAAATTTCATAATTTTTCTATTATATAATTAATTTTACTATCAAGAAAACAAAAGATTTAAAATTGATGACCCAATTAACCACCCTTATAAGAGTAAATTATAATCCAACAAAAATATCATTGCCACTCAAGACCAAGATAGATCAAAAAATTTTCGTTGCAAGTGGTAAAAATTAACCTGCATTTGTATCACAACAGTTTTAGCCATAGTTAATATAAAGTCACTTTATCTCAAGAAAAGAATTTTTTAGAATATCTTTTCCTATATTTTGGCTTTAATATAATTTTTGACAAGCAAGTACTATCTCTTTAAGTGCCTTATGTATTTCATTTGAAGAAATAATTTTTTTTAAAGAAATCTGAGAAAAATTATTTTTGCTCCAAACATTACCCCCAAATAGGTCAACAAATTTTTTAGAAATAGAATAAGAACTACAGTTCCTATCTAAAGATATACAACTCGTAATCAATATAAATAACATTTTATTATGGATTAGATAATATACTAAAACCATCTTAGCATTAGACTTAACCAATTTTAAAGAAGCGTTTTGTAATGTTTTAGGAGTAATATTTTCTTTCCTCAAATACAAAAAACATATATCCCCTATAGTAGATGATTGTTTTTTTATCTCATCGCAAGATAGCAAAAGAGTCCTTAATGTAAGTTGATCTAAGTTTTTATTAAGTCTTTTTTGCTCTGATATAAGAGAAGAAATTTTATCAGTGGTAGACTCTTTTCGAACATTTAATATAGCACTAACATCAGATAGGATTTTTCCCTCTTCTAATACAAAATCGAGCGCAAAGATGTTACATCTAGCCTCTATACGCCTTACACCAGTGGATATAGAACTCTCAAGAACAATCTTAAAAAGACCTATTTCTCCAGTATAATCTACATGAGTTCCTCCACATAATTCTCTCGAACCATCCTCAAAAGACCTATCACCTATAAAAACAACTCTAACGAGTTTATCATATTTTTCACTAAATATAGCCAAACATCCTAAAGATAAAGCCCTATCTATATCCATAGTCTCAACAATAATTCTTTTATTTGCAAAGATGATTTGATTTACTTGAGTTTCAATTGATCTAATTTCCTCGTAGCTAATTTTACGGTGGTAACTAAAATCGAATCTTAAATAATTATCCGCTACGAGCGACCCCTTTTGTAACGCCTCCTCCCCTAGAATATCTCTTAGCACAAAATGCAGAATATGAGTTGCACTATGGTGAATTTTCAGATTGTGTCTATATTTAGAATCAATTTCAAGATCTACAAAGTCCCCCACGCTAACATAACCAGTTACTATTTCACATAAATGGGCATGAATTTTGCCTAAATATTTTTTTGTATCCAATACACGAATTTTGAATTTATCTGAACTAATAAAACCTATATCTCCTTTTTGTCCTCCTGATTCTGCATAAAATGGAGTTTTAGCTACTATAACTATAAACTGTTTTGGTTCTAAAGAAAAACTCACAGACTCAACAAAGTTATTGTCCTGAATGAGAAACAAAATTTTCTCAGAGCTCAGAGAATCTAACTCATATCCACAAAATTTTGTTGGCCCAAATTTTAAAAGTACTTGTTTCCATATTTGCTGCTGCTCTATTAAGGTATTTCCTTGCCAAGAACTTCTTGATCTATTTTTTTGTTCTGACATTTTTCTATTGAATTCCGAGAGATCAACAGATATATTTTTTTCCTTTAGAAGATCATAAGTCAGGTCAAGAGGAAATCCATAAGTATCATATAATTCAAATGCTTTGCTGCCAGATAGCACTCCATTTTTATCAATTGCAGAGATAGTTTTTTCAAGTAATTTTATTCCTTTTTCTAGAGTTTTGATAAATATTTCTTCTTCACTATGAAAAACAGACCTTATCAATTCTTTTTTTTGCGATAATTCAGGATATGTGTCAGAAAATAAATATATTATTCTGGGAAATATTTTGTGTATAAAAGAGTTCTTTACACCCATTTGATAAGCGTATCTCATAGCTCTTCGTATAATTCTTCTAAGAACATACCCACGTCCTTCATTAGAAGGTAAAATTCCATCTGCTATCAAAAAAGAAGATGCTTTAATATGATCTGCTAAAATTCTATAACAATATAAATTATCATTTCTAATATGAATTTTTAGAACTTCTTGAGTATGAGATATAATGTCTTTGAAGAGATCTGTATCAAAATTATTAGCAACAACTTGCATAACGGATGCGATTCTTTCTAATCCCATACCTGTATCGACGGATTTTGTAGGTAATTTTATGTATTTATCAGGTCCAATTTTTTCATATTCCATAAATACTAAATTCCAAATCTCCAAATATCTATCCCCAACGCACCCGTCTTTTTCAGATAAATAACCAGATAAACTTTCTCCCTGATCATAAAATACCTCACTACAAGGACCGCAAGGTCCAAGATCTCCCATACTCCAAAAATTATCCTGAGTTCTTACCCTCACAATTCTCTTCTCTGAAATGGAGGAAATTTTCTTCCAAAGATCAAAGCTCTCCTGATCCTTTGCATAAACAGTAATATATAATCTCTCTTTGGGAAGCTTCAGGAATTTTGTTAAAAATTCCCATGCGTAAAAAATAGCTTGTTCTTTAAAATAGTCTCCAAAAGAAAAATTACCAAGCATTTCAAAAAAACTATGGTGTCTTGGAGTATATCCTACATTTTCTAAATCATTATGTTTACCTCCAACTCTTAAAACTTTTTGTACAGTAACGGCTTTAGAAAAAGGACTTTGTTCAATACCAGTAAAATATGTCTTAAACTGAACCATTCCAGCATTAACAAAAAGTAGACTTGGATCATTTTTAGGAATAAGATTACTCGAGGGAACATGTATATGCTCATTATCCACGAAATATTTTATAAACATCTCTCTAATCTTAGAAGTAGATAGAAATTCCATATTCAAAAACAAATATTATTTCATGCCAAGCCACAGAATTGCACGACATAACCACACAAAGTTATATTACAAACCAACATATAATCAACATATAATCAACATTATTATGATAAAGTAAAAATTTTATGATAAAATGAAAATTTAGGAAAATGTTAAAAATATTTTCTATATGTCATGTTTCTACAAAGCCAGTTTCTTAAGTAAGTATTTATCAGCGGTGCCTTAAGAGAGAATTGAACTCTCGACCTCATCATTACCAATGATGCGCTCTACCACTGAGCTATAAAGGCACTAAAAAATTAAGTAGTTCTATTAACTCTAACAAGAGATCCTATCATGTCAATAAAAAAAAATAAAAAAACACAAATTGAAAAAGAAAGAAAACTCAACTTAGCTTTAAAAAAAAATATCCTAAGAAGGAAAAAAATAAAAAACACTTCTAAATTAATTTCAACACTATTGAAGAACTTCCGTAAAAACTCTTCTGAAAATAACCTAAAACTAATATTTCTTTATAAATTGATATTTCAATATTTTATATTTTCCTATAACATGTAGATCTGTTACCATATCGCGTTGATATTTAGAATAATTTATTTGAGGAGAGTCTAAGGTATTTACATGAGTAATAAATTTATATCATATTTCCTACTAATATTTGGCTTACTGGCTACGATTTCGTCTTGCTCTGAGAAAATAGAATTTATTGACTCAAGTGAAATTCTTGATAAAGAAGGATCTTATAACAAAGCTGTTAATCTTTTAAAAGAAAAAAAATATATAGATTCTGCTGAGATATTTGCAAGTCTTTCACTTTTTTATCAAGGTGATGAAATAGCTATAAAATCAGAATTAATGAGAGCATATGCACTATTCCTTGCTGCGGACTATGAAGAATTACAAGATGTACTTGATCATTTTATAATTCTCTATCCTAAAAATCGTTATATTGATTATGCCCTATATCTACAAGGAGTCGCAAGTTATGTAAGAATTCGTAATGATCTACTAGATACTTCTGAAGCCCATTATGCAAAGAAAAAATTCGTAACAATTAGAGAAAAATTCAAAGAAAGTGAGTTTTTAGATGAGGCTATCTTGAAAATAAAATATATAGATGAAATATTTGCAAATAAAGAAATTTTGATAGGAGTTTTTTATCTCAAAAATTTAAACCCTATCGCTGCTATTAATAGATTCCAAAAAGTCTTTGATAATTACAAAGAAACAACCTCTTTTGAAGAGTCTATTTATAGATTAATAGAAAGCTTCCTTTTGTTAGGTATTGATGAAGAGGCTAAAAAATACTTTTTATTTTTGAAAAAACATTTTCCTCAAAGCTACTGGCTAGGAATATTGAAACATACGCCACTACTTCATAAATAAAGTAACTCTTTGTTGAACTATTTACTTAAAATATTTTTTTCATTCATTATTCTCCTAAGCTTAAAATTAGCGATTTCAGCTTAAATTACAGCTATTTTATATTGAAAATCATCTCTTCTTTATTTTTACACTACGTTACTTAAATCATTAAATCTCTTTAATCAGACTTAGTCCCTTTCTACAATTAGTATATCATTCTAACAATATAAAAAATCACTATATTTTATTAAATTAAATACTCCTCGATGCAAAAACTCAAAAAGTACATAAGAAAATTTATAAAAAAAGATAACTCTGTCAAAACACAATTAAAATTCTTAAATTTGCCTTACCTAGAATTTTCAGACAAGGATAATTTTAATCCATATTTACAAAATCCTATAGTGTATAAATGCATTAACCTAATATCCACAGCTATCAGTCACGTACCCCTATATATACTCAAAAATACGGACAACAATTCGTACAATAAACTAAGACACCACAAAGCATTAAATTTACTCAAAGCTCCTAATCCCTACTCTACAGGAAAAGAATTACTATTCGGATTAGTCACAAACATGCTACTCTACGGAAGTAGTTATCTTTTAATTCACAATAGTAGATTTGAAAAATTACCATGCTCAATTTTTTTACTGGATTCAAAAGACATAGAACCAGTCTATAATAAAGAAAAACTCATAGGATATAAACACATAACACACGAAAAAATTTACTATATAGATCAAGTAGAAGGATGCAGTAAAATATTACATTTTAAAAACTATAACCCCAATAATTCTTTCAATGGATATAAAATCTTAGAAACATCAGAAAAAACTTTAAATCTATATAATAAAATACTAGATTGGAATATCTCCCTGTTACAAAATACTGCAAGACCCAGTGGTGCTCTGTCATTTAAAGACCCTCATACAGAATTAACGGAAGAACAATTTGAAAGACTAAAAGAACAATTTACAGAAAATTTTGCTGGCTCCTATAATTCAGGTAAGCCACTTATATTAGAAGGAGGACTTGAATGGAAAGAATTTGACCATTCTAAGGTAACAGAAAACTTTTTAGAATTGAAAAATTCTCTCTCGCGAGATATAGCTACATTATTCAATATTCCATCTCAATTAATAGGAATAAAAGGAGACAATACATATAGCAATATGCAAGAGGCACGGCTTGCTTTCTGGGAAGAAAACATAATACCACTATTGCATAAACTATCTGACTCTTTAAGTAGATGGCTCTCTTACTGGTTTAACGAAAATTTGAATATTGAATTTGATATAGATGCTATATCTTCTCTTAACGAAAAAAGAGAAAATTTATGGAAAAAAGTGTCTAATGCCTCATTTATGACTCTTAATGAAAAAAGAGCAATATTTAATCTACCACCTTTAGATCAAACAAATCCACTAGATAAAATCTAAATATTAATATCTATATCAAATAAATGACACAAATTTTAGACATCAATAATTTTGTAAAAAAATTATACCAATTTATAGCAAAATTAATATCTATGATAGAAACAGAGTTAAATGAAATAGATTCTCCTCAAGCGTCAATAGAGATAAACAAAAAAGCTATTACAGATTCTTTAACAAAAATAGTTATTCTATTAAATCAATTAAAAAAATTATCTATTGATACTGAGGAAATAAAGAATACAAATATATCCAATGAAGACAGACTCATCATAGATAATTTTCTTAAAAAATATAAATAAATGTGCTACACAAAAAGATTACTCTCTGCTGTTTTAAGGCAAAATTTTAGTAGTTTTATAATAAAAGTCTTTCATACAATAAATCCCGGAAACGAGTTTATTACAAATTGGCATGTAGATCTTCTGTCTGATTATCTTGAGTCTATAAGACTTGGCAGAATAAAACGTTTAATTATAAATATTCCTCCAAGAAGTCTGAAATCTTTATGTGTAAATGTTGCATGGCCTGCCTGGCTTCTTGGAATTAATCCTTGTTTGAAAATCATTTCTACCAGTTACTCAAATGCTCTTAGCATAAAACATTCACTGGATTGTAGAATGATAATACAATCTCAGTGGTACAAAAATCTATTTCCAAATACCATTATTAGTAAGGAAAATAACCAAAAACATAAATTTTTAACTACAGAAAATGGATTCAGACTCGCAACGAGTACAGGTGGAACCCTTACAGGAGAAGGAGCAGATGTCCTAATAGTAGATGATCCTCATAATCCAATTCATATTAATTCTGTAAAACTTAGAAATAAAGTTATTGAATGGTTTGAAGGGTCTTTTATGACAAGACTTAACAACAAAAGAACGGGATCTATTGTTATAATAATGCAAAGGCTCCATAATGACGATTTGAGTGGGTATTTGAATATAAAGGACGGTTGGGAAATAGTAAAAATTCCGTCTATTGCAAATAAAGATGTATTTTTTACAATAAATAATAATAAATATATTTTTAAAGAAGGAGAAATTTTAAACAGCAAGTTAGATACTATAGAATCTTTACTGAAACTCGAAAATGCAATAGGTAAAAAAAATTACCACGCACAATACCTTCAATCTCCCATAGACAAAAGTTATAACTTAATCTCAGAATCAGAATTATCCCTCTACACTGAAATACCAAATTTGCCATCATATTTTGTTCTAAGCATAGATAGTGCAATAAAATTATCTACAAATTCAGATTATACAGTCTGTACTTGTTGGAAGATAATAAAGAATAAATACTATCTCATAGATTTGATACGTGATAAAATGGATTATCCTCTCCTAAAAGAATCTATCAAGCATCAAATTCAAAAATATAATCCTAAATACACACTTATAGAGGATAAATCAAGTGGTCAATCCTTAATTCAAGATTTGATTTCTGAAGGAATTCCAAATATAAAAGCAATCAAAGCTACGAAGGATAAAATAACAAGATTTTCATCAGTTCTATATATTTTTCACTCAAACAGAGTATTTTTTCCTAAAAATTCAAAGTTCAACAGAGCTCTAATAAGAGAAATAACTCAATTTCCTACCAGTAGAAATGATGATATTGTAGATTCTATATCTCAATTTTTAAATTTCATACGAAAGCTAGAAAAAAAAAACTCTACTCCAAAAATGCGAACTCTACAATAAAAAAAGAAATTTGAGTTTTTACCTTGTCAAACAAGAGTCCTTAAGGTAGAATACTGCTTATCATTAATTCTTAAGGGGGCGTGGCTTAGTTTTGGTTAAAGCGTCTGCCTGTCACGCAGAAGATCGCGGGTTCAAGTCCCGTCGTCCCCGCCAAAGAAGTACAAATAAAATTCCTGATAAACATATGTCATATATAAATATAAAAAGACTAAAAAATGTATCCGAAAAGCACCTACCTAATTACGCAACAAAATTAAGTTCTGGACTTGATATAGCGGCTTTTATAACTGAGCCTTATATAGAAATATTACCAGGACAGTTTAAGTTGATACCAACAGGACTCGCAATTGAATTACAAGATGGAATCGAGGGACAAATAAGACCAAGATCAGGACTTGCTCTAAAGCATGGCATAACAGTATTAAATACACCAGGTACGATAGATTCTGATTACAGAGGAGAAATGAAAATTATTCTTATAAATCATGGAACTGAAGTATTCAAGGTAAGGAATGGAATGAGAATAGCTCAATTAGTTATTGCTCCTTATACAAGAGTTACATATACAATCACGAATGATCTAAGTACTTCTCAGAGAGGAGACAAAGGATTCGGTTCTACAGGTGTTTAAGGTTTGTAGAATGCACGCAATCTAACTTACCACAAATAATTTACCCCAAAAGGAAATCCAATTTATTACCTATCATAATATCTATATCTTCTGTATCTATTGGAACCGGAAAAATTTGTGTTTCCACCTTCAGAGACTGTTTAGGAAAAAGAATAGGATCTTTTAATTTGATAAATTTTGTTTTCAAAACCTTACTATTCTGATTCAATAATCTGACTCGTACAAGCGGCATTTTAACCCTTTTATTCGCCATATTTGACAATTTATACTCCATGAATAATTTATCTACGTCCCCATTATAAACTATATTAACATCTTCTATTTTTAAATGCTTATTATTCACGACAGAACTTATATTAAAAGCATTAGGAAACATAATAACACACATGAGAATAATCATGCTAATAAGCAGTACAGGTACTATATATAAATATAGAGGGACTTTATTAGGCAGTAATGCAGGTAATTTAACCTTGTTGGAATCAACAATACTAAAACTATTAGATAAATTCTGATTTTTCAATGAAAAATAAGAAGAGTCATAATTTAAAAAACAATGCCAAATATTCTGACAATTAGAACATCTAACCCGCCGACCATGAATACCTATTTGCACATCATCTACAAGAAAACTAGTACTACAATTTTTACAAGTAACATACATATGATTTTGATATAATGATTTTAATAAAAATAAGATTCCATGTATCCAACTAAACTATAAAAAGCAATTCTGTCAATAGACAGTAACATATTCTTTATAATAAAAGAACCTAATTTCAGAATTGATTTACTAGTTTATTTCCATTATGTTAATTAAAATCCACACAAAAAATAAATATTACTTTTATAAAAAGCATATAAGTATTAAATTAATGATTACGGCCTCAGATACAACATTTATAGAAAATTTATGGGAACAAAGAAATTCTGTACAAGAAATAAATAACCCAACCACGGTAAAAATCTTAGATAGGGTAATAGATAAGCTATCTAGGGGCGTATACCTAGTATGTGAGCAAAAAAATCATAAATGGATTATAAATCATTGGCTAAAAAAAGCTATAGTACTCTATATAATGAGCTCAAAATATAACAATAATGACAAAACCTACCCTATCAAAAGCAACGAAAAATCCTCAGACCTAAATCACTATTCAAATGAAGAGTACAAAAGAAATCAGTACAGAATACTACATGGAGCTATTATCAGGAAAGGAGCTTATCTACAAAAAAAGGTAGTAATCATGCCCTCTTTCATCAATATAGGAGCTCAGATAGGCATGGGTACACTTATTGATACTTGGGCAAGTGTTGGTTCCTGCGCCTATATTGGCAAAAATTCTCATATCTCTGCTGGGTCTGGTATAGGAGGAGTACTTGAGCCAATACAAGCAAATCCTGTAATAATAGAAGACAATTGTTTTATAGGAGCAAGATCTGAGATAGTAGAAGGAGTAAGAGTAGGCACAGGATCCGTAATAGCTATGGGAGTATTTATAGGAGCCTCCACAAAGATTATCTATAGAGACTCGGGCAAAGTAATTTATGGAGAAATTCCTCCATATTCTGTAATCGTTCCTGGATCGATACCGAATAGAAATACTAACTTACCATCCCTCAATTGCGCAGTTATTATAAAATCTATAGATGAATCCACTAAAAAAAAAACTAGCATAAACGAACTTTTAAGACTTTAATAAAGATAATCATATCATCTCATAATTTAGTATCAATGATTCTTTATTACTGATATCTTTTAAAGTACGAGCCCCAAGTAAAAACATAGCTAACTGAAATTCTGCTCTAAGCTGTTCAATTTTTAGAATAACTTCTTCTTCTGAGACAGTAGCAGCTTTTAAAAATGGATTAGCCACTCCACATAAAGATGCTCCTAAAATAATAGATTTAACCATATCTATTCCATTTCTAATACCTCCACTTGCAATAAATTTCGCTTTTGCGACATATTCTTTCAAATTTTTTAAAGCAATTGGAGTAGGGATTCCCCAATCTTTAAACAACATTCCAAGCCTTGCTTTTTTTTCCTGATTAATGTTTTCATATCTAAGAGCTTCAGTCATACTCCAAGAAGTCCCACCCGCACCCGATATGTCAAAATATGATATTCCACTTTTTATGCCAAGAGATACATCCTCACAAGACAATCCAGATCCTACTTCTTTTATAATAACAGGTATTTTTATTTTTTCAGAAATTTTCACAATTTTTCTAATAAGATTGGAAAAATTCACATTACCCTCCTTTTGGATAACTTCTTGTAGAGGATTAAAATGAAAGTAAATTGCATCTGCCTTTATATAATCAATAATATCTACTATATGCTCTAGACTTATTCCATAATTTAGCTGCACAGCTCCTATATTAGACAGTAATGGAATTTGCTGCGCAATTGGTCTTATATCAAAGCTTTTCCTAGAATTATAGTTCTCTACCATTGATCTTTGGGAACCAACTGCCATTGCAACTTGTGTGTAATTAGCGGCTTTGGCAAGATTGCAATTAATTTTTACTAATAATTTGTGATCTGCCCCTCCTGTCATCGAAGATATGATAAGAGGAAAAGACAATTTTTTTCCTAAGAAAAAAGTTGAAGTATCAACTTCATTCAGAGAAATCTCAGGAATTGCTCTATGAGTCAGCTTTATATTTTCAAAATAATTACACTTCTTTGACCGATCTATTAGATCATTACTCACAATTGTATTTATATGATCTATTTTTCTCTTAGAAATGTTATCATTCATATATTCAGGTTCAGTTTAGTTTTTTATAAGGTAATTCCACTAATGTTAGTCTAAGAGAAACTTTAACTTTACTTCAGAGTAAACAAGTACTATACTATAGCATAGGGTGTGATTTTTTAACACTTTAATTTTTAATCTGACAACCCGGACTTTTCTAGGATGTTACTATTTTTTTTGTTCTTATTCAACACTACCTCAATTTTTGCAATTTTTTTCTTCATTACTGTTTTTGTAAGCAAAATTTACTCTATTCTTGTTTTTATAGGTTTAGGCCTTAGTACGACAGCACTTTTTATAGTTGATTTTTTGATATGGAAACAGCTTAAATCTAGATTAGAAAATATTCCCGATTTAGAAAAAAAAATTTCTTACCTAACAGAAATGTATAAATTCATGAATAATGCTATCAACAATGTTGAAATAGCCGTATGTTTAAGGGATTCCAACTTAAACATCGTATATTGCAATTGGTTTTTTTCAAAATTTTTATTGCCTAAAAATGCACTATTAGGAGATTCTATCCTTCACAGAGCCTATATTTCAGGGGATGCTCTAAAATTACTCAAAGATAAGACTATTTCTAAATACCTAGAAGTAAAAGACGTAATTATCCAAGATAAAAAAACCACTTATGAGTTTGTACATTCTATATTAGAGGATAAATACCTCTGTTCTGTTGCATATGATGTAACAAAATATACTAACAAAGAGAGTTAAGAAAAATTTTTACAAAATAAAAATACCTAAACTGGAAAAGTGAAAGATATTATATCGTACTAAATATTAATTCGTCTACAATAATTGATATCACAAATTCTCTTGTTATTGTCTAATAATTTAAGAGTAATTTTATTAGTCTTATTCTCAAGTACAGGATAGCCTTTAAACATAATTTCAGGCCATTCAATAAATAACAAATCCTCTTGTGACAAAAGTTCTATCAGACCTATATTCTCTAGTTCTTCTTTGGATTTCACTCTATATAGATCTATATGATATATTCTATATGATGCACAATCATAACTATGTATTATATTAAAACTAGGACTACTAACAATCAATTTCGAATTTTTTATCAAAGTTTTAATAATCTCCCTACAAAGAAATGTTTTACCACTTCCAACTTCTCCGTATAGACTAAAGATATTTTCGAAATTTACAAAATTTTCTTCTATCTCCCGAGCAATCAGCCGACCTAAGTATTTAGTACTTTCCTCTGTATCTAGAACAAAATTAAAATTTAACATCATATTCTATAAGCTAAAAAACATAATTATTGAACTGGTAACTTTCATGCTAAATTTAAATCTTTATTTTTTGTGCATATAGCACACCTTTTTTTGAATAAGAAATTACTTTATTTTAATAACTTTTTTTCCTAATCCAATTTATAAAAATTTTACTATATCATATTTTCTAAGATCATATATTTTTCAAATTCTTCTTCAGACAAAATATTTAATTTTAACGCCGCATCTTTTAATGAAAGATTCTGACTATATGCTAAATTAGCAATTTGTGCCGCCTTATCATAACCTATATAAGGAGTCAGAGCCGTAATATTCATTAAAGAATTGTTCTTTAAAAGATCAATTGCTCTAAAATTAACCTTCAATTTGTCTATACAGTGATCTACCATAGCATTCATAGAGTCTGATAATAAATCTATAGACAAAAGCACATTATGTATGATCATAGGCCTAAAAACATTAAGCTCTAAATGGCCATTACTCCCAGCAATTGTAACAGAAGAATGAGCTCCCATAACCCAAGCACAAACCATACTCATAGCCTCACACTGAGTAGGATTATTCTTACCCGGCATAATAGACGACCCAGGCTCATTCATAGGTAAAATCAACTCATTTAAACCGCATCTAGGACCCGAGGCAAGAATCCTTATATCATTTGATATTTTCATCAGACTAACAACCAAAGTATTCAAAGTCCCAGAAAATTGTACCAGCGAATCATTACTAGCAAGAGCCTCGAATTTATTACTAGAAGTTTTAAAGGGTAAATTAGTATATTGAGCAATACTCTGTGCAATTTGTAAATCAAAACCCTTAGGAGCGTTTAGTCCAGTGCCAACAGCAGTACCTCCTTGAGCAATAAAATATAAGTCCTGCATAGCACTTTTTACTCTCTGTATAGAAAATTCAATCTGAGATGCATATCCTGAAAATTCCTGTCCTAATGTAATAGGAGTTGCATCTTGCATATGAGTTCTTGCAACCTTAATAACATTTTTCCATTCTTGAGATTTTCTCAGCAATGATTTATAAAACTTATCCATAGCTGGAAGTAATTTTTTATTAGAAGCTATAATAGTTGCTATATTCATAGCTGTTGGAAAAGAATCATTTGATGATTGACTCTTATTTACATGATCATTTGGATGAATTGGTATTTTTCCTCCTTTAAATCCATTAATTTTTTCATTAGCTATAGAGGCTATTACTTCATTGACATTCATATTACTCTGTGTCCCCGAGCCTGTCTGCCATACTACAAGAGGAAAATGCTTTTTATAAGACTCATCATTAAGTATAATTTCTCCAGCCTCTTTTATTTTTAAAAAAATATCTTGACCAATCACAGCTGAATTAAAATTTACTTCTGCAGCACAAATTTTTATGATAATTAACGCTCGAATAACGTCATAAGGCATTTTTTGATCCCCTATGTCAAAATTGATGAGAGATCTTTGAGTTTGGGCTCCCCAGTGATTGCGTTCTTCTACTTTTATCTCTCCTATGGAATCTTTTTCGGTTCTATAATTTTTTTGAGTAATTTCTTCAGACATACAACCCCTAATAAAATTATATTAAAAATAAAAACATGAAAAGCTAATAACCTCAACATTTAGGAAATAAAATATTCGATTTCATCACTATTCCGAAGTTTTACAGATATCTTATAATCTCGAAAGAACTTATTAAGCAAATTTTTAATGTAAAACTCTCTACAATTAGAAACATCAACTCTTTTACCATAATCACTCTGTAAAATTTTAATATTTTCTTCATTAATTTTGATTGGAAAATTAGATTTTCCATTCAATAGCACTTTATACTTTTTATCATTCTTAAAAATATGCAGATAAATTTGTCCTGTACGAGAAATATTCTCATCAGCTACAGTAATTAGAATAATAACAATCTTAGCCATAAAAACATCCAAGAAGTTTGTGTTCATTTCTGATTCAAAAATAAATTTAACTTTTGATTTATTAAAATGATCATTAGCTAATTTTTTTAAATATTCGAGGCTCATTTCCTTTTCTCCAAAGATAATTCCATAAACACTCCTGTAAAACTGAATCTTATGGACAAGATTCTTAGATTCTAGATTAACAATTTCCTTAGCCTGTTTACTTATATCAGGATTTTTATCCTCGAACAATTCAAGACAATTATCTATAGTGCCTGCAATATCAGACAAATCATGACAAAGTTTTGCAACCAATCCATGAAAAATTTCAATATTTTCTACCATTAAAAAATGCCTCTATAATTAAACATCAATAATCTATAAGACTATATATGAATTGCTCCCTCATAAGCGGACAGAACAGCTTCATGCATAGATTCGGACAATGTAGGGTGAGGAAATATTGTATGTATTAATTCTTTTTCTGTTGTCTCCAACGCTCTACCTATAACATATCCCTGTATAAGCTCTGTAACATAAGTACCTACCATATGAGCTCCCAATAATTCTCCCGTTTGAGTATTAAAAACAGTCTTAACCATACCTCCTTGTCCCCCTACAACAAGAGCCTTTCCATTTGCCTGAAAAGGAAAACGACCTATTTTAATATTATATCCTAACTCGAGAGCTCTTTTTTCAGTAATTCCTACACTTGCAACCTCAGGAAAGGAATAAACACAACTTGGTATGTTATTGTAATCTAAAGGCATAGTATTTCCACATGAAACAAATTCTGCAACTAAAATCCCTTCATGTGAGGCTTTATGAGCAAGCCAAGGTCCTTTTGTTACGTCCCCTATGGCAAAAATTGACTCTATATTAGTCCTCATTTGAGCATCAGTTTTAATATAACCATTTTCAAGTTTAACTCCTAGTTGTTCCAATCCGAAACCCTGAACATTAGGCACAACTCCAGCCGCAGTAAACAAAACATCTGCTCTTAATGAATGCTGTTTTAATCCACACGAAAAGTTAACAACAACACTATTTTTGTGATCTTCATGATTTTGTAACTTAACATCCGTAATAAATTTAATACCTCTCGATTCTAAAGATCGTTTTAAAATTGAGACTATCTCTAAATCCTCTGAATAGAGAATTTCATTTCTTGCTTCCAAAACAGTAACATCAACACCAACACTATTATAAAAAGATGCAAACTCAATACCTATAGCCCCAGAACCTACAATAATCATAGACTTCGGTAAAAAACTAGGAAACAATGCATGTACATAATTCCATATGCGTCTACCATCGAAATTGTAATTCGGAATCTCACGAGGACTAGCTCCAGTTGCAATAACAATACTATCTGAACTAAAAATTTCCTCAGACGAGCCCTGCACAAGAACCTTTTTCTTATCAAGAATTTTTGCTGTCCCAAAAACAACATCCACCTTAGCCTTCTTTAGTAAATGTCTTATGCCAGAGACAAGCTTTTTAGAAATAGATTGAGCACGCTCTACAGCTTTTTTAATATCAAATTTTATATCTGAGACAGATATACCTAGATCCTTGGCTTTTTGCAGCTTCAAAAACATTTCTCCAGAATATAGCAAAGATTTAGTAGGAATACACCCTTGATTTAAACAAACTCCTCCTAATTCAGCTTTTTCAATAAGTAAGACTTTTTTTCCAAGCTGTGACGCTCTAATAGCACAAACATAGCCCCCAGGTCCTGCTCCTATGATAATTAAGTCATATTTTGTCATAAATAATAAACACACTCACTTGTTAAAAAATAAACTTAAATCTACAAATAATTTTACAACCAAGCAAAGATATTCCTCTCTTTAGGATAAAAAACAATTAAGAAAATCAAAACTTTTGGTCATAAGAAATCATGCAACTATATTTGATATATCTTTTTATTTTCTCAAAATTTTATTTCTTCATAACTTTAATGCCTTTATAGTAAATAGAAAAACCCATAATACCCTTATGAATACTATACTGACAATAACAACACAGGCGATTCCATATACTGCTTTACTAAAGACAAAAATTTTGATCCAAGCACTCCATCAACTACTCTATGATCACAAGAAAGACCTAAATTTATAATATTCGCACTCTTAATCTCCTCCCCCACTACAATAGGCCTTTTAACACTCTGACTTACAGATAAGATACAACTTTGTGGAGGATTGATTATAGCATAGAATTGGTCAATTCCAAACATTCCAAGATTTGATATACTAAACCCACCACCTTGAAACTCTTCTGGCTTTAACTGACCTGATTTTGCCCTTGATGCAAGTTCCTTTATTTCTTGAGAAATTTCTACAATATTTTTCTTATCTGCATTTTTAACAATAGGAGTAATAAGTCCATTATTAATGGCAACAGCTATAGAAATATCTATATTATTGTAATATATAAGAGAATCCCCGTTCCAACTAGAATTAATTTGAGGGAACTCCTTCAGGCTTTTAGCGCAAACAAAAGTGATAAAATCATTAACAGAAATTTTAATCTTATGACTTACAGATAATTTTGAATTCAATTGTGCTCTTATTTTGAGTAATTCATCTATTCTACATTCAATTGAGAGATAGAAATGAGGAACAGTAGATTTTGATTCTGAGAGCCTTTCTGCTATGATCCTTCTCATGTTACTTATAGGCTCTACTTTGTAGAGAGTCTCCTCTCTGATTAAAGATTTTTTTGTTGATGAGCTTGAGGTTGAAGAGTCTCCTAAAGGAACTCCTAAGGCAACAGATTTTCCAGATGAAGATCTTGCTCCCGGGGATAGGTTTAAAGGAACTTTTTTACTAAAACTTGCCTCCACGTCTTTTTTAACAATCCTACCGTTAGGACCCGTACCTTTAATCTTTGATAAATCAAGCTGTTTTTCTTTTGCAATTCTAGATGCTAAGGGAGTAACGAATATTCTTATTCCTGTACCTGACGTTAGTCCATTATCTTGTCTAATTGAACTTGAATCATTTATTTTTTGTTCTACCAATGGTTCATTACCAGAGGTCTGTTTATCTGATGTACTTGTTCCGGAATCTAATTTTCGTAATATATCTTCAATATCTTTTTCAGAATCATCTTCTTCCTTAATAACTGCAATCAAGGTATTAACAGGTAAATTTTCACTCCCTTCTGAAAAAAGTATTTTTCTTAAAACTCCATCTCCTACGGATTCTACCTCCATAGCAGCTTTGTCAGTTTCTATCTCCACAAGTACATCTCCTGCACTAACAACATCTCCTTCCTTTTTAAACCACTTAGTAATACTCCCTACCTTCATAGTAGGAGAAAGCAAAGGTAATAAAACTTTTATTGACATTAAATAATTCTTATTCTAATTAATATTTTTAGCAATTACACATATTTCTTGCAAGGGCAACTAAATCTTCTAATATTGGAAGTGCTTTTTTCTCTAAATTTTGAGCATATGGCAAAGGCACCTCTGCTCCAGATAGCACCTCAACAGGCGCATCTAAGTAATCAAAGGCTCCTCTTGATACTTGAGAAGAAATACTAGCTCCAACTCCAGAAAAAAACCACCCTTCCTCAACAATAATCAATCTGTTAGTTTTTTTAACAGAATCAATAATTGTTTCTAAATCAAGAGGTTTTATAGTTCTAATATCGATCACTTCTACGCTAATACCAAATTCTTGGTGTAAAATCTTAGCTGATTCGAGTGCCATTTCTAGCTGAAGAGAGAAACTCACTATAGTAATATCTTTTCCTTCCTGTAAAACATTAGCTTTTCCTATTTGTAGCGGTTCTATGTTTTGTGGAACATCAAAACTCTTATTGTATAAGAGCTCATTTTCTAAAAAGATAACAGGATTATCATCTCTGATAGCACTTATAAGCAACCCTCGTGCATCCCCTGCTGTATAGGGAGATATAACCTTAAGACCTGGAATATGAGAATAAATAGCCGCAAGATTATTACTGTGCTGAGCAGCAACTCCGGCAGCAGCACCATTAGGACCTCTAAACACTATGGGACAAAATACGTCTCCTCCTGACATATAATAAGTCTTAGCGGCAGAATTTATAATCTGATCTATAGCCTGCAGAGAAAAATTAAAAGTCATAAATTCAACAATAGGCCTCAAACCTTTAAAAGCAGCTCCTATAGCAAGTCCTGTAAATCCATGCTCACTAATTGGCGTATCAAAAACCCTTTTAGGTCCAAATGTTTCTAATAATCCCTCAGTAACCTTATAAGCACCTTGATACTCTCCTACTTCCTCCCCCATAACAAACACATTTTTATCTCTTTGCATCTCAAATCTAATAGCTTCCCTTATTGCCTCTCTAGTAGTAATGTGTCTCATTTTAAAACTTTTTCTTACTTATTTTTACTTAAATATAAAATCATATAAATTATCCTCATCTGGTAATGATGTAGAATTTTCTACAAATGATTCCAACTCCCTCATATAATCTTTAATCTCTTTCTCTAGATTTTTGAGTTCATTTTGCGTAGCATATTTTTTATCTAAAATAGAATTTTTAGTTTTTGTAATAGGATCAAGAGCCCTATACTCCTGGAGCTCTTCCTTAGTTCTGTACTTTGCAGGATCAGACATAGAATGTCCTTTATATCTATAAGTTTTACACTCAACTATAAGTGGAGACTTTTTCTTAATAACAAAATCCCTAGCACAAGCAGCCGCATTATATGTTTGCTCCAAATCCATTCCATCAACAACCACACCCTCTATTCCAAAAGACAGACCTTTTTTGTATAATTCATCCATATAAGTAGATCTTTTAACAGATGTACCCATAGAGTATTGATTATTCTCTATAATATATATAACTGGTAACCTTAAAAGAGAGGCAATATTTAAAGATTCATAAAATTGTCCCTGATTAACAGCTCCATCACCGAGAAAAACAAAGGAAACATATGAAGTATTGAGGTAATAATCTGCAAAAGCTAACCCAGTTCCAATAGATGTTTGAGCTCCTACAATGCCATGTCCTCCATAAAAATTTGACTCCTTGTTAAACATGTGCATAGACCCTCCCCTACCCTTAGAACAACCTTGAACCTTACCACACAACTCAGCCATCACAAACTTAGGATCAAGTCCACTCAAAATTCCATGCACATGATCTCTATAAGACGTAACTACTGAGTCATGAGAATTTCGAGCAAGCATAAACCCTAAGGCAACAGCTTCCTGTCCTATATATAAATGACAAAATCCCCTTATAAGACCCATACCATAAAATTGAGCAGATTTTTCTTCAAATTTTCTAACAAGAAGCATCTGCTTATAAGCCTGTAAATACCTCTCTTTATCCAAAATATAAGAATTTTCTTTAAACAGCATACCAAATTCTATTAAAAGTTTCTCATGAGCTAACAATACTCAGAATTAACGAAAACACAAAATCAATTATATACAAAATCCGTACACAAAAAATCAACGTACAACATCTAAACCAAAAAAGTCATAAGATCTCCCGTACACACTACAAGATTTACAGATATTTATATCAATTGTCAATTTTTATTTCTATCCCTTATTCCTGTTTTATTACTAGAGAGCAAAAAGGTGAAAAATCAACATACAAAGTTATTCACTTAAAACATTTATCGTATAAATAAGTAAATTTTTGAATAAGCTGGTCAATTTTATTTACAATTTTGCTACAATTTTGGTTTCTCTCTTGAAAAGAACGTAAAATTAAATTTGTAGTTTTAGAATTAGCAAGTGCTTTAATAGTTTTAGACTTAATTTTTAATTTATTATCAAAATTTTTATAAACCTTATTACATAAAAGAGACTTTATCTTTATAACATCTGATTTAGTGTAAAATCTCCTATTATTAATTTTATATATTTTAAGTCCAGTGTGAGTTTTCTCTAAGGATCTAATCTTATGTATTGGAACATTTAAAAAGGAAGACAATTCTCGCAAAGATATATACTTTTTCGTTTTCATAAAACCTATAAGTATCAATTATCAAATCATTTCTAAATCATAGGATGTATTATCTTTTTAACTGATTCCGAATACTCCTTGATGAAGAGAATCCAAAAACTTGTTTTTTTGCAATAGGGACAAGTTTTTTCTTTGAAATATCAAACCCCATTCTCTCAGATTTTTCATTTAAATAAAATTTTCCTATACCAGATAAAACAAATTCTCCCTCTGTAAGTATTACGCTTACCATTTCTTCAAAAAAGGCATTAACAAACTCTTTGCACAAACTTACAGGCAATCCCATAGAACTACTAAGAGCAAGACTCAGATCTTTTTTTGTAAAACTTTCTTGTTGACTCTTTAACACAATTTTAATTAAATAAAACGTAACTTACATTAGATTATCTTGCATTCACTACTAGAATATAAAAAAAATTTACTACAAAATGGAATAAAAAGCTATTGCTGCTGCATTGGCAGCATTAAGACTTTCAACTGAAGTATCAATTGGTATCTTTACTACAAAATCGCAATTATGTAGTACTAATTTTTTTACTCCTCTTGCCTCAGAGCCTATAACAATAGCTACCTTTTCAAGCACAGGTATAGAGTCAATGTTCTTATCTGATCTTGCATCAAGTCCAACAATCCAAAACCCTAATTTTTTTAACCTGTCAATAACATTGTTCAAATTAGTAACTAAAAAAACCTTTGTACATTCAATATAGCCAGAAGCAGCCTTATCAATATCTCCATTCTCTGAGGGAGAATTATAAGTAGTAAGAATAAAACACCTTGCTCCAAAGGCAACTGCACTTCTGATAATAGAACCTATATTATGAGAATCTTGTATTTGATCCAATATGATAATTTTACTACATAAACCATCTACCATCAGATTTTTATTATAAGAAAAAATGCTCTCAACCAGTGCTATGACTCCTTGATGTAACCTGTTTTTGCCTATTTTTTGACTCAAAAAGTCATTACTTTGAATTTCATAAAAAAAATTTCTCAATTTAGAAGAATATTTGTTAAAAAAATTTGTACTACAATAAATTTTTCTAACATTTCTACGAGAATTAGACAAAGCCGCGAGCACAGCATGCCTACCGTACATAAAATACTCCATTACTTCAAAAAATATACAAAAAAAATAACAATCATCTCCAAGTAAAAAGATATATCTAACCTGTACCTAGCATTATATATTTTCTACAGAAAATATCTACTTACCAATTCCATTTCACATTCAGCACTACACACATAACAACAAAATCCTGTTAAAAACTCATGAATAAACTTATCCCCTCTCGCCCAAATGTGTAGGGCGAGTGTTTACAAAATATTCTACCAAATCAAGAAATATAATATAAAATTAGCGCTGTAATATATTACGAACTAAACTTTGTAATTCTTCTACCATAGTTTGAGCTTTAATATAAGTATTCATAGTTGCTGAAAGAATATTTAATGCCTCACTTGCATTCCCTAATTGTTCAATAGGATCTGCAT
>CAYPDK010000030.1:0-29487 GCA_964409505.1 uncultured Rickettsiaceae bacterium
AATGCTGATACTATAGTAAGTGATGAAAAGCAAAATGAGAGTAATAGTGTTGATAAATTTAGTATAGGCCACGTAAATATAGATGTAAAAAATTTTGTAAAGACAACAGTGCAACCCAAAGAGGTTGAGATTGTACCAGCGGCAGAAGATGATTTGTACAAAACAGTGCAGAGAGAGTACGGAACTGCAATTGTAACAAATGAGTTTGACCGGGTAGTAGAGGTTGCAGAGGTAGATGGTGAAGTTGTAGAGGTAGATAGTGAGGTTGCAGAGGTAGATGGTGAAGTTGTAGAAGGAGATAGGGAGGTTGTAGAGGTAGATAGGGAGATTGTAGAGGTAGATAGGGAGGTTGTAGAGGTTGCAGAAGGAGATAGGGAGACAACAGAGCAATCCGAAGAATCTGAAAACAGGGCAAATAATTCAGTGAAAGATACTAATTTAGCAAGCCCTGAGTCTGGTACAGAAAAAAGTAAGGATATAGGAATCACTCCGAAGAAGGGAGCTAACAATTTATTAAAAATTTTTGTTCATGTAGACAATAATTTTTATGCTTCAGCAAAGGAAGATATGAAAGACTTTTTTTATAAAAATCAGGTTCAAATAATAGAAAAATTTATAACTTTAAGTTATCAAAATGGAAATAATAGTATTTTAACACAAATATTAAAAAATAATGTACAATATACATTGTATTGTCTTTTAAAACAAGCTTTTGAGGATGTTGGACAGAGTGATTCCATGTTACAAAATCAGGAAAGAAACTTTTTAGAAATAAAGAATATTTTTTGTAAATATGTAGATAAGCAACTATTTATAAAAATACTCCAAAAAAAAGAACATTTGGAGATAATTTTTAATTCTGAATTTTTTAAAGAACACATGATCGATAATGAATGGAGAGATAAGCTTTTTGAAGAACTTAATGAACAAACCAAGGTGGATGCTCAAAGTCAATCAATATTACCAGCTAATGCTTATACTATAGTAGGTAATTTTGTAGAGACGGCAGAAAAAGTTGAGAAAGTAATAATATTTAGAGTTGTAGAGACAACAGGGGGAGATAAGGAATGTGAAAAGACAATATACCAAGCTAAAGCTAGTTTTTTTTATGTTATGTATTTTGTTAAAGAAATGATTGGTAAGGGTATAGAATCTGTATTAAATATCTATCTTGATAATATATCCGTTATGTGCCACGCAAATGAAGATGAAAAAAGCGAAATTTTTCTTCATATTATAAAGAGTTTTTTGTTAGAGCAAACTAAAGGATTTCAATCTAACTTCATTTTGTTACCTTTTTTTTATAAGCAGTATTTTCAAGAGCAAAAAAAATTATTTGATAACATACCAAGCCTATTATGTGACATGATATATGCAGATGATCCGGAATTTTTTAAGAGCAGTTTTAGAGATTTGTTGCAGGTTCAAGGTAAAAAATTTAATATATCTTCTAGCTTAATAAAAAAGCTTACACAAGTTATTTCTAAGGAAGTAAATACATTTTCTATAGAGAAAAGTGCAAAAACTAATAGCAAAATTTTTGAGCTATATTTTCAGGTTCGCTTGGATGTAGATTCTAAAAATGTGCTTAAATTTTTATGTACTAAGGTAGAGCCTTGTAATAAATGGGTAGAGGCTTGGAATAAATTTATTTCTTTTTTTTTTAGAAGTAGTAATGAATTAACACTATATCAGCTTCAAGATGTAATAAAGCAGGAGTCTCATCTAGAGGATATATTTCCTGAGGTAGATGAAGGGTTGTTACAAGGGCATAACTCAAGTGAAGCTCACAAGCAGTTTAACGAAAATCATGATACGAAGCTTACAGGAGAATTACTAAGTGGAGATGAAGATGTGCCAAGTGGAGATGGGGTATAGTAGTTCCTATATTAGAATTATCTTACAAGAACAATTTTAATGTTGAAAATTAGATGAATAAAAATCAATAATAAAGTCTTTCACCTTTTCGGGGTTTTGTAGTTGGTTAACTCTAGAACGAAAAATACTGGAATTATTAATTCCTTTACTATACCAGCCAAGATGCTTTCTAGCTATTTGTATACCTAAAATATCACCATAATGTTCTAAAATAAGATCGTAATGATTGAGTATTATGCTTAATTGGTTTTCTAAGGAAGGATTAGGGATTTCTTTACCTGTTTCTAAAAAATGAGCAATTTGATTTAATAACCATGGTCTACCGTAACAACCTCTACCAATCATTATTCCATCAGCTCGTGAGAGTCTTAGGGCTTCTTGAGCTGTATGATAATTTACAATGTCGCCATTAACTATTAATGGTATTCTAAGTACATCTTTTACTTGTGCTACAAGTGACCAATCTGCTTTCCCGCTGAAAAATTGAGATCTAGTTCTTGCATGAACGGTTACCATTTGAATTCCAGAATTCTCGGCAATTTTAGCTAAATGTGGAGCATTTTTTGTATTTGCATCCCAGCCAAGTCTCATTTTTACCGTAACTGGAATTTTTACTGCTTTTACTGTTATTTCAAATATTTCTTGAGCAAGTTTCTCATCTTTCATAAGAGCAGATCCAGCATATCCGTTGACAATTTTCTTAGCTGGGCATCCAAAGTTGAGATCGATAATTTTTGCTCCCATATCTTCATTCATTTTAGCCGCCTGAGCAATCACATCAGGTTCGAATCCAGCCAACTGAACGCAAGCATTATTGCTAAAAATGTCTACTTTAGCCCTTCTAAATGCATCCTTAGTATGATTAATCATAGATCTACTTGCAATCATTTCAGATACCACAAGTCCTGCCCCGAACTTATGTACCAATTTTCTATATGGCATGTCCGTTACTCCAGACATAGGAGCAAGAATTATATTATTTTTTAATTTAATTTTTCCTAATTGAATTTTCATAAATCATTATATTATTTATTTTCTATATTGTTCTATATATTAGTTCACTTTATTTTATAAAAACAATGGACTTACTACAAATAAATAAATATAATGCTTGTATTAGAGAGTGTGTTGTGTGAGGGTATTATGTAGGTTATATAACCTAGGGTTTGTAGCTCAGTTGGTTAGAGCGCACCGCTCATAACGGTAAGGTCGCAGGTTCAAGTCCTGCCAGACCCACTTGAGAAAAATGTGGTATAAAATTAGTTACTTTGTACGTGATGGGAGAACTCAAGAATAATGAGTCATTTTGGTGTGATATACTTAATTATGTCTAATGTTTAATGGTTATTTGCTTTTTAATAGAATTTAGTTGAAGTATCTGTTATAGAATTCATGCTCTAGACCTAAAAATATAGTCCTTTCTATCTTCCGTCTTCTAATGAGAGCTTTTGATATGTTTTTTCTTATGTAAATCCATTTTAAAAATTCTTCGGCTGCATCTGAGAACAATTTAGCGTTTATTTTAGTTATAAGAATCGATTTTATAAATGCTCCTACGCCTATATTAAAAATAAGCGATATAAGAGCATCCAATTGATAATTCTTTAAAGGAACAAAAATATTCTTGTATAGGTGTTTTTTAATTTGTAGAATATCCTTGATCAGTAAATCCTGAGCTTCATGTTCTGTAATTAACAAGTTCGATGATTTTGTATCAAATATCCTATGTCCATATCCTATAGTTGTAAATCCTCCAGAACATATATATGGTCTAGCACAAAAGCCTTCCAAAGTTTTGATTAATCTCAGTAAATTTTGTGATACAGCAAAATTCGTCATTTATTTGTTATTTGGTTGAAAAATAGTTTTTGTTACTCCAAATACCCTTAAAGGTTCTTTGTCCAAAATAAAAACTTATAATACTTGCAAAAATAGCCTGATCTTCAATATCCCAAAACATGTTAAGAGACTCAAAAATAGGCATGTAAGATTTTATAGATTGGTATTGCAGTACTTTAACTGCAACATATATAATAAAAAAACCATAAGCTAATAATGGTCTTACGGAAGAATTTAAAGCCTCTACCCATGCAATACCTGACGAAAAGGAGTTATATAAATTTTTTTGTTCTAATAAGTCTTTTGATAAATGTAATTCTTCCATTTCTGCTTGGGATGTATGTTTTTTGAGTTCAGATTTTAAAGATATAATTTTAAGTTCGTGTTTTTTATCGTTAATATCCTTAAAATATTTTATTATTTCTGGGATAATTGAACTTATAAAACCTATAATAGAGGCGAGTACTGTTATCATTTTCTATATATTTAATCAATTTAATTTAAATTTATGTTTTCAGATAAAATTTTAAGAAAAAATTTGTTTTGTTCTATAGGGTAGATTTTTAGAATGCGAGAATGGGAACCTTTTATAGGTTGAAGTAGAGAATTAGTATTTTCACAAAAGATATTAGAAGAGAAAGTAAATTTATAGCTATTATTGGGGACTTGTTTGATTATTAGAGTAATGTTTTTACTCAGATCTGGTCTTAGAATAATATGAGAATCGGCAGCTAGGTATAATTTTATGTTAGAAGCATCATGATTTAGGAAATGTGTGCCAGAGATTCTTTCTGTAATCGGAGTTTCCTTAAAAATTACGACTTGCCAATTATCTTGTGAAAAAAGGTAGAATTTTTTTTTAGAAAACACAAAAAATATGGAATTGGATTTTGGTTTTAAAAATTGGATCTCCTGACCCTGAAAAGATTTATAACATATATGATTTTTATATTTCCCCTCTAATAATATGTAGTTAGTGTTTAAATTAACGCATTCGGATGTAGAATGTATAAAGCTTTGTACCACATTATTTAAAAAATGATCAATAGTTAATAATGCTTCATTAAAAACAATTTCTTTATTTGTTCCATTGGGGACCATGTAATCTATTTGGTAATTATAGCTCTTCATAAATATATTTAATTATAAATTGTAAGTAAAATTATTTTGTATATGAAGACATTATAGATACAGTAAATTTAGCACTAAGACCTAGTTTGGATAAATCTATATTTACATTAGTTTTTGTAAAAGAGAATACATATTGGGTTTGTAAATCTTGTAGTTTGATTTCGAAAATTTCTGCTTTTTCCTCTGAAAGAGAGTGCCATGAATCAATATAGGCTCTTCTTGGGACAAAGCTTAGTTTTAAGATATTATTTTCGATATTTTTACTTGTAATTAAAGGTCTTAGGGGGCTTTCTGAAATGTTGTTAAAGGTAAATTCTGCGTATGATAAGGTACTGAGTCTAAACAATAAAGTTTTATTGACAAATTTTTCTTCCATATCAAGAACGTTATTGAGTAAGTCTATGATAAGAAATTTTTCTCCGATTACATGTTGATTTATAAAATTTTCTGTAGCAAATTCTCCACGAATTAAGTTAGATATTTCATAAACATTTTTTGATATTTTAACAATAGAAAAAAATCTGATAAATTCATTTCCTAAACGAGCAATATACCATTTTTTTTGATATAAGATCTGCTCTATATCTGAATCAGAACGTATTCTAATTTTAGTTCTTACATCTGTAAAAAATATGTTGATATCATCCTCCTGGGAGATAGAAATAAGATCTGAGATAGCTTTTGATGGTTTTAGGTCTAGGACTTTTTGCCAAGAAGTATTTTCTTCTTTAAGCTTTATAAATAAGGAAGTAGATATAAATCCGTTTAAATATATTCCAACGTAGGGTTTTGTTGTATTTTCTAATTTAAATGGTAGCTCTAAGATAAAAAATTTTTGATCAAAGAATTTTTCTAAATCTTCTTTTTCAGCAAAATTTCCTGAAAAAGAGTCTAATTGAGAGTAGTATGTATTACTGTCTAATATTCCTGTAACATTAAGTTCAATTCCAATAATTTTGATGCTTATGATTCTTAGATAGTAATTTTTATTTTCATATTTTAGTAATACAAAATTTGTGGGATAAATTTTACCCATATAGAAATATGGAAGCTTAAAATATATTATATGAGTTTCAGATGCTGAATTATTTAAAATTAGTTCTGCTCTATTTAATGCTTGTTTATGAGATAGCAAAATTTTATATCCTACATTTAAATGATTGACATAATCGTTATCATCAGAAAAATCTACTTGTACGTGTTCTGTAAGATGTGTAGCACTATTTATGAAAAAAAAATCTATTCGATTTATTATTGAAGATTTATTAACAGCTTTTATAGCTATATAACTGTTTTTAAATGATTTAATTAAGTCACCAGAATTTAGTTTTGTAAAATTTTGGTTATTTCTTGAGATAAAGTGGATGTTGTTATTTTGAGTATAAATATCAAAAAAATATATATTTCTTAGTAGATTAATCGCATTCCAACAAGAAATATTCGTTGTGAAAATAATTCCTGATATTTGCTCTTCTGTATGTGTAAAATTTAGTGAATTTGCATGGATTTGAGCTTTTTGAGAAATCTCTGTTATAACAGAACTCAAAGCATTATTATTTGTTTTTGTTAAATTAGTAGGCTCATTTGTTTCTACATTCGGGGTATTTGCATATCTTATTACGTGAAAGATAAAATTAGGAATAGAGTTATTAAACTCGGATATAGGAAAATTTTCAAAAATAATATAAGCAAGTCCTCTAAAAGCAGGAGCTCTGTCATTATTTTTACTCAAAATTAATGGATCAGGTATTTGGTCTTGAGATCCATTATATAATCTATAGTTGTATTTTTTTAAATCGAAAATTTTGTCTTTAATAAAAATATTTAAAAGGTTATGGATTTTTCCTTCACAGATTGCAACTGCAAAGGAGGTGTAGAAGACGAATTTTTTTTCGTTCGGAGCTTTATTTTCAATTTGAATTCTTATATCATCAATCCAAATAACTCTGCCAGCAGTTCTAGCCTCACCAAATATCAAAGCTATGTAAGATCCGTAATCTGCAGAATTAGTAAAAAAAGTACAATTTATAGGAGTGTTTTTTGCCTCTTGATGGATCATAAGAGGATCCGCTTCTAAAGAGAAATCATTTAGTGGATCCTTTGCTCTTTTTTTGTGAGGAGAGAATAATATATAATCTAGAAAATTTTTAGAATAATTTGATATGCTAGATATAATACCTCTACCATAAGACTTTAAACTAGAATCTAAAATTTCATAAAAATCATCCAAAGAATTTAGAGCAGTTTTAGATTTAAATAGATTATTGATTAGAGAATTTTTAATTTTTTTTAATAATGTAAGATATATCATATCCAAATTCATGATTCATATATAGAATAGGTGTATCTATTAGTAACATGATAGACAAGATCCACTAAGATATGATTTTATTAAATTTAAGTAAATATAATAGAATTAATCTATAATAAGTTTATAACCAAGCATATAAGTGAGTATGAAAGTAGTAACAAGATTTGCTCCTTCGCCAACAGGGGCCTTGCATATAGGATCTGTAAGAACAGCTCTATTTAATTATTTATTTGCAAGGCACAATAAAGGAAAATTTTTTTTGAGGATAGAAGATACAGATACTAAGCGTTCGAAACAAGTTTTTATAGAGCAAATACTTAAATCATTACAAGATCTTGGAATAGATTATGATGATCACATTAGATACCAATCTAGTAATCAATCTAAATATCAAGAAGTAGTTCAGCGTTTATTAGATTCAAAAAATGCATATTATTGCCTTTCAACCAAGAATTCATCTGAGCAACAAGATTATACACTAAGTACAAAATGGAGGGATAAGAATTTGACTAAAGAAGATGTTAAAAATAAAAATTTTGTTATAAGACTTAAGACTCCGAATGAGGGCACTACCACAATAAAGGATTTAGTACAAGGAGATGTTAGTATAAAAAATCAATATATAGAGGATACGGTACTCTTGAGAAGTGATAATAGTCCGACATATAATTTGGCATGTGTTGTAGATGATCATTATATGGAAATCTCCCATGTAATAAGGGGAGATGATCATTTGAATAATTCAGCAAGGCAGCAATTAATTTATAAATTTCTAGGTTGGAAGACTCCTCACTGGGCACATATAGCTTTAATTCACAATTCTTATGGACAAAAATTATCAAAAAGGTCAGGCGATTGGGGTATTGATTATTACCTTGAAGATCTTGGATATCTGCCTGAGGCATTGTTTAATTATTTATTAAGACTTGGATGGTCTTGGAAAGAGAAAGAAATTTTTTCTAAGCAAGAAGCTATCGAACTATTTAATTTAGAATCAATAGGAAGATCTCCAGCAAGATTTGATATAGAAAAATTAAATTACTTAAATAAGTTTTATATAAAGAAAAAAACTAAACAAGAACTTATAGAAAAAATTCAAGCTCATTATAGTTTTAAATTAGACAAAAAATCACTACAAAATATAGAACAAGCTTTAGAGGACATGCAAAAAAGAGTAACAACTCTTAATGATCTGTATGACATGTCTAAAATTTATATGAATACTCCTATTCGCTTAGGCATTGAAGAGATAAAATACCTCAAAGATAATTGTGATGACAAAATAATTTATATATTGGATGAGGCTTTAATAAAAATAAAATCTACCGAAGATATAGTTGAGGTAAAAAATGTAATAACTGAGACAATAACTAGCGCCTCTTTAAGAGAAAATATAGAAAAAAAAAAATTATTTACTATATTAAGAATATTAGTTACAGGAAAAATTTCTTCTCCTGGGATTTATGGAGTAATATCTATTCTTGGCAGAGAAGTTGTTCTAAAGAGGATAAATAATTACAATAATGGAAAAAATAGTGTTAAGTAGGTTCAAATCTATCTATAAACTCAATATACCAGTACTTATACAAACTGACTTTATAGAGTTATTTTTGAAGGAGTTAAAAAAATTTTTAACGAGAGAATTATTTGTAACAGAATCTAAGATTTTAGAAAAAACCAACATATTAGAAATCTCTAAATTAAAAGATTCAAGTTTCATCACAATAGATCAAGTAAGAGCAATAGAGGATTTTTTAACAACAACATCAATATACTCAAAACATAAAATAGTCATAATATCTGAGGCGAATGATCTAAACATTAATGCTTCAAATGCTATGTTGAAAATCTTAGAAAATTTAGAAAAAGATACTTATGTTTTTTTTATAACAAGTAATATCTATCAAATTTTGCCTACAATATATTCAAGGTGCTTAAAAATTAAGGATATTAGAGTCTTAAAAACAAATCTTGATTCAAAATATGAATATTTATTCTGCTCAAGTACGACATTTAAGGAAAAGATAGAATTTATAAAAAATTTTGCAAAAAATGAGAATAAAGATCTTTGGTTAAATTTTGCGATCAATGTAGAGTATTTATTACTATCCTTGTTAAAAAAAGAAATTTTAAAGATTCAAACTCAAGAAGTGAGTACCGAAGATAAAGATCCAAAATTCCTAGAACAGCTAAAAAAAAAAAGTAATAGTTATGGCGATAAGATTTTTTTTTACTATAAAATTTATGAGGAAATTTACAAATTACATTCAGAAACTCTAAAATTAGATCTAAACCTCTCAAATGCAACTTTAATTAGTTTAGGGTACTTTATATAAGAAAAAAAAAGTTATGCATCAAATATTTTGTGAAAAAATAGAAAAAATTTTATCTTTAAAGCAAAATACTTTAGAATCTCTAAAGAGGCTTAAATTATTCTTAGTAAAGGATATATTACTATACAAACCTTCATATTACAGTATCTATCACTTAGATAGAGTAGATAATTCCTTGATTAATTCTTTAGTACAATTAAAAGTTAAGATATTATCTTTTTCTGAAAAAAAATCTACTAATAGAAAAATAACATTAATAAAATGCTCTTTTAAAGGACATCTTATAACTTTAGTGTTTTTTTACAATATTCCTAAATTTTTGTTTCAATTATTAAAAACCAACTCTGAATGTATAATTTCTGGTAAGTTGTTGTATGACGATCAATATCAAATCATTCATCCAGAAGTTATTCTGAATAAAAAATTATATAAAGAAATAATACCAACATATCCTCTGACTTATAGTATTACAAATACGCAAATATATAATTATATATTGAAAATTATAGAGATATGTGAAATCAAATTTACTGAGAATATACAAAATCCTAATACACAAATTGATGATTTTTTAGTGAAAATAATGGATTGGATTAAAAAGTTACATTTTGTAGAAAAAAATATTTCCTCAAATCAGGCAGTAGAAGAGTATTTAGACGCTATAAATAAACTAAAATATGAAGAATTATATTCTCATCAGTGTTCGATAATAAAAATGAATCGAGAAATACAAAAGTCTTATAAGCACGAAAAGATATATCGAAATACTAAGATGCAAAAGGACACTTTAGAAAACTTAAATTTTACTCTAACAAAAAGCCAAGTAAAGGCTCTTAATGAGATAGAGCAAGACCAGTTGAATCCAAATTTTCAAATGATGCGCTTATTGCAAGGGGATGTTGGTACAGGAAAAACTCTTGTAGCTCTTTTGAGTATGATCAATGTTATCTGTTCCGATATGCAAGCAGTATTAATGGCTCCTACAGAGCTATTAGCTCAACAACATTATAATTTTTTTGTCAGGGCATTTTCGAAGTCTGACTTAAAAATAGCACTTTTAACAGGCTCATCAAAATTGAAAGAATCAAGTAAAATAAAAGCAGAATTACTAAAAGAGAAAGGGATTCAGATTTTAATAGGAACTCATAGTTTATTTCAAAAGGGGATAGAGTTTTATCACTTAAAATATATAGTAATAGATGAACAACATAAATTTGGAGTTAAGCAAAGATTAGACTTAATCAAAAAAGCTAAAAGTCCGGATGTATTAATAATGACAGCTACACCAATCCCAAGAAGTCTGACACTTACAATGTTTGGGCAAATATCCGTCTCACAACTAAAAGATAATCCTAAAGAGCGAAAAAAAATAGAAACAATAAGCCTTTCCTTAAAGAGTAAAACTAGGATAATAGAATCTCTCAAGAATCAAATATCTCTAAACCACAAAGTTTATTGGGTATGCCCTTTAATCAAGAGAGAAAAATTAAAAAAAAACTCAAAAAAGAATTCTCTTATAGATCTTGGTTGTGTAGAAGAGAGATACAAAGAATTAGAAGGATTTTATCCTGGAATGGTTCTTATGCTACATGGAGATATGCGGCAGACTGAAAAAGATAATGTTATGAGAAAATTTCTACACGAAAAATACATGGTTTTAGTTTCCACAACAGTAATAGAAGTTGGCATCGATATTCCTCTAAGTAGCGTAATAGTTATTGAGAACGCTGAAAGATTTGGTCTATCCCAATTACATCAGTTAAGGGGAAGGGTTGGTAGGGATGATACGAAATCATATTGTGTTATGCTCTATGAGGATCGATGTTTATCAAAAATTGTAAGGAAAAGATTACAAATAATGAAAAAAAGTAATGATGGTTTTTTTATAGCAGAGCAGGATCTTGTATTGAGAGGACAAGGAGATTTACTGGGAATCAAGCAAAGTGGTGAAATTGATTTTTTATTTTCTGATATTACAAGGGACCAAAAAATCTTATTACTAGCTAATCAAGAGGCTCAAAAAACTCAATTTTCAGAGTTAACTAATTTTCAAATTAAGTTATTTACGAATAGCTCTGCTGAAAATTTAAAAGGTCTTTAAACTAAATGCTTGTAATAATGAAATTTTATTCAGCTGCAAAAAACTTATTGTAGAAAAAATATAAAACTTTGTTTAGAATTAAGTTTATATTAAATATTATTTTTTTAATAAAGTTATTAATTTAATCTTTAAAAAATGAAAAATATATGATAGATTGCAAAAAAATAAGTATGTTTTATAAATAAAAATAAAGTATTGCATAAATATGCTCCAAATATTAGAAAAAGAAACACTAAAAATAAAAGAATTAATTAAAACTCAAGAAATAAAAAACATTTTTTCACTAGCTGAAAGCTCAGGCAGTTCAGATGCAAAGCTTTCAGAGGTTATTTTGAATCTGGTGGATTTTATTAAAAGAAATAATTTTTTATATTAGAGGAGGTCAAATCTTTGCCTTTGATAAGCCAAAAAATACAAGAAGAGGGAGAAAAATTAGCCAAGATTAAATCACAAATTCACAAGCTAGATGAAGAAATATGTAAGATTACTTCAAAGGATGAACACAATACTCCAAAACAAGATCAAAAGCAAAATAATCGGCTAAAAGAACAATTAAAAGAAGAAGAAAAATACAAGGATTTGTTATTGAAAAACATTTTAGAATCGTATTCTAACACAAATATAGAAACTTTTTCTCAATTGGAAGAATTTTTATATAAGAATGGGCAATTATCTAAATCTGGAGATAATATAAAAAATGAGATAGAACAATTGACAAATACGACATTTGATCAACTATTAAATGATGATGTAATTCAACCTCAATATCAACATATTCAAGATAAGATAACATGCTTTAAAGATTTACAGAGAAAAGTACAAGAGCAAGCAGAAAGAGAAGCACGAAAACAAGAAAATCGAGAATTATTATTAGGACTACTTAGTGAAGAACAGGAAGTAAAGCAAAAACAGAAAAAACAGCTAAGAAAAGACAACCTACTAGCAAAAGCACAAAGAGAAAAACAAAGAGAAGAACAAGAAATACTTGATAAAAAGGAGAAGATCTTGAAAAATTTTCAAGATAAACAAGAATTATTTAGAAAGATAGAAAGTCATGATTTATCACTTCAAGATTTGCAAAAAAATGAGTGTGATCAAAAGAGTATTCGTTTTTTCTCACTAGCAAAAGTACAGGACATTTTTTGTACACAAACAGCAAAAATGGAACAAAAAATAGCACAGATTTTATCTGCGTATAGAATTGTTAAGAATAAAATTCAAGAGAATAATGCAACAGCACTACCGCAAAGTATAAATGAATTACAAAAATTACTTCTAAGTTATAATAAATCAACACAACTTCAAAATGTAAAAATCAATAACATTTTGCCTATAAACTATAAAGTACTTAAAGAAATTTGTACTGGATATGACTTAGAACAAAGAGCAAAACAAGCATATTATAAACAAGTATTAGAAAAAATTCAGAAAGAGAGTGATTCGAACGAAAACAAAGTCAAAAATTTAGAGGAAATTGTGAAAAATGTTATATTTTTTGTAGTAGAGTCCACTGTTCTAGATATAACAAAAAATCTTTTGGTAATGGAAAAAAATAAAGTTCCTGAGTATTATCTTTTTGGTATGGATGTAGAGGATCTGAATGTAGAGTGCCTAGATGTAGTGGATCTTGGGTTAGATAAGAAATTTTTAAAATTTATAGGGGTGTTTTTTTTAGTTCATTATACAAAGTCTCAGAAATCTGGTTCATCAAGCCTGAGGGAAGGAGTGTTAACACTTAACTTTTCCAAGCACCACCTAAAGATAGAAGACAAAGATTGGGCAAAGGAAATTTTTATGCTTAATTTAAATGCAGAAGATGCAGAAAATGAAGGATTATCTAACCCAATTAGTACAATATCTACAATGTTTAGTACAATACCTGCAATGTTGCCTTCCTCTTCTTCTTTAGAAGAGCCCCATAGTCATAAGAATGAGGAGGATAGAATAGAAGTTATAGGAAGAGAAGAAGACTTTTTTCACTAAAGACAATTAATCTTTTGAAAAAGAAATTTTTAAGGTAGAACAGAGTTTTTTGTTTTTATAAATAATTATTACCTATTAAATTTTTAGTTAATTACTTTATAAAGATTTGCTCTATAGTGTCATGCTCTAGGAAGAGTAATTTTATTCTGAAACATATATTTTCCTTTTCTGTCGGAATAAGAGGTTCTACATTCTTGATCTCCTTTTAAGAAGATTAATTGACATATTCCTTCAGAGGCATAAATTTTTGCAGGTAGTGGGGTGGTATTAGAAATTTCTAGTGTAATGTGTCCTTCCCATTGAGGCTCAAGTGGTGTAACGTTAACTATAATTCCACATCTTGCATAAGTAGATTTACCAACACATAAGACAAGTATGTCTCTAGGAAGCTTTATATATTCGATACTTTTAGCAAGAATAAAACTATTTGGTGGAATAATGCAATTATCTCCTTCAACATTTATAAAACTTTTCAAGCTAAAATTTTTAGGATCGATGATACTATTATTGATATTTGTAAAAATTTTAAAAGTACGATCTACTCTTATATCATAACCATAAGAAGATAGACCATAGGAGATAATTTTTTCTGATACAATTTTTTTAATTTGTGAAGGAGCAAAGGGAGAAATCATTGAATTGGATATGGATTGTTCTTCGATCCAATAATCGGACATTATCATTTTTTTTGAGTATTTTTTGTTTATTACTTAGTAATTAAATCAAGTCCATATATTTTTTATATCTAAAATTTCTTTAATTGAAATATCAAGATAGGATATGGAGTTTTCTTTATATTATTTATTAATACAAATGTGATCTTTTTGTCACTAAAAAAAAAAATAAAAAGAAATTTAAAATTTTTTTAGAGAAATGTTGTGTTTTTGTATAAACTTATATTTAAGACATAGGTTATAGGTTGAGGTTGTCTGCTAAGTTGAAGTATTGGAAGTTAAGTAGAAGTTAAGTAAACTTTGGTAACTAAAACTATAAAATTTAAATTATTGGTGATGGGGCATTATGAAAAAATATAAAATCGGACGGGACATTAAAAGATTATTGGCTTTGTGTACTGGCATATCCACGATCTTTATTAGCGGTCAATTGTTTGCAACAGAGCAGCTTTCCATTAAGGGACTTAAAGGAAAGAACTCTCTTGTTGATCAAAAAAAACACAATAATTTTGATGACATAAATATTGAGAAAATTGCAAAACAAATTGATTTTAAATTTTCTGCAGCAGCCAGTTTTGAAGCTGGTTATAGAATACCTAATAAAGATGAAATTGATACTAAAATTTCTGCATATAGAGAGGGGTGGGCTTTTTCTAACCAAGTAGGCGTTCTGTTTGAAATGTTTAATAAGTATAAAGGGATAAAATATGGTGCGAACATAGCGCTTATTCCTACGGGGAAGAGGTCTGGGGGTGAAAAGTTTAATGGATCACATATATTTGTAGAAGGAGTTTTAGGAAGAATAGAATTAGGAGCTCCATTTGATGCAGGAAATACAATGTTTTTAGATGGAGCAGCAGAAATATCTGCTGGAGCTATGGGGGGATGGGAGAAATATGCATCTATTCCAGAAGAAATGTCTCTCTTAAATTCAGCTGAAACGTATATAGGTTCAAATTTTAAGTCTAGTTTGAATAATAGTAATGCTGCTGAGCCTTCACGAAAAATTTCATATTACACTCCTTCAATTAGTTTAGGACAATTAGGTGATTTAAAGGTAGGAGCTTCTTATATTCCAGATAGCAGTAATACAGGGGCAGGATCTGCTTCATCAGCTTCTTCTCCTAAGAAAATGATTATTTTTGATAAAGATAAGGTAATTGCGAAGACTAGATCTGCAGGAGACGTTTCTAGGAATGATTTTGAGAGTTTTTTGACTACTCAAGATAGTAAAAATAAATTTTTTGGAGAAGAAATAAAAAAAATTCAAGGAGGTTTTTTTATTGAAAAGGCTATAAAAGATGGATTTTCTAGTGGAATTAGCTTAACTAAAAATTTTGCTGAAGATGTAACTTTATGTTTAGCGTCTACTTATGAATATGGAAAATCTTGTAGCAAAATTACAAAATACGATTTACAGGATTCAGGTCAATTTAAGTCAGAATCTTTTAACCTGAAAGATTTAAAAACTTTTAGTATAGGAGGAACTTTTTCTGTGAAAGGTATCTCTTTAGGGGGAACTTATTTCAATTTATTTGATAGTCTTTCTAATGAGGCTTTATATAATAAATTTGATGATAATCAAGGTTTTAATGGAGGAGTGTCTTTTTCTAGAGGTGCAATAAAGGTTAGTGTTAACGGGATAAAAAGTACAAGTTTTGGAAATAAGTCTCAAGCCGTATCTTTTGGTGCTGACTATAAATTTCTTCCTGGGCTTACTTTTTATACTCAATTTACTATCCATGAAGGTGAAGCAAGTAATAGTTTTAAGAATCTTAGTAAAAGTAGTAGTGAAAAAATTAAGAATAAAGTCTTTTTTATAGGAACTAAAATTTCTTTATAGGATGAAGAGTTTTGTATAATTTATAGTTGTGATTTTTTGTAGGAAAGAGGTTTATAATTTTTTATATGTGATTCGTTTTTTTTTAGTTGTTTTGCTTCTCTTATACTTTAGGAGTGTTTGGGGCGAGTTTAATAAGGAAGATGTGGCACATGTAGAAAAAAACGTAGAGCTAGATAATAGACAAGACATATTTTTGGAAGAAAAATTTGTTACAAAATTTAGAGTTTTGAATAGGCTAACGTTGGAGAGTAAAGTTGTACAAGTAGAAAAAGGAAGGAGCATAAATATAGATAACGTTATTTCTTTAAAGTTAAAGTTTTGTTGTAAAGAAACTCTTATGAATATGAGATATGTGTTTTGGTCTTTGCTTGAGATAAATCACATATATGATTCTGATAAGATAGATAATTCAGCTTCTAAGGTAGATAATTCGGTAGATAACTCAGAGAATTTTTTGTGGTGGTTTAATTCTGATAATTTATCCCTGATAGAATATGTTCACGATATATATGAAATTTTTTTAATTGAATGTTCTTAATAAAACAATTTGTAAAAATTTTGTTTCTTTATTTGGGAGTAAATGACAAATTACATTAATCAAAATCTTCTTACTATATAGAAATTTTAGATATTTTTGTTATAAGTCTTACAATTTTTGTCGTACAAAGAAAGGTTTTATTTTTGTGTGTTTAAAAATTTGATATAATTATGCATTAATATATACTCGGGGTTCGTGGTATATTGAATGTAAAAAAAGCAAAAGAAGACTATGAATGCAGAAATATCTAAAAAGACAAACATTACTATTGCTTATGGTGATGGTATTGGGCCTGAAATTATGGAATCAGTAATTTCTATTTTAGAGGCCAGCAAAGCTCCTCTTAAATTTCATGTAATAGAGGTAGGGCAAAAAATATACGAAAAGTTTTCTGAAACAGGTATAACTAATGAAAATTTAGATCTTATTAAAGCTAATAAGATTTTGCTTAAGGCTCCTATTACGACTCCTCAAGGAGGAGGATATAAGAGTTTGAATGTTACTTTGAGGAAATCCTTGGGGCTTTATGCAAATGTAAGACCAAGTCTGTCATATTATCCGTTTATCAATACTATGCATAAGAATCTTGATGTAGTTATTATTAGAGAAAATGAGGAAGATCTTTATGCTGGAATCGAATATAGACATACTCATAATATGATGGAATCTTTAAAGCTTATCAGCAGAACTGGCTGTGAGAAGATAGTTAGATATGCTTTTGAGTACGCTATGAAACATAATAGGAAAAAAGTTACTTGTTTTTCTAAGGACAATATTATGAAATTTTCTGAAGGCATTTTGCATAAGGTGTTTGATGAGATTGCTTCTGAATATAGGGAGGTTATTGAAAGTGAGCATTATATTATAGATATTGGAACTGCTATACTTGCTACTGATCCTGATAGATTTGATGTTATTGTTACTTCTAACCTTTTTGGGGACATTATTTCTGATATGACTGGGAAAATGTCTGGATCTGTTGGCCTTGCTGGCTCTTGTAATGTTGGGTCTAAATATGCTATGTTTGAGGCTATTCATGGATCTGCTCCTAAGATGGCTAATAAAGGAGTTGCTAACCCCTCAGGATTACTTAGTGCTTCAGTTATGATGTTATCACATATTGGGGAATATCAAACTGCAAATCTTATAGGCAATGCGTTAAAGAAAACAATTGAGGATGGAATTCATACTAAGGATATTTATAATCAGGATATTTCTAAAAAGATGGTTGGGTCGAAAGAGTTTACGAGAGAAGTTATCAATCGCTTAGGAGAAACACCTTCTCATTTAAAGACAGAAAGTTATTCTTACTCTAATCCTATAAATGAGAAAATTACTTCAGCCACTAAAGCAGTTAGTAAAGAGTCTTTAGAAAAAAGACTAGTAGGGGTTGATATATTTTTAGATTTTAAAACTAAAAATTCTAATTCTTTAGTTCAAAAATTAAAAGAAATTTTAAAAGATTTTCAAAATTTATCTTTAAATTCAGTTTTTAGTAAGGGATTAAAATTTTGGCCTAATTCTAATGTAGAAGAAAGTTTTTCGGATCACTGGTGTTGTAGATTTTTGTCTGAAGATGCAAAGCCGGTTATTGATTACTTGGATATAATAGAGTTATTATCTTTATTTGCTAAATCAGATATAAAATTCATCAAAGTTGAAAATTTGTATTTTTTTGGATCTGAGAGAGGTTTTTCAGAGTAAAAATATTCTGTGAACAGATAGGTGGATCTATAAGGGAGATTAAGTATTTTAGTGAGTCTGCTGTATTTTTATTTTCAGAGAGCTGCCCTTGAGATGCGTTCATTTATTGCAAGTCCTATATTTTCTGATGGAATTGGAGCTATTGCTATACAAGATTTTTTATGTTTTATTGCATGCATGTCCAATTTATTTAGATAGTCGAAAAGGTTATGAGCTGCTTCATATAAATCAGAACTTATACTTAAATTTAACGAGAAAATATTTGGATAAATTTTTTGAAAATTGTATTTTTTTCCAAAGTCTAACCCAACTTCATTATCTTTTACATAACTTGCGTTGAGTCTGATTTTACTCTTTGTAGAGTAGTGTTTAAAGAGCATCCCAGGAGATTTGATATCCTGATAACTTTTTAATATGAAAGTAGTAGAAATTTTTTTTGATAATAATTTTTCGATTTCTTGTGAAGTTATATAACCAGATCTTAATATCGTGGGTTTTGAGGATAATGATAAATCTATAACAGTGGACTCAATACCATAAGATGTATTTTTTTTGCCATTATCTAGTACGTATATATTCTCTTCAGGAAATTGAATCTTTACATGTGCATAATTTGTAGAGGATAAAAATCCAGATTTATTAGCACTTGGAGCAGCTATAGGTACTTGGCTTTTTTCTATTAATGCTAGTGCTAATGGATGATTAGGAATTCTTATGGCTATTGTGTCAAGGGACGAGGTTGCAAATTTTGAGATCCCATTTTTTTTTGATTTTAGTACCATTGTAAGAGGACCAGGCCATAATTTTGATAGACTCACTGCGTCTTCATTGAAAAATGCTAGCTTCTTTGCTTGTTCTAAATTTTGTACATGTACTATCAGTGGATTATAAAGTGGTCTATTTTTATATTTATATATTTTCATACAAGCCTCATCACTTAAGGCATTACCTCCTAGACCATATACTGTGTCTGTTGGAAAGGCTACTATTTCAGAATTCTTGATATATTCTGAGGCTTCCTTTAAAAATATAGAATTTTTATCTAACACTATCTGATATTATTTTTTTAATACATTGCAAAATCCATTGTATTTTAAATCAATTGTTCAAAATAGTAAATTTTTCTTTTTATCAAAATCTATTTATGGGTGTTATGTTCTTGAGAAATGCTTTTATTAGATCCTTTGAGTTGAAGTTTAGTAGTTGGAGGCGTTTGCGATTGGGTATGTATGTTTATTTGACTAGTAGTGGAAATTGCTTCATTTGTTACATTACTTTGATTGGTTATATCCATTTTATTTATATTATTCCGTGTAATATTGTGTATTTCCTCTAAATCTCTCTTGAGCGCAATATTTGGAATTCTTGATTCTAATAAAATGCTTGTTTTTTCTTTTATTTTATTTAATTTTATCTTGATTTCATCGTTTGTAAGAATTTTTTTGCTTTTATTGTATTGGGTATACGAGTATATTGATTTTCCTACTGTAATAGCTGTATTTACTATAGCCAAGGTTAATAAAACGCTTCCAAAGAATATCGTAGTATGAAATATATCTTGTCCGAGTACTAGGACAAATGATGATACTTCTATAGAAGTCAGGATTACTTGAGCAGATTTTTTAAAAAAAGAAGTAAATTTTTTCCAAAGTGGTTTTTTATGTTTATTTATATCTTTTTTTAAAGTATCAAAATTACTTGATATGTTTTGTAGATATGAGATAGATTTTTCTGTGTTATTCCCTCTAGAGTTATTATGAACATTAATATTATCTAAGTTTTGTAATATCTGATCTAAATTTTTTAAATATAGATTTAAATTTGATATTTTTGAAGAATCTATTATAGATAGAATATCTGTGGTATTTCTTGAGAGTTTGTTTATATTAAGAACATAAAATCCTATTTTATGAGCATAAGTATTTAAAAAATTGGTGAAAGCCTTTAATGAATCTAAGAACATTATTTTGAACTATTAACAGTGTATAGTTTTAATTATAATATATTACATTATAAAACTTTATTAATTTTAACACAAATTGTTAATTATTTTATAAAATATTTTTTTTTGTCTCTTAAATCCAGTATTTTGATTTTATGTGAAAATAATTTGTTCAATTTATACAGGTCATACATAAAAGCATAAGCTTGTAGGAAATTTTCAGAGGGCATTTTAACTATAAGTCCTTGTTCAAAATATAAGTCCCAGCGCCTTTTTCCTTGTCTTATAGCATAGGATAGGTTATTGGATAGATCCTTATGGTTATTTAAATCTTGAATTAACTGAGATGCATATATATTAGCATCCTCCCCTATTACTTGAAGTAGATCTAGGTATTTTTTTAAATTTATTCCCTCTATTTTGTTACCATCTTTATTGATTAAAGATATTGAATTATTATATTGCCAAATGGCTATAGGGATATTTTCTTTTATTGATATATGTAGAGTATTAGGAAATCTTCTCTCAATTATTGCAAAATCTATTGTAGGATAAGATTCTAATTTTTTTCGTAAATGATTTATATTTATTGTGAAAAGTGAATAATTTTGTCTTAAATTAAGAATTTCAAAAATTTCTTCCTTAGTTATATGATCTGTTGGATCTAGAATAATATTTTTTAGTAAAAAAATCTTATTTTTAGGTAGTTGATTAAGAATAGGATTTAAAATTTTATTTTTATAATCTATATGATAAGCAATTATCCCAAATATCAAAGAAAACATTGCTAATATTGAAAATTTTATTATATAGGTGGTTTTTGGAGTAATTTTTCTTTTTTTAAGGGAGGGATTATTCTTCGAATTTTGCATTTTTTATTAGTATTTCTATTAAATTTTTGTAAGATATATTATTATATGCGGCAATCTCAGGACAGATTGATAGATCTGTCATGCCTGGGTTTGTATTTACTTCTAAAAAATATAATTCATTTTTATCTTTTTTATACAAAAATTCAATTCTAACAAGTCCCTGACATTGAAAAATATTAAAAATTTTTTCTGAAATATTAAGCACAGTACTGTAGATTTCTTTATCTATTTTGGCAGGGAGTATATGTTGAGCAAATCCTTGATTATATTTAGTCTCATAATCATAGAATTTTTTGCCCTTTAATAATTTAATCTCAAGAACTCCAAGAGCTTTCCCATTTAAAACAGCTACCTGAAGTTCTTGTCCTTTGATAAAGGGTTCAATTATTATTTCTTTTCCAAAAGAAAATTGGTATTCAGATAAAGAGAAACTTTGGTTTTCTGAGATTACTTGAACTCCTATACTAGATCCTTGCGAGATAGGCTTTATTATATAGGGTTTTTTCATTTTTATAGATTTTAAATCTTCATTTTGAGATATTACAGAAAATTTATTTATTTTGATACCAAAAGCACTTGCTATTTTATAAGAGATTTTTTTATTTAGTGCTATACTGGATGATAGTACTCCAGATCCACTATAAGGTATGCGCATGACGTTTAAGAGTCCCTGAAGAGAGCCATTTTCACCATATCCTCCATGTAATGCGTTAAAAACAGCTTTAGGTGCTAAAGTACAAAGGATCTCTGGCAGGTTATAACCAAAATCTATGAATACTACGTAATACTTAAGCTCTATCAATGAGGATATAATTTTTTCAGAAGACATTAAAGAAATAGCTCTCTCAGATGATTCTCCACCTCCTATAACTGCAATGAGATTTGGTTTATTTTTGAATCTATTTTGGGGTATTTCACTATATCTTATACCACAAGAATATATTTTTTTATCTAAATTATCGCTTTTTAAGTCAGAATTAGAAGAAAAATCTATTATTCTTGATTCCTTAAGAGTTGAGTATTTAACCATTGTAAACAAAAGTACTTTGTCAAAATTATCTGTTTTATATATAATTAAAAATCAAATACAGATTAACAATTTTTTAAGAAATCAGGACTTCACTATTGAATTTTGTATATAATCCGAATTTCCTTTTATTATAGTCTTTTAAGAATTCTCTTTAAAGACAAAATAACTATGTAGATTTAGAATTATTTGGAGCTTGTATTTGAATAACTAATGATTGAGAGCTTTTACCATCTTCACTTCCGGTAGGAAATGTTTTAGCATAGATTCTATCCCTTGCTTTAGGGTAATTGTAGCACTTGGACAGCCTGAACATGCTCCGTGTAATTCTAAGAAAACTACTCCATTCTCAAATTTTTTATAGATAATATCCCCTCCATCCATAGCAACCGTAGGTCTTACTCTTGTCTCGATTATTTCTATAATTTTTTTTTCTGTTTCACTTTGCTCAGCGCTAGTACTATTCTTCTCAGCTTTATTCAAATTTTGGAAGGAACTTTTTAACTCCTTTAGTATAGGTCTACCAGCTAAAATATAGTCCATTATCACCATCAAAGCTTCAGGTTTTATAACATCCCATTCTGCATTAGTGTCTTTGGTGAGTGTTATAAAGTCTGATCCCAAAAACACGGCTTTTACAAAATCTATTTTGAATAATTCTTCTGCTAGCTCGCTTCTTGAGGATGCTTCATTGATATTTTCAAAAAACAACGTCTCATCTTTGCTAATGAAAATTCCAGGTAAAAATTTTAAAGCATTATGATTGGGAGTAGTCTCTGTCTGAATGAACATATTAAACTCTTCTTTATAGGTATATATCAATCATTATGAGAGAAGTGTAGCATTTGGCAACATAAGGTGCAAATGAAATATTTTTCTAATATCAAAATATTTTCTTTTATCATTAGTCCTAGTTATAAATTCATGAAAAATAAATATTTTTGTAATTAAGCTGTGAGGCTGTAACGAAGGAAGGGTAATCATCTACAAAAATATATATGTCCAAAATTTTTTCTGAGAACATTTTTTTCATAGATTTAAAAATATAATCTAGTACTAAAAAACCATAATATCTGCAAGCCCCTTCTTGATTGAGTAAAATAACACCTCTGCCTTGATAAGAGACTAGGTATTTATATGTATCTTCCAAATTTTGTACTATATATAGATCATTAGAACAGTTATGTATAAAATCGTAAAAAGAGAGCATAGAATACCTCATTTCTTAATGATTTTGCTTAACTTAAAACTTACTCTTCCCAACTATACTTATCTTCTCACTTACATAGAATGAAAATAACTTAAATGAATGTTAATTAAGCAGCCAATTTATCTTTTAATATTTCAAGTAATTCACAAATATAATGATCATTACTATCCTCAGTGTTCAACAAAGATACCTCAGAGATAAGTCTATTTATAGCTGTCTCATAAATGACTCTTTCACTATAAGAACAGTCACTACCAACATTTTTGTATAGATCCCTAATAACCTCAGCTATAGAAATTATACTGCCAGAGTTGATTTTTGACTCATATTCCTGAGCTCTTTTACTCCACATTCTATTACCTCTCTTAGGTTTACTCTTGATTATATTATAAGCAGTAATGACTTCTTCCATATTACATAAATGTCTAAGTCCTGAAATTTTTGCTTTATTTATAGGAATTCTTAAAATCATATTACTATCAGAGAACGATATAACAAAAACGTCTATTTTCTTTCCAGAGATACTATTTGATTCAGAATCAATAATCTTTCCTACCCCATGGGAAGGATATACAACACTTTGTCCTACAATAAAATTCTTCATTTAATACATTCCTATAATTTCAATATAAATTCAGTCAATAATTAGTTCAACTTTTTGAAAAAGTAATACTTAGATACATTTTTTCATCAATATGCAAAAATTTCAATCACAAAATAAATATGAAAAGATGTAAAAATGAAACTCTTCACCAGCGGGCAAAGTGTAGCATATTTTTTTACAACAGTAAAGCTTTTTAGTTTTTTTCAGGTAATAGTACTTCTCTTTTTCCATATTTTCCGGGGGGAGAGACTATGCCTTGATTTTCCATTTGTTCTATAATATTTGCAGCTCTATTGTATCCTATTCTTAGTGATCTTTGTATATAACTAATTGATGCCTTTCTCTCATTCTTAATTATTGACAGAGCTTTATTATAAATCTTATCTTCTGGAGTAGATTTATCTTTTAGATCATCTATATTGTTTTCAATCTCGTTTGAATTTAGTTCTTTTTCAAGTGAGATTGTACATTCTGATAAGTACTGGTTATTTTGTTGAGCAGAATTTTTGAGAAAATTTGTTACTTTTAATACTTCTTTTTCCCCTACGAAAGGTGCATGTACTCTTATTAATTTGGAACCATTTCCTGTATAGAGCATATCTCCTTTTCCTAGTAATTGCTCTGCTCCTTGCTCTCCTAGGATAGTTCTGCTGTCTATTTTAGATGTTACTTTGAAACTTATTCTGCTAGGGAAATTTGCTTTAATTACCCCTGTAATTACATCGACTGAAGGTCTTTGCGTGGACATGATTATATGAATGCCAGCTGCTCGTGCCATTTGTGCTAACCTTTGAATGGAGACTTCGACCTCTTTTCCAGAAACAAGCATTAAATCAGCCATTTCGTCTACAATAATTACTATTAGAGGCATTGTTTTTAATTCTATACTTAAGTTTTCATAGATAGGCTCTCCGGTTACTTGATCAAATCCTGTCTGTATTTTATGATTTAAGGATGTATTTTCTTCTATAGCTTTTTGAATTTTTTGGTTAAAATTTTCAATATTTCTTACTGATAAGTAAGACATTTTTCTGTATCTGTGTTCCATTTCTTTAACTGCCCACTTTAACACATTTACTGCTTTAGGAGCGTCCGTGACTACAGGGGTTAGCAAGTGAGGAATATTGTCATAAATGGATAATTCTAGCATTTTAGGGTCTATCATTATCATTCTGCACTCATCAGGACCATATTTAAAAAGTAAAGACATAATCATAGCGTTAATAGCAACAGACTTACCCGATCCTGTTGTTCCGGCTATTAGTAGATGAGGCATTTGTGCAAGATCTACTATGAAAGTTTTTCCTGAGATATCTTTACCTAAAATTAGTGGTAAAATCAATTTTTTTTCATAAAATTCTTTAGAGTTAATTAATTCTCTTTGTCTAAAAAAGATTCTATTTTCATTTGGTAATTCAATGCCTAGGGCGTTTTTATTAGGAATTATAAAAATCCTAGAAGATTCTATTGATAATGATCTTGCAATATCTTCAGATAGCCCTATAACTCTTGAAGATTTAGTTCCAGCTACTGGTTCAAATTCATATAGAGTAACAACAGGGCCTTGCTTTACGTCAATTATCTTACCCATGACACCAAAATCTTGTAGAACTAAAATTAAATTTTTAGCTTTTTCTTTGAGTTGAGATTCCGTTTCCGATTTTACATCTTGTTTGAATTCTGATTCAAGTAAAGAAATCTCTGGGAGTAAAATTTTTTGAGAATTTTGATTTTTATTAGCAGAAAGGGAGTTTTTAGTAAAGAATTTTTTATAATTTAAGTTTGGAACCACTTGTTCGACACTTTCTGTGTTATCTAAATTTATGAAGGAATTTTTTAATTGATACGGCTCTCCTAGAAATTTGGATAAATGGTTAAATTTTAATCTCTTAGCCAAAAATTTAGTCACGTATTTTATGAATGCCAAAAACGTAACATATATAAGACGAAAAAATTTTTTATAAAAATTTACTCCTAAAAAAGTTAAAAAAAAACAACTAACAGAAATTATATATATATATATTGAATTTATATGGAGTGCTCCTGAATCTGTTCCATTATGAAAATAGTACTTAGAAACAAAACTTAGCATTCCACCCAATGTTGCTGGTAAAATATGGGAAATTAAATTTTTTTCTTCTATTTTTAATAGTATAATTGAGAAAAATATGCTAAATATAGCCAAACTCAAAAACCTGTAGAAAATATATATTTTTTTTTTACATAATAAAAAACAACAACACAAAAAACAAAAACTAATCACAATATAAGAAATTATTCCAAGTGTTTGATATAAAAGATCAGAAGAAAAAGATCCAAAATAACCTAGAGCGTTACTTGGATTATTAGGAGTTGATACGTTAAATGACGGATCACTCGGATGGTAAAAAATTAAGGATATAGTAAGCGCGAGATTTAGTATAAAAAAATATACTAAAGCCATGAATTTAGTAAAAAAAAATCTAAATATACGTCTTATAAAATCAAAAAACATGTATAATCAAGCATTAAATTAAGTGTATTGTTATAAATAAAAGTTATTCTAGTTATTTCTTTTAACGTTGACATACAGAAATTTCTTTGATTGTAGCAAAAATTCTAATTTTTTTAAAGCATTTTAGATAAATTTACTTGGGTAAGTACTTGAAAAGAAATTTATGTTATAATAGAATGTAATTTTTATTATAAACAATGAAAGATCAGGCTATGATAGATTACACTAAAACAGTTGTCCAAGAGAAAAAATATGATGAAGGGCTTAGGTCATATATATTGAAAATATATAATTATATGGCGTGTGCTCTTTGTTTAAGCGGAATTATGGGATTCGCTTCCCTAAAATTTCCCCCTCTGAGTAATATGTTATATAATTTTGCTCCTGGAGGAGAATTTATAGGAAATACTACCTTTGGGACTTTGATTGCATTTGCTCCGATTATTTTATCTTTTTATTTTATTTTTAGAGTTCATCATATAAGTGTAGAGAAGGCTAGGTTGATTTTTTGGATTTATGCAGGATTGATGGGCATTTCTCTTTCATATCTTGGGATAATTTTTGATGTCTATTCTGTAATGAAAAGCTTTTTTATTACAGCGTCAGTGTTTGGTGTTACCAGTATTTATGGTCACTACACAAAAAGAGATCTAACCAATTTTGGATCTTTTTTAATTATGGGTCTTATAGGGATTATTTTGATTTCATTGGTAAATCTTATCTTAAGAAGTCCTGCAATTGATTTTGCTATTTCTTTTTTGGGGGTTGGTATCTTTATTGGTCTTATTGCTTGGGATACTCAAAAGATAAAGAATATATATTATAGTGTAGGGGGAGAGTCAGCATTAGCTCAGAGAATGGCAATCGTTGGAGCATTTACCTTGTATTTAGACTTTATCAATTTATTTATACATATATTGAGATTTTTTGGAAATAGTAGGAATAATTAATTTTTTTCTTCTTTTTCTTCTTTGTTTTTTTGGAAAAGGAGAAGAGGTTTTTTCTAGAGAATTTTTTTTTGTAATTGAGAGGATATTTTTTATCAGGAGAAGAGTTTTCTCAAAAACAGAAAGATGATCTATAGGGAATCTTTGTCAAGAACTCTTTTTAAAAGGATTTTACACTTTTATTATTAGTTAATATGAAGATGGATAGAGGGAATAATAAACACCTAAAGCGTCAGAAATTAGAGAAAAAATATAACTAATATCAAAGATAGAAGGGGTAAATGAGAGGATATAAAAATCTTATATTTGCAATGTAGAGAAAAGAGATATAAAAAAGTAAAAAAAGGGGGTTAAATTTTTTATAAGCACAAGATTTAATGAAAAACTTAGTTTAGTGGTACGGTTATTGATTAGCTGGAATTATAGTGATAATAGTTATGATTTATCTGTTGGATTTGTTGGTGAGAGATAATTGGTTAATGAACTATTAAATTACTTGAATAAATGCCTGATTGACAAATGGTTGGGGTTAGACTAGCAAAAATGGGTTCAAAAAATTCTTTCTCTTCTGATTGATCCTTTAAGCATATTCAAAATACAGATTTTCTCTTCTTCTTGAAAGTTCTATATGGAGAATTCAAAAGTTTTAAAATAAAAATAGTACAACTGTAATAACTGTTAGTAATTGTAGTGATACCCTCAAAGACATAAGCTTTGTAGAAAGATTTTTTGTATTATTTTTTTTAATCAGCATAGAAAAAACTCCTAATAGCAAAACAAGAAACGTTATAATAGAAAGTACAAATGCCACTATCATGACTTAAAAAAATACGAATTAAATTTTTGCTTGTTTTATCACGTCCCGTATTTTTGCTACAGAGACACCAAGTAATTCTCTTTCTTCTTGGGTAAGTTTTAACTCTATAATTTTTTCTACTCCTTCTGAAGATAAAATTATAGGGACTCCAAAATATATGTTTTTAAATCCGTATTCACCATCTAAATAACTAGAGCAAGATAATATTTTTCTTTTGTTTTGTAAATAACTCTCTATCATCTCCAATATAGAATTTGCTGGTCCATGATATGCGGATCCCTTTTTAAGTAGAGATACTATTTCTCCTCCTCCGTTTACAGTCCTTTTTACAATTGTATCTAAATTTTCTTGTGTTATTTGTCCCATTTCAATAAATTCTTTTATTGGTATTCCTGAGATAGTACAATATCTCAATAGTGGAACCATATAATCTCCATGCCCTCCTAAAATAAGTGCTTGGATATCTTCTGTAGATACTTTTAGAGTATCAGATAAAAATGTTTTAAATCGACCAGTATCAAGTACTCCTCCCATACCAACTACATGTGAGCTAGGTAGGGATGTGTATTTATAAACCGCATAAACCATTACGTCTATAGGATTGGTTACTACTATTACAAACGCCTTGGGCGAATATTTTACTATTGCCTCTGATGCGGATTTCATTACTTGAATATTTGTCTGAGTCAAATCGTCTCGAGACATATTAGGTTGTCGTGCAATTCCTGCGGTGATTACAATTATATTTGAATCTGCTATTTCTGAATAATCTTCTGCTACTTTAATTGAGATATCCTTTTTGTAAATACTTATTGCTTGAGTAATATCTAGAAATTTACCTTTACTATATTCTTTATTTAAATCGTAGATCACAATTTCTTGTGCCATTTCCTTTAAACCTAATAAGTAAGCTAAGGTTCCACCTATGTTACCTCCTCCTATAAGAGATATTTTTATTTTTGTACTCATAATAAGCCTCATTGAAAATATGATTTTATAATTATAAAGATAATGAAAATCAATAGCATGTTTTTGTTGTTCTATCTAGTAAATTTTACTCTTTATGCAAAATTAGAAAAAAATATTTTTATTTAATCACACACCCAAAAAAAATATAGACATATATTAAAATATATTCCATAATATACCATAGATTCCCATAAATTGCATTTTATAAAATGAGATTTTTTTTATCAAGATATTTAAATAAAATTGATCAAAAGGGTAGGGTATCTGTAC
>CAYPDK010000031.1:0-61053 GCA_964409505.1 uncultured Rickettsiaceae bacterium
ATTTATCTGATCTTTTGTACAAAATATGTGAGCATCATCTTGTACAAAATTTTTTACTCTTAGTAATCCATGTAGCGCACCGGATTCTTCATTTCTGTAACAAGAGCCAAATTCGGACATTCTAATAGGTAGATCTTTGTAGGACTTTATGCCTTGGTTATATATTTGTATGTGGCATGGACAGTTCATGGGCTTTAGAGCATATTCTTTATTATTGTTTTCAAACGAAAACATATTTTCCTTAAATTTTTCCCAGTGTCCAGATTTTTTCCACAAAGAACTATGTAAAAGCACGGGAGTCTTGACTTCTATATAATCATTTTCCTTTAGCTTTTTTCTTAGATAATTTTGAATAATTTTATACAAAGTGTAGCCCTTATCATGCCAAAATACCATACCCTGGGCTTCATGTTGGAAATGAAACAGCGAAAGTTCTTTTCCTAATTTTCTATGATCTCTTTTTAGGGCCTCTTCTTGTTTTTTTAGATAAAGATCTAGATCTTCTTTTGAAGGCCATGCTGTTCCGTAAATTCTTTGCAGCATTTCTCGTGAATTATCTCCTCTCCAGAAGGCAGAAGAAATTTTTGTAAGTTTAAAATGTTTTATGTAACCAGTATTTGGGCCATGAGGACCTCTACATAAATCGAAAAATTCTCCTTGATGATATATGGATAATTCTTCTAGATTTGGGATAGAATTAATAATCTCTACTTTATAATCTTCTCCTAAATTAGAAAAAATTTTTAGTGCCTCGGATCTTGTAATATTTTTCCTTCTGAATTTTTCTCTATTATTTATTATTTCCTTCATTTTTCGTTCTATGATAGGTAAATCTTCCAATAAAAAAGGATCTTTTTTAAAGAAATCATAATAAAATCCATCTTTGATAACCGGACCTATTGCTATTTTTGCGTCAGGGAAGAGTATTTTTACGGCTTCTGCTAAAACATGAGCAGTATCATGTCTTAGAATAGGTAAGATTTCTTTGTGTTTTTTAGTAAAAAATGTTACTTTAACATTTTCTTTTATAAGAAATGAAAGATCTACAAAATTAGAATTTACTTTTGCAATAATTATATCTTTCGGGAGAGTTTGTATGTGAGATATTAAATCAAAAATGGTAATGGCATTATCGAAAGTAAGATTTATATTTTCTTGTTCTACAAAAATCTTGATCATAGGGAGTAAAATTGGATATATTTTTGGGCATCAATTTTGTTAGGCATCAATTTGGAATTCACGATTTTACATTCTAAAATTTTGCTTTATATTTTTTCTCGTATCGTATATTTATGTAGATATTCTAATAGAATCTTTTCATAAGTAAAGTGATAAGTTTTGTAGTCCTGGCTTTTAACAAGTATCAATAAAAGTTTAATATATGTTTAATATATATTTGTAAGAAATATGAAAAAAAAAACCAAAGTCCAATCGTTGAACCAAAATGATAGAAGAATATTTATTTCGGCAATTGCAGGTAATGTTTTAGAATATTATGAATTTACAGTATATGCTGTATTTGCAGCTTCTATTGGTAGATTTTTTTTTCCTGCTCAACAGGAGTTCACACAAGTCTTGTACAGTTTAGGGGTTTTTTCTTTAGGCTTTGTTACTAGGCCTTTAGGGGGTATTTTTTTTGGTATGATAGGAGATAGATTTGGTAGAAAGGTTTCTCTTGTGATTTCTATGCTGGGTATGACTATACCTACTTTTATTATAGGTGTTATTCCATCTTATGAATATCTTGGAATTTATGCTACACTTATTTTAGTCTTAATGAGGTTAATACAAGGCCTTTGCATTAGCGGAGAGGGAGCAGGAGCGGCTGTTTTTATCTTGGAGCATAAAAAAAATTTGAAACCAGGTCTTACTGCTAGTTTAGTGCATGCTGCAAATATAGCAGGAACTATGCTTGCATCATTAGTAGGTTTTTTTTTAGGCAAATATTCCTCATTTGAGGAGTACAACTGGAGGATAGCATTTATCTTAGGGGCATTCATGGGAAGTATAGGATTTTATTTTAGGTTAAAAGTAGCAGAAACTCCTATTTTTTTAGCACTTGCTGAGAAAAGGGATAATTTGAGATATCCATTTTTTTATATGATCAAAAATTCTTACAAATCTGTGTTTGTAACTTTTTGTCTTGGAGCTTGTGCAAGTAGTATAGTGTACTTTATGAAATCTTATATTAATATCTATTATGGAACGTTTTTGAAATATAGTACTACTTCTTCAACAGGATTGTTATTTTTTTCTTCTTGCAGCATGATGCTATTTATGCCTTTATCTGGTTATATCTCTGATAGATTTGGACGATTAAAAGCTATACAGATCTTTTCTATACTTGTTTTTGTGAGTATATTTCCCGTGTTATTTACTATGTCCTTATGTCCTTACAATATATTTCTACAAATGAGTATGCTTTTTTTAATAGCTGCTTGTGCTGGTCTTATTTCAGGGAGTGCTTATATTTTTATAATTTCTTTATTTAGTTCTAAAGATAGATTTTCTGGAGTCTCTTTTAGTTACAATTTAGGAGTTGCTCTTTGTGGTGGGACTTCTGCGTACGTTTCTAGCTTACTTGTAAAAAAGACAGGTCTTACCTATGCTCCGTCATTTTATATTATGGTAGTTTCCGGTATATTTTTAGTAATACTTTTTTCTATGAAAAAAACCATAAGTCAGATCATTTTTGAAAATAGTAAAATAATCTAACAATTACATCCAATGGTTTTGTATGTTATCTAGATTTTGTTTTGGTAGAGTTGCAGAATATTTTGTTATGTTTATTTACATGTGTAGATTTTATAAAATCTTAGCCTATAGATGTAGTAAATATGGAGGAGAGATTGATTTGATTTTATCTAAGAAAAATTTATTAGTCTTTGTTGAGGTAAAAGCGAGGCAAAATTTTGATTTTTATGATTATAATAAAAATATTGTATCCTATATCCAAAAATCAAGAATAAAAAGAGCTGCTCAAATGTTTATTTTTAAAAATAATAAGAAATATTCTAACTATGATGTAAGATTTGATTTGGTTCTTGTAAGACCTTATAGATATCCTTGCTTTTTAGAAAATGCTTGGTAGAAATATAGCAAAATCTTTTATATTAATTTTAATTGTTGTCTAGAAATTTGTGCTCAAAGAACAGAAAAATGATCGAGAAGTGTCTGAATATTTTTTTCGCTTAAGGGATGATATATGCTCTTTATATGAGGATGTAGAAAAGAATAATAAGAGTATTTTAGAAGAGCCCCATAAATTTCAGAAAAATACCTGGAGGCACAGAGACAAAGGGGGAGGTGAGCATTTTGTTATGTATGGGAATGTATTTGAAAAGGTTGGAGTTAATGTTTCTAAAATTTATAGTAGTTTTTCTGAAAAATTTGCTAAGAAGATTCCTTATGTAGGTAAAAATAGGAACTTCTTTGCTACAGGACTTTCTATAGTAGCTCATATGATGTCTCCTTTGGTACCTGCTATGCATTTTAATGTAAGATATATAAGGACTGAAAAACATTGGTTTGGTGGTGGTATGGACATGACGCCTACTTTTGAGAATAAAACTGATACTGCATTTTTTCATGACGCTCTGAAAGATTTATGTGATAGACATGATATTTCCTACTATAGAAAATTTAAAGATGAATGTGATAGGTATTTTTATTTAAAACATAGAAAAGAATCAAGAGGTATAGGAGGTATTTTTTTTGATTATCTGAGCACAAATTATGAAAAAGATTTTCAATTTATTCAAGATTTAACAAATAATTTAAATAATATATTTCTACCAATAGTTTTAACAAATATTTCTAAAGAATGGACTCATAAAGAAAAAGATATACAACTCTTTAAAAGGGGGAAATATGTAGAATTTAATCTGCTCTATGATAGAGGTACAATCTTCGGACTAGAAACTGGAGGAAATATAGATGCCATACTTATGTCTTTACCTCCTCAAGTTAAGTGGAGGTAACATAAAATTGTACTAGTTTTATAAAAACCCTCCTCCAATAACTAATATGACTAATGAAACCAAAAACTCTACTCTGAAAAAGTTGGAACTATTTTTTTCCCAAGAGAGAGAATATTTTAGGAAGCAGGGGGGGTAGCATTCTCAGGACATGTTCCCGCATCGTCAACAGCAAAAAAATCTACAAGAGAGCTTGCGCCAAAAACTACTGCCACTCCTCCTGCGGTTGTAGCTGCTAAACCCCAGCTTACTTTTCCCATGAACAGCCCTACTCCCACTGCAAATATAGCCAAAGTAGCTATTCCTCGTGCAATTTGGCCTGATATCACATCTACTAGATTACATAAAGTTTTACCTATGATATCGTGCTCAGACGCTAACGCCTCTTGGGAAAGTATTAACTCTATAAATGTTGCTAATAAAATACTACAGCAAGTTATCGAAATGATTCGGGTAATAACAAATTTTGTGTTTTGCATAATAATTTTATAACTTTCTTATTTTGAATACTAGATTCATTCTAACATGAAAAGAATTATGTGGATTAAAAATCAAGTAATAAAATTATAAAATTTTTAGATAAGCGTTATATTTATCATAATCTATTAACTTATTACTTTTTTATTAGAGGAGCATATAAAAAATATTATCCCAGGTATAGATATAAAAACTATTAACATGTAGTAATTATTCCATCCAAAGTAGTTGATCCAAGTGCCAGAGAACAAAGATAAAAAGTTACTCGTAATACTTGAAGTACTCATAAGGAAAGAATATTGCATTGTCATGTATTTTTTGTTAACTAATTCACTCAGATATAGAATAAATAGATTTATGATAATACCGGTTAATAAGCCATCAAATGTGACGACAAAAATAAAAGTATTTAATTTGTATTTTTGATTTAGAACTATAAAAAAGGGATAGAGAAGTATTTGTGTACAAAAAGCTAGTAATGTTGTTTTATAAAAACCTATTTTTTGTACTAGTAGGGATGATATATATATTCCTAAAATTGAAACGAAGGAATCATATAAATTAGAAAAGAGTGCTAATTGTATTTTCGTAATACCTAGTTGTTGGTAAAAAGTTACGAGTATTGTTAAAGAAAGGTTTTTCCCTAGTTTAAAAAATATTATACTTAAAAATACCAGTAATGAGTTATGTCGTGAAAAAAAATCCCTTAATGCTTTTTTTAAATGTTCTGAAATTAAAGATTTATTTTTTTTAAAATTTTTTGAGTAAAAATTGTTTTTTGCACTTATACTTAAAATAATATATAAAAGAGCAAAAATTTGTATGAGAGAGGCTATAGTAAAGGATGTTTTCCAGTTATAATAATGCGATATTACCAGAGATAAAAATGTAGATAAAATAAAACCACATTTGTGCCCGAGAGAAGAAAAAGTTGTGATTTTAAGATTACCTAATTCTATTTTTTTCATATAAAAAAGTCTGTATGAATCAAATGTTACATCAAAAATGGCAGAAAAAATTGACAATGAAGATGTTAGAATATATGTAGATAATATAGATTTCTTTGGTGTAACATTTCCTAACACAAAAAGAATTGCTCCTATACATATTATAGAAAAGAGCATCCAGTTTTTTTTTGTACCAAATTTATAAAACAATTTTAAATTAAGAAAATTTATTAAATTAAACCATAAAAATTTTAGTGAATAAGAAAATTTAAAAATAAAGAAGGTAGTTAAAGTAGCTATATCAATTTGTTCTTCTCTTAGCCAAACAGGGATTGTAGTATATAAAATTCCTAATGGAAAACCGCTTATTATTGCTAAAAACAATATTTTATAATCCTTTATTCTTCTTCTCATAATATGTATTTTATTCAGAATATCTACTCGTTTTTTGCTTTAAAAGATGAAAAATGCATTTCCTTAGTAGGATTAGAAAAGTGTCCTTTTATTTGATATAGGATCTCTTTTTCTTTAGGGTAATTTTTAATAACATCATCTACGTTAATGTTTTTTAGGTAAAGATTTTTTTCAAATAAAAATATGTTAGAAGAAAAATCTATATAGGTGTTATATATATCTAAAAATAATTTAGCTACTCCTAGTGAATGAACAGTTAAAAAATACAAATTATTTGATTTTATTATTCCTTTCATGATAGAGATATCGGATGTCATGTCTTCTATTCTAGTTGTTCCGGATAGAAGATTTGTTTTAATATATTGTCCTATTTCTTCTTGAGAGAGAGAATTTTTTAATCTTTTAGCAACTTCATCTAGAGATAAATCATATGCTTTTAAATTTTTACTTGAAGCTTTTGCTTGTGAGGATAAGTTATATATAAGCTCCTCTACAGAATTTCCATGAGTACTTAAATTACCTGAGATTGTAAGAGTACCATTCATATTCGGAAATAAGAGTGGAGAATATTTGTAAAGAGTCCTAAGGTTGAGTTTTGACAAGTCATATTTGCATGTTAAAGAAAACGGTAAAAAAAGAGCTTCACCGGAAGCTATGAAAGTTCCAAAGTTGGTTCTAAGAAATATCTCTTTTAGTGTTAATGAATTAGAATCACTGGTTCCGTGCATCTTGAGATCGTGGAGTGTTATATCTTTATAGGAAGAATTTTTCATACTCAGATTTAATCTGAGTTTATAAAAATTGAGATTAAGTTCTACTAATTTTGCAAGATCTAAATATATTAATTCTTGATGTATATTTTGAAACTTTAAGTCTATAAAAATTTCTGGTTTTATCAATATATTTAGTGCTAGATTCGAATCTTTCAAAAAAAAATTGTTCTCTTTAGAGGAGAATATATTTTGTATTTTGAAAACTTTAGGTGCTAGGAAGACATTAAAAAATATTTCTTCGTAAGGTTGATTTGACAGATTATCATGTATTATTAGATGGTTATTTTGAAAATATTGGTAAGGTAATTGACTTATTCTACTAAAGAACTGTGAATAGCCGTTTTGAGTAGGTTTAAAGATTGACATGAATGAGTTGTATAAAATGCTTAGATTGCTTTGTTTGTATTCTGTATTTTTAAATTTATGATAAGATAAGTTGGTGTTTATTACTGGTTTATTAGAAGCTATATTTAACATGTCTAAGAAAACTGAGTGATTTAGTGATTCCATTTTCAGATTTCTTAGTGAGAAGAAATATTTACCTATTTTTATAGGTGAAGAGACCTGATAAAACAGCTCTACATTTTCTGGTAGAATTTCTGGTAAATTTTCCTTTTTAAGATTTGCTAATATGTTTTTTAGTTGATCTACAATTACTATTTCTCCTCTACAAATTTTATTTGTATTCTCTTTGAGAATTTTACTTCTCATAAGTATTCCTCCTTCATCATTTAGATTTGACGAAAAATTTAAAAACCCCTCGCTATTTGATCTACTTTGGTATTGTAGTGATATATTTGATAATTTTAAGTAAGGAGTAGAGGTGATATTGTCAATATTTAGGAGCAGGTCAAAATTTTTTTCTAACAAAAAGAAAGAGAATATGCTTTGTAGATCTAGATTAGTATCAGTTTTCGACGATAAGGGACTTTGCTCTTCTGTTTGAGTAGATATTATTGCTCTATTTTGCCTCAAGGATAGTGTTAAATGATTTGTATCATTTGAATCGGAACTAAACAGTGCTTGACCTAAACCAGTGAGATTTTTAGAACTAATTTTTATATTTTTTACGTGTGTCAAATGAGATTGTGTATCTATGTCACATGTAATAGTTATTTTTTCTGTATCCATAATTGTATTTGATACTAAAGGCGCAATTACAGGGAATAACAAATTTAGATCTTTTTTAGAGTACTCAAAAGAAATTTCTGATGATCCAGAGATTAACTTATTTTCGGTAAAATTTTGTACTAAAAAAAGGCTTAACCCATTTTGGGTGAAGCGAATTTTCATGTTGGAGTGATTATTTTCTTCTTTTTCTATGTTTAATTCCAATGAAGCAAAATTTGTATTTGCCGTAATTAAAGAGTTTGTAGGATTTGTTTTTGTATAATTTAGGTCTTTTAACCAATATATTAGTTTTAGATTAGAATTTTCATCTTTTGTAAATATTCTTAAGTTTTGTATATTGAGATTTTGTAGTTTCAATTTTTCTGACTCAAAGGCTTCATTTAGATCAAGAATTTTGGTATTATAGGTTGTGTAATTAGACATACTTAAAATTTGTTCGGTCAGAACAATAGATGCTTCAGATATATCAATATTAGATAGATCAATTTTTTTTTTAAAAAGGGAAAAAATATTAAAATGTAGATTTATCTTATCAAAATTAAAATTTTTTGAACTATGAGAAATGTTTTTTATTTTGACATAGGGAAAAAACAGCATTTTGAATTCTATGCTTAGTTCTTTATATTCTAAGGGAAAAGATTTTATTATTTTTTTTTGTAAGTCTGACTTGAAGTAGTATATAAAATACAGATACCATACAAGAATAATTGCCAGTATAGCGGAGGGTATTATTAGGTATTTTTTTTTAAAAGTTAGCTTGCTTAAAATATTTAATGTGATCATTTTTTTTATTTGGAATAAAGTAACTTTTTAATATCTTATTGGTTTTGGTGCAGTAAATTGTTGATAATCGATAATAAGTTAATGTAATTATTACAAAGTCGTGCTAATCTAAATTGCGTTATGTTACTAGCTTAACAGTATTTATTATATTTTTAAACGTCATAAATAATTATTAATGAAAGAGTGTTTTATCAAGGTTGGGAGTATAGTAAAGCCTCATGGAGTTAAAGGAAATTTTGTAGTTGAAATATTTAATCTAAATATAAATATATTTTTACTAGAGTTGCTAAATTGGCAGTATAAGAAAATTACTCTTCAAAAGATTAGCACTTTAAAAAATGGTAGATTTATAGCTAATATAGTAGGAGTTACTTCGAGAGATCAAGTTGATAACCTAATAAACACAGATATATTATGTAACAAAATGTATATGCCTAAACTAGCTGAAGACTCATTTTATGCATCAGACTTACTTGGTCTTAAAATTTTAAGCGAGGAAGGAGTATTACTTGGATATAGTAAAAAAATATTTGATAATGGATTTGATTATATATTGGAAGTAGAATTTCTTCTTGATAAGAAGAATATGTATTTTTTATTTAACAAGAAGAATTTTCCATTTATAGGGAAAGAATACATGATCTTGAATCAAGGTACAGAGTCAGATTATGAAATTTGTAAATAAGATACACATCATATTCTGTTTAGAAGTAACAATTAGTCCCAGAAATGTTTTATACTTGCCAAAGTATCTCGTGTATAGTTACTGAAATCGATTAACCTACTAAGTTCGAAACAAAATCTTTTATATCAAAAAATCTAAAATCTTGATCTTTTTCTCCAAAAGCAACAAAATATACTGGTATTTTATACTGGTTTATTATATTAATTAATACTCCCGCTTTTGCTAATGCATCCATTTTAGTTATAATTAAGCCATCAATAGGTACATATTTTTGAAACTCTTTAACCTGTATCAAAGAATTTTGTCCTATAGTACTATCAAGTACAAGTATATTGCGTACACACACTCTATTCTTAAACTTAAGAGACATCTTAGAGATTTTCGTTAATTGATGCATCAAATTGACATTATTTTGTAATCTTCCTGCAGTATCAATAAATAATAAATTTCTATTTTTTTTTATAGAATCATCTATTGCAAAATATGCAATAGATGCTGGGTCTTTATGTCCTGAAGATGATGAGTCATATATATAAACTTGACTACTACTTGGATACTTAATTTGTTCTACAGCAGCTGCTCTGAAAGTATCACAAGCAGCAATAGCAATATTGCTATTTTTAGACAAAAAATAATGGGATAATTTCCGAATACTTGTAGTCTTGCCACTCCCATTAACTCCAAACATCAAAATTAAATTTACTCTATTAGTATCAAGATCAAAAGTTTTAAAATCAAATTGCATCATGGAAATAATAATATCTGCTAAAACTTTCTTTATCTCCTCCAAAGATACATGCTCTTCAAATTTCCATTTAGATATTTTGTTAATGATTGTCCTTGAGGCCAGACTCCCAACATCAGACACTATAAGTAGGTTGTATAATTGACTTAAAATCTTATCATCTAATATTTTTTTTTTAGTGAATATCTTACTAATTCCTATATTAAAAGCATTAGTCTTTTTAGAAAAAATAGATCTTAAATCTTTAAAAATGTTCATATTTACGAGTACATGTTCTTATATTTAGAAAATAAATCATTAAATTTATTTTTCAATTCAGAATTAAACAATTCTTCATATTGTAAAACTCCATCAGTGTGCAGCATAACGTTTATTAACAAAAATGTATTGCTTTCCTTATTTTTTATAAGTTTTTGTAAATCAATTATTTTATTTTTGTAGCCTAATTTGTTATAGGAAAATGCTAGTTTTATAAGATCTTGATGAGCATCAGTGAATTTGCTGGCCGAAGAATTTACTAAATTTATTAAATTTGATAATTGTGTTTCTGCAAGCATAATAAATGATTCGAAATTTTCTTGTAAAAAAAATATATCTTTCCGAATTGATAGTGCTTGATCACTAGAATCTAGTCTAATCATTTGCAACGCTTGATCATATTCCTTCAGGTATAAGAAATTTATTGCTTTTAAACGCAAGATTTCAAAAGCATCTTCCAATTCCCTATTTACTAAGTCAATATTTTTCAGTACCTGGTTTGACTTAGAATATTGTCCTAATCTGGTAAGAATAATCGCTAGCCTTTTTCCTGTCTGAACTTTTTGTGATCCACTGAGTCGATGCCGCACTTGATGCTCTAAAAGACTAACCGCTTGCTCTAAAAGATTTAACTCAATTAATTTATCTACAACATTTAAAACAATAACATCTCCTTTTTCGTCACTAAAATTTAGTCGATAAAATTCATAAAACGCCCCTACAAATTTAAATTCATCTATGTTTTTTGAATAGTCTTCAGATAAAAAAATCTCTTTGTATAAATCATAAGATTTTTCGTGAATATGTTCTCTGTATTGGAACTCTAGGGGCATGTTGAGCATATATTGAAATGTTCTTAAGGCTTCTATTTTTTGTGTATTTTTATCATAACTATTGGCCAGTTCATTTAAAATATCAAATTCTAATTTTCCTCCCTTCCACCTAAAATGCATTTTGACTAGTTCAGGAATGGCATCACTTTGTGAGATTACTTCATTTTTTAACATAATTTTTATAGATTCCAATTCTGCCTTTACAGAATAAAAAAGATCATGCTCTTGATTAATAAATTTTTTTAAATCCTTCAAGTAAGACTTGCTATCCTTAGATTCATGATACTTCACCAAAAATTTATAATAATCCAACTGAATTAGATACTTTAATGTCTTAGTTTTTTTAGTATTTTTAAGAATTTTATTTAAGTCTCCAATTTTATTGTCTTTTAATTTAGTCTCAATTAAAGCGGTTATAAGTGGAAAATATAAATGATCTGGATAATTTTTAATTAACTTTTGGTGCAGGATACCAAATGCTTTTATATCAAAATCAAAAGGACTTTTTTTACATATGAATTGGTTATATTTTATCCATAAATCTATTTCATAAAATGATTTCTTTAATTTAGGGTCCTTTAATAAAGCTATATGATAATCTTTTATATTTTCTCCTATAAAAGACAAAGATACCAATTCCATCATCTGCAGAGCAGGATCCTTTAAGTATAAATCAGGAAATGTTTGACTTAAAAAATTTGAAGTAATTATCATCTCTTGATAGAGTTGATGCTTAAAAAAAAGATAAATTAAATTTTTATATAAATAAAATTCTTTTTCACTATCCTCATCTTTTAACAGAGCAATTTTAGTTAAAATTGTACTTTTATCCTTTAAAAATCTAGCTTGATCTAGGTTATTTTCTACTCCTGGAATGATAGACTCAAAATAATTTACTGAATCGGATTCATTTAGGTACTTTATATTTTGTAATTTTTTATTTTTTATAATTACAGAATTCCCTTGTTGAGATAGTTCAATGCTGCTATTAGGAACAACTATAGCAATGCCTGTAGAAGAAGGAATAACTTGAAATAAATGCTCTAAATCTACAGAGGTAACCTCATATCGAGTGGTGTCATTAAGAAGAATAGCATAAATCCTATCACCTATCTCAGGATCTCTAAATTCAATGATTCTAAAGTCTAAGTTTTCCATATCAATTTTATATCCAAAGTCAATTTCTTGAACATTAAGTTGTTTTATGTTTTTAACATTTGTTTTCTTATTATTTAAAGGTTGTAAAAAAAAATTTAAAATATTTTTGTCCTTTGTAACATAGAAAGATTCTGCATTAATTTTTGGAAATCTTGTAACAAAAATTGACTTTTCAGGATTTTGTAGAATATTTTCTTTTTTAGAAAGCATTTGAGTTTTTTTGGAATAAATATCTACTTTTTTATCTGTTACAATCCAAAAATACTTACCCCTTGTAAATGATGTAATTTTAGTCTCAGAATCCTCTTGCAATGCCACTTGTAGATGAGGTTGGACTATCTCTGACTCAGTTGCTCTATTAGTTTTGACCGAATTTTTTAAAAATTCTAAGCCATATGAATTTTCTCCTTGTAGGGTCTTATGATATGTAAGATTCTTATCTACTGAGAAGGATAATACAGCATTTACAGGATCTAAAAACTGAAATTTACTTGTAAACTTATTAAAGAGATTTTGATTGAGAATGTGAATATCACTAATTGATCGATCAAATTTATTATGAGTTTGATATAGTTTTGGAAGTGAAATCTTTATCGAATTGGATTCCTTATCTAAGGAGTAGAGAAAATCTTCATCTCGATCATATTGATGAAATATGAATATAACATTATCCTCATATTCCTTAACTTCTATAAAATGACTAGCTTTTAGTGTAACATTTGTACAAGAAAAAAGATATAGAACTCCAAAAAAAAGTAAAAATTTCTTAAAATACTGCTGATGCATATAAAAAGTCTTCTGATTTTCGATACAAAATTTATATAGCTATATTTTATTCTCTATTAAAATTCACTAAAAAGAAAAAACGTTATTCTTTAATATACTCGATATGAGCTTCTTTTTTCAATTCAGAGGCAGAATTGCTAACATCAGCACTATAATGCTTCAAATGTTCTAAATATAAAATTTCTTTAAGTTCTTGTGTTTGCACATTCAAGAAGATCTTTTTTTTACATATAAACAAAAATTTATAATATCCATCGTCATCTTGAAAGACTGTACCTGCACTTTGTTCATCAAAATCTTTAATCATAGATTCTATTTTAGCACTTAAAGTTCTAGAATTAAGGTTAAAAAATTCTAAGTAAGAATCTTTGGCATATTTGTTCTTATTTTCATTGATATCCTCACAAGAAGTAATTCTATTGCGAATATTTTTCAATTTCTTAACAGAGCTCATATTTTGATCAAGAGAGCGAAATAGCCAAAATTGTACTTCTATCCCAAGTGTATCTGCTTTTATCTTTTGATCTCTATCATGATGAAAATCACGTTGACTAAATGGAGCAAATAACTTATCTCTTATAACCCAAAATTCTATAAATTGACTAAATGTCTCAGAATCAATACCTCTTTTTTGTAGTTCTTGATGTAAATTTTGATTATCTAACTTTGTTAAAGATTTTAAAAATCTTACAAGTGTAAATTGTTTTTCTTCAAACGAAAAACTCATACCACTTTTATAGAAATGTTCTTCGAATAAAAGATCCATAATTATGTAATCTAATATATCCTCGTATTCCTGAGGTGTCTCTCCTACGCTTGATTGATATTCTTCTACAAAATTTAGAAGTCTTTTTCTCTGAACAAAATCATATTCAGTAATTGGTTGATTATTTACGATTGCTAAAATTTTTACTCCTTTTTCTGGAGCTTCAGAAATTTTGTTGTTATTGACGCAATACACTGTCAAATTTTGTAAAATTGAAGTAAAAAATATAAATGTAAAAAATACGAATGTACATGATGTATTTTTGTGTATTTTAAATGTGTTTATCATAAATATATTTATTTATTTCCAATTTTTAAATTTAAAAAATTACCTTTAAATCATATGTAAAAATCAAAACAAATCTAGAATTTAAACAGATTTCTAATTGTAAAAGTATTTAAAGTGCTCCTATAATATAATATTATTATGACTTAAACGCCAGCCCCTAATATATTAATTATGTAATATTGGATAAATACTTACAATTTTTTAAAAAAGAAATCAAAAAAATGACAAAATTCCCTCAACTCCCTCTTATAAGCCAAGATACTACCCAAAATACTGAAAAATTAGAAATATTTTCTGTTAATGAAATATCTAATAGGATCAAGTGGTTACTTGAGAATAAATTTTCTTCTTTAAAAGTAAGAGGAGAAATTTCTGGCATTCGTTTATCTTCTCTTGGACATTGTTACTTTAATCTCAAGGAGGGGATGTCTGTTTTAGCTACTATTTGTTGGAAAAATCATATGTCTAAAATAAATCTTGAGTTAAAAGATGGATTAGAGGTAATAGTTAAAGGTAAAATTTCTTCGTATATAGCTCAATCAAAATATCAATTATATGCAGAAACTATATCACTTTATGGTGTTGGTAGTTTTATACAATTAATAAATGAGAGAAAGAATAAATTAGAAAAAGAAGGTTTTTTTGATCAAAAATATAAAAAGAAACTCAAATTTTTACCGAAAAGAATAGCACTGATAACATCCATACAAGGAGCCGTAATACAAGACATAATACACAGAATTCAAGATAGGTGTCCTCTACACATAATAGTCTTTAATGCTTCTGTCCAAGGAGAGGGAGCAGATTTAGAAATATGTTCTGCAATAAAAAGGATTCACTCTTTAGGTAAAAATTTAGAACCAGATTTGATTATTATTGCTAGAGGAGGAGGCTCAATAGAGGACCTATTTCCATTTAGCAGTGAAGAATTAGTAAAAGAAGTATTTGCTTCACAAATTCCTATTATCTCAGCAATAGGGCACCAAACAGACTATTCTTTGCTAGATTTTGTAGCAGATCTAAGGGCTCCAACTCCAACAGCGGCAGCGGAATTTGCAGTTCCAGTGTTAAAAGACTTACACTATAACCTAAACTCGGTCTTCAGCAAAATAGTAAATGTAGCAAAAACATCCATTAAAAATTGGCATACATCCCTAAAAATGTACAATAATCTTCAAAAATATCCAACAAGTGTAACAACAAATATAGTACAAAAACTTGATGATATCCTATATAAAATCAACAAAAACACAATTAATGCACTAGAACTAAGAAAAAAGACAATATTAAGTATCAGTATTTCAAAAAAAACTCTTTTGATAATAGTTAATCATAAAATGACAAGTCTCGATATTTTTATCTCTAGTATAAAAAAACATATTTTTCAACTAATAAATAAATTAAATACAGAGATAACAATATATGAAAAATTAATAGATAATTCAGATGTACAGCATTCATTAAAAAGGGGATTTGCTATCATTCAGGACTCTAATGAAAAAATAATATCCTCTGTAAAGGATATAAAAAAAGATATATTGATACAGTTCCTTGATGGTAAAATAGAAGCTAATCTTAATACGTTTAAAGAAGTACAAAAAATTGAAAAATAAACATAATTATGTTAGACTGCATAACAGTTTCAGTTTTTTATAAACAATCATAGGAAAACAAGTGGCAAGAATTACAGTAGAAGATTGTCTGAGTAAATTGGATAACAGATTTGAGTTAGTAATATTATCAGCTCAAAGAGCAAGAGATATACATTCTGGAGTAACTCCAACTATTGATAGAGATAATGATAAGGATATAGTAATTGCTCTTAGAGAAATAGCACAAACTTCTGTTTCAATAGAGGATTTACGTTTAAAGGTAGCAAATTTTTTGAGCAAAAAAAACAATTTGATACAAGAATCTTTAGAAAGTGAGGCTAGTCCCCTGAAAGAGTTATTCGACGACAAGAATGATGACTTTGATTCAATAAGCAATAATCTCTACAACGATGATACGGATGATGCATCAAAAGGATCCTCTGAGCCAAATTAATTGTAATAGTAAAAAATATCTTTAAAAATTAAATAATTCTATTACTTTGAGCATAGGTTTATTTTATCTGTATAAAAGGGTGGATTTTTAAAACAAAAATATCAGTTAGACTTAGTTTTGAAACGTATATTCTTGACATATATAAATAACTTCCCCCTCCCTCCTCTCTTCAAAGAGGGCTTAAGTGTAGTCTTGAATGTTTCCAATTAAAGGAAAAAACCTCCACGGATTCTTTATAAATTTTCTTTATATAAAAAACAGTTCTTATAATTATTATCTAATCCTCATCTACATGTTCTTTTTCGTATTGTTCGTGTTTTTGTTGAGCCTCTATACATAATGTAGCTATAGGTCTTGCTTCCAATCTTTGAAGACCTATTTTTTCTCCTGTTTCCTGACAATAACCATATTCCTTCTTGTCGATTTTATCTAACGCTAAATTGATTTTAGTAATAAGTTTCTTATATCTTTCCTTGGTCCTTAAATCAATGGAAGCGTTTAATTCTTTCGAAGCTCTCTCATTTAGGTCCTTATTATCCCAATTTTCAGTTTTTAAAGAAACAATTGTACCTTCAGAAGATATTAATAATTTTTCTTTCCAAGAATGTAATTTTCTTCTAAAATACTCCAATTGTTGTGGACTCATGTATTCTTCGGTGTCTGTGGGCTTATATCCCTTTGGTAATTCTATATTTTGTTTTAACATAATTCAAAATAATTAATATTTTTATTTATCTATAATAATTATAAAGATTCCTCTATTCAAGAAATATCTTAATATTTTAAGATATTAATGTTTTTTGTACCGTATCTGTCAATTTTTTTAGTGTATAGGGTTTATTCAAAAATATGCAAGCATATTGATCAATGTAGGACATCGCATTTTCTACATAACCCGAAGTAACAATAATTTTTAATTTGGGAAAAATTTGTCGTACCTTAACTATTAATTCTGTGCCATCCATCTTAGTCATCATCAAGTCTGTAATAAGGAGATCTATATCATCATTCTTCTGAAGTATTTCAAGTGCCTCTGTTCCATTATGACTCTCAAGTACCTGATAACCATTTTCTTTCAAGGCATGGATAGTTACCATCCTAACAGGATTCTCATCTTCTACTATCAGAATTTTTGTCTTTTTATTTTGAACCATTCTTTCATGATTAATATTTTTGTACTCCTGAATCATTTTGTTATCTACTGTCTCAGATAAAATCTTAGAACTAGGCTTAAAAAAAATATAAAATCTTGTTCCATAATTTTTTTTCGTATCAATTTTAATGTAGCCGTTTGCACTAGTTATTATATTATATATCGTAGAAAGACCAAGTCCTGTACCCCCTTTAGAAGATTTGGTAGAAAAAAAAGGATCAAAAATCTTCTGAAGTATATTATCATCAATTCCATGACCATTATCCTCTAGAGTAATTAAACTATATTTTCCTTCAGGAATTTTTTTATAATTCTCATAAGGAGAATAGAGATTATTATACTCATTATCTGCTTTTAAAGAAATATATTCAGTGATAATTTTAAAAAACCCGTCTTTGTCTTTTAAAGATTCTTTTGCGTTTACAGATAAATTAACAATGATCTGTTCAAGCTGACTCTTATCAATATTTATATAACATGGCTCTCCTTTATGCTCTATAGAAAAATTAACATTTTCTCCAATCAATTTTTTAATTAATTGATACAAATCTGTAATACAATTCGAAACGTTTATCATTGTAGGTTTTGAAAACTCTTTCCTAGAAAAAGATAATATCTGCTTCACTAGATTAGAAGACCTTATAGCATTTTGTTTTATTTGTGTAATTTCATTAAAAGATTCGCTCCCAGATGAGTGTCTAGAAAGTAAAATATCGCTAAATCCTATGATTGCCGTTAGTAGATTATTAAAATCATGTACAATAGAACTTAAAAAAGTTCCTAGAACTTGTAATTTCTGCAGATGCACAAAATCATTTTCTAGCATTTTTTGTTTACTAATATCTATAAAATTCAGTACAAATACAACATCCTTATTCAATTTCATTTTTGTAACATAAAGAAGGGATATTAAATTTGTATCCCTTATTTTTACCTCTAATACAGGAAAGGGCTCTTTTTTAGAATTTAGAGCTTCTAAAAAATTCTGAAATGATCCTCGATCTAAAACATTCTCTATATTTTTTAGGGTAGGTATTTCATTCTCTTGTAAATATTTCTTAACTCTCTGATTGAAATTTATTATCTTCAAATCCTTATTCAGAATCATTGTAGACATAGGAAAAATATAAAAAATATTGTTAAGCTGTTCTAAACTAAGCTTTATAAAATCTGTTTTTCTATTTATTTTAGGTATCACAGGGTTAATAGATATAAAATACATAGCACAGGAACAAGTTATTATATAAATTAAGCTTATTTTTAAAGGTACTTCTAAAAAAAGAGATAACATTACTACCACCAAAAGAAATACAGATATAACTAGAGACTTATAATTATTAATTCTATTTAGATACATGTTAAATATGACATTTACTTGAAGTAAAACACTCATGAGTTAGTACAAAAACATATAATAAAAACCAATTAAAGAATAATTTGTAATTATTAACAGTTCACGTACCATTTTAGTATAATATAAAAAAAATATAAAACAATTATAAAATACTCTTATCTAACTAGAGTTAATATAGTTATATCACAAAATATTATAATTCTATTAATTAATTTTTTACAAAATGTTACCTCAAAATCTTACAGTACTTAAAAGAAAATATATAGAAGATTCCTTATTTATCAATAAAAGAATATCTTTAAATCAAGATTCTTCTCATCATATAAGCACAGTCCTGAGAATGAAAAGATTTGCTTTGTTAAGAGTTTTTAACGAACATTCAGGAGAATTTTTAGCACAAATTGAGGCATATAATAAAAAAATTTGTCAACTAAAAATATTATCACTACTAAAAAGCCCCAATGAAAAAGACCAATTCAATATAGACCTAGCCCTTAGCATAATAAAAAAAGATAAATTATTAAACGCAATTTTTGCGACTACACAACTTGGAATAAAGACTCTTATTCCGCTATATACAAATAGATCACAATGTAAAAGCTTAAACATAAAGTCTTTACAAAAAAATATAATAAAAGCTACCGAACAATCTGAAAGAATAAGTATAACAAAAATTATAAGTCCTAGCTTAATGGAAGTGGTTCTAAATAACAAATACCAAAAGATTATTTTTCTCAATGAGAAAGAAGGACAAAATAATTTACTAAGTAATTTTAATTTTGATAAAAAAGACTCTGTACTAGTACTGATAGGTCCTGAGGGTGGGTTTGATGATTCAGAAAGACAAAAAATATCTTCTAAAAAAAATATCATCTCTGCAAGTATAAGCGAAAATATATTAAATGCTGATATAGCCGCTATTTCAGCTATTTCTTATATCACATTAAATATGAGCCGTATTTAAAATAAGCTTATGTTAGCTTTATGTATCTCTGACACTACCTGTAGTAGTAATAAAGAAAACTTTAACCTTTTTCACTTTGGCAGACTTAAAAAGAACTTGAGAACAAAGATTTGAAGTTGCTCCTGTAGTATATACATCATCTACAAGGAGAATCACTTTATCTTTTACATCATATTTTGTATTATATTCAATGCTATTATGCAAATTTTTAAGCCTTTCTTTTCTTGATAAAGTTTTTTGAGATTTTGTTAATTTAGTTTTAATTAAAAGATCTGGTAGCATTTTTTTATTAATCCTATTAGCGATAGATTTAGCAAGTAATTGAGCGGGGTTATATTTTCTGAATAATCTTCTGATTTTATGCATAGGTACAGGAATTACAAAGTCTATATCTAAAATATCTAATTTGTATCTTTTTAACAAAAGATGAGCAAAAATTTCTGAAAGATAAGTTTTATCACCGTATTTAAAGAGATAGATAAGTTTTTTACTATTTTGATCAAACATCATTATAGATCTTGCAAGAGTAAATTTTGGTGGAGAAGATATACATTTCGCACAAATAAAACCTACCTTAGCTCCAATTACTATAGGAGTTCCACAAATTCTACAATATACATCACTTATAAAAGTTATACGTTTCCAACAACTAGAACAAAATGTTAGATTTTGGTCTAATAATGCACTACAATAATAACATCTAAAAGAAAAAAAATATTGAAAACATGAATTAAAAATTGATTTAATAAAAAGCCAGATTGGTTTAGTCACAGAATTTTTAGCTATGAAATAAGAGTAAAATTGCCCTCTTTGTATAAGGCATCCTTAAAATTAAAAATATTTTTCAAGGAAAAGACTTTAATAGGTAACTTATTCTCTTTAGCAAGAGAAATAGCAGATAAATCCATTATTTTGAGTCCTTTATTAATAATCTCATCATAACTAATAGCACTAATTTTTTCAGCATTTTTATCTTCATTAGGGTCTGATAAAAATACTCCAGCTACCTTGGTAGCTTTCATCAAGCAATCACATCTCATCTCCAGTGCTCTAATTACTGCTGCGGTATCCGTAGAGAAGTAAGGGTTTCCTGTTCCTGAGGCAAAAATAACTATTCTGTTTTTTTCTAAGTGTCTCAAAGATTTACGAATTATAAGGGGTTCGCATATATAAGGGACAGATATTGCCGATTGTACTCGTGTAGGAATGCCTGATTTTTCTAAAATATTTTGCAGGGCAATAGAGTTAATCAAGGTTCCGAGCATGCCCATCTGATCAATTACTAGTCTATCTATATTTTGAATATCATTTCTATGTCCCCTATATATATTTCCCCCTCCTATAATGAGTACAATTTTAATGCCCATCTCATAAACAGAAAGAATTCCGGAAGCAATTTTGTTTAATGCATGCATCTGATGGATAGAATTACCATTTCCGGACAAAGCTTCACCAGAAATTTTGATTGCTATTTTTTTATGTTGAGCAGTAGTGTCTAAACTATGTACCATAATCAAGAAAATTAAAATTAAAAAATATGTATAAAACAAAAGTCTATAACAACAAATTTTTCAGCCAGAGACATATTCTTATCATACAAACAAGGATTATGTAAGCAAATTAATTTAATTTTATATTCTATTTTTTTATATTCTATTTTTTTTTATATTCTATTTTTTTTTATATTCTATTTTTTTTATATTCTATTTTTTTTATATTCTATAAGATTCCTACTTTTTAAATAATGATATTATCTACACTATATCAAGTTTTAAAAATAAAATTTTTCTCTCATAAAAAGTTTTGATAATACAAATCTTATAACTTATCAGAGAATTAATACAAAAAAATATTTATTTATATCGTTTTATTGTATTATATTACTTAACAAAATATAACAAAATATTATTTTGTCTCTAAAAAGTTTTTATATTTGTTTTTACATTTTTATATTTTGGTGTACATATTAGATAGTTTGCTATTTTAGAAGCATTTAATATTAAATGATTTAATCAATAAGATAACATGGTTGAAATTACAATTAATTCTTTAAAAGTCAATGTTGAAGAAGATTTAACGGTTATGCAGGCTTGTGAGGAATTAGGCATAGAAATACCTCATTTTTGTTTTCATGAGAGACTTAATATTTCTGGTAATTGTAGAATGTGCCTTGTGGAGAGTAATAATTCTCAAAAGTTAATCGCTTCTTGTGCTACAAAAGTCCAGAAGGATTTGGTAATCAAGACAAATACTCCAAAAGTCACTTTGGCAAGAGAGAGTGTCTTAGAATTCTTACTTATAAATCATCCACTAGACTGCCCTATTTGCGATCAAGGAGGGGAATGTGACCTTCAGGATCAGGCTTTTAAATACGGAAAAAGATTCAGTAGATTTAAGGAACCAAAACGATCTGTTACAAATAAATATTTTGGTCCATTAATTAGTACTAACATGACGAGATGTATTCATTGCACTCGTTGTGTTAGGTTTATGGACGAGATTGCAGGAGTATCTGAGCTTGGAACTCTTTATAGGGGAGAAAATACCGAAATAGATAAGTATCTAGAAGGAATTTTTACTTCTGAACTCTCAGGAAATATAATAGATCTTTGCCCTGTTGGTGCTTTAACCTCAAAACCCTATCAATTCACTTCACGAATTTGGGAACTAGAAAAAACAGAATCTATCGATGTTTTAGATGCTATGGGTTCAAATATAAGAATTGATTCCAAGGGAGTGAATGTTATGAGAATACTACCTAAAATAAATGACGATATAAATGAAGAATGGATTTCAGATAAATCTAGGTTTTCGTATGATGGACTTCGATATCAAAGACTTAGTATTCCTCTTATAAGAAAAGAAAAAAAACTAGTTAAAATTTCTTGGCAAAGAGCAATTTCAGAGATTGTAGATAAAGTAAGATCTACTACTGAAGAAAATCAAATAGCCGCCTTAGCAGGATTTTTTTCTTCCTTAGAGTCCATGTTTTTAATGAAAATTTTACTAAATAAATGTAATAGTACTCTCCATGATGCAAATCAGTTAGGCTATAGATTAGATACAGAAAATAGGGGAAATTACTTATTTAATACGGAATTCAAAAATATAGAACAGGCTGATTTATGCTTATTAATAGGAGCCAATCCAAGACAAGTAGCACCAGTACTAAATGCTCGAATTGGTAGGGCGGTACGAACTTTGGGATTAAATGTTTTTAGAATAGGCGTAGAGGATAACCAAACCTATAAAATAAATGAACTTGGAAATAAAACAACTATTTTCAAGGAAATATTAAATGGAACTCATAAAATTTGTAAAGAATTATCAAGTGATAAAAAAGTTATGTTTATAGTAGGAGATGGAATATTATTGAGATCTGATTCTTTATCTATTTTATCGCTAATACACAAAATTATTGAAAAATATAAATTAAATACTGATTCCTGGAATGGATTTAACATATTACATAACCATGCATCTGCAGTTGGAGCCTTAGATATAGGATTTCACTATGGATTAGATGGAAGCAGAAAAATATTAACACAAGCCAATGCTGGTAAAATAAAGGTTTTGTACTTACTTGGGGCAGATGATTTTGATATTTCGTCTTTTAATAAAGAGAAAGTATTTGTTATATATCAGGGCTCTCATTGGGACAAAGGAGCAGAAATTGCAGATTTAATACTCCCCGCATCATCCTACACGGAAGAAGATGCAATACATGTTAATATGGAAGGAAGGCCTCAATATGCAAGAAAGGCAGTCTCACCTCATAGAGAAATTATGCAGAATTGGCAAATAATAAATTCTATAATCTCCGAAATTGACTTATCTTATAAAAATCTAGATCTTAAAGAGATTAGAAAAAAAATGTCTCAAGAATATCCTTTTCTTAACAATATGGATAAAGTAATTAATGCAAAAATGACTCCACTGAAGTCTGGGGAGGAGCTATCTAGTTCAAATATCACTAAAATCACAAATAATTACTATATTACAGATCACATAACAAGAGCCTCAACTAATATGGCAAGATGCCTAAAATATCGTCAGAGTCTTAATAATTAAATAGGAAAACTAATAATATGGGAGAGATAAAATTCTATTTTATTCTAACAGCTACAACCATAATAAAGAGCTTAATTGTGATCATACCTGTTTTGATTACTGTGGCGTATCTTACATACGCTGAGAGACGTCTTATTGGTTATTTTCAAATCAGAAGGGGTCCTAGTGTTGTAGGTATATTTGGATTATTACAACCAATCGCAGATGCTATCAAGTTATTAAACAAAGAAATTATTATCCCATCAAATGCAAATAAGTTTTTATTTATTTTAGCTCCTATTATAACATTTGTTTTAAGCCTCGTTGGATGGGCTGTGATTCCTATAGATCAAAACTTTATCATATCAAATATTAATGTTGGAGTTCTTTATATATTTGCTGTCTCATCTCTTGGCGTATATGGAATCATTATTGCGGGCTGGGCTAGTAATTCACAATATGCCTTTATGGGGGCTATCAGATCCGCTGCGCAGATGATATCATACGAACTATCTGTAGGTCTTGTAATTATAAGTGTTTTACTTACAACTGGTTCTTTAAATTTATACGAAATTGTGCTTATAAAGAGTAAATTACCATTTTGGATTGATATATTAATGCTACCTATGAGTGTAATATTTTTTATATCCATGTTAGCAGAAACTAACAGGTTACCATTTGACTTACCTGAAGCAGAATCTGAACTTGTAGCTGGATATAATGTAGAATATTCCTCCATGACATTTGCTCTATTCTTTCTAGGAGAATATTCTAATATGATTATAGTTAGTGCTATGGTTGTTACATTTTTTATGGGAGGATTTCTTCCTCCTTTTTCTCTCGAGACTTTAAATTTTATTCCAGGTTTTATTTGGTTTATGCTAAAGGTTTCTTTCTTATTATTTGTTTTTATATGGATTAGAGGATCGTTTCCTAGATACAGATATGATCAATTAATGAGAATTGGGTTAAAATTTTTCTTACCTTTTTCATTATTTTGGACGATAATGATTGCGGTTATTCTAAAAATAACTGGGTATTTACCAAATTGAGGTTACATTTATGAAAAAATATGTTCAGTATATAAAGTATCTACTTTTACTCGATTTTTTATCAGGTCTTTTTTTGACATTGAAATACTTTTTTAAAAAAAAAGTAACACTTAATTATCCTTATGAAAAAAGTCAGATTAGCCCTAGATTTAAGGGAGAACACGCTCTTAGAAGATATGAGAACGGAGAGGAGAGATGTATTGCTTGTAAATTATGTGAGGCTATTTGTCCTGCTCAGGCAATATATATAGAGGTGGAGCCATCTCCGGAGAGTGATCCGATTCTGCGCAGAACCAGTAGATATGAAATTGACATGACAAAATGTATTTATTGTGGTTTATGTCAGGAAGCATGTCCTGTCGATGCCATAGTTGAGGGACCAAATTTTGAATTTGCTACATATTCTCACAAAGAATTATTATATAACAAGAAGAAACTTTTAGAAAACGGAGATATTTGGGAAAAATCTATTAATCCTAAGCTTAAACTTGATTACACTTTCAAATAATTTAATTTTGGCAGAGGTTTATTTATGGTATTTTTTTTTTATATTTTTGCTTTTTTGATATTGGTAGGAAGTTTTATGGTTGTATTTAGTAATAATCCTATTAATTCAGTATTTTGGCTTATTTTTACTTTGTGCAATAGTGCTGGGATAATATTGCTTACTGGGGCTGAATTTATTGCTATGGTTAGCATTATAGTATATGTTGGTGCTATTGCTGTACTGTTCTTATTTGTTGTTATGATGCTTGATCTTAAATCTACAACCATCAAATTTAAAATTAAAAACATAAAAATTATTCCTTTATTTTGTCTATTAGCGTTTTTAATATGCTTGGTGCTAATTGTATTACTGAGCATCAAAAATACATCTGTAGACTCGACATCAGTTTTCATGATTGACAAAAATAAAGGAAATATACACGCTATTGCAAAATTTTTATATACAGATTTTTTTTTAGTTTTTCAACTTTGTGGACTTATTTTATTTGCTGCAATGATAGCATCTATAAGCCTAACTTTTAGGCCTGCATATTCAAAAAAACAAAAATTATTGACTCAGTTGTTTCGGACAAAAGAAGATTCTGTAAAAAATGTTTCTGTTAAAAGTCAATCTCCTCCTAAAAATATAAATTATGAAGATGATATTTGAAATTACTTTAGGACATTATTTAATTCTATCCTCCATGATGTTTATAATTGGGCTTGGAGGAGTATTTATCAATGCAAAAAACTTAATTAGAATTATAATGTCTATAGAGCTTATGCTAGTATCTATTATTATGAATTTCGCGGTATTTTCTATGTATATGGGGAACATATTGGGACAAATTTTTTGTTTAGTAATTTTGTGCTTTGGCGCTGCTGAGGTATGTATTGGACTTGCTATTATTGTTGCTTATTACAAGAGAAAAAATTCTTTAAATATTGAACAAATGAATGAAATAAAGGGATAGATATGAATAATCTTGGATGTTGTATGTTACTTTTTCCTTTTATTGCTTTTGTGATAAATAATATTTTATGTAAAAAAATTAGCTATTTTGGAGCTTGTGCTGTATCTACTATATGTTTGGGGATTTCTGCTATTTCTAGTGTACTGATTTTTATATATTCTGTGGTAGGAAAAAAGAAAATTTATCTGGTATTTTATAGCTGGTTTCATTTAGGAGAAATAAGTATAAATTACTCATTATATATTGATTCTTTAGTTGCTTCTATGGTATTTGTGGTAAATATTGTCTCATTTGTGGTACATCTTTATTCTTTTGGTTATATGAGAAAAGACAAAAATTTTCCTAAATTTTTGTCTTTTCTCTCTCTTTTTACCTTCCTCATGCTAGTACTTGTGTGTGCTGATAATTTTGTACAGCTTTTTTTAGGTTGGGAGGGAGTGGGACTTTGTTCTTATTTATTAATTGGATATTATGTAAATAAAAAAAGTGCTAATGAAGCTGCAATCAAGGCATTTATTGTCAATAGAATCAGTGATTTTGCGTTTTTGATAGGCATTATGAGTATTTTTCTCTATTTTAGATCAGTAAATTTTCTTTATATTTTTCAGAACATAGAAATTATCTTAAAATCTACTGTTTCTGTTCTATTTTTAGAAATAAAGGTAATAGATTTAATATGTATATCCTTATTTTTAGGTTGTATGGGAAAATCTGCTCAAATAGGTCTACATGTATGGCTACCTGATGCTATGGAGGGTCCAACTCCTGTATCTGCTTTAATACATGCTGCTACTATGGTGACTGCGGGTGTATTTTTAATTGCTAAATGTTCTTTCATATTTGAACATTCTCCCTTTGTTTTATCTATGATTCTTGTAATAGGTAGTATGACATGTTTGTTTGCTGCTCTTATAGCTATAACACAAACAGACATAAAAAAAATTATAGCCTATTCTACCTGCAGTCAACTAGGTTACATGTTCATGGCTTGTGGCTTATCTGCTTATAACTTAGCGATTTTTCATCTAATAACTCACGCATTCTTTAAAGCTTTACTCTTTTTAGCTGCAGGAAACATAATATATGCAACTAATCACCAGCAAAATATATTTAAATTAGGCAATTTAAGCTCAGCTTTAAGCACAACTTATGTTTTTTTCCTTTTTGCCTCGTTGGCTTTATTAGGAATTTTTCCTTTATCTGGATTTTACTCAAAAGATTTAATTATAGAACATGCGTATTTATCCCATAGAAATTTTTCAACCATGAGCTTTGTATTTGGTAATATTACTGCTTTTTTAACAGCTCTTTATTCTTTTAAGATCATATATCTAGTGTTTCATAAGAAGAATAACATGTTAGAACTTGATTTAGACAAAACAAAAGATCCAGATAAATTTATGCATATACCTCTATATTTGCTCCTCTTAGGAACATTATTTTTTGGTATGATACTCTATTACTTACTAGATATTGATAGTAGTGATATTTATTTTGCAGATAAATCAGTTCTAATGCTTGGCAACAAAGAAACAAAACATCTGCCAGTATATATAGTAATTCTACCTATGGTTTTATCATTTGCAGGTATTATATATGCTCTTACCCTTTATAAAAAAGGAGGTTATAAATCATTCTCACAACAATTTCCAACAATTTTCTCTTTAATTAAAAATAAATTTTTCTTTGATCAATTGTATAATTTGATATTAATTTCGACTGTCAAAAAATTAACTACTCTTGCAAATAAATTTGACAAATCGGTTATAGATGATTTAGGTCCTGTAGGGATCTCAAAAATTTTAATATTTCTGAATAAAAAATTTGTTAAAATTCAAACAGGTTACATAGAAAATTATTTGTTTTATGTTATTTTTTCTGTAATAGCTTTTGTTGTTCTATTCTTACTAAATTATAAGTTTCTAATTATTTTTTGATTAAAAACGCATGCTTATTATAAAACCTTTATCTACTATAGTATTTCTTCCTTTATTGAGTAGCCTATGTATTATTTTGCTCTCAATATTTGGGTTTTCTATGAAGAAGTACATAGCTCAATATATTTCTATCATAAGCAGCCTTTTGACTTTGGCTTATAGTATATATTTGCTCAGAGCATTTGATATTGGAAGTACTAAAGTGCAATTTGTAGAAAAATACCTTCCTATAAAATCAATAGGACTTGAATTTTTTTTGGGTGTAGATGGAGTATCCATATTATTTGTAGCGTTGACAAGCTTAATGAGTTTTGTATCAATAATATTTGGAGTTTTTACAATAAAAAAACTTCTGACTGAATTTTTAATATGTTTTTTAGCTTTAGAGTCTTTCTGTATAGGGGCATTTTGTTCTTTAAATTTGTTGTTATTCTACTTTTTTTTCGAAATAGTTTTAGTCCCAATGTATCTTATAATAGGTATTTGGGGAGGAAAGAGTAAATTATATTCGTCTATGAAATTTTTCATATACACATTTTTTGCATCTTTATTTTTTCTAATATCAGTAATATATATCTATCTACAGACAGGTACACTAAATATATTAGATCTCTATTATAATATAGATAATATATCTATTAATATTCGTCGGATATTAGCAATATTTATCTTTTTTGCATTCGCAGTAAAGATTCCTATGTTTCCATTTCATAGTTGGCTACCAGATGCTCATGTACAGGCCCCTACTTCAGGCTCTATTATGCTAGCATCAGTACTACTAAAATTAGGAGGCTATGGTATGATTAGAGTCTTGATTCCTATTTTTCCTGAAGCTTGTTGTGAATTTGCGACATATATAACATATATCAGCGCGTTTACTATATTATACATATCGTTTGTAACAATTTATCAAACAAACATGAAAAAAATGATAGCATATTCTTCTATTCTACATATGGGTTACGTCACGGGAGGGATTTTCAGTATAACAAAAAATGGACTCAATGGAGCATTATTTCAGATGCTAAGTCATGGCTTGATCTCTGGATGCCTGTTTTTAATAGTAGGAATTTTATATGAGAGAAAAAACACTAAACAAATTAAGGATTTTGGTGGTTTTGTTACATCCATGCCTGATTTTTCGAAATATTTCACAATAATTGTTTTTGGGTCTTTAGGGTTGCCTGGACTGAGCGGATTTATAGGAGAATTTTTATCAACAATTGGTATGTACGAAGAAAATATAGTCTCAGGAATAATAGCTGCAAGTGGTATAATATTTACAGCTATTTATATGCTAAGATTTTATAAACTAGTCATGCTTGGTCCTTATAAAGAAACGGATAAAGTAGAGGATATTATGAGTTATGAAAAATTTTTACTTGTAATACTTTCAAGTCTTGTTATAGCATTTGGAATATTACCTAATTTTTTACTCAAATTTGTAGAAAATCATATAACATCTCTATTATCAATTTATCAAAATCTTTAATTAAAATTTTACCGTCTACACTACATCAATATGATGCAAAAACTAATACCTCTACTACCAGAATTTTCACTATTGAGTATTGCTCTGCTATCTCTTGTTGGGGGGCTATTTTTACCTAGATTCAACGATATAAACATAAAAATATCTATTACTTTAATATTACTCACAGCAATTTCATTATTTTTACTTCCTATAAAACCTACAAATATATTTGGTAATAGCTTTTACATATCGAAATTTATATTTTCTCTAAAATCTATAACTTTAGTATTAATATTCCTAATATCTCTCATTTACCTGGTATTGGGCTCTAACTATAGACCAATTAGTACAAGATCTAAAATTGCTGAAATAGAATTTTTTATTTTATTACTATTTTCTGGCATAGGGAGCTGTATTATTTTTTCTGCAAGGGACTTAATCATACTTTTTTGTTCCTTAGAATTACAAGCCATCATAGGATATAGTCTTGCTGCATTTGATAGAAAAAATTCTCTAGCTACTGAGGCTAGTCTAAAATATTTTGTACTTGGAGCATTTATGAGTTGTTTTATGTTATTCGGAATATCATTTGTTTACGGATTTTCTGGTAAATTAAACTTTTATGAAATATCAAACTTTCTGCAAAGTAATGACACAATTAATCTTGCTTTTATGTTTGGAATTATACTAATAATACTTTCTTGTTTTTTTAAGTTATCTGCAGCTCCTTTTCACTCTTGGTCGCCTGATGTGTACTCTGGATCTCCAATATTTTCAATGATTTTTTTCGCCACTATCCCCAAAATTACCATTGTCATAGTTTTAATAAATATTTTACAATATTTTATATTTAACCTAGATAATCAAATTTTTAATTTTATAATAAAAATTACTGCAATTTTTTCACTTTTTTTAGGTGCAATTTCAGCCCTTAAACAAACTTCTCTAAAGAAAATTATGGCCTATAGTGGAATATTAAACACGGGTTTCATTCTCATTGCTTTATCTTTATTTTCTCCGGAAGCAAATTTATACGCTCTTTTCTACATAATCATATACGTCATATCCTCTTTAGTACTATTTCTATGTTTTATATTTTTATTCGAGAATAACATAGAACAAGCAACAATCTTTACCCTATCACATTTAGGGTATAAATATAAAACTATATCTCTAATTATAGTTTTTACTTTATTATCTATGGTAGGGATTCCTCCATTTGTAGGATTTTTTACAAAATATTATGTTTTTTATAGTGCTCTGAAAGGAGGAGAGTTAGTACTGACTACTTTAGGCGTTATTACAAGTTGTATTGCATCATATTTTTATTTAAGAATAATAAGATATATATATTTTGTACCAGAAGATTCTACTGCTGAAGTTGTTCCAAAGGCGAAAAGAAGAAATTTACTACTTGTTATTTGTGCTACAATATTGTTAATGGCCATATTAGCATCAGCAGTTCTTGATTTAAACAATAATAAGTTATTTGAAGACATACTAGGACCACTCCACTAATAAAGGGACTTACTATTTAACGGTTACAAATTTCAGCAAAATTTTAGCAATTCACTACTTAAATCATTAAACCTATTTATAGCTAATTTTTAGATAATGAAGGATCGCTTGCATCAAAAGGTGTTGGTATAATTCTTTCATTGTATCCTGTAATATCTATAGCAAAAATTCTGTGTAGATTTTTAATATTATGCTGATAAATATCCTGAAAATAAGGTTTTAGCTTGTATCCTCTCGTAAATAAAATAACTCTTCCATTGGAAGAAAAACATGGGCTCTCAACAATATACCCTGTAGAAATAATTCTTTCTGTGTCATCTACAGGAATAAAGTTTTTTAATTTCATAACACCTATAGTAAATCCAGACTTACCTATTTTTGTAAACACTAAATCATTTAATACGGATAATTTTGGCTCTGCGTAAGTACCACGTGAAGGGCTAATTTTAGAAATTTGGAGATTATGTTTATTCATAATAAAAATTTCTCTTAGTCCAGTTCTGTTAGAGTTAAAAATTATGTAATTTCCATCAGGAGAATACGAAGGAGAAGTATTAATACTCTTACCGTAAGTTAGTTTAACGAGCTTTTTCTTTTCAAGATTATATTCATAAATATGAGATTCTCCATTTTTCGCGATACTAAATAATATATGAAGATTATCTGGAGCAAATTCTGGAGCAAAAGCCATACCACTAAATTCACCTACTAATTTCGACTCTTTAGTCCTTAAATCCATAATATAAACTCTTGGAATATTCTTTTTATAAGACACGTAAAGAATTTTATTCCCATCATAGGAAAATTTAGGTGTAGCTACAATTTCTGTTCCTGTGGTAAGATATTGATGATTTGCTCCATCATAATCCATAATAGCAATTTTCTTAATCCTATTCTTATAGTCTCCTTGCTCAGACACGTAGACTATCTTATTGCTAAAATGCCCCTTATACCCAGTGACAAGTTCATAGATTTTATCTGAAATTTTATGTGCTACAAGTCGTATGTCTTCTAACTTAAACTCATATTTATGCTCAAAAATTTTTTTTTCTAGTAAAATATCCCACAAGGAAATTTTTAGATAAAAATTTCCTTTCCCTTGAAAAAATGTAGTATTTAGCAAAAAATTTGTACCAATGTTTTTCCAAGACAAAAAATGAGGAGTAATATCCGAGCCCCGGAGACCATCAATATAGCCCTTTTCATTCTGAACGACAAATCCCCCAGAAAGAGCCAAATCATTTCTAGTAATATCAAGTATCCGTTCAGATATCCTATCCAAACCATATTGTGTTTTGTCCTCCTGATCCTGTACCAACTCAGATTTATTAATAGCAACTTTAATATTACGATATATTCCTTTTTCAATATCTATTGTCTCTACAGCATATAAAGCAATAGTACTTACAATAAGTACTAAAAAAAGAACAATATTTTGAAAAATTTTTATATTCATATTAAATATTTAGTCTATTTCATTTGGGTTAAACAAAAGATTAAATTCTTTCCAAAGATTATATCTCTCAGAAGAAAGACCGCTAATAGGACTGGATAAAAAAACTGCTTTAATTGCACTATCTACTAATAAATTACATTTTTGTTTATCTAAATTACATTTTACATTTTTAACAGACACATCCTCTATACTACCATCTGGTCGAATTTTTATGTTTAATAACATAGTGATTGCATTTTTATCCGCTTTACTCAGAAGAAATGGTGGATTCCAATTTGATTCTATCTTAGACTTTATAAGTAATTTTTCACTAATTGATAATGTTGTATCTTTTTGTGTATTTTCATGTGCTTTCTTCTTAGGAATTTCTACTTCTTTTTCGGAATGATTCTCTAGATAGTCATTTGTATTCTCTAGATCTTTAAGCAGTGATGAGATAATATCTTTTTCTTTTTTCAATACCTCTTTTTTTTTCACAGAAGAGGGCTTTTTATTCTGATCCTTAGAGGACTCCTTTTTGATAATATTTGTACTATTTATATTCTTTTTATCCTTTGTATTAAAAGAATTAGAATTTTGTAAAGATGTCTTTGTATCTTTTTTAGAATTTTCTAAATTTTTTGGAACGTTAAGTTCTTTTTTTTGTATCGGACTTTGAGATGTGCTTTTTAATTTTTGCTCTACAACAGGTTTTTCTGATACTGAGTTAGATGTATTTTTTTGTGTTGTTTTATCTGATAAAGACTTGTCTAATTTTTTCTTCAAAGCAAGATCTATATTATCTGCTGTTACAAATTTTATTGGTACAGATTTGAGCTTAATAGTCGATGGAACAACATCACTTTGTCTAACAGAGTAGAATACCATAAAAAAAATTACTATAAGATGTAATAAAGATGAAAAACAAAAACTACCAAAATACATGTTCAGTAAATCCTATCCAGAATTTTCAACATCAGATACAAGTGATAAATTACTAAATCCTGCCTTGTATAGACAAGAAATGACTTCCATAACAGTTCCATATGATAAATTTTGGTCTCCCCTTATAAAAACTGAATTATCCTTTCCTTCCAAAACAATGCTAGATAACTTACTATACAAAAGATTTTTTGGGATAAGAGTCTGCTGTAGAAAAATTTCTCCTTTTGAGTTAATACTTATAACTAAAGGCTCAACATCACTATCGATCTGTTTAGTATTGATTTTTGGAAGATTAACATCAACCCCATTTATGCTAACAGAAGAGACTAGCATAAAGATGATTAATAATACCAACATAACATCCACCATAGGTGTCACATTAATTTCTGTAATGAGCGTATTTTTTTTATCTATTTTAAAATCTAAATCATCTGTAAACATAGCAACAATTACAATATTTAATTAATTATACCTTTCGAACAAGTTTTAAACAAATTTCTCTAGAAAAGCCTTCTAATTCAACACTAAGATTGTTTAAAACAGAACTAAAGTAATTATAAAAAACCAGTGCAGGAACTGCTACAAACAAGCCTATAGCAGTCACTAGCAATGCCTCCGATATTCCAGGAGCTATAACAGAAATATTAACAGCACTCTGCAAAGATACAGAATAAAAACTATTTATAATACCAAGAACAGTACCAAGTAAACCAACAAAAGGTGCAAATGAAGCAATGCTTCCAAGAGCTGGGATATATTCTCTCATCTCCTCAATAAGCTTGTTAAGCACAATCGTAATCGATTGATTTACAGCAAAAATTTTTTTTCTGAAAACTTGCTCTTTTAAAGAATCAAAAGAATTCTCGTTTCCAGAAATAACCGCATTAAATTCCTTAACAGCAACAACAAAGATTAAAGATAAAGGATCTCGTTCTCGATTTTTTATTGAGTCATATACTTGTTTAAAGTTCTCTTTTGAGTAAAAAATTTTCTTAAATGACTTAATCTTAGCTCTAATAGTTTTAAAATAAAAAATTTTAAAAAAAATTACTGTCCAAGACCATAACGAGACAAAAATTAAAAATAATATGATTATTTTACTCAGCAACCCAGAAGAGTTAAATATGTTTATTATAGAAAAATAAGAATTAGAAACCACAATAATGTATAAAAAATTAAAAACGTCCTATAATCTTATTACATTATTATGTATCAAAAATAAACAAATTTCTTCTATCAGAAAAAATTTAGCAAAAATTTCTCTACGCTCGTTGATATAACGATATTAAGCTAATCATTAAAACATGTACTCAAAATTTCCTATCGATTACTCTGAACAAAATCATTTATAAGAGGCACTATATTGTTTCTAAACTTACTCCCACTAAATATACCATAGTGTCCAGTATTTTTTTGTAGATAGTATTTTTTCTTGCTTTCCGCTAAGTTTTTACATAAAAAAAGAGCGGCTTTAGTTTGGCCAACAGAGGCTATATCATCTCTCTCCCCTTCTATACCTAAAATAGCACATTCAGTGATCGAAGAAAGATTTACTCTACGACCCCTAGTAAAAAATTTACCCTTTGCAAGAGAAAATTCTTTAAAAACTTCTTTGATAGTTTGTAGGTAGAATTCTGCTGTAATATCCATAACAGATAGATATTCATCATAAAAGCTTTTTTTCTTTAAAATACTTGCTTCATCCTTAGTCACTAAATCTTTAAACAGATCCACATGAGATTTAACATGTGCTTCTAGATTCATAAGAATAAAGCCTACCAATTGAAAAAAACCTGGATATACACGTCTTCTATGTCCTGGGTAATTACTGGGTACAGAGGTAATTAAGAACTGATCAAACCATTGCAAATTTTTACTTAAAGCTAAATTATCGGGAATTGTAGGATTATGTCTTGCATCTATAGGTCCTCCCATAAGTGTCATAGATTTCGGAACAAATTCAGAATTATCTTCTGACAAAAGAGCAGTCGCAGCCAACGCAGGTATTGTAGGTTGACAAACTGCCATAATATGAACATCAGGACCCAAAAATTTAATAAAATGTATTACATAATCAATAAAATCATTTAAATCAAAGCTGCCATTTTCTATAGGTACTTGATTAGCATCTACCCAATCAGTAATATATACATCAAAATAGGGCAACGAGTCCTTAACAGTACCCCTTAATAAAGTAGCAAAATGTCCTGCCATAGGAGCAATAATTAACATTTTAGGCTGAGATTGATTAAACTCTAATTTTACAAAATGTTTTAGCTCACAAAATACATTTCTAAGAATAACATTTTCGCTTATAAGGTAAGTTTTATTATCTATAACTGTTTCATAAATGTTAAACTTAGGCTTAATATATTTTCTTGTAAGTCTTTCCATAATATCCATGTTAGCCTCCATAGAGGACATAAAATGGTTAAAATTACTAATTTTGCCTACTTTAAAGAGTTCTTGCATAAGCATTATTTGCAATCTTACGGGAGAAAAATTATTTCTAGTGATTTCTATAAAACTATACAAGTCTTTAGCATCTAACAAATGAATCATGGTACTAAATTTTTAGGTTATAAAATATTTTTTTAATTTTTTACTAAGATATAATCTCACTCCAAGGGGCATAGACACAAATATTTTCGCAATAACAAAAAGAATCCAAGGAAAGGCTATGATTTTTTTATTACGACTTATCCCTTTAGCTATTTTTAAGGCAGCCTTTTCTGGAGTAAGTATAAAAAAAGTCTTAAACTCACTTCCCTCAATCATAGAAGTATTAATATACCCAGGAATGACTACCAAGACTTTTATATTAAATGGCTCTAAAGCTATCATAAACGATTCGGCCAATTTATTCAGAGCAATTTTACTTGCAAGATAATAGTGACCTTGTCCCGTTAAAAAAAAACTAGCCATAGAACTAATAAAAACTATTTTTCCTATTTTTGAAAAAGTTTTCATCTTCTCAAGAATAGGAAATAATACATTAAGCGTACCATATAAATTAGTATTTAAAATTGTTTTTGCTTTTTCTACTTCAGATATATTTTTGTCTTTTTGATATTTTGTTAAAGAATGCTCTGAGACAGCAGCACAAAGAATAACAAGATCTATATTTGTAGAAGCTAAAATTTCTGACATTATGCGCTCTACCTTATTCTTATTTTGAATATCTAATACAAATATTTTTGCTGAAACATTTAGGCTACTACAAATTTTTTGTACTTCTTTCAGATCATCACCATTTCTCCCCAAAAGGAATAAAGAGTTCTTAGAATTTTTTGCATATTCTAAAGCCAAGGCCTTTCCAAGACCTTTAGACGCTCCTGTAATAAGTATATTTTGCTCTATAGAGTACATAACATAAAATAACCATTTATAAAAATATTACCAGATTAAATTTATTTTTGAAAACATTCATTGCGTCTTAAAAGAACTCTTTAAGAAAGATGACAAAATAATCATTATAAAAAAGAAGCTATTGGCACTAACACAACAAGAGACTTATAGCTTACTGGAAAACTGATATTGATCAAATCCACTGTCTTCTCCTCCACTGAGGAGCATTTGTAAAAATAGCTCTAGAATTCTAATAGAAGAATACTCTCTTCAATTTAATTTGGAAAGAATTTCGCCAAAGTAAAAAAATTTCCTACAAATATTGGATAGTGGTTATTGTGGGCACCGCAGCACATCACCTAAACTATATCAAACAAGGTGGTTCAATCAAGGTGGTCAATTCTATAATTCATTAACAAAAACTGACAAAACACTTGCGGAGGTAGGATTTGAACCTACGACCTTCAGGTTATGAGCCTGACGAGCTACCCCTGCTCTACCCCGCGCAATTACGATGCTCTCCCATTATAAAGACAATATACACAAATGCAATACAAAACATCTAGAAATATTAAAGAGACATATTCATAACCTTTTCTAGAGACTCAAGTATTTTATTCCTAATTTCTACAACTAATTTCAACTGATTTGATGCCTCTTGCGAATACGTAAGTACGTCTGTTAGAGACGCTTTATTGAGTAAATATTTTTTCATAGTAATATCCTGTGAAGTCAGCTTAGCACTCGTATTGACAAGGGCTCCTGACACTAGATTAAAAAGATTAGAATTTTCTTGTGCTAAAAAAGAACTTTGTGAGTAATTATTGTTTGAATCTACAACAAAGCTTTTGTGAGATTTAGATATCTCACTCTGAATAATTTTTTGAAACTCCGTATGAGACATAATTGCACCGTTAAAGCTAGAAACATTATTAGAAAAAGTTGATAACATGTCATTAGGAACATAAGCTACAGGAGGGATCATCATATTATTTTTACTTATTATATTATATGAATTATTTATTGATAGACTCTATTGTTTTATTAATCAAGGAATTACTTATTTCTATAACACTTAGATTTGCCTCATAACTCCTCTGAGCTTCCATAATATCAGCCTTTTCTATTTCCAAAGTAACATTCGGATATGCCAAATATCCATTTTCTTGAGCAAAAGGATGATTAGGATCATATTTAAAGTTAAAAGCTGCCTTACTATAAGTGATATTTTTTACTAATAGTTGATTCATTTTTTTTCGTTTATTAAATGTATTTTTAACCAAGACTATTTTTCTTCTATACGGCATAGACCCTTTTTTTGTAGCTACAGAATCAATATTTGTTAAATTTTCTGTAGCTACTTTTATCCTTTCTAATTGCACAGTATTTGCACTTATTAACATATTAATAGATTTTTTAAGATCATCCTCAATGGCAAAAATAGTTTTGAATCTTAAGATTAATAAAATAAATAGAAAGATTTTTTTTTGCATTTTAGGAACCAGATTTTGTAAGTATAGTACTTAACAAAGAGTTAATTATTGCATTTATTTTTAAAGCAGAATTATATTCTTGTTGATTTTGTGATAATGCACTAAGTTGTTGATTTAGTGATACATTATTCTTATTCTTTTTCTCTTCTTGAGCATTTTGAATTTTATAAATTTTAAAATTTTTTTGAGAATTTTTATTATTTTTAATATGCTTTGGATGCGTGACTTTTAGAATAAATGTATTATTTCTATCAGATAAATCTCTATAGGTAACAGGTTCTTTTACATCTAATGCTCTATATCCCGGAGTGTTGAGATTCGCTATATTCTCACTTATAATCTTGTGCCTCAGAGACGTAAATTCCAATTGTGCCTTTACTAAGTTTGATAAATTTTCTTTTGTTAAATCATTAGATATCCTTCTTCTCTCCTTGACAACTGAGTCTTTTCCAATACCAAAGCAAAGCTCATAGGAAAAAAAAAAAATACACAAAAATATTGGTAAATAAAGGAATAATGCACAAAAGTTTTTTTGCATAAAGTGGCTACGGCTTAGTAGAATTATTCTCAAAATTACTTACATAGCAAGTATAACAAATGTAATTGTAACAAGTCTATTTTTAAGTCAAACATAATACTCAAGAACATTACTTTTTATAAAAATAGATTCCTTTTAGCAAATACATGTCCTTTACATCTTATTTATAGGAGCACTTCCCTTGCTTACAGTAGATATATATAATTGGACTTTTTACTAAAAATTGAAAAGGAACAATAAAATTTTCAGATAATTGACAATCTAATTTTTCTGAAAAAACCATTTGTAATGCAACATCATCTTCATGATAGCACTTATCGTAATTTATCGATACTCTTTCCAAAAGATCGTTATTGAGTGAGATGATATTGTTGTCCTCTATACTAAGATACTTTACTTGAGTTATTTTTTTACCATACCAATTTTGTAAGCGCTGAATTGCTTTATCATTTATATTTTGATTAAAATGAAATAAGGTAGCGCTATTCCCGTCTCTCATTAAAATTATCTGATCTTCACTTAAATAAATAAGGTCTGCCTTTTTACCCAGATACATATAATGAATTCCAAAAATCATTATAGCGATAGCTAAAAATTTAACTCTTCCTTGCCATATAAGTAACCAAAATATTCCTAAGACAAATAAAAATAGTGAATAATGTGATATATGTCCTGTAACAATACTGACATAAGGAAACGTAGAAATAAGTCTAACTGACTCTAAAAATAGATAAATGAAGAAACTAGATAACTTCAAAAAAATCATTTCTAAATTGAAACTCATAAACAGAAGAGACAAAATTAAAAGAGGTATTATGAAGAGAGTTATAAGAGGGACTGCTAATAAATTTGATATGATTGAATAAGTAGGAAATTGAAAAAAATGATATATCGCAAACGGTATTGTAAGTATTGAGGCGAGAAAAGTAGTGTAGATATTAACAACTATATATTTAGCAAAATTAGATATGATATTTTTTTTTTCCAAAAAAGGTAAAATTTTTATCTGTAGAGATTGATAATATTGATAACCCCCTATTATACAGATAACTGATGCGAAAGATAGTTGAAAACTCGGATGCATAATAATTTCAGGCTGAAAAGATAACATTATAAATGCAACTCCTAACACGGATCTCATCTGTAATATATGTCTATTCAAGAAAATAGCTAAAACAAAAAAGCTAAACATAAGAAATGCTCTTATTGAAGCTATTCCACTACCCGTAATAAGTAAATAAAAAAACGTAAACATTATAGAAATAACTAAAGAACAGATTTTAATATTAGCTTTATAAGAAATTTTATTAGATAAATTTAATAAAACTCTAAATGTAGTAAATACAAATCCCGCCACTGTTGATATGTGTAGACCAGAAACACAAAAAATATGTCCAACTCCGATGTCACGAACACTTTGAAGTAGCTTATTTTCCATAGAATCAATCTTACCTATTAAAAGAGCAATTGCTACTTGTGCATATTCTGCCTTCATAGCCAAGCATAATCTATTTTCTATAGATTTTCTGATTTTGTAGATAATATTATTGATGTAAGAACTCATATTATTTTTTAAGCTAAAAAGCTTTTTGACATTATCTTTTGAGTATCCAAAAGCCTCTATTCCGAGAACATAAGAATAAAAATTGTTATAGTTATGAAGAAAATTATAATTTTTATGTGTTGTATATAATATGGATTTTATTTCTACTCTATCATTTAAATTTAAAACAACATCTCCTACATGATCATTACTTAGATTCATCTTCACTTTTTCCAGTATTTTGTTATGAGAATATTTATTCTTTAATACAAAAACATCTTTTAAAATTAGAGTAATATGTGTATTTTTTTTCTTAATATCAGATATTGTGCCTATAATCGAGCCAGAGATTACACGCTTTTTAGTGTCAGTATTTATAATGGAGTTCCATCGAATTTGAGCTACCCCAATTCCTAAAATAAAAAAAACACTTATACCACATAAAAACGAGATTAAAACATGGCTTTTATGATAAAAAGATAATATGATAAGGGCAAGACTAGCTAGTGAGCCGAGGAAAATTATTTCTTTTGGGATTTTACGCTCTGTAAAGAAGTATATTATTCCACAAAAAAAAGAAAAAAAATACCAGAGATTTATGTGGTTATATTCTTCCTCAAATATCTCAACTACGAGATAAATAATACGCCTTAATGCTAGAAAAGGTTTTATCGTATTTATCATTAATTGGTATTTAGATTGTTTATTTAATAAAAATTTTCGAATAGAATAGCTTCAAAACACATATACTACATTATTGTTATAAGTTCTGGTATAAATTTATTTGTGATTATTGAACATTTGAAGGATTTTTGTCTGTTAATTAATAAGGCTCAACCAATTTTGGGAATTGATTATGGTATGTCTAAAACTGGCGTATCAATATCCGGACTTAAAAACAAAATTGCTCTTCCTTTAACACTTATAAAATCGACCTGTATTAAAGTGCAATTAGAAAAAACACTAGCTATTATTTCAGACACTAATTCATGTGGTATAGTTATAGGTCTTCCATTAAATTTAGACAAAACACATACAAATCATACAAAAAATACACTCTATTTTTCAGAAAAATTATCTAAGCTTACTCATTTACCAATTTTTCTTCAAGATGAAAGATTTACCTCAAAAGAAGCTCATGCTATTGTAAATGCATATGATAAGAAGCATAAAAACAAATTTTATGGAAAATATGATATAATCTCTTCCAAGATAATACTGGAGACTGTGCTCGAATCTGCGAAACATCTGTAGTGATTTTATGAATAAATCTACTCTAGAAGACAAAATTTTTTTCATAAAAATGTGGAAAGACTACTTAGTGCTTGAAAGAAAGCTCTCTTTAAACACCACAGAAGCTTATGTCAGAGATGTTAGAGAATATTTTTCTTTCATGGAAAAATTTTATGAAATCGAATTAAAAGAACTAAATTTTATAGATAAAACAAATATTAGATTTCTCAGAAGTTGGCTTGCTCACAGAGTAAGAAATAACTACTCTCATAGATCAAACTCAAGAGCAATATCTTCTATAAAAAATTTCTACAAATACCTAATCACAAAACACAGGATTAAGTCTCAGGCAATTTTTATGTTAAAATTTCCTAAATTACCAAAATTAATACCTAAGTCCCTTGACGTAATATCTATATCAAAAATATTGAATAATGTAGATCTTTTATATAAGAAAAATTCTGAAACTTGGTTATATTTAAGGGATAAAGCTCTAATTTTTTTACTATATGCCTCCGGTATGAGAGTGTCTGAGGCACTATCTATAACAAAAAACCACTTAGATAATAAAGATTTTTTATTGATAAAGGGTAAGGGCGCTAATGAGAGGATCGTACCCTGGATTGAAAAAACTAAAGAGCATATTCTTAATTACTTAAAAGCCCTTCCATACACATTGGGTAATAGTGATCCGATATTTCGAGGTATAAGAGGAGAATTACTACAAAGAACATATTTTAGTAAAAAGCTACTTTTGCTAAGGAGAATTTTAGGTCTACCAGAATATCTCACTGCTCACAGCTTTCGACATAGCTTTGCAACTCATCTACTAGAAAACGGAGCAGATCTAAGAGCTATCCAAGATCTTTTAGGACATAAAAACCTCTCCACAACACAAAATTATACAAAAATAAATTTAAAATATCTAAACTCGATATATAAAAAAGCTCACCCATCAACAAAGCCAACATCATAGGCTCTAAAACCATAAGCAAATAATAATTATATTTACTAATTCTTTCCAAATAAGACCAATCATATTGATTTTAAAGCTTGAAATGATAGAATCGACTCTATAAGATCCTGTGCTTTACTTTTTGTTAAAATATGTTATTTTGTTCTTTCAGGGCGATTAGCTCAGTTGGTAGAGTTCCTCGTTTACACCGAGAGTGTCGGCAGTTCGAGTCTGTCATCGCCCACTATAATTTTTAAGAGTAAAAAAATATAGTCTACATTAAAAATTTTTGCTTGATAAAAAAGTAAAATTAATTTAAATTTTTAATTTTTATTCAAATTTATTAACTAATAAACTAGATTAAAACATCTAATTTTTATATGAACACCACAAAAGAAAGAAAAGTTATCAATAAGTTATTTTGGCCGATTTATCCAGAAGAGCATAAAAAATTCATTCCCATGGCCTTGATGATGTTTTTTATTTTACTTAATTATGCGGTATTAAGAGCTATAAAAGATGGATTTGTAGTTACTTTAATAGGTACTGAGGCTCTTGGGTTTATAAAATTATATCTGGTTCTTCCTTCTGCTGTAGTAATGATTATAATATATACTAAGTTATGCAATTTATTCTCGCAAGATCAGGTTTTTTACATAATTTCATCTTTTTTCCTGATATGTATTATGATTTTTGGACTTGTTTTGTATCCTAACGTAGATTATTTCCATATGAATAAGATTGGTTTATTAAATCTTACATTGCAATATCCTCACCTGAAATGGTTTATTAAAGTAGCGGCAAATTGGAGTTATGCTTTTATATATGTAATCTCTGAATTATGGGGTAGTGTCATGCTTAGTTTGCTGTTTTGGCAATTTGCAAATAGAATTACCTCTACAGAGGAAGCAAAACGTTTTTATTCTATGTTTGGTCTGATAGGAAATCTATCTCTTCCTTGTTCTATGCTTGTCTTGTCTTTTTTAAAAAGCAGACTTAATCTCTTTACTCAAAACCTACAATATGTACCGATTTTTTGCCTATTAGGACTCAATACCTTGATAATTATTTTTCTTTATAAAAAAATAAATATAAATATAGCAAAAAATAAAGACCTTATTCCAAAAGAAGAGAAAAAAAAGAAAGCACCTAAGCCTAAATTAACTCTTAAAGAAAGCTTTTATATGGTTACAAGATCCAAATATATAGGGCTTATGGCACTTCTTGTTATGTCTTATGGAATTTCCATTAATTTGGTCGAGGGTGTTTGGAAATCTAGGATTAAAGAACTATATGTTACAAGTGCAGATTACACCATGTTTATGGGACAGTTTCAAGCCTACCAAGGAATTGCAGCTATCATATTTATGATCATCGGAAGTAACATATTAAGGAATGTAACATGGAAAACTGCAGCAATACTCACTCCTATTGTAATGATCTGCACAGGAGCTGTTTTCTTTTCCTTGATCATTTTTGACACAACTTTAGGTATATTTGTTGGGACCATACTTGGCATTAGTAGTTTAAATTTAGCAATATTTATTGGCACACTTCAAAATGTACTGAGCAAAGCTACAAAATACTCTTTGTTTGATTCTACAAAAGAAATGGCGTATATTCCTCTACCAGATGAGCTAAAAACTAAAGGAAAAGCTGCTGTTGACGTGTTAGGAGGTAGATTAGGTAAATCTGGGGGAGGAATAATTCAATCTACATTTTTCGTACTTTTTCCAAGTTTTTCTTTTAAAGAAGCATCTCCTTTTTTTGCTTCAATATTTTTCGTAGTTGTATTTTTTTGGATTATATCCATCAATTTGATTAATATTGAATACCAAAAAAAATTAAGTGAACAAAAAAACTTATAATATATTAATCGTTAATAATTATATTAATTTGCACTTTTTGTAATAATGTAATAGAATTAGAGGCAGTTAATTGTAAAGCGTTATTATTTTATCACTATAATAGTTTTTTTTGATATGATTTATAAAAAGCCAGTGCAGAAGTTAGTACTTTTTACTGACAATGAGCTTGATCTAAATAAAGTGAAAAGCGATATGGATGAGGGGTGGTCGATTGTTAATTTGATAAAACATGATAATCACTTTGTGGGGATTATGGAACAACTAGATAACAAGGTTGACAATGAGGGAGAAAATATTGTTTTTATTCCTCCAAGGAAAAAGTTAAAAATTTCTACTTAGTAAATACAAATGTACTTACTGAAAATGATATTTTTGGTTTAGATGTAGTTTGTTGTGTTTATATAGAGAACTATTTTACAATTTTTGTATATTTGTGGTTATTAGTGGTCAGTGTTTTTTTATATAATTGTTGTAGAATCATTTTCAATTTTAGTACGCTCTGTTACTTATAAGGAAAGTTTTATAAAAAACAAAACATATCGACTACGTAAGACATAACCAATCGCCTTAGTGAGGAATTGGATATTTTTAGCAAGATCATAAACCTTTAAGGACTAGTAGGCCTTAAATTTTAATACTCACATCTTACAGCATAAATTTAAATACTTTACAAGTAAAACGTGAAGGTCAATTTTTTATTTAAGGCCAGTGAATTAGCCACTTGTGAATATTTAAAAATTGTATCTCAATTTAAAGTTTTTGCTAATTCTATAATTTTTTTTCTACTATTGGAGCTCTTTATTTCACTAAAAGCTTTAACTAGAGAAAAAATCTCTTTTTCTGAGATATTATCAGTATTAGCCTTTTTACCATTAATATTTGCTGAATCATATTCCGTTTGATCTTCTTTTACTTTTAGAGCCTCTTTGAAAGCAGCATCATCATTTGCTTGTTCAAAGAAATAACTTATAGGAACTCTTAAAAATTTCGAAATACAATGTAATCGACCACTTGAAATTCTGTTTATAGCTTTCTCATATTTTTGTACTTGTTGTACACTTACTTCGATAGCTTTACTAATATCATTTTGGCTCAGACCTAAAATCATTCTTCTCATTTTTAATTTTTGGCTTACCAATCTGTCAGTAGAGTCTACCCTACTTCTAGAAACTTCTTTTTTATTTTGCATAGTACACTCATAAATTAATTTAATTACTAGTTTAGTTTACACTGCGATTATATATATATAACTCAATTGATTCAATATTATTTTAGCTTAAGATTGTAATTTTAGTTAAAAATATCACAATTTTGGTAAAATATTGTAGTAAATTTGTATCAGTTACAGAATATAGCCCGGACAACTTGCATATTTTTGGATATATTCACTAATTAGGAATTCTAGATATATCCTTTAATTTTGATAGATGATCTACATTATGAATTGTTGTAGAATTATTACTAGATATTTTCTTTGAGTTGTAACAGTATATATTCTGGTAACCAAGCTTTCTAGCTTCATTTATCCTTTTTTCCATATAAGAGACTCCATTTATTGCTCCAGAGAGCGAAATTTCTCCGAAAAAAACAGACTTATTGTTAATAGGAATATTTTTATATGCAGAGATAAGAGCCATAGCTACTGCAAGATCAGCAGCAGGTTCAGCTATTTTTAGGCCTCCTGCAACGTTTAAATAAATTTCGTAGAACATTAAGTTCATTTTTAACCTAATGCTTAAAACTGCGATAATCATAGCAAGTCTGTTATAGTCCCAACCTACAACAGATCTTCTTGGAGTGGCCATGTTAGTCTTGTTTATAAGAGCTTGTATTTCAAGTAATAAGACTCTAGACCCTTCAATTCCGGCAAAAATGGAATTACCACTTACATTATGAGAATATTTGTTAATTAAAAATTCTTCTGAGGGGTTGTTAATTTCTTTTAGGCCGCAGGAGAGCATTTCAAATACTCCTATTTCATTTACATTTCCGAATCTATTTTTGATTGTTCTTAGTATTCTGTATGTACTGTGGTTGTTGCCTTCAAAATATAATACTGTATCTACCATATGCTCTAACATTTTAGGACCGGATAATTCCCCTTCTTTATTTACATGGCATGAGATTAATAGAGTAAAATTATTTTTTTTCGCGTAATTTGTGAGTATATTAGAGCATAATTTAATTTGTGAAATAGTACCTGCAGAAGAGATTAATTGATTTGTTTTAATGGTTTGAATTGAGTCAATTATGACTAGCTCAAATTTAATCTTACTTTGTAATATGGTTGCTAGAATATTTTCTAAATTTATTGAATGAAGTGTTAAAAGGCTTTGATTACCTTGAATTCCTAATCTTTCAGCTCGAATTTTAATCTGCTCTGTTGATTCTTCAGCACTTAGGTATAATACTGGAAAATTATTTTCAGATAATTTTGCTGCTATTTGTAGTAATAGAGTAGATTTTCCTATGCCAGGATCGCCTCCTATAAGCAATACCGAAGTCTTAACTAATCCTCCTCCTACAGCTCTGTCAAATTCTGCAATATTTGTTTTGATTCTACCTGTATTTTTAATTTTTATTTCTGAGATATATTCAACTCTTTCAGCAACAGCTCCGTTTAAAAAATTGTCTGAGTAATTCTCTACCTCTTCTATAATGCTTCCCCAGCTTCCACACTCAAAGCATTGCCCAGACCATTTATGAAAAATTACTCCACAATTATTGCAAATATATTTTTTTTTAGCTTTAGACATAAAAATCTATCTGGATCTGTCTATTTTTTTAATCTGCCTACAATTATATAGATAAATATGTAAAAATAGCACAATAAAAGAAAAAATATACCAAGTGATAGCATATTCAAGGTGTGAAATTTTTAGTAATGTTATTTTTTTTACTAAATTCCAATTTATATTTATATCCATTTTCGGTGAGACTATATCTTGTAATAATAGATAATACTGATCAAAAGAGATATTGAATCTTTTTTTGCTTGTGTTTGAGTCTAGGGTAAACCAGATATCTTGAGACAAGTCATTTTGTGGGATAAATTTAGATTTTTTTTCATACGGAATAGTAAGGGCTATTATTTCTTTTTCTTCTCTACAAGTATTGGGTAAATTTTTTTGAGGAGTTTGATTATATTCTGTCCAACCTTTTATTATTCCTAAATTTTCGCCGCTTGTTGTGATAAAAGCAGAAAATAGATATGATTTTTGATCTTTTTTTCGTATTCCATATCTTGCACCATATAAAACTATGTTTTCTTTCATAAAATTTCCTTTTAATAAAATTTTTGTATAAGGTGGTAAAGACTTTTTTTCTTCGTAAGATAGTGTATCAAATAAAATAGGTATAGCGTCTGAAGAGCTATTTATTAAGGAATGTGTAGTTTTTTTGAGAAAATATTTTTTTAGTTGCCAAGTTCCTAAGTAAAAAAATAATACAAAAAAACATGTGCTGAGTGAAAAATAGAAAAAATTTTTAAACATAGCTATTCACTATATTCTTAGGTTGGTTATTTTGTATGGATTTAGAAATATTTGCTATTCTATAATTAATAGCTTCTGATATATGTGTTTGGTCTATAGATGTTTTTCTTTCTAAATCTGCTATTGTTCTTGCAACTTTTAAAATACTTACATAACCTCTCATAGAGAGATTGAATTTTTTCGCTGCTGTATTTAGGATAGTGCTTGCGTTGTCTTGTAGTGTTATAAGTTTTTTTAGAATCTCAAGAGATGCTTCGGAGTTAAAATTAATAGGAAAATTTTTATATCTAATTTTTTGTATTTCTGTTGCAATTAGTACTCGTTCTTTTACTTGAGCACTAGATTCTTCCTCAGAAGACAGAGACAGAGGATCTGTCTTTGAAAATAATTTTAGTCCCTCATCAAGTACGTGTGTTTTTAAGTCAAATCTATCAAGGATAGGGCCAGAAATCTTTGATTGGTAATTTATAGCACATATAGGAGCACGTCCACATGATTTAGAATCATCGTTTAAATACCCACATTTACATGGATTCATAGCTGCTATTAATTGAAAATGTGCAGGATATTTTACTTGATACCCTGAACGAGAAATAAGTACTTCTTTTGTCTCTATTGGTTGTCTTAGAGAATCTATTATTTTTGGTTTAAATTCAGGAAATTCGTCCAAAAATAAAATACCATTATGTGCAAGAGATACCTCTCCTGGATGAATTTTATAACCAACACCTCCTCCAACCATAGAGGCTTCTGTGCATGAATGATGGGGGTTTCTAAAAGGTCTTTTAGATATTAATTCTCCATTTGTAATCATACCTGCCACGCTAAATATAGTACTTGATTCTAAAATTTCTTCAAAACTTAAATCAGGTAAAATTGTCACAATTCTGCTTGCAAGCATAGATTTACCTGTTCCAGGAGGGCCGTACATAAGCAGATTATGTCTACCTGCGGCTGTAATTTCTAAAGCTTTTTTAGATATTTTTTGTCCTATAATGTCTTTTAGGTCTGTATTGTGAGAAGTACTGCTTTTTTTTAATTTTTTCTTTGAGATAATATCTTCAATTTTTGTCTCTGGTATTAATTGTGAACCTTTTAGGTGATTAATTAGTTGTAATATGTGTGAGGGTGATATGATTTTATCATTCCCAGATAAAATAGCCTCCTCTGTGTTAACGTAAGGACAGATAATACCTAAATTTTGAGCCTTTGCTTCAATAGCAGAAGGAAGAACTCCACTTACTCCTAAAATAGAACCATCTAAAGATAATTCTCCTAATATAACATAATCCTGGATTTCAGTACTTTGTATTACATCTATAATGCTTAAAACAGCGAGCGAGAGAGCAAGATCAAAATGACTTCCTTCTTTTAATAAATTTGCAGGTGATAAATTGACAGTAATTTTTTTGTTTGGCATTGAAATTCCTATAGCGGAAAGAGCTCCTTTTACTCTCTCTTTGGACTCTGCTATAGTCTTGTCTGCAAGACCTACTATTATAAAATTAGGAATTCCTGGGGAGAGCTGAATTTGTATATCCACGTTTACTGCTTTTATTCCCCTAAAAACCAAAGTTTTTATTTTCTTTATCATATAAGGTAAAATTTCACCTAAAAAAGTTATTATCTAAGAGACATTCTTCTTAATGTACTCTTTTAAGAGCAGTATAATTGAAAACAGAAAAAGTTAGTAGTAGAAAAAATATAGACATATGCATAATATGGGTGAGGTCAGTATTGTACTATCGAATCTATCTAAAAATCCTCCGTGTCCTGGAATATAGTTACCACTATCTTTTATATCAAATTTTCTTTTAAAAAAAGAGACAAATAAGTCGCTTATTTGAGCGCATGCTGCAAGAAATATGGAAAAAATACTAATTGATAATTTAGAGTATAAATCTAGATATGATAGCTTTAGGTAAAGAATACAATCTAAAATATATACTACGGTTCCGGAAGACATCACTCCAAAGATAAAACCTATAACTGTTTTTTTAGGACTTATTCTAGGGCTTAATTTTAAGGTATTAGGAAAAATTGTTCCAACAAACATAGCAAAAATATCTACAAACCAAATGATGCAAAAATAGGTGAATATAATGCTTCCAGTTGGATCAACAGAAAATATGTAATTCAATCCTAAGATAGAAGCGGATATAGTGATAAATCCTATGGCTAAAAAATAAGAAAAACCGGTCATTTTGTACCATTCAAAGATCATAAAGCAGTACATAATAACGATAATCGGTATAAAAAGAGATTTTATATAAAAAATAGATACTATGAAAATTACAAATATAAATAATGAGGAAAAAAATCGTTTCATAATATTTGATATTTTAAAACGAAAGAATCTTGTAGAATCGAAATTATTAAATATTTTTTCTTAATCTTTCTATTCCTTCGTCTATTAGCTGGTTTGCAAAATTTTTGTTCTTCCAGTCTTGAATTTGCACCCATTTTCCGTTTTCTAAATCTTTATAATGGGATAAGAAATGTACAATTTTTTGTTTAAAATCTTCTCCTAGATCACCTTGATCTTGTATTTGTGAAAAGCTTAAATCTACTTTATTAGTAGGAACTGAGATTATTTTTTCGTCCATACCAGCCTCATCCTTCATAATAAGTGCAGCAACGGGGCGTACAGGTACAACACTAGAGGGCATAATAGGAAAATTTGACATTACGAAAACATCAATAGGGTCACCATCAAGTGCTAAAGTGTTAGGTACAAATCCGTAATTACAAGGGTAGAACATAGATGTTTGCATAAATCTATCTACAAATAATGCTCCTGAATTTTTATCTAACTCATATTTTACTGGTCCAGAATTCATTGAAATCTCTATAATCACGTTAACATCTTCCTTATTTCTAGGAGAAATTTTATCTATCAGCATTTAAATCTCGACTTAAATTATAAAAATTTGGATCTTAGCCAGTTCAACTAATATTAGACCAATCAATTTGTATAAGAATTGTTTAGAACTTTTTTTTGAGTAATTTTTTCCTTTATACGCGCTGCCTTGCCTCTTAGAGCATTTAAAAAATATAATTTTGCTCTTCTTACACTTCCGTGTCTTATTACTTTTATTTCCTTAATATTTGGGGAGTAGAGCATAAATTTTTTATTTATCCCTTCTCCGTAAGAGATTTTTCTGACAATGAAAGAGGAACTTATAGACCTATTCCTTTTAGCAATAACCACACCTTCAAAAGATTGTATTCTTTTTGTATCAGAATCTGAAGTAATAGTTTTTACATCTATAGTATCACCAACTCTAAATGGCTGTATTTTTCTTGATTTAGAAATAGATTCTATGTGTTTATTATTGTAATACTCTATAATTTTACTTTTCATATCAATTTTCTTTAAAATTTTTAATAAAATTAACTAAATACACTGAAAGTACAACTATTCTAGTAAATCAGGTCGTAATCTTTGTGTTAACTTAAGAGATTCTCTTTGCTTCCAGTCAGATATAGCTTTTTGATTTCCAGATACCAAAACATCTGGGACTTTCTTATTTTTCCAAATATAGGGCTTTGTGTAGAGCGGATATTCTAGTAATTTAAAATTTCCCTTTTTAAGCGAGAATGAGTCATTTTCTAACACAGCTGCATTTGAGATTACGCCTGGTAGGGTTCTAATTACTGAATCTAATATAATCAAAGTTGCAATCTCTCCACCTGAAATTATAAAATCTCCTACACTTACCTGGAAAAGATTATAGTGGTCAATAATTCGTTCGTCAATACCTTCGAATCTTCCACATAAAATTGTGATTTTTTTTTGCTGCGCTATTTTATGAGCTAGGTCTTGTGTGAATATTGTTCCTCTTGGGGAAGGGTAGAGTATCATGTTTTTTTCATGAGTTATATCATCTAGCGCTCTACCAAGTACATCTGCTCTCATAATAAGACCTCTCCCTCCTCCATACATTGTGTCGTCTATTTTTTTATGTTTAGTAAGGCCATAATTACGAATATTTATAGTATTAAAGCTCCAAATGTTTTTTTTTAGCGCCGTTCCTGCGAGAGAAACACCCAAAGGGCCAGGAAAGACTTCAGGAAAGATTGTTAAAATAGTACTGTGAAACAAAGACATGAATACGCTCTACACCAAATATTGAGGATCTACATCCACCCTAATGCTAAAGGTCCCATTACCCTTAAAACTATCATAACAAGATTTTAGATATTTTTGTATATTTATATTTCTAGGGGATAGTATTAAAAGTTTGTAACTATATTTTCCAGCAATTTTAAAGACAGCTCTTTCTACAGGGCCTAATATTACGATATCGTTTTTATTTGGAAGTAGGTTTGAAATTTCATAGATAAAATTTTTGGATAACTGAAATATTTTTTCTTTAGATTTACCAATAAAAGATACTACACAGGATCTTGTAAATGGAGGCATATTTGATAATTTTCTTTGATTTAGTTCATTTTTTATAAATTGATCTTCGTCATAATTTTTTATGGCAGTTATTGTTTTATTACTTGGATTATAGCTTTGTATTAGGACATGGCCTAATTTTTTTTCTCTTCCTGCTCGGCCAATTATTTGGTTTAGAAGTTGGTACATTCTCTCATGTGCTCTATAGTCTTCCCTATATCCAATAATGCCAGCATCTATTATCCCTATAAAAGTAAGATTTGGAAAATGAAATCCCTTACTTATGATTTGTGTGCCTATAAGAATATCTATTTTATCTTCTTTCATTAATTGCAGTGTATCTACTACTTTCTGGGAGCTTAAATCAGTGCTTAAGGAGAATATTTTTTGATCAGGAAAAATTTTTTTTATTTCCTCACTTACCTGATCAATTCCGACTCCAAGGGCTATTAAGCTCCCTTCTTTTGAACAGTGACTACATTTAGTAAGTATTTTCTGAATATAGCCACAATATTGACATTTTAATAATTTTTTAGTTTTGTATAAAACTAAAGAAACAGAACAAAATCTACATTCAAGCCTATAACCACAAGAAGAACATATAATTATATGTGCATATCCTTTTCTATTTAAAAATAAAATAGTTTGTTCTTTTTTTTCTATATTTTTTTTTATATAAAATATCAGTTTGCTAGAGATCCAAGATTTATGTTTAAACACCTCTTTTTTCATGTCCAAGATTTCGATGCTTGGAAGAGAGGCTTGATTAAATCTTAACTTTAAAGAAAAAAAATTGTATTTACTGATAGTAGAATTGTAAATAGTCTCGATAGACGGAGTTGCAGATACTAAAATTACTTGTATATCTTGAATTAAGCCTTTTAATACGGATGCGTCACGTGCATTATATAATACTCCAGATTCTTGTTTATAGGAAGAAGAATGTTCTTCATCTACAATGATTAAAGAGAGATTTTTATATGGTAAAAACAAACTACTTCTTGTACCTATGACTACAAGTGATTGTCCTAGGATAATTTGTCTTAAGTATATATTTTTCTTTTTGATACTTACTTTTGAAGTCCAAATGACTGGTTTGAATTTAAATCTTGATATAAATCTTTCTGAGATATCAGATACTAGCCCTATTTCCGGGACTAGAATTAAAGATTGTTTTTTAAGTAGAATTTTTTCCCATATTAAGTGAAAATATATCTCTGTTTTTCCAGATCCTGTAATGCCCTTTATTACAGTAGGTTTTTTATTTGTAAGATTTTTTATTCCATTAAAAATCTTTTCTTGTTCTTGAGATAGTTTAAAAAGATTATTATCGTTTATAATTTTTTCTATAGAGGGTGTTATTGGTTTTGATGCATATTTATCACTAAATAATAAATCTTTTATATCAAAGGGAATGCTTAATTTTAAGATTGATCCTAGGGGTGATACATAATATGTACTTAGTCTATTCAGAAATATTAGGTGTTTTTTGCATAAGATATAGTCAAATATGTTCTTTTTATGCAAAGTTTTCAATTTATTTAAATTGTATTCTATATTTTTTGCTTCTACAATTTCCCAAATAAACCCTATAATTTCTTTATTACGAAAAGATGCATGAACCATCTGTCCTATGATAGGAATATTGCAACTCTCTTCTAGTAAATAATAAAGTGGAAATAGAGATTCTTTTGGAAATAAGATTTTAGCTATTAATAGGTCCATGGATGTTTTATTAGTTGTATAGTATAGGGAAATTTAGGGAGATAATTATTATATTAATTAAAGCTATCTAATAATGAATAAGATAATAATGATTATTATTTGTGTAGTTATATTTTATAATGTTTTTGGTGAAAATATTCAAAAATTTTTTGTAAAAGATGATCAAGTATCCTCAAAGGACGAGAAAGATCCTAAATTTGAAGGTAGTTTTTTAGAAAAAACAAGTTCTGCTGTTTTGTTAAATCTTTTAAAAACTAAAACAGGTCAAAGGGTTTTTGAAAAGTTGTTATCTCCTATACATCAAAATTTGAATAGGTACTTAGCTCAAAAAGACTATAAAATAGACTTAAACAAATCTATTGATCATTTTGGAACCGTTTTTTATACTGAGATTTTTAACAATAATACAAGTGAACGGATAGGACCTGCTTTGTGTGGGTACGATGTTAGAATAAAATATAAAATTCTTTATCAAGGAGATCCTAAACAGATAGTAAAGGAGGAAACAAAGAAAATAACCCTAGGAAAAAATGACATATTTCAGGAAATAGACGTTCTAGGAAGTGGTATGAGGGTTGGTGAAACAAGATCTTCTATTATATTGGATGATGTACATGATAATCAATCTTTAAAAAACACCTCTTCCAACTCAGAACAGTCCTATTTCGATATTAAAAGATCTTATAACAAAATATTTTTGACTTTAGAAGAAGTCTTTCCTCGTTTTTTTTTAAATGAAAAGGAAGTAAGAATTTTTGATTCAAATAATGGACAAAAATTTCCTTTTTTTTTATGCGGAGATGTAGTCAAAATATCTGTAAAGGTATTGGAATTGAATTCTAATACTATTATAGTTGACCCTAAAAATTTTGGTAAAATAGATACATTTATAGGAGATCAAGATCTTCCTATTGCAGTCTCATATGCAATGGATAGAAAACCTTATGAGGGGGTAAGAACTATTATATGCAAAGGACTTTATCTTAGAAGTGTTAATTCTTATCAAAAATCTGCTAATAAATTGTTCGATAAATTCCTTATTAATGATGAGTATTATTATTTAATAGATATAAGTACTTAGACATTAATAGTATATTTTGTTCAATTTTTAATCCTTTATCTTGGAATAGCTTATTTTTAATTGTTAGTTCTGGAAAAAGAAATAAAATAATTTGTGTCTAAGTTATCTGAGATATAAAATTTATTAGAAAGAACGTCAAAATTTAAACCATTCATTTTATGTAAAATTATCTTTTTATCTAATGTCTCTATAATTTTTATTATTTTATATGGTTTCACAAAATCTTTATAATGATGAGTTTTTTTAGGAATAATTTTCAATATGTGCTCACTTAGCAATATCAGTAAAAAATAAGACTTAAGAGTTTTATTTATAGTAGAAAAAATAACTAAGCCACCTTTTTTTAGTAGTTGAGTCGTGAAAAATAAAAATGTTTTAATATCAGATATATGCTCTAACACTTCAAGGCACAAAATGATATCGTAATCAAAACGTGCTTGATTAAAGTTTAAAAACTCTTCAGTAGTTGCCTTGTAGAATTTGGCGTTAATTTTTTTTAATCTGCAATAATGAGTAGCAGCTTGGATGTTTTTGTTGCAAGGATCAATTCCATCAACGTTAAAGCCTAAAGAACCAAAATATGAAGATACAATTCCTCCTCCGCAACCAATGTCAAGAAGTCTTAATTTTGAATAATCAGTATTAGCTTCTATACAAAAAAATGACTCTATCGTTTTGAGAATATATTCACATCTTATAGGGTTGATCTTGTGTAGCATAGCAAATTCACCCTCACTATCCCACCACTGAGAATAATTCTTATTGAATTTTTGAAGATTTTCTTTGTACAATTTGTGATCAATAGTCATAACTACATGATGAATTTTTAAATACTAAAGCATAAATTTATAACAAGATTTTCTTGAATATTACTTGTGCTTCTAAAATACGTTAGAGATATAGTAAATTTCTGATTAATTATGTATGTGCTGTAGTATCTATATTGTTATTGCGTTCTAAATATTCTTTTAAAAATTTTCCTGTGTAACTCTTATCAGAGAGTCGAATAATATCTTCAACAGTTCCCTGAGCAACAATTTTTCCTCCTCTATCACCCCCTTCGGGTCCAACATCAATAATATAATCAGCGGTTTTAATAACTTCCATGTTATGCTCTATAACAATGACTGTGTTGCCTTTATCTACTAATTTGTGTAAGATCTTTAAAAGATGCTTAACATCATGAGTATGTAGACCTGTTGTTGGTTCGTCTAGTATATATAAAGTTCTGCCTGTGGATTTCTTAGAAAGCTCTTTTGCAAGTTTAATCCTTTGAGCCTCACCCCCTGAAAGAGTTGTAGCTGATTGCCCAATTTTGAGATATTCAAGGCCTACTTCTTGTAGTGTGATCAATTTTTCGTAAATTTGAGGAATATTCTTAAAAAAAATTACAGCCTCACTCACAGTCATATCCAGTATATCTGATATATTTTTCTTGTTATATTTTATCTCAAGTGTTTCTCTGTTATATCTTTTACCATTACATTCCTCACATACAATATAAACATCCGGAAGAAAATGCATTTCTATTTTAATCAATCCATCACCCTGACAAGACTCACATCGTCCTCCAGGTACGTTAAAAGAGAAGCGTCCAACCTTATAACCTCTAATGCGGGCCTCAGGTAGCTCTACAAACCAGTCCCGAATATAAGAAAAAACACCAGTATAAGTAGCTGGATTTGATCTTGGAGTTCTTCCTATTGGAGATTGATTGATATCTATTACCTTATCAATATTGTTTAATCCCTTTATTTCCCTATATTTGCCAGTAAACGCACTTGTTTTTAGATGTAAAGATCTTAACACTGCATTATATAGAGTATGTATTATTAACGTAGATTTACCGCTCCCGGATACACCAGTTATAACATTGAAAGTTCCTAATTGAATGGATAGATCAACATCACGTAAATTATTGGCATTTGCGCCTAACAAGGTAATATATTTTTTATCTTTTTTATTTGTCCTTTTTATAGAAGGTATTTCTATATATTGTTTCTTTGTTAAATATTGTGCTGTAATACTCCTAGTTGTTGCGTTCTTTATTTCCTCAACAGAACCTTGAAAAACTATTTCGCCTCCTCCTCTACCAGCAGCAGGTCCAACATCTATAATATAATCTGCACTGAGCATAGTTTCTTCATCATGCTCCACAACTATTACGCTATTACCTAGATCTTTTAAATCAAATAATGTTTTTATCAGCTTATCGTTATCTCTTTGATGTAGACCAATAGAGGGTTCATCCAGTACATATAAGACACCACTCAATCCTGATCCAATTTGAGATGCTAGTCTTATTCTTTGTGCCTCTCCTCCTGAGAGACTACCAGCTTCTCTACTTAAGCTTAAATATTCAAGTCCTACATCAACTAGAAACTTTAGTCTAGAAATTATCTCTCTTATAACAGACTCTCCTATAGTGCTTTGCTTATTGGTTAATTTTTCTTTAATTCCTAAGAAAAAATGGTAAAGATCAAAAATTTTTTTTTGTGATAATTCTCCAATGTGGAAGTTATCAATCTTCACACATAATGCCTCTTTTTTTAACCTAAATCCCTTACATGAAAAACATGTAGTTTTAGAAGTGTATTTGTTCAATTCATCACGTAGGTTTAGAGAAACAAGCTTAGTATCATCTTTTTTAAAACGTAAACATAACCCGTTTATGATACCTGGAAAATGTTGTAAAATCGAAATAGTTTTACTATCTAAATGTTTTAAAGACTCTAAATCTTTTTTTTGTATCCCATAGAATAAAAATTTCTGGATGTTTTCAGATATGTCCTTAAACGGAATTGTAAGATCTAAACCAAGATATGTTACCAGAGGATGTAAAGAATTGATGAAGGATTTTATAACTGGTCTTCCCCACGGGGCTATTGCTCCTTCATTTATGCTCAATTCTTTATTGGGAACTATTAGCTCTTCATCAAAAAAGGTTTTATTCCCAATACCTTCGCATTCAGGACAAGCTCCAAAAGGGCTATTGAAAGAAAAAAGCCTAGGTTCTATCTTCTCTAGTTGAAAACCAGACTCAGGACAGGCAAATTTTTTTGATAAAACAATTCTCTGATCATTAAAATATTCTGAATTATTTTCCTTAGGTAACTCTATTACCTGAACATAGACGAGATCTTGAGTTAAATCTAAAGCACTTTCTAAGCTTTCAGCTAATCTGTTTCCAAGATTTTCTGAAATTTGAACTCTATCTACTAATACTTCAATGTCGTGAAAATAAGTCTTTTGTAATAAAGGAATAGAATTTAGTTCTACTAACTTCTGATCAATAATAACTCTCTTATAGCCTAATCTTTTTAAGTTTAGCAGTTCCATTTTAAACTCTCCTTTTTTTTTGCGTACAATTGGAGCAAGTATATGTATTTTACTCAAATTTGGTAGTTGCATTATAATGTCTACCATTTGGGATATTGTTTGGCTTGTGATTGGAAGTCCAGTATAGGGAGAATAAGCTATACCTACTCTAGCATAGAGTAATCTCATATAGTCATATACTTCAGTTAAAGTACCTACGGTAGACCTTGGATTTTTAGAGGTGGTCTTTTGATCAATAGCTATTGAGGGGGAAAGACCAGATATAGATTCTACATTGGGTTTGTTTTGAAGATGTAAAAACTGTCTTGCATAAAAGGATAAACTCTCAACATATCTTCTTTGACCTTCTGCGTATATTGTATCAAAGGCAAGGGATGATTTTCCTGAACCGCTAAGTCCAGTTATAACTACCATCTTATTTTTAGGAATATCTATATCTACATTTTTAAGATTATGTTCCTTGGCACCTCTGATTTTAATAAAATCCTGCATGATATCAATTTGCTTTTCTTATTGAAATTTATTAAATTTCACCAATTATTAATGAATAATATTTTAAATTAAAAGAAGATTTTAATTCATAGTAACAAAAAAAAGCCAAGGGAGCAAGACACTTAAAGTTAGTTACAATTAAGTTTATATATTTATGATAAAGAATAAAACTTATGTTAATACTCTTTATCACCAAAAATATGTTTTAAAATTTTATTTCTTTTCTTAGTTTAAAGATAGCGGTTATATTTATAAGTACTAAAAATCCGCTCAATAAGCTCATAAACACAAGAGTATTTGTTAAAGTATTTCCATGAAAAAAACATGAAAAAAATATGAATGATACAAAAGCGTATGAAATATATATTTTTTTTCCTATAGTAGGAGAGATAAATTTTGCTGCCTTTGTACCTGCTATAAGGTAAGAATTGATAGTGGTGATACCTGCAATAAAAAACAATATTGAAATAAGTACGGTAGAGATGTTTCCAAAATATTCTTTGAAGATCGTAGGTATAATTTCTGTCTCACTTAAGTGATTTAATCTAAACCATCCACCAGTAATACCAACAACTATATTTGTCAAAATGCATATAAAATTATCTGTTAATAAACCATATATGGCTAATACTCCTTGCTGTTTAGGATCTATAATTTTGCTCTCGCTTTGTATAATAGAATCGTATCCTACACATATATCTCCTGAATATATGGCCTTAGAAATTCCAAGATAACAACATAAGATAAAACTACTTCCTACAAAACCTCCAACAGCAGCAGAACCTGAAAAAGCAGATGAAAACACAAGGTAAAGAAAGCTTGGAATATGCAGATAATTCTTAAAGATGATGTACAAAGATGATACTATATAAAATATCATGAAAAAAGGCATAATGACACTAGCAATATTTGCTATGCGTTTTACTCCTCCAACAACTGTATATATGACAAAGGATAACATGAAAAATATTGCAAAAACCTTAGGGACATTATAAAATTTTTGAGCTGCGTCTACTAAAACGTTAAATTGGTATATTTCTACTCCGTAAAGACACATCAAAACACAAAAAACATAGGATAAGGTTTTAGTTTTAAAGGCTTTTTGTAGATAATACATAGGCCCTCCATCAAAACTTTGTTCAGAATTTTTAATTCTGTATTTTACACCTACATATATCTCTGAGTATTTAAGTAAACTGCCAAGAAATGCTGCAATCATAGTCCAAAACAGACTACCAGGGCCTCCTGCCATCATAGCCACACTAATACCAGTAATATTACCAAGACCTACCATACCTCCAATAGATGAAAAAAATATTTTAAATGGATTGATACCAACTTCTCCCTTTTGACTATCTCTTAATATAGATTTTAAATTTTGTTTTATGGATAATATTTGTTTTAGTTGAAAAAATTTAGAAAAAATAGTCAAATATGTACCTACTAACAAAACAAGAATCCATCCTATATATTTCCAATAGAAACCATCTAGAAGATTTAAAAAATCAAACATAATAAAAACATAAATTAATTCACTTCACTAATGATACTAAATCTGAGAAACCTAGAAATATAGTATGCAAATTTATCTCAACAAAAATAAATCTGCAAACTAAAAGCAACATTGTACTTCAAAAAAATTTAGTGAGTCAAGAAAATAATTTTTTATTTAATCTATTTAAAATAGCAATCTAAATTATAAACAAACCTTAACGGGAAAAAGATAGCAATACTGTTGTAAATATGTATTATTACACAATAATTAGATAATCTTTTCACCTATAAAATGAAATTATTTTGAAATTACTTCAAATTTTATTTACGGTTTTTTTTTTAATTTTTGACATAATAGAACAACAAATTGCCATTAATCTTTTTGGGTATGAAATACCATTTTTGTTTGGATCAGTAAATAAAGAAGGAGAGTTTAGATACTATGACAAAAATAAAAAAGATGGTCTTCATATTAAAGAAAAAGAAATTGAAGAAGAAATCTTGTTCTATCATGGAGGAGATGTTGACACTTCAATGGAAGCAGTCGATGACAGAGAATTTTTGCAAGAACTTAACCCTATTATTGGAGATGGTATAAAAGAAGAGGTTACTAATAACTTTCCAAGTGAAGATAGA